>NZ_JAZBQR010000002.1:0-574030 GCF_036348395.1 Pseudomonas sp. AL 58
GGGCCGCCGGCCGCCACCAGATGGATGTGGATGTCTGGGTGCGCGGCATGGAAGGCCGGCAGGCGCGGAATCAGCCATTTCATGGCGATAGTCGGCTCGCAGGAGAGCACCAGAACGTTTTCCCGCGCCTGTTGTTGCAGGCGATAGACCGCACCTTCCAACTGCTCGAACAGCGACTGGGTGGTGCCATGCAGGGCGCGTCCGGCGGCCGTGAGGAAAATCGCCCGGTTGCGTCGCTCAAACAACTGCACCCCGAGGGACTCCTCCAGCAAGCGCACCTGCCGGCTGACGGCACCATGGGTGACGTGCAGCAGTTCGGCGGCGCGAACGAAGCTTTCGGTTTGCGCCGCGACGTCGAAATAGCGGAAGGCGGAGAGGGCGGGCAGCTTCATATCTGTGAGGAAAACTAGCGGATTTGTCGCACTATAAATCGCTTTTTAGCCACAACGAAGCTTTCGATAATAAGCACCGTACAGAACAGATGTTCTGCGGAGGGGGGGCATGCTTAATGGGTGCGCGGCGCCTGCATCGCGGGCAAGCCCGGCTCCTACAGGCTGCTCGGTCTTTGTTGGAGCAGGCTTGCCTGCGATGGCGTCGGTGGGGTGCCCTTGAGTTCGCGGCGACTGCATCGCGGGCAAGCCCGGCTCCTACAAGGATCCATTGCGATGGCGTCGGTGCTAGCCGCCCGAGCAGAGCGCATCTGTGCATTTTACTAGCTGATCGAGGCGCTTTACGTGAATGAATTGATTGCTGTTGCCCTGTTCACCGTTCTGGCGGTGATCAGCCCCGGTGCGGACTTTGCCATGGTCACGCGTAGTAGCTACGCCTTCGGTCGCAGGGCTGGTCTCATGGCGGCGTTGGGGATTGCCTGCGGAGTGCAGGTGCATGTGTTGTACACCGTGCTGGGAATCGCGTTGATCATCAGCCAATCACCGCTGCTGTTTCTGGCGATGAAGGCGTTGGGTGCGGGCTACTTGATTTATCTGGGTTATAAATCCTTCACCAACACTCAACGCATCGCGCTGGGGGATGATGACGGCGCCAGTCGTCTGGGGGTGTTCGCTGCATTGCGCTCGGGCTTTCTGACCAACGCCCTGAACCCCAAGACCATGCTCTTTGTGGTCAGTGCCTATACCCAGGTGGTACAGCCTGACAGCTCGCTGGCGACTGACTTTGGCTATGGCTTCTTCATGTCCTTCGCCCATTGGGTGTGGTTCAGCCTGGTGGCCGTCTTTTTCTCCAGCGATGCCCTGCGGCGCACAATGCTCGATCGTCAGGGGCTGGTGGACAAGCTGATTGGCATGGCTTTGATTGGCCTTGGGGTAGCGGTGGTCTTTGCCAGTGTTCGCTAGCGTGGAGCAAGCGAGCCTTGTTCGGTGCTTGATGTTGGCTTGAGAAGGTATCGATGGGGTGCCAGCGTGTTATGCGCTGGGTACTTTTTTGCGGGCAAGAAAAAAGGGCTTACCTTGCGGTAAGCCCTTTTTAGTACTTGGTGGCTACACAGGGACTTGAACCCCGGACCCCAGCATTATGAATGCTATGCTCTAACCAACTGAGCTATGTAGCCAAGTGGCGCGCATTATTAGCCTGAAACGGATATCTGTCAACACCTGTTTCTAAAAAAAATTCGCGCATGATCAATTGCTTAGGCATTTCGGCCTGTTACGCCTGTATTACACGAAAAACATGGTGCTCTGCTTAAAGGATTCCGGATAATTGGATCCCAATTATCCGGATGGAACGCATTCCCATGGCCTTGAGCAGTGCCCAGTCCAGTTCGCCTTCTACCTTGGCAAGCGCCCAAAGCAGCCCGCTGGTGATGCGAATTATCGCCGCCTGCGCATTGGCGCACTTGATCAACGATCTGATCCAGGCCGTGCTTCCGTCGATCTACCCGCTACTCAAGGCTAATTATGGGCTGAGCTTTGCTCAGATCGGCTTGATTACCCTGACATTCCAGATCACGGCCTCGTTGCTGCAGCCTTGGGTGGGCTTTTACACCGACCGCAAACCCATGCCCAACCTGTTGCCGCTGGGTACGCTGTGTACGCTGGTCGGTATTGTGATGCTGGCGTTCGTCGGCAGTTTCTCGATGATCCTGCTGGCCTCGGCGCTGATTGGTATTGGCTCCTCGACGTTCCACCCCGAGACGTCACGTATTGCCCGCCTGGCGTCGGGTGGCCGCTATGGGTTGGCGCAGTCGACCTTCCAGGTGGGCGGTAACGCAGGTTCGGCGTTTGGCCCGTTGTTGGCTGCGGCGATTGTGATTCCCTTCGGGCAGGGCAATGTGGCCTGGTTCGGTCTGTTTGCGGTATTTGCCTTGCTGGTGACCTACGCGCTGAGCCGTTGGTACCGCGAGCACCTGAACCTGTTCAAAGCCAAGCAAGGTCAGCGTGCGAGCCATGGCCTTTCCCGTCAGCGGGTCATCGGCGCCCTTGTGGTGTTGGGGCTGTTGGTGTTCTCCAAGTACTTCTATATGTCCAGCTTCACCAGCTACTTCACGTTCTACCTGATCGAAAAATTCGACCTCTCGGTCGCCAGTTCGCAGTTGTACCTGTTCCTGTTCCTCGGTGCGGTTGCGGCGGGTACCTTTTTCGGTGGGCCGATTGGGGACCGGATCGGGCGCAAGGCCGTGATCTGGTTTTCGATCCTCGGGGTGGCACCGTTCACCCTGCTGCTGCCTTATGTCGATCTGTTCTGGACCAGTGTGCTCAGCATGATCATTGGCTTCATCCTGGCCTCGGCCTTTTCGGCCATCGTGGTTTACGCCCAGGAGCTGGTGCCGGGTAATGTCGGGATGATCGCCGGGATTTTCTTCGGCCTGATGTTCGGCTTTGGCGGTATCGGCGCGGCACTGCTGGGTTACCTGGCCGATAGCCATGGGATCGAGTACGTCTACAGCCTCTGCTCGTACCTGCCGCTGTTCGGCCTGCTGGCGATCCTGCTGCCGTCCACAGGCAAGCAGTGAGGTCTGGCTGCGCTGCCAATCGTTACCGACCTTGGTGCTATTGCTCAGGCGTAACGATTGACGGGCGGCGCAGGCTTCCCCTAGAGTGCCGCCCTTCATTTTCTCCAGTAGCCGAACCATGAGCCGCTTCACCCGCCCTTACACGTTGATACAGCCTGTCATGCAGGCCGTAAGGCGTGACTGGCCGAGCGATACGGTGCTCAAGCGTCGGCGCAGCGTCCTGTTCGCCTTTACCTTCTCTCCGCCCACCTGCCCGAACTGACAGGACGGACGCGGGCGTGGTGTTGCCACGCGTGCTTGTCCGTATCGAATACACGCCTTTGTGGTCTGCATGTGTGAGTGCAGGGATATCGCTATCCCTGCGTCAGTGGGTTTGGAGTCAAGATGGACAAGCGTTTTCTGGCGGGCCTGTTGTTCGCGGTTTCTGTTGTTGGCCTGAGCCTGGGGGCGACGTTGCCCTTGGTGTCCCTGCGGCTGTTCGAGGCCGGAGCCGGTACCCTCAAGATCGGCATTGTGTCGGCGATTCCCGCGGCGGGCATGATGCTTTCGGCGTTTATGGTCGACGCCTGCTGTCGGCATCTGACGCGCCGTACCATCTACCTGTTGAGTTTCGGCATGTGCGCCTTGAGCGTCGCATTGATCGAAGTGGCGTTCTCCTCGATCTACCTGCTGTGCCTGTTACGCCTGATGCTGGGGATCGGCATGGGTATTGCGATCATTCTCGGCGAGTCCTGGGTCAATGAGCTGAGTGAAGAGCACAATCGTGGCAAAGTCATGGCGTTGTACGCCACGGCGTTCACCGGTTTCCAGATGGCGGGGCCGACCATGCTGGCGCTGTTCGGCGCGCAAAGCCCGTGGGTAACGATCGTGGTGAGCCTGTGCTACCTGCTGGCGCTGGCCTGCATTGTCTGGACGGTGCCTGATGACTACGTCGAGCATGGCGAGGAGGGCGAGAAGAGCTTTTCCCTGGCGGGCTTTTTCCAGGTGGCACCGGCCCTGTGTATGGGTGTGCTGTTCTTTTCCTTCTTTGATGCGGTGATCCTCTCGCTGTTGCCGGTCTATGCCTCCAGTCATGGCTTCGCTCTGGGCGTTGCGGCGTTGATGGTCACGGTGATCCTGACCGGCGACATGGTGTTCCAACTGCCCTTGGGTTGGTTGGCCGACCGCTGCGAGCGCACGATGGTGCACCTGGTCTGTGGCGTCGTAGCGATGCTGATTGGCGTGGCATTGCCTTGGCTGTTGCAACTACCGTGGCTGCTTTGGCCGATGCTTGTCGTGTTGGGGGCGGTTGCAGGTGGCGTCTATACGCTCGCCCTGGTGCTGATCGGGCAACAATTCAAAGGGCAGGATCTGATTACGGCCAATGCCAGTGTTGGCTTGTTGTGGGGCGTTGGCAGCCTGATTGGGCCGCTGATCAGTGGTATGGCCATGGACATGGCGCCCCATGGGCTGCCAATGGCTCTGGCGGCGGTTGCAGGGCTGTTTGTGTGCTTTGCCCGCGGCTCTAACCGTGCTGCGCGTTTGGCCGCTGAGCGGTAGAGGCTTGCCCGTGAACACTGCATCGCAGCCTGCCTGATGCATCTCGTCTTGATCGCGGGCAAGCATGCTCCCTCAGGGGGGATCGCGGTTGGTCAGACCTGAGTCGCCATAAACGATAAAACCGCGCCTGGGCGCGGTTTTATCGGATGGTGCGGGCTTAGACGTTAAAGCGGAAGTGCATCACATCGCCATCTTTGACGATGTAGTCCTTGCCTTCCAGGCGCCATTTACCTGCTTCTTTCGCGCCGGCTTCGCCGTTGTACTTGATGAAGTCATCGTAGGAGATCACTTCGGCACGGATGAAGCCTTTCTCGAAGTCGGTGTGGATCACGCCGGCAGCCTGTGGGCCGGTAGCGCCAACGCGAACGGTCCAGGCGCGAACTTCCTTCACGCCAGCGGTGAAGTAGGTCTGCAGGTTGAGCAGGGCGTAGCCCGCGCGGATCACGCGGTTCAGGCCAGGCTCTTCCAGGCCGAGGGATTCGAGGAACATGTCCTTCTCTTCGCCGTCGTCCAGTTCGGCGATTTCCGCTTCGATCTTGTTGCACACCGGCACCACGATCGCGCCTTCTTCTTCGGCAATGGCCTTGACCACGTCCAGGTGCGGGTTGTTCTCGAAGCCGTCTTCGGCCACGTTGGCGATGTACATGACCGGTTTGCTGGTCAGCAGGTGGAAGCCACGGATCAGGGCTTTCTCGTCATCCGCCATGTGCTTCATCAGGCTGCGCGCAGGCTTGCCTTCGGTGAAGTGCGGGATGAGTTTTTCCAGAATGGCTTTCTGGGCCAGAGCGTCCTTGTCACCGCCTTTGGCGTTACGCGCGACTTTCTGCAGTTGCTTCTCGCAGCTGTCGAGGTCGGCGAAGATCAGTTCCAGGTCGATGATTTCGATGTCGCGCTTGGGGTCGACACTGTTGGAGACGTGAATCACGTTATCGTCTTCGAAGCAGCGCACCACGTGGGCAATGGCATCGGTCTCGCGGATGTTGGCGAGGAACTTGTTGCCCAGGCCTTCACCTTTCGAGGCGCCGGCTACAAGGCCTGCGATATCGACGAATTCCATGGTGGTGGGCAGCACCCGCTCAGGCTTGACGATGGCAGCCAGGGCGTCCAGGCGTGCATCAGGCATCGGTACGATGCCGCTGTTCGGCTCGATGGTGCAGAAGGGGAAGTTCTCTGCCGCGATACCGGATTTGGTCAAGGCGTTGAACAGGGTGGATTTGCCGACGTTGGGCAGGCCGACGATGCCGCAATTGAATCCCATGGTGAATCCCTCTTCGTGGAGTCAGGCCTTCTGGCTGTGCAGCTCTCTCATCGCACGCGTCCAATCGCCGGCGAGGATGTCCGGCAGCACGCCGAGGGCAAAATCGATACTGGCATCCAGTTTTTCCTGCTCGGCGCGTGGCGCCTTGCCCAGGACAAAACCGGACACCTTGCTGCTGTCACCCGGGTGGCCGATGCCAAGCCGCAGACGGTGAAAGTTATTCTGATTGCCGAGCTGCGCGATGATGTCGCGCAGGCCGTTGTGCCCGCCGTGGCCGCCACCGAGCTTGAGCTTGGCGACGCCGGGAGGCAGGTCGAGTTCGTCGTGGGCCACCAGGATGGCTTCTGGCGGTATACGGAAAAAACCGGCCAGTGCCGCGACGGCTTGGCCGCTGCGGTTCATGTACGTGGTGGGTATCAGCAGACGAACGTCTTTGCCCTGATAGCTGAACTTGGCTGTCAGGCCGAAATACTTGCGGTCAGCGGTCAGGTTGACGCGCTGGGCGCTGGCGATGCGTTCTACGAAAAGAGCCCCTGCGTTATGCCGGGTCTGTTCGTATTCGGGGCCGGGGTTTCCCAGGCCGACGATCAGTTGAATGGCGGTCACGTCAGGGGCTCTTCCTTGGAGTTGTGGGCCACGCGTTACGGCTGCGTGGCCCGGGCAACACCGGCGTGCTGAGTAAAATTACTCGGCAGCGCCTTCAGCTTCAGGCGCAACACGCGGAGCGTGAACGTTGGCTACTGCCAGGTCGTTGCCGTGAGCCAGTGCGACGAACTCGACGCCTTTCGGAGCTTTCAGGTCCGACAGGTGAACGATGGTGCCGACTTCGGCGTTAGCCAGGTCAACGGTGATGAACTCAGGCAGGTCTTTGGCTTCGCAAGAAACTTCGATTTCAGCCACTACGTGGGAGATCTCGCCGCCTTTCTTGATTGCAGCTTCTTCGTTTACGAAGTGAACTGGAACCTTGGCAGTCAGTTTCTGGCCAGCAACAACGCGAACGAAGTCGGCGTGCAGGATGATGCCTTTCGATGGGTGACGTTGCAGAGCTTTAACAACAACGTTCTGCTTGGCGCCGTCGACATTCAGTTCGATAACGTGGCTGAAAGCAGCTTCGTTTTCGAACAGCTTGGCGATTTCTTTAGCCAGGATGCTGACCGATACAGGGGCAGTGTCGCCACCGTATACAACAGCAGGAACTTGGCTGGCGAGACGACGCAGGCGGCGGCTCGCACCTTTCCCCAGGTCGTTACGCGCTTCGGCGTTCAGGATGAAATCAGTCATTTTGTATCTCCAAAATAGCCTCTCCGGTTTGGCGTTTGCGACCAGCGCCAAAGCGGGGTTGGCAAAAAAGCCCCGCCCCAACAACCAGTGTTGGGGCGGGGCGCTTTACGTCAACGTGATCTCGAAAAGGGCAGGGCCCTTAGCGGAACATCGCGCTGATCGATTCTTCGTTGCTGATGCGGCGAACCGCTTCTGCGACGACCGGTGCGATATCCAGTTGACGGATACGGTCACAGGCTTGAGCTGCGGCGGACAGCGGGATGGTGTTGGTCACCACCAGCTCGTCCAGCACGGATTTCTCGATATTCTCGATCGCCCGACCCGACAGAACAGGGTGCGTGCAGTAGGCGTAAACCTTGGCAGCGCCGTGCTCTTTCAGGGCCTTGGCCGCGTGGCACAGGGTGCCAGCGGTATCGACCATGTCGTCGACCAGAATACAAGTACGACCCTCAACATCACCGATGATATGCATCACTTCGGAGTGGTTGGCCTTCTCGCGGCGTTTATCGATAATGCCGAGATCGACGCCCAGCGACTTGGCAACAGCACGTGCACGCACGACGCCACCGATGTCTGGGGAGACAATCATCAGATTTTCGAAACGCTGGTCTTCGATGTCATCCACCAGAACGGGGGAGCCGTAGATGTTATCTACTGGAATATCGAAGAAACCCTGGATCTGGTCAGCGTGCAGGTCGACAGTGAGAACACGGTCGATACCAACGACGGTGAGCATATCAGCAACGACTTTGGCGCTGATTGCAACACGCGCCGAACGCGGACGGCGATCTTGGCGGGCGTAACCGAAGTAAGGAATCACGGCGGTGATTCGGGAGGCAGATGAACGGCGGAAGGCGTCAGCCATCACTACCAATTCCATCAGATTATCGTTGGTTGGCGCACAAGTCGGCTGAATGATAAATACGTCTTTACCGCGGACGTTTTCATTAATCTCAGTGCTGATTTCGCCGTCGGAGAACTTACCGACAGAAACATCACCCAGTGGGATATGCAGCTGACGTACGACACGCCGAGCCAGATCGGGGTTGGCGTTCCCCGTAAAGACCATCATCTTGGACACGCGCAGTACCTGAAGGCTGAGGGTAACCTGGATGAGTATAAGGAAAATGGCAGGGGCGGCTGGATTCGAACCAACGCATGGCAGGATCAAAACCTGCTGCCTTACCGCTTGGCGACGCCCCTGTATCTGTTGCTGCGAGTGCCTAACACTCGATTCCTAGAGCAGACTCTGTAGTGCGCGATGCAACATCGAAACGTTGCTTCCCTTTGCTACAAACCCTGTTTGGGTCTCTGTAAGAAGGGCCAAAACTTTATCAGCTTCAGCTTTGCTTGGGAAGGCCCCAAACACACAACTTCCAGTTCCGGTAAGCCTAGCTTCAGTGAACTTGCTTAGCAAATTCAGTGAGTTACGTACTTCTGGGTAACTCTGCTCTACTACCGGCTGGCAGTCATTTCGACTGTTTCCCTTGGGAACGGGGCGCATCTTAATGGGCGCTGAATCACGTGTCAACAATGGATGTGAAAAAATTTCCGCTGTACTTACAAATACTTGCGGGACGAGCACGACATACCAGGGTTCCTCAGGATCTACCGGGGTGAGCTTTTCGCCCACGCCTTCGGCGAATGCCGCGTGACCGCGGACGAAAACCGGGACGTCGGCGCCCAGGGTCAGGCCCAGTTCGGCCAGTTGGTCCTCACTCCAGCCCAATTGCCAGAGATGGTTGAGGCCGAGCAGAGTGGTTGCGGCATCTGAGCTGCCGCCACCGATGCCGCCGCCCATGGGTAGAATTTTTTTCAACCAGATATCAACGCCCTTGCTGCAGCCTGAAAGTGTCTGCAGTTTTCGCGCAGCTTTCACGATCAGGTTGCTGTCGTGAGGAACGTTGTCGATTTCGGTGTGCAGGCGTATTTCGCCGTCTTCTCGCAGGGCAAAAGACAACTCATCGCCGTAGTCGAGAAATTGAAACAGGGTCTGCAGTTCGTGATAGCCATCGGGGCGGCGTCCCAGAATGTGCAGCATCAGATTCAGTTTGGCCGGTGCCGGCAGTGTCAGGGTGGTCGCGTGCATGTCAGTGTCCCAGCTGGCGTGGCTGCCAGTCCTTGACCACCAGGGTTACGTCCAGGTTCTGGCCGTGCAGCTTGAGGCGTTCCGGCAGCCAGTAACCGTTCTGCTGGATGTAGCTCAGGTACTCGACGTTCCAGCCATCCTGGTCGAGGCTGGCCAGGCGGCTGTCACCGCTCAGGGTCAGGCGGCTCTTGCTGCCAGGTGCGGGCAAGCCGCGTACCCACCAGACCAGATGCGACACTGGCAGTTGCCAGCCCAATTGCTCCTCCAGCAAGGTCTCCGGGCTCTGGGCCTCGAAGCGTCCCTGGTTGGCAACCTCCAGTACGACCTGGCCCGGGTGACCGGTCAGGCGGGCGGCGCCCCGGCCCAGTGGGCCAGACAAGCGAATATCGTAATAGTCCTGGCGTTGCAGCCAGAACAAGGTGCCGCTACCGGAGTCTTTCGGTGCGCGGATGCCCACCTTACCGTTGATCTGCCAGCCGTCGAGGGTGCTCAGCTGTTGTTTATGCTCGCGCCACAGTTGTGGGCTGCCCTGGCCCTGAAGGGCTTCGCGGGAGCCGAAGCCGGCGCAGCCGGCAAGCAGGGCGATCAGGCTGAAGGTAATGCAGTGGCGCAGGAACATAGGCTTACAGAGTCTCGGATCCGGTCAGGCGCAGGAGGGTTTTGCGCAGGATAGGGCTGTCAGGTTGGTCTTCTAAGGCTTTGGCCCAGACATGGCGTGCTTCGCGGCGTTTGCCGTTGGCCCAGAGCACTTCGCCCAGGTGGGCGGCGACTTCATGGTCGGGGAAGCGTTCCAGGGCCTGGCGCAGCAGGCGTTCAGCTTCGTCGAGGTTGCCCAGGCGGTAGTTGACCCAGCCGAGGCTGTCGAGCACGGCGGGGTCTTCCGGGTTGATCTGGTGGGCTTTTTCGATCAGGCCTTTGGCTTCGGCATAGCGTGTCGTGCGGTCTGCCAGTGTGTAGCCCAGGGCGTTGAGGGCCATGGCATTTTCCGGCTCGCGGCTGATGATGCTGCGCAGGTCCTTTTCCATCTGGGCCAGGTCGTCGCGCTTTTCCGCAAGCATGGCGCGGGTGTAAAGCAGGTTGAGGTCGTCGGGGTACAGTTTGATGGCCTGTTGCAGCACCTGCAGGGCCTGGGCGTCCTTATTGTTGTTGCCGAGGGTTTCGGCTTCGATCAGGTACAACTGGATAGCGTAGTCCGGTTGGGCTTCACGCGCTGCGGCCAGGCGCCGCGAGGCTTCGGTGGCTCGACCGTTGGCGATGAGAATGTCGGCCTGGCGCAGTTGTGCTGGCAGGTAGTCATTGCCGGGCCCAACCTGGGCGTACTCGATCAGTGCGCCTTCCGGGTCATTACGCTCTTCATGCAGGCGTCCCAGGTTCAGGTGTGCCGAGTCGACCCGGCTACCGCGGGCAATCAGCTCTTGCAGGTAGCTTTCGGCTTCGTTCCAGGCCTTGGCCTCCAGGCTGACCAGTGCCAGTGAGTAGCGCAGTTCGTCGTCGTCCGGGTATTGCTGTAGCAGGCTGGCAAACTCGACCTTGGCATCCTCGACCCGGTCCTGTTCGACCAGCATGCGCGCATAGGTCAGGCGCAGGCGCTTGTCGTCGGGGTATTTGCGAATGGTCTTTTGCAGCAGTGGCAGTGCTTCCTTGCCGCGATCAAGGCTTTGCAGCAGGCGTGCCTGCAGCAGTACCGGAGCGATTTCGCCGGCCTCTGGCGGGTGTTTTTCGAGCAATTCCAGTGCGGCGTTCGCATTGCCATCCTGTTGCAGCAGCAGGGCCTTGCCAAACACCAGCTGACCATTGTCCGGGTACTTCAGTAGCAGACGGTCGAAACTTTTCTGCAGGCCGTCACGGGTTTCCTGATCGGTTTCGGCGGCTGACAGCGCCAGGAAATCGAAGTGCGTGTCACCCTGGCCCTGCAGGACCTTCTCCATGTAGTTCATGGAGTCGTCATAGCGCCCGGCCCGCGCCAGCTGTATTGCAGCGGCGCGTTGCGCATCGAGGCTTTCTGGTGCGTTCTTTGCCCAGATCAGCGCCGTGTCCAGCGCAGCCTGGTCGGCACCGAGGTACTCGGCGATGCGGAAGGCACGTTCTGAGATACCGGCGTCCTGGGTTTTGATGGCTTGGGCAACATAGTTGTCCAACGCGATATCGAAGCGATTGCGCTGGCCTGCCAATTCGGCGGTCAACAAGCTATAGACGGTGTCCTGGCTGAAGGATCCGTAGACCGTGGGCTTGACCTGTTCAGGAGGTGCAGTCTCGGCGGCAGGCGCCTTGGCATCCGGGGAGTCCGGAGCCAGGGTCTGGCAGCCCTGAAGCAAGGCAAAGGCAAGGAACAACGCGGAGGATCTATTCATAGTGGGGATTTTGGGCGACTAACCTGCGGTCGGATCATCATGACACAAGCGCTAGGGCAAACCCATAAGTGATGGCCTCTGGAAGTACAGACTTAGGTACTGACTATAGAGACAATAGTGAGCGGTGGTTGTTCTCTAACCTGCGAAGTAGGACAATTATCGGCTTCACGTCATAATCAGCGACCTTGAATGGCCTTTCTTGCACTCGGTATCAACCATAAGACTGCCTCGGTAGACGTACGCGAGCGCGTGGCGTTTACGCCCGAGCAGCTGGTCGAAGCCTTGCAGCAGCTCTGTCGACTCACCGCCAGCCGCGAAGCCGCGATCCTCTCGACCTGCAACCGCAGCGAACTTTACATCGAACAGGACCACCTGGCGGCCGACAGCGTATTGCGCTGGTTGGCCGAATATCACCAGCTCAGCCTCGAAGAGCTGCGTGCCAGTGCCTATGTCCATGAAGATCACGATGCCGTGCGGCACATGATGCGGGTTGCCTCCGGGCTCGACTCGCTGGTGCTGGGCGAGCCGCAGATCCTGGGCCAGATGAAATCGGCGTATGCCGTGGCGCGCGAGGCCGGGACCATCGGCCCCTTGCTGGGGCGTTTGTTCCAGGCCACGTTCAGTGCTGCCAAGCAGGTGCGCACCGACACGGCCATCGGCGAAAACCCGGTGTCAGTGGCGTTTGCCGCTGTGAGCCTGGCCAAGCAGATCTTCAGTGACCTTGGGCGTAGCCAGGCGCTGCTGATCGGGGCTGGTGAAACCATTACCCTGGTGGCCCGTCACCTGCATGAGCAGGGGGTGCGGCGCATTGTGGTGGCTAACCGAACCCTGGAGCGTGCGAGCACGCTGGCCGAACAGTTCGGTGCCCATGCGGTGTTGCTGGCAGACATTCCCCATGAGCTGGTGCACAGCGATATCGTGATCAGCTCCACCGCCAGCCAGTTGCCGATTCTTGGCAAGGGGGCGGTAGAAAGCGCATTGAAATTGCGTAAGCACAAGCCGATTTTCATGGTGGATATCGCCGTACCTCGGGATATCGAACCAGAAGTCGGTGAGTTGGACGACGTTTACCTGTACACCGTCGATGACCTGCACGACGTTGTCGCCGAGAACCTCAAGAGCCGTCAGGGCGCCGCCCAGGCGGCCGAGGAGCTGGTCTCGGTCGGTGCCGAAGACTTCATGCTGCGCCTGCGTGAGTTGGCGGCGGTGGATGTGCTCAAGGCCTACCGCCAGCAAGGTGAGCGGCTGCGCGACGAGGAATTGCAAAAGGCCCAGCGCCTGCTGGCCAACGGTGCCAATGCCGAGGAGGTCTTGGCGCAGTTGGCCCGTGGCTTGACCAACAAGTTGCTGCATGCGCCGAGTGTGCAGTTGAAAAAGCTCTCTGCCGAAGGCCGCCTCGATGCGCTGGCCATGGCCCAGGAACTCTTTGCCCTCAATGAGGGCTCGACGGATAAACCCCCGCAATGAAAGCGTCGCTGCTCAATAAACTGGATACCCTCCAGGACCGCTTCGAGGAACTGACTGCCCTGTTGGGTGATGCTGAAGTCATTTCCGATCAGACCCGCTTCCGTGCCTATTCCAAGGAGTACGCCGAAGTTGAGCCCGTCGCGGCTGCCTATGCGCAGTGGCGCAAGGTTCAGGACGCGCTTGAGGGGGCTCAGGCGCTGCTCAAGGACAGTGACCCGGATATGCGGGAAATGGCTGTGGAAGAGGTGCGCGAATCCAAGGAGCAGTTGCTCGCACTGGAAAGCCAGTTGCAACGCATGCTGCTGCCCAAGGACCCGAACGATGGGCGCAACGTGTTCCTGGAGATCCGCGCGGGTACGGGCGGGGACGAGGCGGCGATTTTTTCCGGCGACCTGTTCCGCATGTACTCGCGTTATGCCGAGCGACGTGGCTGGCGTTTGGAGATCCTCTCGGAGAACGAGGGCGAGCATGGCGGTTACAAGGAAATCATTGCGCGGGTCGAAGGCGATAACGTCTACGGCAAGCTGAAATTCGAGTCGGGTGCGCACCGCGTACAGCGGGTACCGGAAACCGAATCCCAAGGGCGTATTCATACCTCGGCGTGTACCGTCGCGGTATTGCCCGAGCCTGACGAGCAGGTGGCAATCGAAATCAACCCGGCTGATTTGCGGGTCGACACTTACCGCTCTTCCGGGGCGGGCGGTCAGCACGTGAACAAGACCGATTCGGCGATTCGTATCACGCACTTGCCGACCGGCATCGTGGTGGAGTGCCAGGAAGAGCGTTCGCAGCACAAGAACCGGGCGCGCGCCATGTCCTGGCTGTCGGCCAAGCTCAATGACATGCAGACCAGCGCGGCACAGAATGCCATTGCCAGTGAGCGCAAGCTGCTGGTCGGCTCGGGCGATCGTTCCGAGCGTATTCGTACCTACAACTACCCACAGGGCCGGGTGACCGATCACCGTATCAACCTGACCCTGTATTCCCTTGATGAAGTGTTGGCGGGCGGGGTCGATGCGGTCATCGAACCATTGCTGGCCGAGTATCAGGCTGACCAACTGGCAGCACTGGGTGAGTAAATGACGATTATTGCCAGCCTGCTTCGCGGTGCGGAGCTGCCGGATTCGCCGACGGCGCGTCTGGATATCGAGTTGTTGCTGGCGGCTGCCATCGGCAAGTCGCGCAGTTACCTGCATACCTGGCCAGAGCGGATCGTCACCAGTGAGGCGGCCCAGACCTTTGCCGACTACCTGCAGCGCCGCCGTGCCGGTGAGCCTGTGGCGTATATTCTGGGGCAGCAGGGGTTCTGGAAACTTGATCTGGAAGTGGCGCCTCATACACTGATTCCGCGTCCGGAAACCGAGTTGCTGGTAGAGGCGGCCATTGAGCTGCTGCCAGCGCTGCCTGCTCGTGTACTCGATCTTGGTACCGGAACCGGTGCCATTGCGCTGGCACTGGCCAGTGAGCGACCACAGTGGCAGGTGACCGCCGTCGATCGTGTGCTCGACGCCGTGGCCCTGGCTGAACGCAATCGCCAGCGTCTGCAACTGGACAACGTCCGGGTGCTCAACAGTCATTGGTTCAGCGCGCTGGAAGGTGAGCGTTTCCACCTGATCATCAGCAACCCGCCTTACATCGCTGCTGCAGATCCGCATCTGGTGGCCGGCGATGTGCGGTTTGAGCCCAGCAGTGCGCTGGTTGCAGGCGAAGATGGCCTGGACGATCTGCGCGCGATCATCACTCAGGCGCCGCAGCACCTGGAGCCGGGTGGCTGGTTGTTGCTTGAACACGGTTACGATCAGGCCGCGGCGGTACGCGAGCTGCTTGCTCAGAACGATTTCGAGCAGATCGAAAGCCGCGATGACCTTGCCGGCCATGAGCGTATTACCTTGGGGCGCCTCCTGTGCTGAGCGATCAGGAGCTGTTGCGCTACAGCCGACAGATCCTCCTGGCGCAGGTCGATATCGACGGTCAGTTGAAGCTCAAGGGCAGTCGGGCGTTGATCGTCGGCCTCGGCGGCCTTGGCTCACCAGTCGCGTTGTATCTGGCTGCTGCGGGTGTTGGTGAACTGCACCTGGCTGACTTTGATACGGTCGACCTGACCAACCTGCAGCGTCAGGTCATGCATGACACCCCATCAATCGGCATGAGCAAGGTCGATTCTGCGCTGGCACGCTTGCAGGCGATCAACCCCGAGATTGCCCTGGTGGCCCATCGTACGGCGCTTGACGAAGACTCGTTGGCTGAGGCCGTGCGCGCAGTTGACCTCGTGCTCGACTGCTCGGACAACTTCGGCACCCGTGAGGCAGTCAATCGCGCGTGCGTGGCAGCGGGCAAGCCGCTGGTCAGTGGCGCCGCGATTCGCCTGGAGGGGCAATTGTCGGTTTTCGACCCGCGACAGCCACACAGCCCCTGCTACCACTGCCTGTATGGGCATGGCAGTGACGCCGAGCTGACCTGCAGCGAGGCGGGCGTGATTGGCCCGCTGGTTGGGTTGGTTGGCAGCTTGCAGGCACTGGAAGCCTTGAAGATGCTGGCGGGTTTCGGTGAGCCGCTGATTGGGCGATTGTTGTTGATTGATGCGCTGGGCAGCCGTTTTCGCGAGCTGCGAGTGAAGCGCGACCCGGGGTGTGCCGTTTGCGGTGATCGGCATGGGTGATCCGGCAGCACCCGTCGGGGTTTTCGATTCTGGCGTCGGCGGGTTGTCGGTGCTTGCTGAAATCGCGCGTTTATTGCCCCGCGAGTCACTGCTGTATGTCGCTGATTGCGGACATATCCCCTATGGGGAGAAGTCGCCGGCGTTTATCCGTCAGCGTTGCCAGATCGTTGCCGAATTTTTCCGTGCCCAAGGGGCCAAGGCGATGGTGTTGGCGTGTAACACTGCAACAGTCGCCGCGGTGGCCGACCTGCGGGAACGTTACCCCGACTGGCCGATTGTGGGTATGGAGCCTGCGGTCAAACCCGCTGCGGCAGCAACCCGCAGCGGTGTGGTGGGTGTGCTGGCAACGACGGGTACGCTACAGAGCGCCAAGTTTGCCGCGTTGCTCGATCGCTTCGCCAATGATGTGCAGGTGGTCACCCAGCCGTGCCCGGGCCTGGTCGAATGCATTGAAGCCGGCGATCTAGACAGCCCCTCGTTGCGCCAGTTGCTGCAGGGCTATGTGACACCGCTGTTGGCTGCCGGGTGCGATACGCTGATCCTGGGGTGCACGCATTATCCTTTCCTCAAGCCATTGCTCGCCGAGCTTGTTCCGGCCGACATAGCAATCATCGATACTGGCGCAGCGGTGGCTCGGCAATTGCAGCGTTTGCTCGGTGAACGCGGGTTATTGGCGCAGGGGCCAGCCCGACCTGCGCAGTTCTGGACGAGTGCCAGCCCAGCGCATCTGCTTAAAATCCTGCCATTGTTGTGGGGTCAGTCTGAGAACGTGCACAGTCTTGGTTTGTGAAACGCTGGGGGAGAGCGTTTTTGCGGTGCGGAACTGACAACTGATGGCAATTTTCTACTACGTTGTTGAATGAAACAGAAAAACTAAAAACTGCATTAAGAACAGGACGTTTCTCATGAAGAAACTGCTTTGCTTGGCTGCAACTGCAGCCGTGATTCTGGGGCAATCATTTACAGCACAAGCCGCCGATGCATCGGTCTCGGTAGGGCAGACCGGCGACTCGACCATGGTCTATCGCTTTGGTTTGCAATCCAACTGGGATGCCAGTTGGTTGCAGACCAGTGTCGGCCGTGTCACGGGGTACTGGGATGGCGCCTACACCTATTGGGAGGGCGATGAAACCACCAGTAACCACAGCCTGTCGTTTGCACCGGTGTTTGTTTATGAGTTTGCCGGTGAGTCCATCAAGCCTTATGTCGAAGCGGGTATTGGTATCGCAGCCTTCTCCAGCACCGAGCTGGAAAGTAACAGGCTCGGCTCGTCGTTCCAGTTTGAAGACCGTATTGGCTTTGGCCTGCGTTTCGCCGGAGGGCATGAACTGGGTGTGCGTGCCATCCACTACTCTAACGCCGGCCTGACAACGCCTAACGACGGCGTAGAAAGCTACTCCCTGCACTATCGCATGTCACTCTGATTCCCTGGCGTTTACTCGAGCAGCGGCTTAGCCGCTGCTCAACTGCCTCTTCATTCGGGTTTTTGGGGTAAGTGTTTGAACGCACTCAGGGCCCGCTGTCGACTGCTGCCCAGATCCACTATCGGGCCAGGATAGTGACGAACAGCAAACAGCCCGCCCACCGACTGAGGGGCGTGGATGGTTTTGTTGTCCAGGTCAGCCAGTTCCGGCAACCAATGCCGAATAAAACGTCCCTCACTGTCGAAGCGTTGCGACTGACTGATCGGGTTGAAGATCCGAAAATAAGGGACGGCATCAGTGCCCGTTGATGCGCTCCATTGCCAGCCGCCGTTATTTGCCGCCAGGTCACCGTCGATCAGATGACGCATGAAAAAGCGTTCGCCTTCACGCCAGTCAATCAGCAGGTTTTTGGTCAGGAACATCGCAACGACCATGCGCAGGCGGTTATGCATCCAGCCGGTGGCCAGTAGTTGGCGCATGGCCGCATCGATGATCGGAATGCCGGTGCGCCCTTGCTGCCATGCCTCCAGCTCGTCAGGCGCGTTGCGCCACGGCACCGCTTCGGTTTCCAGGCGGAAAGCGCGGTGTCGCGATACCCGCGGATACCCGACCAGAATATGTTTGTAGAACTCGCGCCACAGCAGTTCATTCACCCAGGTCACAACGCCTTTGTTGCCACTGTCGAACTCGCCTCGATTGTGTGAAAGCGCCGCGTGCAGGCACTGGCGTGGGGAGATCACCCCGGCAGCGAGGTAGGGGGACAACTGGCTCGTGCCAGGCAGCGCCGGAAGGTCGCGCTGATCCTGATAGTCCTCGATGGCGTCCTCGACAAAGGCGTTCAGCCGCCTTTGAGCTTCTTGCTCGCCGGCTGGCCAGAGCGCGCGCAGTGTTTCCGGGACGTTGTTGAAACCCGGTACTGATTCAGGGATCGGGTCGCTAGCAATTGCCAAGGGCTGCTGCGGCGTGGGGCTTGCTATCAGCCGAGGCTGGGCCAGGTGCAGGCGTTCATAGCAGGTTTTGCGAAATTGACTGAACACCTGAAAGTAACCGCCGGCTTTGGTCAATATGCTGCCGGGTTTGAACAGCAACTGGTCCAGATAGCTCACCACCTCGATTCCGGCGTCGCTCAACTGGTTACGTACGGCATCGTCTCGGCGCTGTTCGTGAACCCCGTATTCCTCATTCATGTGCAGTGTCTGCACATGGTGCTCCCGGCACAGCTGTAGCAGAACCTGGGGGGCGTTGTCCCAGTGCTCTGCCTGACGAACCAGTAGTGGAATGTTCAATGCAGCCAGTGACTGGCTGAGGGTTCGCAGGCTGCGTAGCCAGAAGTCGACCTTGCACGGCGCATCGTCATGCGCCAGCCACTGGCTTGGGCTGACCAGCCAGACGGCCAGTGTCGGGCCTCGCTCGGCAGCGGCGGCCAGAGCGGTGTTATCGGACACGCGAAGATCGCTACGCAGCCAGAGGAGTTGCATGTGGGTTCCTTGATATCGCAGGGGTTGAGTTATCGTGAGGCGTCTTGCAACGCTTGCACGACCTCCAACGGGGTGTCGAGCAGGCATAGCCGGGGGTTTTTCACCGCCAGTGCCATGAGGTCATCCTGATGGATGCTGATCGCGCTGCCGTCCAGCAGGGTAGGTATCTGGATTGCACTCAGGCTGCGCTCAAGTTGACGCATATCGACCGCCCTGTTCAGGCACAGTAACAGCGCCTGGGGTTGCATGCGTTCGAGGGTCAGCGCCAGCTCGGCAGGGGGCAGTGGCCAGTCGAATACTTCTACCGCGTACCCGGCACTACTGAGCAGCCAGGCGCATAGCCACAACCGTGGATCGAAGACCAGGTCTGAGCCGTTGATCAGCAGTACTGCCGGGCCATTGAGTTGGCGGTTGCTGTGATAGAGGCGAGCTCCGAGTTTGCTGCGTAGCCAGCAGTGGAAGAACACTTGTTCCATGCGTGCGCCAAACTGGCTTTGCCAGCGCAGCTCCAGCTCGGCGAACAGGGGGAGCAGCAGTTGCTCGCACAGCGTGGTCGCAGGGTACAAGGCGATCGCCTGATTGAACTGTTGGTCCAGACGGCGTTCTGCCAAGGCAGCGATGCTGCCGGTTATGTCCTGGCGCATGGCCTGCCAGGCACCGTGTTGATCTGTCTGGGAGGCTACCGGGCGGCTGTCCAGCAGGGCCTTGATCTGGCCGACAGACACACCACGGTTGAGCCATTGGACGATCTGTTGAATGCGCTGCACATGCTCGGTGCTATACAGTCGATGGCCTTTGCCTGTGCGTTGTGGGGTAATCAGGCCATAGCGTCGTTCCCAGGCGCGAAGCGTAACCGGGTTGACGCCGGTGAGGCGTGCAACCTCTCGGATCGGCAGTGGCAGCGGCTCAGATGGCATTGCGCAGGCCAAGGGTTTCAGGGTGTGGCTTCAGGTAGATTTGCTGCTCCAGATAAGGGTCAGGGTGCCGACGCAGGTGGTGCTTGAGCAGGGTCAGTGGGACGACCAGTGGCACCGTTCCGGCTTGATACTGATCGATCGTCTGGCGAATTTCCTCTTTGTCGGCGGCCTCAATGAAATCGCGCAGGTACCCACTCAGGTGCATCAGTACGTTGCCATGGGTGCCGCGATTGGCGCAGCGGCTCAGTGCCTTCATCAGTTGGCTGAAGTAGCGCGGGCCAATTTCTTCGGCGTCATCACTGCGGCTCATGCTACCCAGCAGCTTGCCCAGGACTTTGTACTGTTGTGGGTTGTTTGCCATCAACAGGTACTTGCAGCGGGCGTGGAAGCTGATCAGTGCATGTCGGCTCAGGCCTTGCGCCAGGTATTTTTGCCACTCCGCGTACACGTAGACGCGGGTGATGAAGTTCTCACGCAAGGCCGGGTCGCACAGGCGGCCATCTTCCTCCACAGGAAGATCAGGTCGTTCGGCACAAAACGCTGCGGCATAGGCACCACGTCCACCCTCTGTGGCCGGGTAGCCGTTGTCTTGATACACCTTGACCCGTTCAAGCCCACAGGACGGCGACTTCTGCATGAAGATATAGCCGCAGATGTCCTGAAGCTCATTGGCCATCTGCCGCCCGTAGGCACCAAGCGGGCCAGAGAGGTCCAGCTCGGGTTCGCGAGGGTTGATAACACGAGGCTGCTGAGGATCGCCCACCAATCGAATGGCGGCTCGCGGAACGCCCAGGCCGATGGCCATTTCCGGGCACAACGGAACGAAGTCGAAGTACTTGGCCAGTGTCTCGTTGCATAGCTTCGAGGCTTTATGGCCAGCATTGAAGCGTACTTCCTGGCCGACCAGGCAAGCGCTGATGGCGATTTTGGGTTTGTGCGGCAGCTCGTGAGTATCCATGGCGAGTCCAAAACTTGTACAAATTAAATGTTATGTACAGATTTGATCATCATAGATAGGAGGCTGTACAAGTCAAACGATTTGTACAGCTTTTTGGCAAAATCAGTCCAGATGCTCAAGCAGTCGCCGAGCGGCTTCCTGGCCACTCAGCCAGGCCCCTTCAACCCGACCTGACAGGCACCAGTCGCCGCAGGCGTACAGGCCCTGGTCTGGGTCAGCCAGCGCCCCCCACTCATGGTTGCTGGAAGGGCGTGCATACAGCCAGCGATGGGCGAGAGAGAAGCACGGCGCTGGCACGGCACAGCCAATCAGCTCGGCGAAGTTGCCGAGCAACTGCTCGATCACGGCCTCCTTGGCGAGGTCGATGTGCTGTTTGCTCCAGTTCGCTGTGGCGTGAAGCACCCAGGTATCAATGTGTTCGTCGCGTCCTGGCTTGCTGCGATTGCGCGCGAGCCATTCGAGTGCGCTGTCTTGTATGAAGCACCCCTGCAGGGGCGTATCCAGTGGGCTTTCAAACCCCAGCGCAATGGCCCAGGTGGGGTCCATCTGTACGCTGGCGACGGTTGCGGCAAGTTTGGGTGCCGCCGTCAGGAGCTGGGTTGCCTGAGGGGCGGGCACCGCAATGATGACGCGGCTGAACGGGCCATGGCTGCAGCCTTCGGTGTCCTGCAGGTGCCAGTAATGCTTGCCGCGAAAGACTTCGGCGATCCGGCAGTTGAAGTTCACCGTCGAGTCTTTGAGCAAGGCGCGGGTAATCGCGCTCATGCGTGGCACACCTACCCAGCGAACCTGCTCGTCTGGCGAGGGGGTGAGTTGGCCCGCTTTGTAGTTGTAGAGGTGCGGTTTCCACTCTGCGACCGAGCCGTGTGCCTGCCATTCCTGAACCTGGGCAAGGAAGCGTCGGTCGCGGGCAGTGAAATATTGTGCGCCGAGGTCGAGTGCCCCGGCTTCGCTGCGTTTGCTGGCCATGCGCCCACCGCTGCCTCGGCCTTTGTCGAACAGATGCACGGTCTGCCCGGCTTTTTGTAGTGCCTGGGCAGCGGACAAGCCGGCGATGCCTGCGCCGATGATTGCGATAGGTATGGTCATGATGGCCTCTTTGAACCTTTGATACGCAGACTACGCTGTCTGACAAACCTGTACAATGCCTGATCAATGTACAATATTGATCCGCGCTTTACAGCCAGGTTCGCCTATGTTTATCCGAGAGCGATCGGTCAAAAAAGTGCCTTGTTCTTAAAAATAGACCAAGCGCGCGCCACATGAGGACACAGTCATGCATATATTGCTGACCGGCGGTACTGGTTTGATTGGCCAACGGCTTTGCCAGTACTGGCTGGCAAAAGGGCATCAGTTGACGGTGTGGAGTCGACGACCTGAGCAGGTCGGTCGTCTCTGTGGGGCTGGGGTGCGAGGCATTGATCGACTTGAGGCGTTCGGTGATCAAACGCTGGATGCAGTGGTCAATCTGGCGGGGGCCCCCATCGCTGATCGACCTTGGAGCAGTGCGCGGCGCGCGCTGCTCTGGAGTAGTCGGATCACCCTCACCGAGCAATTGCTGGCCTGGCTTGAGCAGCGCCAGCAACGGCCTTCCGTGCTGATCTCCGGTTCGGCTGTGGGTTGGTATGGTGATGGTGGTGAGCGTGAATTGACAGAGGCCTCACGGCCGGTCAAAGAGGATTTCGCCAGCCAGTTGTGCATTGCCTGGGAAGAAACGGCGCAGCAGGCCGAGGCCTTGGGTATTCGCGTCGTGCTGGTGCGAACCGGGCTGGTGCTGGCCAGTGAGGGCGGTTTTTTGTCGCGCCTGCGACTGCCATTCAAACTCGGCCTGGGTGGGCCTATTGGCGATGGGCGGCAGTGGATGCCATGGATTCATATCAATGACGAAATCGCCCTGATTGATTTTCTCTTGCAGCATAACGACGCCAGCGGTCCCTATAATGCCTGCGCTCCAGAGCCTGTGCGTAACCGAGAGTTTGCCAAGCGGCTTGGTCGGGCGCTGCATCGGCCAGCCTTTTTACCCCTTCCGGCACCGTTGCTGAGGCTTGGGCTGGGTGAGTTGTCGACGCTGCTGCTGGGTGGCCAGCGTGTGCGCCCCGTGCGCTTGCTGGCAGCTGGCTTCACTTTTCAATTCAATGATGTGCAATCTGCCCTGGATGAATTGTCCAGTCGCCTCTGAAATAGGACGTTGCATGACCGATCATGCTTTGCTGCTGGTCAACTTGGGTTCGCCGGCTTCCACCGATGTCGCCGATGTGCGCCGTTACCTCAATCAATTCCTGATGGACCCTTACGTCATCGACCTGCCTTGGCCGGTTCGCCGGTTGCTGGTCTCGCTGATCCTGATCAAGCGCCCAGAGCAGTCGGCTCATGCCTATGCCTCGATCTGGTGGGACGAAGGCTCGCCACTGGTGGTCCTGACACGCCGCCTGCAGCAGGCGATGAGCGAGCAATGGACGCACGGCCCGGTGGAAATCGCCATGCGCTATGGCGAGCCTTCTTTGCCTACCGTACTGGCGCGCCTGGCGGCTCAGGGGGTGCGCAAGGTCACGCTGGCGCCGCTGTACCCTCAGTTCGCCGACAGTACTGTCACCACGGTGGTCGAACAGGCGCGGCAGGTCATTGCCGAGCAGAAATTGTCGTTTGAACTGGCAGTGCTGCAGCCGTTCTACGATCAACCAGAGTACATCGACGCACTGGTTGCCAGTGCCAAGCCCTACCTGCAGGAAGATTTCGATCACTTGCTGCTGAGTTTCCATGGCTTGCCCGAGCGTCACCTGACCAAGCTTGATCCTACCGGCAACCATTGCTTCAAGGGTGCCGACTGCTGCCGCACGGCATCGCCACAAGTACTTGCCGTGTGCTATCGCGCACAGTGCATTCGCGCGGCCGAGTCTTTTGCCCGGGCCATGGGCCTGCCCGAGGGCAAATGGTCGGTGTCATTCCAGTCCCGGCTGGGGCGGGCGAAGTGGATCGAACCCTACACCGAAGCGCGCCTGGACGAGTTGGCCAAAGCCGGGGTCAAGCGCTTGCTGGTAATGTGCCCGGCGTTTGTCGCCGACTGCATCGAGACCCTGGAAGAGATCGGCGACCGTGGGCGTGAGCAGTTCATTGAGGCGGGTGGGGAGGAGTTGGTGCTGGTGCCGTGCCTGAATGACCACCCGGATTGGGTACAGGCCCTCAAGACACTCTGCGAAAGGGCGTAAAGCACGTGGTGTGGCTGCAGGAGCCAGCACGGCTGGCTCCTGCAGGATCAAGCACCCGGTGTAATCAAGGCAACTGATCGTCCAGCGCCTTGTTCTTCCAGCTGTCGTTGCCCGGCAGCAACAGGTTCAGGCCGATGGCAACCACGGCGCACAAGGCAATACCTTTGAGGCCCCAGTCGCCAGGGCCGGTGCCGCTACCAATCAATACGCCGCCAATACCAAACACCAGTGTCACCGAAACGATCACCAGGTTACGGGCCTCGCTCAGATCGATCTTGTGCCGGATCATGGTGTTCATCCCCACCGCGGCAATCGAACCGAACAGCAGGCAGAGGATGCCACCCATTACCGGTACCGGGATGCTCTGCAGCAGTGCGCCGAACTTGCCGATGAAGGCCAGGCCAATGGCGAAAATCGCCGCCCAGGTCATGATCTTCGGGTTGTAGTTCTTGGTCAGCATCACTGCGCCGGTGACTTCGGCATAGGTGGTGTTGGGCGGGCCGCCAAACAGGCCGGCTGTGGTGGTGGCGATGCCGTCACCGAGCAGGGTGCGGTGCAGGCCCGGCGTTTTCAGGTAGTCGCGACCGGTCACGCTACCGACGGCTATGACCCCGCCAATATGTTCGATCGCCGGCGCCAAGGCCACCGGAACGATGAACAGGATGGCTTGCCAGTTGAATGCAGGTGCGGTGAAGTGCGGCAGTGCCAGCCATGGGGCCGCCGCGATCTTGGCCGTGTCGACCACGCCAAACACGAAGGCGAGGGCGAAGCCCACCAGCACGCCAGCGATGATCGGTACCAGGCGGAAGATGCCCTTGCCGAACACGGCGACGATCAGGGTGGTCAGCAGCGCCGGCATGGAGATCAGCATCGCCGTGCTGTAGGGAATCAGCTCAGTGCCGTCACCGGCCTTGCCCATTGCCATGTTGGCGGCAATCGGCGCCATGGCCAGGCCGATCGAAATGATCACCGGACCAATCACTACCGGCGGCAGCAGGCGGTCGATAAAACCGGTGCCCTTGATCTTCACGGCCAGGCCGAGGAAGGTATAGACGAAGCCGGCAGCCATTACCCCGCCCATGGTTTCGGCCAGGCCGAACTGGCCCTTGGCGAGGATGATCGGGGTGATGAAGGCGAAACTGGAGGCCAGGAACACCGGAACCTGACGCCCCGTGACCACCTGGAACAGCAGCGTTCCGAGACCCGCGGTAAACAGTGCCACGTTCGGGTCGAGGCCGGTGATCAGAGGCATCAGCACTAGCGCGCCAAAGGCGACGAAGAGCATCTGCGCACCGGAGACGACCTGACGCCAAAGCGGGTCGTTGAACTCATCCTGCATGCTCAGGCGTCCTTCTGCTTGGTACCGAAGATCTTGTCTCCGGCGTCGCCCAGCCCTGGGATGATATAGCCGTCTTCATTGAGGCGTTGGTCGATCGACGCGGTGTAGATCTGTACGTCGGGGTGGGCCTTCTCGACCGCTGCGATACCTTCGGGGGCAGCGACCAGGACCATGGCGCGGATGTCCTTGCAGCCAGCCTTTTTCAGCAGGTCGATGGTTGCAACCATCGAGCCGCCAGTGGCCAGCATCGGGTCGATGATCATTGCCAGGCGCTCGTCGATTTCCGGCACGAGCTTTTCAAGGTAGGTGTGTGCTTCGAGGGTTTCCTCGTTGCGGGCAACACCAACGGCGCTCACCTTGGCGCCTGGGATCAGGCTGAGCACGCCATCGAGCATGCCAATGCCGGCACGCAGGATCGGTACGACGGTGATCTTCTTGCCGGCAATTTTTTCGACCTGGACAGTACCGCACCAACCTTCGATGTCGTAGTTCTCCAGGGGCAGGTCCTTGGTCGCCTCGTAGGTCAGGAGTGCGCCGACTTCCTGGGCGAGTTCGCGAAAATTCTTCGTGCTGATATCGGCACGGCGCATGAGGCCGAGCTTGTGGCGGATCAGCGGATGGCGGATCTCACGGGTAGGCATAGGAAATGGCTCCGGGGGCGGGCAAAAAAACCGCGCTAGATTAATCTATTCGCTTCAGGTGTCCTATAGGTTATCAGGACGTTAGTCCAGAAATGCTTGATCTGATGCCCGTGGGTGCGTACCTTTGCCCGCTTTTCTCAATTGCCGCCCCTGGAGAGCGCCATGTCCGCTGATCTCGAGCACATCCGTCAAGTCATGCGCGAGGCTGACTGCCTGTACACCGAAGCTGAAGTCGAAGCAGCGATTGCCCGCGTGGGTACGCAGATCTGCGCAGACCTGGCCGATAGCAATCCAGTCGTGTTCTGTGTCATGAACGGCGGCCTGATTTTCGCTGGCAAGTTGCTGACACACCTGAACTTCCCGTTGGAGGCGTCGTACCTGCACGCCACCCGCTACCGTAACCAGACCAGCGGCGGCGATCTTTTCTGGAAAGCCAAGCCGGAAGTCTCGTTCATTGACCGCGACGTGCTGATCATCGACGACATCCTCGATGAAGGGCATACCCTCAGCGCCATCATCGACTTCTGCAAGCATGCCGGCGCGCGCACTGTGCACACCGCTGTGCTGATCGACAAAGACCACGACCGCAAGGCCAGTCCGGACCTGAAGGCTGACTATGTCGGCCTGGGCTGTATTGACCGTTACATTTTCGGTTACGGCATGGACTACAAAGGTTACTGGCGCAACGCAGCCGGTATCTACGCGGTCAAAGGGCTGTAAGGCCCGCAACGCCCTTGTTGCCGACAAGGTCGGCGCCTTGCAGCATCTCATGTTGCAGGTGCCAGCCTTGCCGACGATGGGGGCATCCGCCACACTGCAAGGCCATCCGCGAAGGAGCCTGCCGTGCGCCTGTTTATCCCCCTCCTGTTAGCACTGAGCCTCCCTGTCGCCGCTGCGCCATTGCACAGCCAGTTCTTGCCACCTGATGACCTTTCCCTGCGCCAGGAAAAGCCTGAGTCTCAGCAACTGATGCAGGTCACCGACTATTCCGTGGTGGTGGGCAATCAGCGCCAATCAAATCAGCAACCGATCCCGGTGACATCGCCTCTGGTGTTGCGCTTGAAAGGCAAGCCGCTGAGCAAGGGGGCGACCATCAGCCAGGTCGTGATCAGCTTCGATGCTGAAAGCAAAAGCTTGAAGAAACCGGCGTTTGACGACAAGTCGCGCACGCTGACGCTCAACTACCCCCTTGCCCAGTATCGGGTCATTCTTGATTTGCTACGCAACGATACGGTGTATGTGCAATTTTTGACCTATGCCAACGGCCACATCTGGGCGGACCTGCACACGGGAACCGTACGCACGCGTTGAGGCGCGAGGTGGCCCGGGGGTAAACTGCCGACCCCTGAAATGTTCGTGATGGTTCAGCTGGAGTCGGCAATGCGTAAAGACAAGAAACAGGTAATTGGTGATGAGATCGGCGACGCGCAGATCAAGTTGTTCCTCGATTTCGAGCCGGCCGATGCCACTTCGCCGTCGCTGCACAAGCTGATCAAGGCTTATCGCGGTCTGCGGGTCGACGACTTCGAGCGTTTTGTCGGTTTCTTTGTTGAGGCCGGCCTGGATCTCGATGGCAAGGATGAGCAGGGCAATACCTTTGCCACGCTGATCAAGGACCAGCGTAACGCTGCCGACTACATCGAGATCATCGAGAAAGCGCGCGGCTGAGTTTGCCAGGCCCATAAAAAAACGCCCCGAAGGGCGTTTTTTTATGGCTGCAGATCAAGCGTAGTTCTGAGTCGGGCTGGGCTCTGCCAGTTGCAGTGCCTCGTCGTTGTACGCGCTGATTTTGCGGTACAGCGCAGCATCGGCCGCCAGAACCTTTTCCCGTGCCGGGAAAATTTCCTTGAGCTTGGCCGCCCAGGCGCCTTTGGCTTGCTCAGGGAAGCAGCGTTCGATCAGTTCAAGCATGATCGACACGGTTACCGAAGCACCTGGCGATGCGCCCAGCAGGGCAGCAAGGGAGCCGTCTTTGGCTGCGACCAGTTCGGTACCGAACTGCAGAACGCCGCCTTTTTTCGGGTCTTTCTTGATGATCTGCACGCGTTGCCCAGCCACTTCCAGGCGCCAGTCTTGCGCCTTGGCTTCTGGGTAGAAGCGACGCAGCGACTCTAGGCGTTGCTCCATCGACTGCATCACTTCGCTGACCAGGTAGCGGGTCAGGTCCATGTTGTCGCGGGCAACGGCGAGCATTGGGCCAATGTTACCCAAGCGTACTGACAGCGGCAGGTCAAGGAACGAGCCGTGCTTGAGGAACTTGGTGGTGAAGCCGGCATACGGCCCGAACAGCAGGGACGTCTTGCCGTCGACAACACGGGTATCCAGGTGCGGAACCGACATCGGTGGCGCGCCGACCGACGCCTGGCTGTAAACCTTGGCCTGGTGCTGTTTGACGATTTCCGGGTTGTCGCAACGCAGCCACTGGCCGCTGACCGGGAAGCCGCCGAAGCCCTTGCTCTCTTCGATGCCCGACATCTGCAGCAACGGCAGGGCCGCGCCACCGGCGCCAAGGAAGACGAAGCGAGCATCAACTTCACGGCTGCTGCCGCTGTTGACGTCCTTGATGCTGACGGTCCAGCCGCTGCCGTTACGACGCAGGCCGGTGACCTTCTTGCTGTACTTGACCTGTGCATCGGGTGCATTGGCCAGGTGCTTGAGCAACTTGTTGGTCAGGGCGCCGAAGTTGACGTCGGTACCCTTGACGACGCGGGTAGCGGCGATGCGCTGGTCGGCCGGACGGCCTGGCATCATCAGCGGCATCCACTCCTTCATCACCGCTTTGTCTTCGGTGTACTCCATGTCGGCGAACGCATGGTGCTGCTTGAGCAGCTCATAGCGCTTCTTGAGGAAGGCAATGCCTTTCTCACCCTCGACATAGCTCAGGTGTGGAATCGGGTTGATGAATGCCCGCGTTGAGTTGAAAGCACCCTTTTTGCTCAGGTACGCCCAGAACTGACGGGAGACCTCGAACTGGGTGTTGATGTGTACAGCCTTCTTGATATCAATGCTGCCGTCGGCAGCTTGAGGCGTGTAGTTCAGTTCACACAGCCCGGCATGGCCGGTACCGGCGTTGTTCCACGGGTTGGAACTTTCCGCGGCACCCGAATCCATCAACTCGACGACTTCCAGCTTGACTGCCGGGTCGAGTTCCTTGAGCAGTACGGCCAAGGTGGCACTCATGATGCCTGCCCCTACCAGTACCACATCGACTGCTTCGTTCTGCGCCATTAACGCGTCTCCAAAATCTTCAGCACCAAATTGACAGCATGGGATCCCTGGGTAAGCCAGGATCGCCATGTCCGATTCTTCGCAGGTTTTGCAACTTCAGCGGACACCACCAACGGGGCTTTGCGTTACCTATGAACGCATTTTAGTACCCGTGCGGCAATTCGACTTATGGTCAAGGTATCCGTCGTGCGTTATGGACCGGCCTCAGTCGCCCACCTTGGATGAGCGCTGTTGCCAGCTGTTTGGGGCTTGTTGGGACACCGCTGGTGCTTTTGCACATGCCAGACTGTTCATTTTGCTCGCCACACTCTTGTGAAGTTGTGAAACCCGTTTTTTCACGCTCTTTTGGAGACGTGAACCTCAAAATGGGCTGCGCGATGGCAGACCCGGCAGGTTCTGTGCAGAGCAAGGGTCGAATGAATCAGACTCACTGGCTGGTGCAAGACCTGTGTGGAAGGCTCTCTGTGGGCGGTGCGGAGGGTGCCAACAGTTGGTATTGGCGGTGCTGCGAGGCCCGATCAGGAGACGTCCTTATAATCGGGGGGAGATTATAACGAGGTCTTCGGCAGAAACGACCTTTTTAGCGACATTTCTTGAACCTGTCGTCAGGCGGCGAGTGTTCGCTGAGGGCGGGAGCTCATTGAGCGGGCCATTACTTTGGCACTGGTCGGCAAGGGGCGGTTCAGCCAATGTAGCCGAATTTCGTTGATCTCCACCCAGTGGCCGTCAATTGGTGCGTCGGTGCAGTGTTTGAAAGCCTGGCACAGCCCTGCGCCATCGAGTCGGGCAAAGTAGCGTTGGGGTTGGCGTTTGAACAGCAGGGCCCAGAGGGAATTCATGGCAGCGTACCTGTTATGACTGCATCAAGCATAACCCCCAGCAGATGACAGGGTGTTGACAGCGAACCGCTGTCCGTTCTTACGGTCTGATTCGCCAGTGGCCAGCCGATGGCTGCTACCGTCGGTGCTGGTTATACTGATGCCCTTTGTTGCTATTCCTGGAGAGATGCGCATGTTGCACCGTCTGTTGTTCGGTTTGATCGCTGTGACCAGTCTGACCCTGGTCGGTTGTGCCCACAGCCCGCAACAACTCAGCCCGCAACCGAAACTCACCGCCCAGCTTGCACCGGTTGGCCATGGTCAACCGGTCGTGGTACGCGTGGTTGATGGTCGTGCTTCGCAGACCTTGGGCACCCGGGGTGGTCTGTACCCTGAAACCAGCGCAATCACGGTTTCCGGTAACGATATCCAGCCAAAATTGCAGGCTCAGGCCGAAGCTGCCGTGCGTTTGCTGGGCTTCACCCCTTCGCCGAATGCCTATAACGCGCCACAGTTGACCGTGACGCTGGTCGAGCTGAAGTATCAGTCGCCCAAAGAAGGCCTGTATGTCACCGAGGCCACCATTGGCGCTACCTTCCGCGCTGATGTCGCCAATGCCAACCGTCGATACAGTGGCCGCTATGGGGCATCCCTCGACCAGCGTTTCGGCATGGCGCCGAATCAGGACACCAATACCCAACTGGTGAGTGATGTGCTCAGCGATGCGCTGACCCGTTTGTTCAAAGACCCGACTGTCGGTCAGGTCCTGGGCGAATAACCCGACGCGTGTTCAGCAAAAAGCCCGCTACCGGGTATCAGGTAGCGGGCTTTTTTGTACCCGCAGGCATCAGGCCGCTTCGACGTAGAAGTCCAGCATGCTGATACCGGTCTGGCTGTCGACTTCGGGCAGGTGCTCATGCGCATGACCGCCCAGCGCGCAGTACACCAGCCACTGACGGTCCTGAACGTTGAACGCAAGGCCGTCGATCAGCGCCTGCTGTTCATCGCTCTGGGCGATCAGGTAGAGGCGATCCTGGTTTTCGGCGTGCAGCATGACGAAGCTCCGTGTCTTTTCAACGGCCGATAGACTGGCCTGGCTGCATGACGATCGGATGACAGTGGGGCGGTCGTTTGTCGCAAAGCGCAGGACTGGAGCCAAGGCTTGGGTAGAATGCCGGGCTCTGGTTGTCCCGTTTCGCATTTATGAGGTTTTCGATGTCGCTGCAGATGCTCTGGGGGCTGATGGCCGCCCATCCCGCCAAGCTGATCAACGTGCTGGCGTTGCTACTGACCTGTCCGGGCAGCTTTTTGTTGCATGGTGCTCGACGTCGCGAGGCACGCGCACTGGCGGAGCGGCCTGCGGGTGAGGCGGTGCTCGATGTGACGACTGTGCGGGTCAATCGTTTCTATTACGCGCTGGGCTTTGCCTTCCTGGCAATGGCGCTGCTGCTGTCCTGGGTCAGCACCTGGGCCTGATTCAACCGTGCTCGCTCAGGGGCGCCTGACGCATCAGGGCTGAGCCTGCACGGCCTGTGCAGGCGCCCGGCGGTGCCGGCGCCTGCAGTTGGCGTGCGGTTAAAGCGCCAAGCCCGCCTTTACCCGGTACTGGTTACGTACCGGCGTCGCGTATTGCAGCACCAGATACGGCCGATGTTCGGCGGGGCAGGCGTCCAGTCGGCGCTGCCATTCGGCCTGCGCCTTGGCCAGTTCATCTGCCGCGAACAGCTCGGAGGCCTTTGGCACCTGCAGGCTCGGGTCGGCGTCGCTCCACTGGGCATAGGCCAGGTAGTGCGCCGGGAACAGGCGATAACCACCGAGAATCTGCCGGTCGATCGCCGCTGCCAACTGCTTGGTGTCTTCGTAAGCTTCGGTGATCGGCGCGGCGAAGTTGATGTGCACCCGGCCTTTGTAGCCGGTGATGCCCTGGGCAATGCTCAGGTCATCTTCACCTGGTGCCTTGGTGTAGCTGCCGGTGGTGGCGCGAATGTAAAGCTCGCGGGCCTTGGCCAGGTCGCAGGGGTCGTATTCGTAGCTGATCGACACCGGGCTCAGGTTCAGCGAGCGAATCACCTCACCGAATGGCTCGTCCTTGCGGCTCATGTGGAACATCTTGAGGATCGCCGAATCGGTGCGATCATCGCCATCTTTCGCCCGGCCTTCGGCCTGGGCAATCCAGATCGACTGGCCGTCGGTACGGATCGAATGGTTGATGTAGGCCGAAAGCAGTTGATAGGCCGCCAGTTTCTCACGGCGGCCGGTCAACGAACGGTGCACGATGAAACTCTTGTTCAGGCGCATCATGTCGCTGACAAATGGCTTCTGCAGCAGGTTGTCACCGATGGCGATGCGCGGGGTTGGCAGGCCGGCATGGTACACGGCGTAGTTGACGAAGGCCGGGTCCATCACGATATCGCGGTGATTGGCCAGAAACAGGTAGGCCGTACCGGACTTGAGCCCCTCGACGCCGGTGTAGGTCACGCCGTCGGTAGCCCGTTCTATAGTGTGATCGACGTAGAACTCGACCTTGTCCTGCAAGGTTGATACGCAGGTAACCCCGGCGAATTCATGGCGCAGGCGGCGGGCGATCAGGGGCTTGAGCAGCCAGCCGAACGCGCCAGCCATGCGCGGGAAGCGAAAGTGGGTGAGGATATCGAGGAAAGCCGGGTCGCTGAGCAGGCGTGCCAGAACGGCAGGGACCTCAGCGTCGTTGTACGGTCGGATGGCATCGAATTCGCCCATCATGCTCTCTTGTTGGAAACGGCTAGGGTAATAGTAAGGCCTGGGTCTGAAAAAAACGGCTCAGACACGCAAAGGGCTTGTAAACAGACCGGTGATTATACGCACAAGTCACGCTGGAGGCCGCGATGCTGGAGACTGAGTTCCATGATTGCCCCTACTGTGGGGAGGAGTTTGAAGCGGTGCTCGATCTGTCGGGCGGCGATCAGGAGTATGTCGAGGACTGCCCCGTATGTTGTCGACCGATCGTGTTCATGCTGCAGGTTCACGATGGCGAGTGGATGCTCGATCTAAAACGCGAGGACGAGTGATGCAACGGATCTATGAGCCGGAGAATCTGCTTGAGGCTGAATTGCTCTTTGGCATGTTGGTCAGCGAAGGTATCGACGTGCATCTTGCGGGTCGCCACCTGCTGGGCGGTGTCGGCGAGCTTCCCATGCAGGGGCTGCTGGGTTTGACGGTGCCGGACGAGCAGGCAGAGCGCGCACGTCGGCTGATCGCCGAGTACAATGTTGCCCAACCCCTCGCGGGTGATGAACCGGAGAGCCTCCCCGGTATTCTGATTTGCTAGGTTGCCTGCCCCATGTGTGGACGTTACGCCCTGTTTCGCTGGTCTTCGGCCTTTGCCGCCTTGCCTGGCTTTCCCGCCGACCAGCAGGCGCAGTGGAACATTTCGCCCGGTGCGTCAGTGCTGATACAGCGCCGTGTCGACGGTAACCTGGAGCTTGCCAGGGCGCGTTGGGGGCTGACGCCGGCCTGGCTGACCGACCTGTCGCGCACACCGGCTCATGCGCGCGCCGAAACCCTGGCAGAGCAGCCAATGTTCCGCGACGCCTTCCGTTTGCGCCGTTGTCTGATGCCGGCCAACGGCTTTTACGAATGGCGCGGTTCAGTGCGCAAGCGGCCTTACTGGTTGACGCCGGGGGAAGGGGCTTCGCTATTCTTTGCGGCTGTCTGGGAAGCCTATCCGGTGCAGGAGCAGGTGTGGCTGAGCACGGCAGTGGTAACCCAGGCTGCGATGAGCCAGCGTCGGCCGCTCATTCTGGACGAGGCTGGCCAGGCTGCCTGGCTGAACCCCGAAACGCCGCTGGCCGAGCTGCATAGCCTGCTGGCCAGCCCTGCCGCGGCACTGCGTGAACGGGTGCTGGCGAACCTGGTCAATGACCCCAAGCTCAATGCGCCGGAGTGCCTGACGCCGGCGTAAGGCCGGCGCTAAAGCAGCACAGGCCCTCTGCGCAGGTGCCTGGTCGTCTGAGGCTCAGACCTTGAACTGGTTGATCAGCCGCCGCTGCTGTTCAGCCAGTTTGGTCAGTTCGGCGCTGGCGTTGCTGGACTCGTCCGCACCACCGGCGACCTCGTTGGCCACCTGGCCGATGTTGATCACGTTGCGGTTGATGTCTTCGGCCACCGCACTTTGTTCTTCCGCCGCGCTGGCGATCTGGTTGTTCATGTCGTTGATCACCGAAACGGCCTGGGTGATGCTCTCCAGCGCTTCGGCTGCCTTGGCTGCCTGTTGCACGCTGTCGTCGGTCTTGCCCTGGCTGTCTTCCATGACCTTGACGACATCGCGGGTGCCTTGCTGCAACTGCTGAATCATCTGCTGGATTTCTTCGGTGGCCTTCTGGGTTTTCTGTGCCAGGTTGCGTACTTCGTCGGCGACCACCGCAAAGCCGCGACCTTGCTCACCCGCACGGGCGGCTTCGATGGCTGCGTTCAGGGCCAGCAGGTTGGTCTGCTCGGCGATGGCGCGGATCGCCACCAGAATGGCGTTGATGTTCTCGCTGTCGCGGGCCAGGTTTTGCACGACCCCCACCGCACGGCCTATTTCATTGGCCAGTGCACTGATCGAGTTGGAGGTGCTGCGCACGATCTGCAGGCCTTCGTTGGCGGCCTGGTCGGCGCTGCTGGCGGCTTGGGCTGCATGGGTTGCGTTACGGGCCACGTCCTGCGCTGTGGCGGTCATTTCATGTACTGCCGTGGCTACCAGGTCGATTTCGGCCATTTGCTTGTGCACACCCTGGTTGGTGCGAATGGCGATATCGGCGGTGTGTTCAGAGGAGTCGCTGACTTTCTGTACCGAGCTGACCACCTGAGTGATCATTGCCTGCAGTTTACTCAGAAAGGTGTTGAAGCCTTTGGCAATGGCGCCGAGTTCGTCGCTGCGATCACTGGTCAGTCGCCGGGTCAGGTCACCTTCACCCTGAGCGATGTCGTTGAGCATGGCCACCATCTGCCGCAAGGGTCGTGCGATACCGTGGGCCAGCAGCCAGATCACCAACAGGCCGAGTGCGGCGATAGTCAGGCCGACCAGGGTCATTCCGGTGATATCAGTGGCCCGTTGTGCACTCAAGTCGCTCTGCAGCTTATCCAGCTCGGCCATCACCGCGCTGATTGGCAATTGCAGCATCAGGGTCCAGCGAGCGTCGGTATTGCCGATGCGAAACGGCAAGAACAGCTCGATCTGGCCGTTGCTACGGTCAATCTCGTAACGCAGGTTATCGCCGGTCAGGCTATTCAATGCCTGAGCTTTATTGGCGCCAAGCACATCGCTGGCTTTTTCGCCGAACTTGCTTTCGTCCTTGGTGTAGGCCACCAGGCGTCCGTTGCTGGACACCAGCGCGAGTTCACCGGCGCCATTGTAGAGTTGGCTGTCGGCGGCCTTGAGCATGTCCTGAATGAAGTTCACCGACAGGTCGGCACCCGCAATGCCCTGGAACTGACCGTCTACCATGATGGGCTCGATGAACGAAGCAAGCATGACCACCTTGTCACCCACCTTGTAGGGTGCAGGGTCGATGACACAGGCCTTTTTCGAGTCTTTCGAGCACAGGTAGTACTCGCTGGCGCGCACGCCCGTGGCTAGTTGTGTCGGGTCGTCGACATCGGCCAGTTTATCCACGCCCAGGCTACCGTCGTCGTTGCGGAACCACCAGGGCAGGAAGCGTCCGGTGGCGCTGTCGATGCCGATGATCGAGGTGCCGACGAAGCGCGCATCGTCGTGGTCCAGCGCGTTGGGCTCCCAGCCGAGATAGCTACCGAGGATCAGTGGGTTGCTTGCTACGGTCTGCTTGACCATGGCGATCAGTTGTTCACGCTCGATGTTCAGCAGAGGCTTACCCGTAGCGTCTTTCATGCCCAGCATGGCGTTGCTGGTCGCCAGGCTGCGGGCGATCAGCAGCGGCGCTTCGAGGCCGCGCTGAATCTGGCTGACCTGGGTGCTCGCCAGCGCTGTCAGGCGTTGTTCAATGACGGTTTCGAACTGCTGCTGGGTGCGGCTTTGTACCAGCGTCTGAGTCCGTGCGCCGGAAAACACGGCGTACAGCACCAGTGCAGCAACGATGCTCAACACGATGGCGCCAGCAAGGGCTGCCACGGAAAACTGGATCGACTTGAACTTCATCAGGGGCTCCGAGCACACGTAATGGCGTCTGCACCGCGTTATCGGCCCGAAGTGTGAAAAGCATGAGTGCCGTTCGTGAAATGTTCGCGAACGGCAATAGCGTAGTTATCCTAGTCGGCCTAGGATACGCAGCGTGTTTGAATGGAGTGTTTTCATGCGTAAGTTATTTGTAATGGGTGCCTTGAGTGCCAGCGTCCTGCTCAGTGGTTGCCAGGCAATCAATACCACCAGCGGCGGAGCGGTCGGTGTCGAGCGCAAGCAGTACATGTTCAGCATGCTCTCGACCGATGAAGTCAATCAGATGTACGCCCAGTCTTACCAGCAAACCCTCGGCGAAGCGTCGAGCCAAGGCGTGCTCGACAAGACCAGCAGCAATGCGCGCCGCGTTCAGGCCATCGCTGATCGCCTGATTGCCCAGGCACCACAGTTCCGTCCCGATGCTGCGCAGTGGAAGTGGGAAGTCAACCTGATCCAGAGTGACGAGCTCAACGCCAACTGCGGGCCTGGCGGCAAGATCATTTTCTACAGCGGCCTGATCGACAAGCTGAAACTCAGCGACGATGAAATTGCTGCGGTCATGGGCCATGAAATCGCTCACGCCCTGCGTGAACATGGACGTGAAGCCATGTCCAAGGCGTATGGCATTGAAATGGCCAAACAAGGTGCCGGCGCATTGCTCGGCCTGGGCCAGGACAGCATGGCGCTGGCCGATACCGTGGTGCAGTACAGCCTGACACTGCCCAATAGCCGCGACAATGAAAACGAAGCTGACCTGATTGGCCTGGAACTGGCCGCGCGAGCCGGTTACAACCCGAATGCCGCGATCACCTTGTGGAACAAGATGAACCAGGCGTCGGGTGGTGCATCGCAGCCTGAGTTCATGAGTACTCACCCGGCGTCCAGCAGCCGGATTGCTGCGCTGCAAGCGGCCATCCCGAAAGTGATGCCGCTGTACCAGCAAGCCAAGCGATAACGCCATACCCCTTGCAAGCAATGAACGCCGCGCCTCCTGGTTGAGGCGCGGCTCCATCCCCGAGCACAGGCGCTTGTGTCAGCTTATCCAGCCGCTGACTTGCATCGCCGAGTACACCGCTACTGCGGCCAGCACGAAGAAGGCTGCGGCTGCCAGGCGACGGATCAGCGTCAGTGGCAGTTTTTCGGCCGCAAAGTTGCCTGCCAGTACCACGGGCACGTTGGCAATCAGCATCCCCAGGGTCGTCCCTAGAATGACCAGGATCAGGTGAGGGTACTGGGCGGCCAGCATCACGGTGGCCACTTGGGTCTTGTCACCGATCTCGGCAATGAAGAATGCAATCAGCGTGGTCAGGAACGGGCCGAAGCGTCGTGCCGTGCTGCCTTCGTCATCGTCCATCTTGTCTGGAACCAGGGTCCACAGGGCAGTGGCGGCAAAGCAGGCTGCGAGGATCCAGTGCAAGGTCACGGCGGAGAAGAAACTGCTGACCCATGCACCCACCGCACCCGCGGCGGCGTGGTTGGCCAGGGTTGCGGCGATGATACCGGCAATGATTGGCCAGGGTTTACGGAAGCGAGCCGCAAGGATGAGCGCGAGCAGTTGGGTCTTGTCGCCAATTTCAGCGAGCGCGACGATTGCGGTTGGGACTAGCAATGATTCCAGCATCAGGATTCCTACGGGGGCGGGTCGACACGGCTATGACACGTACGACCTCCCCGCCCCGGGTAAGGTGTGCGTGTCATAGGTCTTGTCAAACCCTGGGCTCGCTTTGCGGGCCGTGGGTCGCACGCGCCATGGTCTGTGGACCAAGTATGTTGACGCGTACCGGGCGAGCAGGGCGCTCGCGGGAGACTACTCCCCTAGGACGGAGCGGATTCTGCCTAGGCCAAGCCGATTCGGCAAGTGCTGTTTTAACTGCGGGTTGCCTGGTAGATCCGAAAGCCCTGTGCTTCGATGCGCAGCTGGCAGTTACCCAGCGCAGCCTCGATCAGCGGTTGATAGCGCAGGAAGTTGTTGGCGACCAAGCGCAGTTCTCCACCTTTTTTCAGGTGTTTGGCTGATTTTTGCAGCAGGTTCTCCGATGTCTGGTAGTGAGTGTGCACCCCGGTATGGAACGGCGGATTGCTCAGGATCAGGTCCAGATTGTCGGGGGCGGCGTCGATACCGTCACCACAGATGACCTCACCGTCCAGGCCGTTGGCGGCCAGGGTCAGGCGGCTGCTCTCGACGGCGAAGGCATCCACGTCGAGCAGGGTCACCTGGCTCTGTGGATAACGGCGTTTGACCACTGCGCCGAGCACGCCGGCACCGCAACCGAAGTCCAGCACATGGCCGACCGGTAGCTGCTCCAGGTGTTCGAGCAGCAGTGCGCTGCCGCGGTCGAGCCGGCCATGGCTGAACACGCCCGGCAGGCTGACCACGGTCAATGGGCCTTCGGCCAGCGGCAACTCGAAACGTTGAGCCAGGCTGTGCAGGTTTGGCGCTTCAGGCACGTTATCGACGGTCACCTGCCACAGTTGGCAATGGCGAGCACTGTCGAGTTTGCGCGGTTTGCCGAAGGCCTGCAGTTGCTTGGCCGCGCCCTCGATGCCGCCGCGTTTTTCCCCCACCAGGTACAACTCGCGGCCCGCCAGGCGTGAGGCCAGCGCGTTGAGCAGGTAACTGGCCAATTCACGGGACTTGGGCAGAAACAGCACCGCCGCCTCGAATGGCTGGGGCGTGACCTCTACTCCAAAATGGCTGCGGCCGCTGAAGCGCGCCTGCAGCGCAGCCTGATCGCCAGCATGCCAGCTCCAGCCGTGGGCCGCAGGCAGTTGGCCGAGCAGGTCGTCGGCGGGCAAGCCGGCCAGCAACAGCGAACCCTGAAACAAGTCGGCCTGTCGAAGCAACACTTCACTGCGCGGGTCCATGGACGGCGGCTCCTGAAAAAGGGACGGAGTTTACCAGAAGCCTGGGTGTCAGCTGACAACCCGGCGTGGCTGGCCGGCAAAAAACGCCTGGGCGTTTTCGTGCAACTGCTCGACGATGCGCTGCCGCGCCTCGCGAGCACCCCAGGCGCTGTGTGGCGTGACGATCAGGCGCGGGACATCGGTGGCCAGCAATGGGTTGCCGTTAACGGGGGGCTCGACGCTCAACACATCCGTCGCAGCACCACCGAGATGACCCGAGCGCAATGCATCGGCCAGCGCCTGTTCGTCGATCAGCCCGCCACGGGCCGTGTTGACCACGAATGCACCGGGCCTGAGCAATGCCAGTTCACGGGCGCCGATCAGGTTGCGGGTGTTGTCAGTGAGTGGGCAGTGCAGGGTCAGTGCATGCACCTGTGGCAACAGTTCATCCAGCGGCAGGCGGTCTTCACGGGGTGGGCGTCCTGGCAGTTGGCCAAACAGCACGCGCATACCGAAGGCTTCGGCCAGGCGCGCCACCGCGCCACCCAGTTCGCCATGCCCGAGCATGCCCAGTGTCTTGCCTTCCAGTTCGACAATCGGGAAATCCAGCAGGCAGAACTGCTTCGCCTGCGCCCAGCGACCCGCGGCGACAGCCTGCTGGTAGTCCGTCAGGCGTGTGGCCAGGGCCAGCAACAGGGCCAGCGTGTGCTGGGCCACCGAGGGCGTGCCATAGCCCTGGCAGTTGCTGACGACAATGCCGTGGGCCCGTGCGGCGTTCAGGTCGACATTATTGGTGCCGGTGGCGGCTACCAGGATCAGCTTCAAGTCCGGGCAGGCGGCCAGTGTGGCGGCATCCAGCACGACTTTGTTGCTGATGGCCACGGTGGCCCCTTGCAGACGTTCAACAACCTGGTCCGCTGTGCTGGAAGGATACAGCTGCAACTCGGCGAAGCCTTCACGCAGCGTACCGAGGTCAAGGTCGCCCAGATCGAGGGAGCTGTGGTCGAGGAAAACAGCGCGGTGAGAGGTGTTCATCGAGGAAGGATTCCAGGTCGGCAGGAGGTATGAAAACACGGGCAACGGGGCCACTTGAGGATCTTAGCGCTCGCCAGCCGCCCAGGATACGTGGGGCTTTCGTATTTCAGCTCATCGCGGGTCGCGCCTGCTCCAAGCGGCTCAGCTCGAAGCTGCATTGCGCACGGGCGTCCTGAACGCTGGCTTCAAACTCCACCAGGCCATCATGCAGGCTTTGCAGCGTGTCGATCTGGGCGCGCAATTCGCGCTTTTTGTCGGCGATCGCCTGTTGGGCCAGGCCCCAGGGAATTTCCCCACCACGGTAATCCTGGAAAATCGCCTGCATTTCCTTGAGCTTGAAGCCCAGTTGCTGAGCGCATTTGATGAACGACAGCAGTTCGACACTCTGTTGGCTGTAGATCCGGTACTTGCCTTCGCGCACGGGCTCGGGCAGCAAACCGATCTTTTCATAGTGGCGGATGCATTTGACGGTGGTGCCTGAAAGCTGGGCTGCTTTGCCGATGTACATCGATAGTCCCTTCGTTCCTTGAAAAGTGGCAACGCACATGCCAACTCCCCGGCGCAGCCGTGCAGGCCTTAGCGACCGGCGAGGGTTCGGGTCTGGGCCAGCCAGGTTTCGCGCTGTGCCGGTGTCGAGCCAAGCATCGGCCCGAACGTCAGGGTGCGGGTCGGCTTGATGCCGCAGAACGCCAACGTGGTCTTGCGCATCTGGTGCAGGCCGGGCATGCGGTAGATCCAGCGGTAATACCACGGTGGCGTGTCCATCGTCACCAGCAGATGGGCCGTTCGTCCCTTGAGCAGCTTGTCCGGAAAAGCGGAGTCGCTGCGGTATTTGAAGGCGAACCCGGGCAGGAAGACCCGGTCGAAGAAGCCCTTGAGCAAGGCCGGAATGCCGCCCCACCAGATCGGGTAAACGAAGGTCAGGTGATCCGCCCAGAGAATCTGCTTCTGTGCCTCCAACAGGTCGGGCTCAAGTGCCTGGATTTCCTTGTAACCCTCATGCAGGACCGGATCGAAATCCAGTGCCGGGAGGTTCAGCAGGCGAACCTCGTGGCCTGCTTCGGTGGCGGCTTTGACATAGGTGTCGGTCAGCGCGGCACAAAAGCTGTCGGATGAGGGATGGCCAAGAACGACCAGAATACGTTTGCTCATGGTGACTCCAACTACAGGATGAAGTCGATGAGGGTAGAGTCTGCCCCTAACGGTAGAGTCAAGCAAAAAATCGTTGGTAACTGTGTCTGTTGCTCGGGGTATCGACTGGTCTAAGGTAGGCGCCTTACTTAAATCCGTGACAAGGAGTCCCCATGTATTGGGCTGAGTTTCTCACCGTTGCCCTGATTCACTTGCTGGCGGTCGCCAGCCCCGGCCCGGACTTCGCGGTCGTGGTTCGTGAAAGCGTGACCCATGGTCGACGTGCGGGTACCTGGACTGCATTTGGCGTGGGAACAGCGATCTTCCTGCATGTGGGCTATTCGCTGCTGGGTATCGGGCTGATCGTGTCGCAATCGATCATGCTGTTCAATGCGCTGAAGTGGTTGGCGGCGGCGTACCTCTTGTACATCGGCTTCAAGGCCTTGCGTGCCAGCCCCGCCAAGCCTGGTAGCGATGAGGTGCAGGCTGCAACGGTAGAGCGCACCCCGCGCGGTGCCTTTGTCGCCGGTTTCATGACCAACGGCCTGAACCCGAAAGCCACCTTGTTCTTCCTGTCGCTGTTCACGGTCGTCATCAACCCGCATACCCCCCTGCTGGTGCAGGCAGGTTACGGTGTGTACCTGGCACTGGCCACTGGCCTGTGGTTCTGCCTGGTGGCGATGTTGTTCAGCCAACAGCGGGTGCGTGCCGGTTTTGCCCGCATGGGGCACTGGTTCGACCGTGCCATGGGGGCTGTACTGGTGGCGCTGGGTATCAAGATCGCGTTTACCGAGATGCATTGATCGATGCCGTTGCCAGTAGGCCGCTGATCCCGGCGTCGTTCAAATCATTCCTTTGGCTGATTTGGACGGCGCAGCGGCGTTCTAAAGTGAAGGTCTGTTTTGACCCAGACCATGCACTTCAGAAAAGGGACACTTCATGTTGCAGACTCGCGTCATTGCCCCTGCCGAGGGCGCTTATGAGTACCCGTTGCTGATCAAGCGCTTGCTGATGTCTGGCGGCCGCTACGAGAAAACCCGCGAGATCGTTTACCGCGACCAGCTGCGCTACAGCTACCTCACCCTGAATGAGCGTATTGCAAGGTTGGCCAACGTATTGACCGAGGCTGGGGTCAAGGCGGGCGACACGGTGGCGGTGATGGACTGGGACAGCCACCGTTACCTGGAGTGCATGTTTGCCATTCCGATGATTGGTGCGGTGGTGCACACCATCAATGTGCGCCTGTCGCCGGAACAGATTCTCTACACGATGAATCACGCCGAAGACCGTTTCGTGCTGGTCAACAGTGATTTTGTCGGCCTTTATCAGGCTATTGCCGGTCACCTGACCACCGTTGAAAAGACGCTGCTGTTGACCGATGGCGAGTCAAAAAACGCCGAGTTGCCAAACCTGATCGGTGAGTACGAACAGCTGCTGGCTGCGGCCAGCCCGCGTTACGACTTCCCGGATTTCGATGAAAACTCGGTGGCAACGACGTTCTATACCACCGGCACGACCGGCAACCCGAAAGGGGTGTACTTCACGCACCGGCAACTGGTGCTGCACACCTTGGGTGCAGCGGCTGTGACCGGCAGCATCGACAGCGTCCGCCTGCTCGGCAGCAACGATGTGTACATGCCGATCACCCCGATGTTTCACGTGCATGCCTGGGGTATCCCTTATGTGGCGACCATGCTCGGTATCAAGCAGGTTTACCCTGGGCGTTACGACCCGGAGCTGCTGGTGGAGCTGTGGCGCAAGGAAAAGGTCACGTTCTCCCATTGCGTGCCGACCATCCTGCAGATGCTGCTCAACGCCAAGGGCGCGCAGGCCGAGGACTTTGCCGGCTGGAAGATCATCATCGGCGGCAGCGCCCTGAACCGTGCGCTATATGAGGCGGCCAAGGCCCGCGGTATCCAGCTCACGGCGGCTTATGGCATGTCGGAAACCTGCCCGCTGGTTTCCTGCGCTCACTTGAACGATGAGTTGCTCGCGGGCAACGAGGATGAGCGCATCACTTACCGGATCAAGGCCGGTGTACCGGTACCCCTGGTAGAGGCGGCGATCATCGACAGTGACGGCAACTTCCTGCCTGCTGACGGTGAGTCCCAGGGCGAGTTGGTGCTGCGAGCCCCTTGGCTGACCATGGGGTATTTCCGTGAGGAGCAGAAGGGCGCCGAGCTCTGGGACGGCGGCTGGTTGCACACCGGCGACGTGGCCACACTGGACAGCATGGGCGTGATCGACATTCGCGACCGGATCAAGGATGTGATCAAGACCGGCGGCGAGTGGGTGTCGTCCCTGGAGCTCGAAGACCTGATCAGTCGTCATTCTGCGGTGCGTGAGGTCGCGGTGGTCGGTATCGCCGATCCGCAGTGGGGGGAGCGGCCGTTCGCATTGTTGGTGGTGCGCGAGGGGCACAGCATTGACGCCAGGGGCCTCAAGGAGCACCTGAAACCGTTCGTGGAATTGGGCCATATCAACAAGTGGGCTATCCCCACTCAGATCGCCCTTGTTACCGAAATTCCCAAGACCAGTGTTGGCAAGCTCGACAAGAAGCGTATCCGCCTCGATGTCATGCAATGGCAGGCCAGTAACAGCACCTTTCTTTCCACGCTCTGAGCCCCCGGGGTTCGCGCCGGTCGCGGTGCGAACCCCGAGCCAGACACCTCGCGACTTGTAAAACGGTAATTTTCAGCCATGCTTGGCGCCGCTCAGGCAGGGGTAGGCCCATTAGGGCCATGCCTGCCTGCTTGTACACAACAAATCACACTTTAGAGGGATCAAGCCCTGGTACCTGCTGGCTATAGTCGGCCCAGGGGATTTTTAGGAACGGGGGGGACGTGCAATTGAGCATGTATTCCATTGCGCCGTTTTTAGAAGGACTCACTGCCATAAAAATAAAGAACATGGAGTAGCGTCGATGACATCTGCACATCTGTTTTGGCGTCGGGCAAAACTGCCTTTGGCCGTCAGCCTCGCTTCTACGCTCGCTGGCCCTGCATTCGGCGTCAGTTTCAACATCGGTGAAATCGAAGGCCAGTTCGATTCGTCGCTGTCCGTTGGGGCTAGCTGGTCGACAGCCAAGCCGAACGAGAACCTGATCGGCGTCAACAACGGCGGCAAGGGGCTTTCGCAGACTTCTGACGATGGCCACCTGAACTTCAAGCGCGGTGAGACCTTCTCGAAGATCTTCAAGGGCATCCATGACCTGGAGTTGAAGTACGGCGATACCGGCGTATTCGTGCGCGGCAAGTACTGGTACGACTTCGAACTCAAGGATGAGCACCGCGAGTTCAAGGACATCAGCGACTCCAACCGCAAGGAAGGCGCACAGTCTTCTGGCGGGCAGATTCTTGATGCCTTCGTGTACCACAACTATTCCATCGCCGATCAACCCGGTTCGGTACGCCTGGGCAAGCAGGTGGTGAGCTGGGGTGAGAGTACTTTTATCGGTAACGGCATCAACTCGATCAACCCGATTGATGTGGCGGCTTTCCGTCGGCCAGGCGCCGAGGTGAAGGAGGGCCTGATCCCGGTCAACATGTTCTATGTTTCCCAGAGCCTGACCGACAACCTGTCTGCCGAAGCGTTCTACCAGATCGAGTGGGACCAGACCGTAGTGGACAACTGCGGCACCTTCTTCTCGCAGCCGGACATCATCGCGGATGGTTGCTCGAACAACCTGCGCCTGCTGAACAGCAGCCGTAGCGTTCCCGGGGCGGCTTTGCCCTTGCTTGCGGCCAATGGTGTCGATATCAACGAGGAAGGTGTGCTGGTGCGCCGCAGTGCCGACCGCGATGCGCGTGACAGCGGTCAGTTCGGGGTGGCGTTCCGCTACATGTTCGAACCGCTGGATACCGAATTCGGCGCGTACTTCATGAACTACCACAGCCGTGCGCCTATTTTCAGTGCTACCGGCGCAGACCCTTCGGTGTATCAGGCGGCCGGCAATTTTGGACGCTTGGCTCCGTTGGTTGTTGCCGGGAACTCCAGTTACTTTGTCGAGTATCCCGAGGACATTCGTCTATACGGGCTGAGCTTCTCGACCACCTTGCCTACTGGCACGGCCTGGAGTGGTGAAATCAGCTACCGGCCAAACGCTCCGGTGCAGCTCAATACCACCGATATCCTGTACTCCGCTGTGGTGCCGCTGGGTGGCCCATACACCAATGCCTCCCTGCTGACCGGCGTGCCGGGCGAGGACCAGCACGGCTACCGTCGCAAGGAAGTCACCCAGTTCCAGACCACCCTGACTCACTTCTTCGATCAGGTCATGGGCGCCAGCCGCCTGACCGTTGTCGGCGAGTTGGGGGTTACCCATGTGGGTGGCCTGGAGGACTCCAGCAAACTGCGTTATGGCCGTGACCCGGTCTACGGCCCAGGCCCGCTACCGGCCACTGGTGGGCTGAATACCTGCTCGGCAATTCTCAACACCGGCACAATCAACGGTGCGGGCCCAGGTGCCTCAACTGCCAACCTCAGCCGCAATTGCGAAGATGACGGTTTCACCACCAGCACCTCCTGGGGCTACCGCGCGCGCGCCATCTGGGATTACAACGACGTCTTTGCCGGGGTCAACCTCAAGCCGAACATCGCCTGGTCCCATGACGTTTCCGGCTACTCCCCAGGCCCTGGCGGCAACTTCGAGGAAGGCCGTAAAGCCGTCAGCCTGGGCCTGGATGCCGAGTACCAGAACACCTACACCACCAGCCTGTCGTACACCAACTTCTTTGATGGCAAGTACACCACGGTGGACGACCGCGACTTCATCGCCCTCAGTTTCGGCGTGAACTTTTAAGCGCACTGATTCAGGAAGAGCACAACTATGAAAACAACCAAGAGTTTGCTGCAAGCCGGTGTGCTGGGCCTGACCCTGCTGGCCAGCAGCGTCATGGCCGCCGTTCCCGCCAGCGAAGCCGCCAAGCTCGGCGCCAGCCTGACACCGATGGGGGCTGAAAAGGGCCCTAACGCCAATGGTTCGATCCCGGCCTGGAGCCCGTTGCCGAAAACCGCCGGCTCGGTGGATGCCAAAGGGTTCCTCGCCGACCCTTACGGTAACGAGAAGCCGCTGTTCACCATCACGGCGCAGAACGTCGATCAGTACAAAGACAAGCTGGCGCCGGGCCAGGTCGCGATGTTCAAGCGCTACCCTGACACCTACACGATTCCGGTCTACCCGACGCACCGTGGTTCCACCGTTCCCGACGAGGTGTTTGCGGCGATCAAGGAAAACGCCACCGCCACCAAGCTGGTGCAGGGCGGTAACGGCCTTGAGAACTTCAAGACAGCCATTCCGTTCCCGATTCCACAGAGTGGCGTAGAGGTCATCTGGAACCACATCACCCGTTATCGCGGTGGCAGCGTGACCCGCCTGGTGACCCAGGCCACCCCTCAGGCCAACGGTTCGTACAGCCTGGTGTACTTCCAGGACCAGTTCGTTTTCCGCGACAAGATGAAGGATTACGACCCGAACAACCCGGGCAACATCCTCTTCTACTTCAAGCAGAAAGTGACGGCGCCAGCGCGTCTGGCCGGTGGTGTGCTACTGGTTCACGAAACCCTCGACCAGGTCAAGGAACCGCGCCTGGCGTGGGTCTACAACGCCGGTCAGCGTCGTGTGCGGCGTGCCCCGCAAGTGTCCTATGACGGTCCGGGTACGGCGGCGGATGGCTTGCGTACCTCCGACAACCTGGACATGTACAACGGCGCGCCGGATCGCTACGACTGGAAGCTTGAAGGCAAGAAGGAGATGTACATCGCCTCCAACAGCTACAAGCTCGACTCGCCGAACCTGAAGTACGCGGACATCCTCAAGGCCGGTCACATCAACCAGGACCTGACCCGTTATGAGCTGCGCCGTGTCTGGCATGTGGTGGCAACCCTCAAGCCCGGTCAGCGTCATATCTATGCCAAACGTGACTTCTACATTGACGAAGACACCTGGCAGGCGGCAGTGATCGACCACTACGACGGTCGCGGCCAGCTGTGGCGTGTGGCGGAAGCCCATTCCCAGGACTACTACAACGTTCAGGTGCCGTGGTACACCCTCGAGACGATCTACGACCTGCAGTCCGGTCGTTACCTGGCGCTGGGCATGAAGAACGAAGAGAAGAAAGCCTACGACTTCGGCTTCACGGCCAACACCAGTGACTTCACCCCTGCAGCGCTTCGCCAGGACGGCGTGCGCTGACGCTGTAACTCCGTGTGATCCCCAGAACGCCCCGGCTTGCCGGGGCGTTTCTGTTTGCGCCGGTCGCCTGGCTGGCAATTCGTCGGTAGCTGATGCGATGTGCGCGCGGGGCACTGACTTTTTTTGTTGTAGTCTTTTTTGGGTAATACGCGGCAATTGTCTTCAAATGTGCAGGGTAAGCCGTTAGTCTGCCCTGATCCGTTCTGCCGACAATCCAAACCAAAACGAGCCGGTCATGACTGATCTGTCCCGCACGCAAGGATTTTCCAGCCTGGCCGTCAGCGCCCTGGAGGGACGTTTCTATCGTCCGCCATTGCCCGACGCCCATGTGCCGCGCCCGAGGCTGTGCCAGCGTTTGCAGGCCGGATTGGGCGGGCGCCTGTTGTTGGTCAGCGCACCGGCCGGTTTCGGTAAAAGCTCGCTTGCGGTGGAGTTCTGTCAGGGCCTGCCATCCCACTGGCAAAGTCTGTGGTTGAGCCTGAACCGACGCGACAGCGATCCGGGGCGTTTCCTTGAGCGCCTGCTTGAAGGGCTTCAGCATTACTGCCCGGCTCTGGGCGCCCAGGCCTTGGGCTTGTTGAAAATGCGCCAGCGGCATCAGCCATTCGCTTTCGAGGAGTGGCTCGACGGCCTGCTGGATGACCTCAGCCGGCATTTGCAGCCCAACAACCCGCTGTTGGTGGTGCTGGACGATTACCACTTGGCACAGGGGCCGGTGCTCGACCGTTGCCTGCAGTTCTTTCTCAACCATCTGCCGCCGGGGCTGGTGCTATTGGTCACCAGTCGTCAGCGCCCTGACTGGCACCTGGCGCGTCTGCGTTTGTCGCGCCAGTTGTGTGAGCTCAATGAACAAGACCTGCGCCTGACGCCGGACGAATCCCATGCGGTGCTCGTACAGCACCCTACAGCCCTGCGCGGTCAGGCCCTGGACAACCTGATCCAGCGCAGCGACGGCTGGGTCGCCGGCCTGCGATTCTGGCTGCTGGCAGCCAGCGAATCCGGTACCGACAACGCCTTGCCCCAAGCCCTGCATGGCGGGGAGGGGTTGATTCGTGATTACCTGCTTGAAGAGGTGATCGACTGCCTGCCCAGTGAGGTCCAGGCGTTCCTCTACGACACGGCCTGTCAGGAGCGGTTCTGTAGTGAACTCTGCGATGCCCTGCGCGAGAGCCATGACAGCGCCGACATTCTGCGTTTTCTGCAGGCGCATCAGGTGTTCCTGGTGCCGCTGGACGAGAACGGTCGCTGGTTCCGTTACCACCACCTGTTTTCCGACCTGCTGCGTAGCCGGCCGACCAGCTTGCCGCTGCCGAGCCTGCATCTGCGCGCCTGTCGCTGGTTCCACAGCCAGGGATTGCTCGATGAGGCTGTCGAGCAGGCGCTGCGTGCCGGGCATCTGGACGTAGCCGCCAACCTGGTGCAGAACCTCTCGGAAGAGCAACTGCTGGCCGAACAGAACGTTGGCATGCTGCTGCGCTGGAAGATGGACTTGCCCGACAGCCTGCTGGTCAGTACGCCACGGTTGATCGTGCTGTACAGCTGGGCGTTGGGGCTGGCCTGTCAGCTGGATGCCGCCGAAGAGCTGGCCAGTCACCTGAGCCGCTTTCTGCCGGCGCCGTCCGCCACGGCGCAAAAATCGATGCTGGCTCAGTGGCTGGCCTTGAGTGGGGTGATCGCCCGCGGGCGTGGTGACCGCGCGCGTACCTTGGCCTACTGCACCGAGGCCCTGCGCAGCCTGCCGCATAAGCGCTACGGGCAGCGGCTGGTGTGTTTGTCGACCTTGTCCAACCTGGCGATTGCCGATGGTGATTTCTGGCGTGCACGTGGCTGGAACCGTGAGGCCCTGGAGTTGGCCCAGCGGGTGGGCAACCCGTTATTCGAGGCCTTGGCTCATTACGACCGGGCGCGCGTGCTGCATGCCCGTGGCGAAATACTCCGGGCGCAGGATGAAGTGCGCCAGGGGCTGCAGCGCCTACAAGGGCTTTCGGCCCAGCGGTTGTACGCGGCACGCGCCCGCTTGACTCTGTACGAAGGGTATCTGCTGGCCGCGCGTCTGCAGCCCCAGGCGGGTCGCAGCCGCTTGCGCGCGGGAGTGGTCGAGGCGCGGGCGTGTCGGGACATCAGCGTGTTGATCGGCCATTGCATGATCGCCACGCTCGATGGCCGTGAAGGACGCTTTACCGAGGCGTATGCCGAGCTCGCCGAAGCCGAACGGCTGATGCATATCTGGGACGTGCCACCGATTTTCTATCTGGCAATGATCACCCTGGTCAAATGTGAGCTGTGGTTGGCGCAAGGGCGCATCGACCTGGCTGACGCCTGGTTGCAGCGCCTGGGGCAGACCTATGGCGGCAAACTGGCTGCCGCTGCACCAGAGTTTCACCCGCTGTTGCCGTTGCATATCGAGCTGCAGCAAGCACGTTTGGAGCGCGTACAGGGGCGCAACGAGCAGGCCGAGCAGCGCTTGCTGGCCTTGAATGAGCGGGGACAGGCCAACGGTGGGCAACTGCTGTGTGTCATGGCGTTGTGTCAGTTAGTGGCCTTGAAGCTGGCCGGCGGTCGCGAGAGCGAAGCCCGCAGCCTGTTTGTGCAAAGCCTGGACGCGGCGAAGGGCGGTACCCTGCAACCTTTCCAGATTCTGCTGAACGAACAACCGGGCTGGCTGCGCGAGCAACTGCTTGGGCAACCTGCCGGGCCGGTTCGAGCCAGTTTGCTGGCCTTGTTGCCGGCGCCTGAAAGCGACACCTCAGGGGCGCCCAGCGAGGCCTTGAGTGCGCGGGAGCTGGCAGTGCTGGAGCTGATCGCCCAGGGTTGCTCGAATCAGGAAATCAGCGAGCGCCTTTTCATCTCCCTGCACACGGTGAAAACCCACGCCAGCCATATCAACAGCAAGCTTGGCGTGGAGCGACGCACTCAGGCGGTGGCGCGCGCCAAGGCGTTGGGCCTGTTGAACTAGCGATAAACGATGCTTGGTGATTGCAGCAAGCTTTACGTTAACGTAAAAGAGCAGGAGTGGTGTCCTCGCCGTTTCCTTGGCGTGGGACTTGCTTGAATCGGACAATCCGATCCGGAGCAGCTCATGAACAGAATAAAAACAACAACTGAAGTTCCGCCGTTCGATGCTCGCCTTGCGCGGGAGCGGCTGTCGCTGGAAGGGCAATTGCCCGACGGTATTCTGCGTGCCGAAATCGATGCGTCCTGGCGCCGTAGCCTGGGCCATGGCGTGCCGCTGAACAGTCGTCACGACTTCGACTTGAGTTCGTCGGCCAACCTCGACCTGCTGCTTGCCAGCAACCGCGTGTTGCTGGATGCAGCCACTGCCGAAATCGATTACTTGCGTGCGCGCCAGGGCAAGGACAGTGTGATCATCCTGGCCAACGCCGACGCCACCATCCTGACCATCGAAGGACAGGCTGACGCCCTGAAGCACGCAGGCCTCGGTGATATCAGGCCGGGCACGTGCTGGAGCGAATCGGCGCGTGGCACCAATGCTTTGGGTACCGCACTGGTTGAGGCGCGTACGGTGCAGATCGATTGTGGCGAACACTACCTGGAGCGGCTCAGTGATTTTTCCTGCACCTCGGTGCCGATCCATTGCCCGCAGGGCGACCTGCTGGGTGTCCTCGATCTGACCCGCCAAGGGCCGTTGGGCAGGGTGCAGGATCGCACCGCGCTGCTGGCACTGGCAGTCAGTCAGATTGAAGGCCGTTTGTTCAACACCAGCTATCCGGACCAGGTGGTACTGGCATTTCACAGCCGCCGACAGTTTCTCGACTCGCCCTGGCAGGGGCTGGTTGCCCTTGGGCTGGACGGGCAGATCCTCGCCGTCAGTAATCAGGCCTGCCAACTGCTGGGTGTGGCCCGTCCCCAGTTGGTCGGTCAACAGTGTGAAAGCCTGCTGGGCATGCGTTTGGAGCAATGGTTGGCGCGCCTGCAATTGGGGCGCGTCGACGCCATCGAGACCGCCAAGGGCGCATTTTTCTACAAGACCCTGCAAGTGCCGCTGCGTGCGGTGAGCGTGCCGGTCACGCCCCGGCGCAGTCCTCGCCCGAACATGGAACATCCTGATCTGCAAAGCCTGGGTGCAGGTAATAGCCGCTACGCCCGCGCCCTGCGCATGGCCCGCCAAGGGCTGGTCGGTGAGTTGCCGGTGGTGTTGTTGGGGGAGACCGGTAGCGGTAAGGAAGTGGTGGCGCGTGCGCTGCACCTGGCCAGCCCGCGGGCAGCGAAACCCTTTGTTGCGGTCAACTGCGCGGCGATTCCCGAGGGCCTGATCGAGTCCGAACTGTTTGGCTACCGTGAGGGCGCCTTTACCGGTTCCCGGCGTGGCGGTGTGGTCGGGCGCTTGCAACAGGCCCATGGCGGCACACTGTTCCTCGACGAAATCGGTGATATGCCACTGGCCTTGCAGGCTCGCCTGTTACGGGTGCTGCAGGAGCGCAAGGTGGCGCCGTTGGGGGCCGCCGAAGAACAGGACCTGGATATAGCGTTGATCTGCGCCACTCACCGTGACCTGAAGCGTCAGGTCGAAGAAGGCCACTTCCGCGAAGACCTGTACTACCGCGTCAATGGCATCAGCGTGCAACTGCCGCCCCTGCGTGAGCGGGAAGACCTCATGGCGCTGGTTGCCAGCCTGTTGGAAAAGCTCGGCGGCAAAGGGGCGTACCTGTCCGATGAATTGTCGGCGCTGTTCATCGGTTACCACTGGCCGGGCAACATCCGCCAACTGGAAATGACCGTGCGCACCTTGCTGGCCATGCGCGAGGAGGGCGAGCTTGAACTGGGCCTTGAACACCTGCCGGACAACCTGCTCGAAACCTTGCGGGGCACCCAAGCGGCTCAGGCCAGTGGGCGGATACGGGACAACGAATTGACCCTGATTCGTCAGGCGCTGGAGCGCCATCATGGCAATGTGTCGGCTGCCGCCCAGGACCTGGGCATCAGCCGTGCGACGCTCTACCGCAAGTTCAAGCAGTTGCAGTCATGATGCGCTGGCTTGCCCGGTTGATCGATCACAAGGACCCTGAAGCCTTGCAGCAGTCCCTGCGCTGGTTGTACGGCTTCGTTCGGCCGCAGCGCATGGCGATTGCCGGGCTGCTGGGGTTGTCCTTGTGTGCCACGCTGCTGGTGCTGGTGCAGCCGTGGCTGACCAAACTCTTGATCGATGATGGCCTGCTGGCGCGTAATTTCCCGGCCCTGGCCACCATTGCCGGCGTGATGGTCTTGGCCGGTATCCTCGGCACGCTGCTGTCGGGGCTTAACCGCTACCTGCACACGCGGCTGTCCGGGCGCATTCTGTTTGCCCTGCGCGATGAAATCTATCGCCACCTTCAGGGCTTGTCGCCGACCTTCTACGGCCAGCGGCGGATTGGTGACTTGATGTCGCGGCTCGACGGTGACGTGGCCGAGATCCAGCGCTTTGCTGTCGACTCGCTGTTCTCGGCCGTGTCCAGCGTGATCGGCTTGGTCTGTGCGCTGGGCATGCTGCTGGCGTTGTCATGGAAGCTGTCGTTGCTGGCGTTGGTGTTGATCCCGCTGGACGTGCTCTGGCTGCGCTGGATGCGGCGCAAGGTCGAGCGTGAGGTGCGCCAGTTGCGCGAGCGTTCGGCGGATGTGTCTTCGTTTCTGGTCGAGACCCTGCCCGCGATGAAGTTCATTCAGTCTGCTGGCCAGCAGCAGCGTGAAGCGCGACGCCTTGACGGGCTCGGCCAGGGTTACATGCAGCAGTTGCTGCGTTTGCAGGTCACTGAGTTCTTCACCCAAGCCGTACCCGGTACCCTGACTTCGCTGTCGCGCGCCTGCGCTTTTCTGGTGGGCGGCTATTGGGTGGTGCAGGGTACCTGGCAACTGGGTGCACTGATTGCCTTTTCGACCTACCTGGGCATGGCCGTGGGGCCTGTGCAGAGCTTGCTCGGCCTGTACGTGGCGATGCAGCGCATGAGCGTCAGCCTTGGGCGGGTGATGGAGCTGCGCGGTGAGGTGCCGAACGTGGTCAACCCGGCATCACCCCGTGCGATGCCGAGCACGTCTGACTTGCAGTTCGAGGGGGTGTGTTTCGCCCACCCCGGTCGGCCGCCGTTGTTACGTGAGGTACAGGCGTCGATTCCTCAAGGCTGCAAAGTGGCATTGAGTGGTATTTCCGGCGCGGGTAAATCGACCCTGATCGACCTGCTGCAGCGTTTTTACGATCCCCAGGCCGGGCGAATCGTGCTGGGCGGCTGCGACCTGCGTGAGCTGGACCTGTTCGAGCTGCGCCGCCGGGTCGCGGTGGTCAGCCAGGACATTGTGCTGTTTCGCGGCAGCCTGGCCGACAACCTCGCCTACAGCGTGCCGGATGCCAGTCGTGAAGCCATTGCCGAGGTTGCACGTCTGGCGCAACTGGACAGCCTGATCGCCAGCTTGCCCGAGGGCCTCGACAGCCCCTTGGGCGAGCGCGGCCAGCAGTTGTCGGGTGGGCAGAAGCAGCGCATCGCGATTGCCCGGGCCTTGCTTCAGGATCCACTGATTCTGGTGCTGGACGAAGCTACCTCTGCGGTCGATGAAGCGACTGAGCGTGAGGTAATCGGCGCAATTGATCAGCTGTTCCGTGGGCGTACGCGGATTTTGATCAGTCACCGTTCTTCGACCCTGGCCGATGCCGATCTGCGCCTGGAATTGTTTGACGGTCAGTTATCCACAACTGGAGCCGTGAGCCATGAAGCCTGAGGTGCGTATTGGCGTGGTCGACAGTGGCCATGACCTCAGCGAGCAGCCGCCTGTGGCTGCCCGCCGGTTTGCCTTGGCGCACGCCGGTTTGCTTGAACACGAAGCCGAAGCAGATGCACTGGGCCATGGCAGCGCGGTATCTGCGGCCATTCTTGAGCGGGCTGGCGAGGCGCGTTTGTACGTGGCGCAGGTGTTCGATGGCCGTGGGGTGACCAGTGCCTTGCAGGTTGCCGCTGCCATTGAGTGGCTGCTTGCCTGCCAGGTGCGGGTGATCAACCTGAGCCTGGGGCTGCGCGAAGATCGCCCCGCACTGCGCCAGGCCTGCGCCTTGGCGGTGGAGGCCGGCATCCTGCTCTGTGCTTCGAGCCCGGCGCAAGGTTCACCGGTGTACCCAGCAGCCTACCCAGGGGTGTTGCGGGTGACCGGCGATGCCCGTTGCCTGCCGCAGCAGTGGAGCTGGCTGGGCAGCGCCCAGGCCGATGTGGGGGCTTGTGTGCGCAGTGCCGATGGGCGGCTGTCCGGGGCGAGCCTGGGGTGTGCGGCTCTGACCGGGCATCTCGCAGCATTCTTGCAGCAGCACCCGGATGCCAGCAATCAAGGGATCCGTGACTGGCTGCATGAGCAGGCACACTATCACGGCCCTGAACGGCGGCTGGCACCATGAGCCGGGTACTGGTGCTTGGCGCCGGGCCGGCGGGTGCTGCCGTCGCTCTGGGCTTGCGGCGGCTCGGCCATGACGTGTGCGTGGTCAGTGAGTGGCGCCGTTTTGCGGCCCTTGAGGGCGTTTCACCGCGTGTACTCGAAGGCCTGCGTGGGGCGGGGTTGTTGCGTGCCTTGGCCGCTGCCAGCGAGCCTTCGCAGCGGCAGGTTCAGTGGAACGGGCAGCGCACGGCACAGAACCTGGAATACCTGCTCGACCGACCGCGCTTTGATCAAGGCCTGCGCGATGATCTGCACGCGGCGGGGGTAGCGCTGATCGAAGGGCGGGTGCTGAGTGTCGAGCGTGACGCTGGTCAGATGGGTGTCACGCTTGAAGGTGCGGCGCCCGTGTTTGCTGATTTTCTGGTGGAGGCCCGTGGTCGACAGGCACCGCAGGCGAGCAAGGCGTCGTCGGGCAGGGCCTGGCGCGGGCCGGAAACCCTGAGCCTGTTGAACCGTTGGCAAGGGCAACCGGGCCCGAATGCCAGCGCGGTGCAGAGTTTTGCCGATGGTTGGGCGTGGATGGCACGCCAAGCGGATGGTCGTTGCTACTGGCAACTGACCCTCGACGTTGCCAGCACTCAACTGCCGGACAAGGCCGCGCTGTTGGACTACTGCCGTGCACGGCGTCAGCAATCGGAAATGGCCTGTCGCTTTTTCGGTGCCGCCGAGGAACACGACCTGCACCTGCATGCCCGCAGCAGCACAGCCATTCTCAGCCGGCAGACCGGCGCAGAGGGCTGGCTGCGTGTTGGCGATGCAGCGATGGCCGTTGATCCCTTGTCGGGCAACGGTATCTTTCAATCGCTGTCGTCGGCATTGCAGGCGACAGCGGTGATCAATACGCTGCTGCAACGGCCTGAACGTGCGGCGTTGGCGTTGCAGTTTCACCAGCAACGGGTCGAGCACCTGTTCTGGCGCTTTGCCCGTAATGGGCGAGACTTCTACGCCCAGGAGCAACAATGGCCTGATGCGCCGTTCTGGCGGGCTCGCAGCTGCTGGCCCGACCAGGCGCCCGCACACCGGGAGGCGGACTTTGCTGCCTTGCAGGTGCAGGCCGGCCCGGTGCTTCGGGATGGCTGGGTGGATGAAGTGGAGCTGGTGGTCAGCCCTGATCAGCCATTGGGGATCTGGCATGTACAGGGCGTGGCGGTGGCGCCGTTGGTGAAGCGTCTGAAGCACGAACCGGCCGAGCAGGTGCTGGCCGGTCTGGAGCCTGAGCAGGCGCGGATGATCCGCAGCTGGTTGCTCAGTCAGGGCTATCGCCCCTGAGGCTTACAGCTTGATCAACACCGACTTGAGCTCGGTGTAGTGCTCGATGGCTGCTGCGCCCATCTCGCGGCCCACACCGGACATCCTGTAGCCACCGAACGGCAGCGCCGGGTCGAGGGCGCTGTGGCAGTTGACCCAGACTGAGCCGGAGCGAATGCGTGGGATCATCCGGTGGACGGCGGCCAGGTCGTTCGACCAGATACTCGCACCCAGACCATAAGGGCTGTCGTTGGCCATGCGCAGGGCGTCGGCCTCGTCATCGAATGGAATCGCCACCAGCACCGGGCCGAAGATTTCTTCCTGCACCAGCGGGTGACGCTGATCGACATCGACGATGACCGTTGGTTTGACGAAGTAGCCGGGACCGAACTGTTCACCACCACAGGCAATGCTGGCACCGCTGTTGCGGCCTTGCTCGATGTAGTTGAACACCCGCTGTTGCTGCCGTGCGGAAATCAGCGGGCCCATCTCTACGCTGGGGTCCAGGCCGTTGCCGAGCTTCATGGCGTTGGCAATACCGGCGATATCGGCGACCACATTGTCAAAATGCTTGCGCTGCACATACAGCCGCGAACCGGCGCAGCAGACCTGCCCCTGGTTGAAGAAAATCGCACTGGCAGCACCCGCCGCCGCGCTGGCAAGGTCGGCATCGGCCATGACGATGGTGGGTGATTTACCGCCCAGCTCCAGGGTGACCCGGGTCATGTTGTCCATGGCGATCTTGCCGATCTGCTGGCCGACAGCGGTCGAGCCGGTGAAGGTCAGCTTATCCACCCGTGGGTTACGGGTCAGGGCATCGCCAGCGACGACGCCGGTGCCGGTGACCACGTTGAAGACCCCGGCCGGGTAGCCGGCTTCGAGGGCCAGTTCGGCCAGCTTGAGGGCGCTCAACGGCGTTTCATCGGCGGGCTTGAGTACCACCGTACACCCGGTTGCCAGCGCCGGGCCGAGCTTCCAGCAGGCCAGCAGCAGCGGGAAGTTCCAGGCCACGATAGCGCCGACGACACCGACGGCTTCACGGCGAATGAAACCGTGAAACTGATCAGCGGGCATCAGCGGCATCGACACATCCACCGTGCTGCCTTCGACCTTGGTGGCCCAGCCGGCCATGTAGCGCAGAAAGTCGATGGACAGCTGCACGTCCATCACCCGTGCCACGGCGGCGCTCTTGCCGTTGTTCAGGCATTCGAGCTGGGCCACGATCTCGGCGTCCCGCTCCAGCAGGTCAGCCAGGCGCCACAACAGGTTCTGCCGTTCGCGCGGGCGGGTGCGGCTCCACTCAGAGTCGTCAAAGGCCTTGCGGGCGGCGAGCACGGCGCGTTCGACATCGGCTGGCGTGGCGCTGGGCACCTGGCACAACGGTTCGCCAGTGGCAGGGTTGCGCAGCGTCATCAGCGCACCGTCGGTGGCTTCAACCCAATCGGCACCGATCAACATACGGGGAGCACGCTGCAGAAACGCCTCAACGGCAGGCAGCAGGGGGGCAGTGGCGGACATGGCAAACCTCGTTCTTGTGAGTGAATGCCGGGGGTATTCGCAACCCTTGTGCCAAGCTCAAGAACCCCTGAAAACAGGGGGCTTGGCTGCTTGAGGTGGGTTTTGGCGTCTCAAACTGAGACAGTGTTGAGACGCGACAACTGCCTTTATGACGCGAGCTACATCACGGTTCAGGCGATCGCTAATTAGGGGTGAGCTTGCCCGCTGTAGAATTAATTGCCGGACTTCAGGGATTGTATTTACTGCTTCCCGGTTGAAAGTGGCCTGCCGCCAATTTACGTTGTTTTCAATAGTCCTTATAAAGGGGCAACTACGAGAGGAAAGTACAGTAATCGACTATTCAATCCCGCCAAAGCCGGAGGCCCAATTCTGGATTTGGATTGGACCCGCGCTACCGTGACGCAAGAGGGCATTGACTTGGTGAAATTGCATACGGGACGTTTCAGCCCTTCGGACGCCAATGCCATCATGATTGAGCGTTTGGAGAAGATCCTGCGGGGTGAATTGGCAATTATGGCTGTCGACAAACGTTTTTATACTCATGAACTCAGAGAGCTGGAGCGATTCAGAGCATTAGGGGTGGCTGACGGTGTAGATCCGAATGACGAGGGTGTCATTTGGAATAATACTCACTCCGCGACGCTGGAAGACTACAAGCTCAAGGATGCTTTTGAATTACTCTATTCACCTGATGCTATAGATGCGGATGATAAGCAAAGGGAGAAAGAGTACAAGCAAATGGGAGGGGCAAAGCGATGAGCGTCATAAGAACGATTGTGCTAAATGAGGAGCCTGAAGAGGTAATCCTGTTTCTCACTAAGAACGAATTGGGTATCTCACTGCCTCAGCTTGATGGCCTTTATAACAGAGCCAACTGGGCTCACGTGACAGATAGCTGGGGGCTATTGAGCCTCGTCAAGAGCATGTGCAACGCCGGCTTTATCCAATATAGCGGGACCGGAGTTGTCAGAGGGCCCAACTGGAGAGAGCCGGCGTTCATGCGTGAAGGGAAATATACGTTTGATTGATGGTGCCTAGTGTTTGTATTCACGGCTTACTTATGTGTTTCTCTAGCCGCTTTTTTGTTCTGACGTTCTACCAGCAGGCGATTTTCGGGTGAGAACTTTAGCGCTCAATGGTTTTGGGCGTGCTTTGTCGGGGCGATGGTTTGGGGGATGGTGCAACTAAACGTCGCCCGCTACGGCCATGTTTTGTTTTTTCCGTCCACCCAGGGGTTTCTTATCGATAACTATTGGGTGAGGTGGGTCGCTTTCGTAAGCGCGCTGCTTCAAACCGCATGTATTCCCAGCAAAGCGCCATCCAAGCGCTGGTTTTCAAGGAAGTAGGCGCATGATGGTATGGGCTGATATGAGCATGGAACGCAAGCCAGCCTGCCTGGAGAGCGCTTTCGGCGGGAATGAAATAATCCCCCCTTCATCGCCTCCAGGGAAGCTCTGAAAACAACGCCCTGCGCAGAGGGCGTTGCTGCAGGGTCAGACTTTGAACTGTGCCACCAGCCCGTTCAGTTGCACGGCCAGGTGTGCCAGTGATTGGCTGGCGGCGTTGCTCTGGTTGGCGCCGGCGGAGGTTTGCATCGACAGGTCGCGGATGTTGATCAGGTTGCGATCTACCTCGCGGGCGACTTGGGCCTGCTCCTCGCTGGCACTGGCAATCACCAGGTTGCGTTCGTTGATGGCGGCAATGGCCTGAGTAATCTGTTCCAGCGCATGGCCTGAGGCCAGTGCGGCATCCAGGGTGGCGTGTGCCCGTTCATTGCTGCTGCGCATGGCACTGACTGCGCCCTCGGTACCCTGTTCGATGGTGCCGATCATCGACTCGATTTCCTGGGTCGACTGCTGAGTACGGTGCGCCAGTGCCCGCACTTCATCGGCCACCACGGCAAAACCACGGCCCGCATCGCCAGCGCGCGCCGCTTCGATCGCGGCGTTGAGGGCCAACAGGTTGGTCTGCTCGGCAATCGCTCTAATCACTTCAAGCACCTGGCCAATGTTGCGCACATCACCGGCGAGGTGTTCAACCTGTTCACAGGTACGGGTGACGTCTTCGGCCAGCAGGCCAATGGAATCGACGGTCTGTTGCACCTGCTGACGACCATGGCGTGCGGTCTGGTCGGTTTCGCCCGAGGCCTCGGAGGTGCTGACCGCATTGCGGGCCACTTCCTCTACCGCGGTGGTCATTTCGTTGACCGCCGTTGCCGCCTGTTCCACTTCGTTGCTCTGCTGGAGCAGGGTCTTGGTGGAGTCATTGGTGACGGCTTGCAGCTCTTCTGCGGCCGACGCCAGTTGGCTGGAAGAGTCGGCAATGCGCTGAATGGTCGTGCGCAGGCTGGCCTGCATGCGCTTGAGTGCCTGCAGCAGTTGTGCCGGTTCGTCGCTGCCGACCACGGTCACTTCGCTGCACAGATCGCCACTGGCGATCACTTCGGCGACGCTCACAGCCTGGCTCAGCGGGCGCACGATGCTGCGGGTCAGGACAATGGCGAGCACGACCGTCAGCAGCACGACGACAATCATCATGGTCATGACCAGTTCATTGGCATTACTGAATACCGTGTCGCTTTCCAGAGAGGCCTGCTTGGCCCCTTGCTTGTTCAGGTCGACCAGTGCGATCAAGGCCTTGACCATGGCATCGGCATGTTCATAGAGGCTGCCGTTGGCAACATCAATGGCCTGGTCTTGATGCCCTTGCTGCGCCAGCGCGCTGAGTTTTTCCTGCTCAGTCATGTACAGCGCCTTGGCGCGCAGGAAGCCTTCGTAGGCGACCTTTTCTTCGTCCAGGCTAATGAGCTGCTCATAGCTGTGCTGTTGAGTTTGCAGCTGTTGCTTGAGCTCAGAGAGACGTTCCAGGTTGCTTCGCATGTCCGCGTCGGTGCGTACGGTCAGCAGGCGCAGGGTGATTGTCCGTATGCGCGATACGCTCAGAGCCGTGTCATTGAGGGCGAGAATCGAAGGCAGCCAGTTGCGATCAACCACACGCGACTGTTCGTTCATGCGGCGCATTTCCAGCAGCGAGAAGCTTCCGAGCAGCAGCGCCATAAGCGCGATCAAGGCAAAGCCAAGGCCCGCGCGGCGGGAAATTTTCATCGTTCTCAAGAGCATCTGTGTATTCCTTGTGGCAGCAACAAGCGCGACCTGCGAAGCCATTCGCGGGCCAGCGTCAATGCGGCGCTCTTAGGGTGGTAGACCACGGCGTCGTCAGGTTGTGCAGGCAAGGGGTGATGCAACGCACCGTCGAGTCACGCGAGAGGTGCTTGTCTTATGATGGTTTTTTATGACATGCAGGGCGTGGGAGCCCTGATGGAAAGTGGCTCAATGATGGCATTTTGTGCCAGAACGGTAAAGTGCAAGCCGTTCTGTCGCGCCGTCTCAGAGTGCTACAGCTGTCGCGAAATTAAACGCAGCGCAAGCGGTAAAAGTGCTGGAAGCCCTGTAGGAACGGGGTTTTGAGTTCTTGGCATGCAATATGTATCGCTACTGACAGTACCTCTTCAGCCTGTGCATTGCCTGATCCATCCCGGCCGGCAGGAAGAGACCACTAAAAAACAATGATAAGAATAAGCCCCGTGGGAGGTCAGACATCGATGAAGAGAACATTCCGGTTCGCCAGTGCCGGTGGCCTGCTGGCGTTGGCGGTAAGCCTTGCCTTGCAGCCCCAGACCAGCCAGGCACGCGAAGCCCAGGCCATCCTCAAGGAAACCTGCATGGGTTGCCATACGCCTGAGGGTGAGAATGCCTTTAGCCGCATCAGCCATCAGCGCAAAACCCCCGAGGGGTGGCTGATGAGCATTGCGCGCATGCAGACCATGCACCAGCTGAAGATCAGCGATGAAGATCGTCGCACCCTGGTCAAGTACCTGGCCGACAACCAAGGCCTGGCACCCAGCGAAACCGACGGTGTGCGTTATGCATTGGAGCGTCGCCTGAACACCGTCGAGCAGTTCGACGACCAGACCAAGCAGATGTGTGGCCGTTGCCACTCGGGGGCACGGGTGGCCTTGCAGCGTCGCCCGGCGCAGGAGTGGGAGCACCTGGTGAACTTCCACCTCGGTCAGTGGCCGTCGCTGGAGTATCAGGCACTGTCTCGCGACCGCGACTGGTTCGACCTGGCCCGTAAGGAAATGGTGCCATTGCTCGCCAAGCGTTACCCGCTCGACAGCAAGGCCTGGGCTGACTGGCAAAAGTCGATGCCCAAGGCTCAGGCCCTGGTCGGTGACTGGACGTTCAGCGGGCACCTGCCAGGCAAGGGCGAGCTTAACGGGGTGATGAAGGTTACTGCAGCAGAGGGCGATCATTTCACCCTCAGTGTTGATGGCCAGTACGCCGATGGCAGCCCGTTCAAGGGCCAGGGCACGGCCATTCTCTACAGCGGTTATGAGTGGCGCGGTAACGTCGATATCGACGGGGTGAAAATGCGCCAGGTGTTTGCTGCCAATGGCGCTCAGCTCAAGGGCCGGATGTTTGAGACCGCGCACGATGAGCTTGGCCTGGACTTTATCGCCGCGCGGCAGGATCACCCACAACTGCTGGCGGTTCAGCCGGGTTACCTGAAGGCCGGCAGCGAAACCGAAGTCAGCCTGATCGGCAGCGGCCTGAACGGTACGCCATCGTTCGGCAAGGGGGTTGAAGTGGTCAAGGTGCTGGAGCAGAGCCCGCAACGTGTGCGCGTGCTGCTCAAGGCCGCGGCCGATGCTCCGGCCGGGTTGCGCGAAGTGACTGTCGGTGCACTCAAGGGCCAGCAATTGGCGGTGTACCGCGACATTGCCGAGGTCAAGGTAGTGCCGGCGTTCTCGGTGGCCCGTATCGGTGACAACGGTGGTTCGACACCGAAGGTTCAAGGCCGCTTCGACGCCGAAGCCTGGGGCCGCAGCGCGGACGGCAAGGCCTACCGCATTGGTGTGTTCCCGGCGCAATGGAAGGTCGAGCCGTTTGATGACCGTGCCCGCGAGGATGAAGACGTCAAGTTTGCCGGCAGCATGCAGGCCGATGCGGGTGTGTTCACCCCAGGCGATGCCGGGCCAAACCCGGCGCGCAAGATGTCGACCAACAACGCCGGCAACCTCAAGGTCATTGCGGCGGTGGACGATGCAGGCAAAGCCCACACGGGTGAGGGGCATCTGATCGTCACTGTTCAGCGCTGGAACAATCCACCGATTCCTTGATACGGGCCTGTTACCCCAGCCATATCAGCGGAATGAAAAGGGGGCCGGCAATGCCCGGCCCCGCTTGAGGAGGTTGCGATGGGCGTTACCTTGAACCTGGTGGAGCGCAACCTGCACGAAGTGCAGGTTGATGACGCACGCATGTTGTTCCATATCCCCAGCAGCTCGCTGTTCGCCAGCGATGCGCTGACCGGGGAAATCATCGACGTCCTGCGTGGTGAGGGCTGTTCCAGCGAAACGCTGCAGCAGCGCCTGGCCCCGCGTTTTGGCGGCGAGCAAATCAATGAAACCCTGCGCGAGCTGATCGCCCTGGAACTGGTCAGCGACGGTTCGCCGTTGACCCCCGAAGTGGCGACCAGGCGGGTCGAGCGCACGGCGATCAACACGGTGGTGTTGAACGTCAACACCGGCTGTAACCTGAGCTGCACCTACTGCTACAAAGAGGACCTGGACAAGCCTTCGCAAGGCAAGCGTATGGATGTCGAGACCGCCGTGGCCTCGGTGGAAATGCTGCTCAAGGAGTCGCCGGACGAGTCGGTCTACACCGTGGTGTTCTTCGGCGGCGAGCCGCTGAGCAACCGCAAGCTGATCGAGTACATGGTCGACTACTGCGAGCGGCGTTTCAGTGAGGCGGGCAAACGGGTCGAGTTCGTCATGACCACTAATGCCACCTTGCTCACCGAAGAAATCGTCGACTACCTCAATGCCCACCGATTCGGTTTGTCGGTGAGTATCGACGGGCCGAAGACCGTGCACGATCGTAATCGCATCACGGTCGGTGGGCAGGGCACCTACGATGTGGTTCGGCGCAAGGTCGACATGTTGCTGTCGCGCTATGACAGCCGCCCGGTCGGCGCCCGTGTCACCCTGACCCGGGGCGTCACCGATGTCGAAACCATCTGGAACCACCTGTTCAACGAACTGGGCTTTGCGGAGGTCGGCTTTGCGCCGGTGACCTCTGGCGATATCAGCGATTACAACCTGAGTAGCGAAGAGCTGGTACAGGTGTTCGCCAACATGAAAGCCCTCGGGCGGCGTTACCTGGAGGCAGCGCTGGAGCACCGAAGCATCGGTTTCTCCAACCTGCACCAGTTGATCACCGACATTCATGAAGGGCACAAGAAGGCGCTGCCTTGCGGGGCCGGGCTGAAGATGCTGGCGGTCGATCACAAGGGGGAGTTGAACCTCTGTCATCGCTTCACCGGCTCGTCGTTGCCAACGTTCGGTAACGTCCACAGCGGGGTCAAGCAGGTCGAACTCAACGACTTTCTCTCACAGCGCCTGGACCGCACCAACACCGGGTGCGACAGCTGCCGCATTCGCAATCTGTGCTCAGGCGGCTGCTACCACGAAAGTTACGCCCGCTATGGCGACCCCGCTCACCCGACCTATCACTACTGCGAACTGATGCGTGACTGGGTGGACTTCGGCATCGAAGTCTACAGCCGGATCATGGCCGAGAACCCGGCCTTCATCAGCCGCTACATCACTCCGCGCAAGGTCCACTGACATGAAGCATCTCAAGCCGATCAATAACAAAGCGCTCAAGCTCGAACAGGCTGCCGACGAGAACCGCATTGAAGAGGTTGTGGCCATGAACTCGGTGGCCGGGTGTGCCTCGACCACGGACCCGGGCTGGGAAATCGATGCCTTCGGTGGCGTTTCGTCGCTGTGCCAACCGATGGAATCAGACCTGTATGGTTGCTCTGACCCTTGCTGGTGGCCGGCCCAGGTGCCGGACATGATGAGCACCTACCCGGACTGGAACAAAGACGCCCAGGCCTCCAACGACAATTGGCGCAACCTGGGGACCGTGTTCCCGGAAGACAAATGAGCCCCCAGCCGAACAAGAGGGATACCCGCATGCTTCAGACTGCAACGCGCGGCCTGGCCGCCATTCTGGTGCTTGGCGCCTGCTCCGGGCCACTGTTGGCCGACGAGGGCAAGGCGCTCAACCGTGGCCACGAGTACATGGTCACCACCAACTACCCGAACAACCTGCACATTCTCGACCTGGCCACCGACAGCCTCTACAAGACCTGCCAGATGCCGGACGCCTTTGGGCCGGGCACCGTGCAACTGTCGCCAGACCGCACAATTGCCTATGTGTTGAACAACCATTACGCCGACATCTACGGGGTCGAGCTGGACACCTGCAAACAGGTGTTCCATGCCAGCATTACCCAGCAGCCGGGGGAAAAGGCCCGTTCAATGTTTTCCTTCACTGTCAGCCATGATGGCAAGGAGTTGTACACCGTCGCTAACCCGACACGGATGCTCAACGATCGCTATGAAGTGCAGCAGCCGCGCCTGGATGTCTACGCCACAAATGCCGGCATGAGTGCCAAGCCCGTGCGCAGCTTCCCGGCGCCACGCCAGCTGACCATCATGCAGACCGGTGACGACGGCAGCCTGTACATCGCCGGGCCGGACATCTACAAGGTCAACGTGCAGACCGGCAAGTTCGACGTGCTGGTGCCGAGCCGACACTGGAAGCGCCCGCTGTACAGCGCCCCGGATGTGCTCTACGTGTGGAACCAGCAGACCTACCGGCATGATTTCTCGCTGCTCTACACGGCCGCCAAGTTCAAAGACAAGAAGGAAGACCCGGCAACCGCTGACTATGTTTACGGCTTCTTCAACATCGACCTGGCCACCGGCAAGACCAAGACTGTCGACTTTGGTCCGCTGACCGAGATCTACTTCAGCGGCATGGTGTCGCCCAAGGACCCTAACCTGGTCTTTGGCGTGCTCAACCGCTTGGCCAAGTACGACATCAAGCAGAAGAAAATGCTCCAGGCAGCCACCCTGGATCACTCCTACTACTGCATCTCGTTCAACAAGGCTGGCAGCAAGATCTACCTGGCTGGTACCTTCAACGATGTGGCGATTTTCGATGCCGACAGCCTGAAACCGCTGGGCAAGATCAAGTTGCCGGGGGGTGACATGGCAATCACCACGGCGCAGGTCTTTACCCGCTAGTAGAACCGGCGTGGATCTGGCGAGTCGATCAGGCTCGCCAGTTCCCGCCTCACCGAAACGGACCATCGGGTTAGCAGGCTTTTGTGTACAACTTGCTTCGATTAAGATGGCGATTAGCCATTTATTATCGAGTGCCCCGCTGTCATGACGGCAGTCCTGAACGTGCTACTTCTCTGGATGTGCCTTGGCATCGTGGTGCTGCTGATAGTGTGGCGCCGTGCGCTGCACCGCGAGCGCGACCTGAGTGCTCGCCTGGCTGAGCTTCAGGCGCAACTGGCGGGCTCGCCGCCGGGCGTTTGCAGCCAATGTGCCCAAGCGCGCGACATCCTCCCTGATGACATCGAGCGTTTCAAACGCAGCCAGTACTTTGCCCGTATCGGCACATGGGACTGGGATGTCGACACCGAGCAGTTGTACTGGTCTGAAGCCATCTACGGCATGTTCGGCTATCAGGTTGGCGAGATCACCCCCAGTTATGAACACTTCTGCAACAGTGTCCACCCGGACGACCGTCAGCAGGTCAGGGCGGGCGAGTTGCGCTGCATTGAAACCGGCGAAAACCATGACGAGGAGTACCGGGTGATCTGGCCCGATGGTACGGTGCGTTGGCTGCGCGAGACCGGCAATGTGATCAAGGACGCCCACGGCAAGGCCATCAAGATGATGGGGGTGGTACGCGACATCACCGAAGAAAAAGCCTGGGCCAACCAACTGCACAGCATGGCCCACCAGGATGCGCTGACTGGCCTGGCCAACCGCCTGGTCCTTGAACAGCGGCTGTCGGGGGCACTTGAGCAGGCACGCATCCAGCGCACCCGAGTGGCGCTGATTTTTCTCGACCTCAATGGCTTCAAGGCGATCAACGACAGCTACGGTCATGCGGCGGGTGATCAGGTCCTGATTAGCACGGCCAAGCGCCTCAAGAATCTGGTGCGTACGGCCGATACAGTGGCACGTATCGGGGGCGATGAGTTCGTGCTGGTGCTCGAAGGTTTGTCGTCCGACCTGAACATACAACAAGAAATCCATGTGCTTTGCGAAATGATTATCCGGGCACTTTCAATGCCGATGGAGATTGCCAGTCAAACGTGTGTGATCGGCACCAGCCTGGGTGTGGCGGTATTTCCCGACCACGCCACGAGTATGGATAACCTGATCCACACCGCAGACCTGGCGATGTATGACGCCAAGCGCTCGGGGAACAATCAATATCGTCTGGGGAGCCAATTGGGTGTGTGACAGGGCGGTGTTGTATTGCGTGATAGCCCACTGTCGTTGGTTGTCAGCTACGCGCCGTAGTGGGCTGAAAGGCTGAGCCTGTCGTTGTAATCGTTGCGTGCGTGTGTCTCCTTACTACCCATGACAGGTTCCTTGGATGTTGGTTTACAGCCAAAAAAGTTTTCTTATCGTCGATGACTTCTCCGACTTCCGCAGCTCCGTGCGCTCCATGCTGCGCGAACTGGGCGTGCGAGACGTCGACACTGCTGACTGCGGCGAGCAGGCGCTGCGCATGTGTGCGCAGAAACGCTATGACTTCATCCTGCATGACTTTCACTTGGGCGATGGCAAGAAAAACGGCCAGCAAACCCTTGAAGACCTGATGGTCGACAAGCTCATCAGCCATGAATGCGTGTTCATCATGGTCACGGCTGAGAGCAGCCAGGCAGTGGTGCTCAGTGCTCTGGAACATGAGCCTGATGCCTACCTGACCAAACCGTTCAACCGGATCGGCCTGGCCCAGCGGCTGGAAAAGCTGGTACAGCGCAAAACCTTGCTCAAGCCGATTCTGCAGGCGCTCGACCGCGGCAAACCCGCCGAGGTACTGGCCGCGTGCGAGAACCTCTGCCGCCAGGACCAGCGTTTTGCGCCGTTGTGCCTGCGCTACCGGGCCAACGCCCTGCGTGACCTGAACCGCTATGAAGACCTTGAGCGATTCCTCAAGGCCATCCTCAGCAGCCGTGCCACGCCCTGGGCTTATGCCGCCCTTGGCGCATTACTGTTCAAACGTGGCCAGATTGGCCAGGCCCAGGGCATCTATGAGCAAGCCTTGAAGGCCTTCCCGCTGATGCCTGGCCTGTACGACGGCCTGGCCGACGTACTGACGGCCACCGGCGAAACCAAGCGCGCTCAAAGCGTGCTTGAAGAGGCGGTGCGCCTTTCGCCACTGGCAGTGCGTCGGCAGATGCTGTTGGGCAAGCTGGCGCTGGGCAACGAAGACTTCGACAGCGCTTCACGCGCCTACCGTCAGGCGGTCAGCCAGGGCCAGCACTCGCGTTTCAAAGACCCTGAAAGCAACCTGGGCCTGGCCCAGGCCTTGATCAGCAAGAACGGTGGCGGCGGCATGGATGCGCGTACGCGCGTAGAGATCAACTCGGCCTTGAGCGAAGTGGCCAAGGAGTACACAGACGATCAGGGCCTGCAAGTGCGCGCCCGCCTGATGAAAGCCACCAGCCTGATCAAGGCGGGCGACCCCGAGACCGCCGCCAAGCTCACCGAGCAGGCCATGGCTCGCATCGAGGGCATGGACCAGTTCTTCTCTGCCGAAGCCGCCTTGCTGGTGGCGACCCAGCTGCAACAACTCGGGCAGGAAGCGGCCAGTAACGGCATCTTGAAGAACTGCGTTGAGGTGTATGGCGACGACCCGGCGGTGATGAAAAACATCGCAACCCTGACCGATGACCCGGCGATTCTGGGTGGGGGCAACGAAGCCGTCGACCTTAACCGTCAAGGTGTGCGCAGTTACCAGGCCGGCAACCTGGGGGGCGCCCTGGACCTGTTCCGTCGGGCACTGGTGTTGCAGCCGAAGAACATCAGTATCGCCCTGAACACTACCCAGGCACTGCTGCGCCTGGCCGGTGATACGCCAACCGCAGCCGTACTGGAAGAGTGCCGCGCCTGCCTCAGCCGGGTGGCCGGTATTCCTGAAAGTGACGCGCGCTACGAGCGCTATCGCAAACTGCACATACGGGCATTTGGTGGATGAGCGAAAACAAGCAGGGGCTCGACTTCTCCACGGTGATCGCCTCCACCGTACACGACATGAAAAACTCCCTGGCGATGCTCATGCAGACCCACAGCCAATGGCTGGCCCGTTTGCCTGATACGCAACGTGGCGGCAGTGAGCTGGGCGTCATGGAACACGAATTCGCCCACCTCAACGGCATGCTGGTGCAACTGCTGGGCCTGTACAAACTGGGCGTCAACCAGTTGCCGATGTGTCCTGGCTACCATGAGCTGGACGACTTCATCGAAGCGCAACTGGCGGCTCACCAGGACGTACTGAGCCATCGCGACCTGCTGGCCAGCTACCGGATCGACACCGTCAACCCGCTGGGCTTCTTTGATCGTGAGCTGATTGGATCGGTGGTGTCCAACATCCTCAACAATGCCATCCGTTACGCCGGCCACGCCTTGCTGATAACCGTCAGCGAAGAAGACGACCAACTAGTACTGAGCGTCAACGATGACGGCCCGGGTTATCCCCTGCAGATGCTCGAACGCCAGAGCGACTACGTGCAGGGCATCAACCCCAGCAGCGGCAGCACCGGCCTGGGCCTCTACTTCGCGGCCCGCATTGCTGCGCTGCATGAACGCGACGGGCTGCAGGGGCGCATTGAAATCGGCAACGGCGGGCCGTTGGGCGGCGGCGTGTTCAGGCTCTACCTGCCGTAAGTGCGCTGTATCGTTGCCATTGTGCGAATACTCCAGGATGTAGCATGGCTTAATGCTGGAATATTGGCACTTTGGGTCTTCTACACCGGCTTTTGGATGAGCTGCATACGCTGGGAACCCTGCGGGTTCCATCGCCACCAAGGTGTGCTCCCACGGTAGGTGCGCCACCGTGCTCACTTCCAATTTTATTCCTGCCTCAAGACACAAGTCGGCTTGGCGTTGAGATTGCCCAGGTTTTTTACTGCCTGCGAGTTACCGTCATCAGCCAATCATATCCTGCGCACTGAAACTGTTGACGCCCACCAGGTGAATCTCGAAGTCAGCGTCCGGGGTGGCGTTGACGTTGCCGTAGAGGATGTGATCGACAAAGCGCACTTGCCCGGCGGCGCTGAATGCATCGGCACCAATGAAGCTGAAGGTGTTGATGCCTTTGGCGAGGACGTTGGCGTCGAGCTTCGACAGGTCGATCTTGTCGCCTTCGCTGCTGTTGAAGTCGGTGATGACGTCGCGTGCGTTGCCTTTGCCCAACTCGTTCAGCAGGTTGAAGACGAACCGGTCGGCGCCGCTGCCGCCAGTGAGTGTGTCGGTGCCGAGGCTGCCGATCAGCAGGTCGTTGCCCGCCCCGCCATTGAGTTGGTCATTGCCTGCGCCACCGTTCAGGGTGTTGTTGGCGCTGTTGCCGATCAACACGTTGTTGAGTCCGTTGCCGGTGCCGTTCAGGTTGGCACTGCCGGTAAGGGTCAGGTTTTCCAGGTTGGCACCCAGGGTCCAGTTGACCGAAGCGCGCACGGTATCGATCTCGCGGGGCAGGGTGCTGGTTTCAACGAGGGTGTCGCGCAGATTGTCGACCACATAAGTGTCGTTGCCGGTACCACCGATCAGGGTGTCGATACCTGCGCCACCGTCCAGCAGGTTGTCACCTGCGTTGCCGGTGATGCGGTTGTTGAGGGTGTTGCCGGCACCGTTCAGGTTGGCACTGCCGGTGAGCGTCAGGTTTTCCAGGTTGGCGCCCAAGGTCCAATTGACCGAAGAGAAGACGCTGTCGATTTCCTTGAGCGATGTTCCTCGTTCAATGATGAGGTCGTCGGTGCTGTCGACGTAATAGGTGTCGTTACCTGCACCGCCGTCGAGGGTATCGGTACCGCCAGCGCCGTTGAGCAGGTTGGCGCCGCTGTTGCCCGTCAGGGTGTTGTTCAGTGTGTTGCCGGTCAGCTTGAGTGCGCCACTACCCAGCAGCGCGCCGTCTTCAACGTTGGCGGCAAGGGTGTAGCTGACGCTGCTGCGCACCAGGTCGCGGCCTTGGCCGCTAGCCTCAATGACCATGTCGGCGATGTTGTCGACCACATAGATGTCATTGCCGAGGCCGCCGCTGAGGGTATCGGCACCTGCACCGCCGTTTAGCAGGTTGTCGCCTGCGTTGCCGGTCAGCACGTTGTTGCGCGTGTTGCCGGTACCGCTGAGGTTACTGCTGCCGGTGAGCACGAGGTTTTCCAGGTTGGCGCCCAGGGTCCAGTTCACTGAAGTGCGAACTGTGTCGATTTCACTGGCAGAGGTGCTTTTTTCGATGATGACATCGCGCAGGTTGTCGACCACGTAGGTATCGTTGCCGGTGCCACCGGTCAGGGTGTCGATCCCGGCACCGCCGTCCAGGATGTTTGCTCCGGCATTGCCGGTGATGCGGTTGTTGAGTGCGTTGCCGGTGCCGTTGATCGCAGCCAGGCCGGTGAGGGTCAGGTTCTCCAGGTTGGCGCCCAAGGTCCAGCTCACTGTTGAAAAGACATTGTCGATCTCGGTTGGCGAGGCGCCTCGTTCGATGATGGTGTCCGCGAGGTTATCGACGTAGTAGGTGTCGTTGCCAGCGCCTCCGTCGAGGACATCGGCACCGCCAGCGCCGTCCAGCACGTTGGCGCCACCGTTGCCGGTCAGGGTGTTGTTCAGCGCGTTGCCCACCAGTTTGAGCGCGCCGCTGCCCAGCAGCAGGCCGTCTTCGACGTTGCCGGCCAGGGTGTAGCTGATGCTGCTGCGGACCAGGTCGCGGCCTTCGTTGCTGGCCTCGATGACCTTGTCGGCGATGTTGTCGATCACATAGATGTCATTGCCAAGGCCGCCGCTGAGGGTATCGGTACCCAGGCCACCCTCGAGCAGGTCATTGCCCGCCCCGCCATTGAGTTGGTCATTGCCTGCGCCACCGTTCAGGGTGTTGTTGGCACTGTTGCCGGTCAGCACGTTGTTGCGGGTGTTGCCGGTGCCGTTGAGGTTACCGCTGCCCGTCAGGGTAAGGTTTTCCAGGTTGGCGCCCAGGGTCCAGCTCACTGAGGCACGAACGGTGTCGATCTCGCTGGCCAAGGCGCTGGTTTCAATGATGATGTCGGCGCTGTTGTCGACCACGTAGGTGTCGTTGCCGGTGCCACCGATCAGGGTGTCGACCCCGGCACCGCCGTCCAGCACGTTCGCTCCGGCGTTACCGGTGATGCGGTTATTGAGTGCGTTGCCAGTGCCGTTGCTGCTGGCTTTACCGGTGAGCGTCAGCACTTCAATGTTGGCGCTCAGGGCGTAACTGACTGAGGCGAGAACGGTGTCGATCTCAGTGCTGAGCGTACTGGTTTCACTGACGATGTCGCCGATGTTGTCGACAATATAGGTGTCGTTGCCCGCACCGCCGATCATTGTGTCGCTGCCGCCACGACCATCCAGCACGTTGTTCAGGGCGTTGCCAATCAGGGTGTCGCCAAAGGCCGACCCCGTGGCATTTTCGATTTTTGCGCCATAGGCGATACCCAGCCCGTTGTTGATGGCTGTCATGTCCGTCTGGTCATAGAAGGCTTTGCCGATGTTGCTGAATTGGCCTTCATTCAAATTGAGGCGTACCGAGGCTTTCTGGTTGCTCGCGTCAAGGGTATCGATGCCGCCGGCATCCCAGAGGGTTTCGAAGACTGATTGGTCGGCGCCCCACTGGTAGGTGTTGTTACCGGTTTGCCATTGGGTATTTGCGCCATAGAGCTTCTGGATCGCCAGGATGTCCAGCAACATGGGCGAGGTGGGCTCAAAGGAATAGGCGTTGTTGTAGCTCATCAGGGTGTAGTGGACATCATCGAGCTCTGGCGCCAGTACGGTGTAGTTGTAGGCACTGGTGCTGAAGGGGTGTTTCAGGCCAAGTGCATGGCCAATCTCATGCACAAAGGTCATGTAGTCATAGGTGCCCTTGACCGGCGCCTTGTTGTTGGTTGCTGGCCCGATCCAGACATCGCCAGCACTGGGCGCTCTGTCAGGAAAGTAGGCCCAGGCTGCGGTGTCGTCACTCATGTAGGCGTAACCGCCAAAACGCAGGTCGCCGACGTTGCTCGTAGTTTCCTTTACCTGGGTAAACTTGATGTTGGCTACCGCAGACCAGCTATTCAGGGCGCTGGTGACGGCGGCCTGTTGCGGCGCAGTCAGGGCATAGCTTGCCTGGTACTCGTTGTCGTCGGAATAGCTGCGGGCGAAAAGCGAGACGTAAGGATTGATGAAGCTGTACGTCAGGTTCGTCGTACTCGCGCCGTTGCCCCAGGCAGTACCAAACAAAAGGCTGTTGAGCTGGACGTTGTTGCTGAGAGAGGCGTACCAGACAGAGGAGTAACCGAGTGGACTGGGCATTTTAGCTTCCTGGGCGAACGGCGGCCTTTCCTTGGGTGGCCGCTACGGTATCGCGCTTTTTATCAGAATCTGTAGCGTTGATACAGGCGAGTTGGTTAATTTGGCGTCAAAAAAACGCGAATTTCATCTGGAGCCTTCAGATGGGGATGCGCTGCTGACCTCACGATGATTTATGGAATTCAGGGCATGTCCTACGTATTCAAGATGATGGGTTCACCTGTCGGCCAATTGACCCTGATTGCAAGCGCCTCCGGGCTCGCCGCAGTGCTCTGGGAAAACGAGAAGCCCAACCGGGTTCTCTTGAGTGCCGTGCGTGAGGCGGTTGAAAACCCGGTGTTGCTGGCCACCGAGCGGCAGCTCGGTGAGTACTTCGCCGGTACGCGAAAGTGCTTTGAGTTGGACCTCGACTTTGTCGGTACTGAGTTTCAATGCAAGGTCTGGCAGGCTCTGTTGACCATCCCGTTTGGCGAAACCCGTAGCTACAGTGACATCGCCCGGCAGATTGGCTGCCCGAAAGCGGTGCGCGCCGTAGGGGCAGCCAACGGCAAGAATCCGATTTCGGTCATTGTCCCTTGCCACCGGGTGATTGGCGCCTCGGGCAGTTTGACCGGCTATGCCGGTGGGTTGGCGGCCAAGCAGTTCCTGTTGGCACTGGAAGGCAGGCAGACACTGGCGCTGGGGTTTTGAATCGACCACCGGCCTGTTTTCACGAAAGTGATATCGGCGGGTTCAGCCGGCTGTGCCAAAATATGCCATCACCTTTTGGCAGGATCATCTCATGCAAACCGCCAGCCCCGCGCTGATCCGCGAAACCTTCCCCGTCGGCCCTTTGCAGTGCAACTGCACCCTGATCGGCGACCCGATTACCAAGAAGGCCATCGTTGTCGACCCGGGCGGTAACCATGAGCAGATTATCGCGCGCCTTGACGCTCACGGTTTGAAGCTGGTCAGTATCATCCATACCCATGCGCACCTGGACCATTTCCTGGCCTCCGGCCTGTTGAAGGAAAAGACCGGTGCTACGCTGCACTTGCACAAGGAAGACCAGTTCCTCTGGGATAACCTGGAAATGCAGTGCCGGATGTTCGGCGTACCCTACACGCCGGTACCGTCGCCGGATCGCTGGCTGGCCGATGACGAAGAGTTGGCGTGCGGTTGTGGGGTTGCCTTGCACACGCCGGGGCATACCCCGGGTTCGATGAGTTTCTGGTTCGCCGATGCCAAGTTGCTGATCGCTGGCGACACGCTGTTTCGTCGTGGTATTGGCCGTACCGATTTGTGGGGCGGCGATCAGCCGACCATTGTCCGTTCGATCAAAGAGCGCCTGTACCGGCTGGATGAGGACGCTACTGTTGTAACCGGGCATGGACCAGACACCCGTTTGGGTGATGAAATGCGTGAAAATCCATTTGTTCGGGCCTAAGCCAGGGAATTATTTGCGTTTGTCGCGTTCCAAGGCCCGTATAGGTCTGCCAATTTTCGATGTGCTTTAGAATCCCTGTAGGAGCTTTTCCATGTTCACCTCGCGTCGTCTGATTATCGTCGCTACTGCTGTTGCCATGCTGTCCGGTTGTGCCACCCCAAGCCCTTACGATAACCAAGGGCAGGCACAGCAAAGCACTGGAATGAGCAAAACTGCCAAGTACGGCGGCCTGGGCGCGCTGGCTGGCGCAATCGCGGGTGCTGCAATCAACCACGACAACCGTGGCAAGGGCGCACTGATCGGTGCGGCAGCTGTGGGTGCAGCGGCGGCCGGTTACGGTTACTACGCCGACAAGCAGGAAGCGGCACTGCGTGAAAGCATGGCCAACACCGGCGTGGAAGTGCAGCGCCAGGGCGATCAGATCAAGCTGATCATGCCGGGCAACATTACCTTCGGCACCGACTCGTCGGATATCTCCCCAAGCTTCTATTCGCCGCTGAACAACCTGGCCAACTCGTTCAAGCAGTTCAACCAGAACACCATCGAAATCGTTGGCTACACCGACAGCACCGGCAGCCGCCAGCACAACATGGACCTGTCGCAGCGCCGTGCGCAGGCTGTCAGCACTTACCTGACATCCCAGGGCGTGGACAGTTCGCGTCTGTCGGTACGTGGTGCTGGCCCGGATCAGCCGGTTGCGAGCAACGCCGATGCCAATGGCCGTGCACAAAACCGTCGTGTAGAGGTCAACCTGAAGCCGATTCCTGGTCAGCAGTACCAGTAACCGTCGGCCTGTGGCCAGCAAGGCGGATTGCTACGGTACGTAGTAACCCGCCTTGCGGGTATCAGCGTTGACGGTGTAACTGCGCCAAATGCTGATCCTTCTCTTCCCATAGCCGGTTGATCCATTGCTGGAACGCCAGCCGGTACGCGTCATCCTGGTCATAGCTTTTGCCGAGGAATTCCTCGGGAATGGCCAGTTCCTGAATATGCACCGCTACCCGTGTCATCCGCCCGCACAGCAGGTCCCAGAAACCCGGCGCACCGTCTGGGTAGTAGAGGGTCACGTTGATGATCGATTGCAGTTGTTCACCCATCGCATCCAGCACGAAGGCGATGCCGCCAGCCTTGGGCTTGAGCAGGTGCTGGAACGGTGACTGCTGTTCGGCATGTTTTGCCTGGGTGAAGCGGGTACCTTCGGCAAAGTTGAAGATGGCGGTTGGCGTGCCACGAAACTTTGCGCAGGTGCGGCGCGTGGTTTCCAGGTCCTTGCCTTGCTTCTCCGGGTGTTTGGCCAGGTAGGCCTTGGAGTAGCGCTTCATGAACGGAAAGCCCAGTGCCCACCAGGCCAGCCCGATCACCGGTACCCAGATCAGGGCGTGCTTGAGGAAGAACTTCAGCGGCCGAATACGCCGGTTCAGCACGTACTGCAGCACCAGGATGTCCACCCAGCTCTGGTGGTTACTGGTGACCAGATAACTGTGCTGGTAGCCGAGCCCTTGCAGGCCCTCCACCTGCCAGTGGGTATGCCTGATCAGGTTCATCCAGCCCTTGTTGTTGCTGATCCAGGCTTCGTGGATGTGGCGCATCAGTTCGTCGGTCAGCTTCTGTGCCGCCGGAAACGGCAAGCACAGCTTGAACAGGCTGACGATGAACAGCGGGGTACAGCACACAAGGGTGTTCAGCCCCAGCAGCAACGAGGCAATGATCCCGCGCACAGGCGCGGGCAGAAAAGCGAGCATGGTTCAACTATCCAGAGAGCGGTTGGCCTGAATCGCAGTCAGGGCAATGGTGTAGACGATGTCGTCGACCTGGGCGCCGCGGGGCAGGTCGTTGACCGGTTTACGCAGGCCTTGCAGCATTGGCCCGAGGCTGACGCAGTCGGCACTGCGCTGCACGGCTTTGTGGGTGGTGTTGCCGGTGTTGAGGTCTGGGAAGACGAACACCGTGGCGCGACCTGCTACCGGGCTGTTTGGCGCCAGTTCGCGGGCGGTGTTTTCGTTGGCCGCCGTGTCGTATTGCAGTGGGCCGTCAATCTGCAGGTCGCGTTGGCTTTCCTGGGCGAGCAGGGTGGCTTCGCGTACTTTCTCCACCTCTTCGCCGCTGGCTGAGTCGCCACTGGAGTAACTGATCATCGCCACCCGTGGCGTGATGCCGAAGGCTTCGGCCGAGTCGGCGCTCTGCAGGGCGATTTCGGCCAGCTCGCTGGCGCTGGGGTGCGGGTTCATCACGCAGTCGCCGTACACCAGCACCTGCTCGGGGAAGAGCATGAAGAATACCGACGAGACCAGGGTGCAGCCCGGCGCGGTCTTGATCAGTTGCAAGGCCGGGCGGATGGTGTTGGCGGTGGAGTGCACCAGGCCCGAGACCAGCCCGTCGACTTCGTCCAGCGCCAGCATCATGGTGCCGATGACCACCGGGTCTTCCAGTTGCTGCTCCGCCATTGGCGCGTTGAGGCTCTTGCTTTTGCGCAGGTTGACCATCGGCTCGACATAGCGCTCGCGGATCAAGTCCGGGTCGAGGATTTCCAGGCCCTCTGGCAGCTCGATACCTTGGGCGCGGGCCACCGCCTGCACCTCTTGCGGTTTGGCCAGCAGCACGCACCGGGCGATGCCGCGGGTCTGGCAGATGGCCGCAGCCTGCACGGTCATGGGCTCGGCGCCTTCCGGCAGGACGATGCGCTTGTTGGCCTGCTGGGCACGTTGGATCAGTTGGTAGCGGAACACCGCAGGTGACAGGCGCATCTCCCGTGGGGTGCCACAGCGCTGATGCAGCCAGCTGGCGTCGAGGTGGCTGGCGACGAAGTCGGTGATGATCTCGGCGCGCTCGCGGTCGTCGACCGGAATTTCCTTGTTGAGCTGGTTCAGTTGGTTGGCCGTGTCGTAGGAACCCGTGCTCACCGACAGTACCGGCAGGCCTGCCGCCAATGCTCCCCGGCAGAGTTCGAGGATGCGCGGGTCGGGTTTGCTGTCGCTGGTCAGGAGCAGGCCGGCCAGTGGTACTCCATTGATCGATGCCAGGCTGACGGCGAGGATGATGTCGTCGCGGTCGCCGGGGGTTACCACCAGGGTGCCAGGCGTAAGCAGTGGCACCGTATTGGCGACGGTACGGGCGCAGAGGATGATCTTGTTCATCCGCCGTTGTTCACAGTCCCCGGCGTTGAGCACCTGGGCGCCAAGCAGTTCCGCCACATCGCGGGTGCGCGGTGCATTGAGGTCGGCCTGGTAGGGGATGCAGCCAAGCAGGCGGAAATCGCCGCTGCGCAGCACCGGCGAGTGTTCTTTGAGGCGCGTGGCGAAGGCGTGCATGCTTTCGTCGCTACGCACCTTGTTGAGGATCACCCCAAGCACTTTCGGGTCCTTCGGCCCACCGAACAGCTGCGCTTGCAGCTCGACCCGCCCGGACAGTTCGGCCAGCACGTCGTTCTCCGGTGCCGAGACCAGGATGACCTCGGCATCCAGGCTTTTCGCCAGGTGCAGGTTGACCCGCGCAGCGTAGCTGGCGTGGCGAGTCGGCACCATGCCTTCCACGACGACCACGTCCTTGCCCTCGCAGGCTTGCTGGTAGAGGGTGACGATTTCTTCGAGCAGCTCATCGAGCTGGCCGTCGCCCAGCATGCGCTCGACGTGGGCCAGGCTCAGCGGCTTAGGCGGCTTCAAACCGTGGGTACGCGCGATCAGCTCGGTGGAGCGCTCTGGACCGGTATCACCTGGGTGTGGCTGGGCGATCGGCTTGAAAAAGCCCACCTTCAGGCCGGCCCGCTCCAAGGTGCGGACCAGGCCCAGGCTGATGGAGGTCAGGCCGACACCAAAGTCGGTCGGCGCGATAAAAAATGTCTGCATGCGAGCGTCTCGAGGTGAGCTGTGCAAAAGAATCAATTGCCAAGGGTATCGCTATCGACACCCTGCGCGCACCAGCCGCAGGAAAAAGGCTGGCCGATACGCTGTTGGCGCTGGTCGGCGTCCAGCACCCACGCGCGCGATTGCCAGGGCGGCTGGTGGCGCAGGTGCTGAGTATGGCCGCAGGACAATTCGACCACCCAGTGGCCGTCCTCGTCCTGATGAAAACCGAGAATGCGGCTGTCGCTCATGGTATTCCGTTTGTCTGGGTTACGTTCGCTTTCGGACGAGGCCTTGGTTACACTTATGGCTCTATATTCTTCTGCAAAAGGTCTCGCCCCATGCTGATCGCCGCCAACAAGGCTGTCTCCATCGACTATACCCTGACCAACGACGCTGGTGAGGTCATCGACAGCTCCGCCGGCGGCGCTCCGCTGGTCTACCTGCATGGCGCAGGCAACATCATCCCGGGCCTGGAGAAGGCTCTGGAAGGCAAGAAAGCCGGTGAGGAACTGAACGTTGCCATCGAACCTGAAGATGCCTACGGCGAATACCTGGCTGAACTGGTCAGCACCCTGAACCGCAGCATGTTCGAAGGTGTCGACGAGCTGGAAGTCGGCATGCAGTTCCACGCTTCGGCGCCGGACGGCCAAATGCAGATCGTCACCATCCGTGATCTGGACGGCGACGACGTTACCGTCGATGGCAACCACCCACTGGCTGGCCAGCGCCTGACCTTCCAGGTCAAAGTGGTTGACGTTCGTGACGCCAGCGAAGAAGAAATCGCGCATCGCCACATCCACGGCGAAGGTGGTCATCACCACTGATTTTCTGCGCTAAGCTCAGGAAGTCGCGAAGGCGGTCGGGACGATCGGTCAGGCACCCACTGGGACCTGCGATCAGCCCGGGCGCCTTTTTAGTGGGCGAGCCAAAAGGGCGCCGTGGCCCGGATTGGCAATAGAGGAGTTAGTCATGAGTGTATTTCACGACCTGAAGTTGCAAGCGCTGGATGGCCAGGAGTTACCCCTGGCGCCCTTCAAGGGCCAGGTGGTGCTGGTGGTCAACGTCGCCTCCAAGTGTGGGTTGACGCCGCAATACGCTGCGCTGGAAAACCTCTATCAGCAGTACAAAGCCAAGGGTTTCAACGTGCTGGGCTTGCCGTGCAACCAGTTTGCCGGGCAGGAGCCGGGCACCGAGAGCGAGATCCAGGCCTTTTGCAGCCTTAACTATGGGGTGAATTTCCCTCTGGGCAGCAAACTGGACGTTAACGGTCCGCAGCGACACCCCCTGTACCGTTTGCTGGCTGGCGAAGGCGCGGAGTTCCCAGGCGATATCACCTGGAACTTCGAAAAATTTCTGGTTGGCAAGGATGGTCGGGTGTTGGCCCGCTTTGCTCCGCGTACCGCGCCGGATGATCCGACCGTGGTGCAGGCGATCGAGAAAGCCCTGGGCTAACCCGTTCTAACGGGCGATTTCGTTCACCCGTGAGGTGCGGATGAGCCCGGTTTGATCGTCAGTGGGACAGGTGGTTGGCGCACGCTGGCCGCTTGTTCGCACGCTGTACGCAAGTAGGCCTCGAATTGCTCGACAATCGCTGGCCAGCATTGGCGGCTGGCATGTTGGCGAGCATTCAGGCGTACCCGGCGCAAGGTCTCACTGTCTTCAAGTAGCCAACTGGCGGCGTCGATGAATGCATTCTCGTCACCTGGCATGGCCAGTGCGCCACTGTGCCCGTGGCGGATATGCTGAGCCGCAGCGGCTTCATCGTAGGCAACGACCCCCAGCCCTGACGCCAGGGCTTCAAGCACGACATTGCCGAAGGTTTCCGTGAGGCTGGGGAACAGGAAGATATCCCCGGACGCATAGTGTTCGGCCAAGGCCGTGCCGCGTTGGGCACCACAGAAAACCGCCTGTGGCAGTTGCTGTTCCAGTGCAGCCCGCTGAGGGCCGTCGCCGACCACAATCAGCCTGATGCGCCGCTGTGGATAAGCCTGGCACAGCGCCTCGACACTGCGGCGTAACAGGCCCAGGTTCTTTTCCACAGCCAATCGCCCGACGTACATCAGGGCAATGTCCTCGTTACCCAACCCCCAGTGTTCACGCAGCGTCTGGCTGCGTCGCGCCGGGTTGAACAGGTGGCTGTCGACACCGCGGGCGAGCAGGCCCAGGCGCTCGAAACCTCGTCGTTGCAGTGTCTGGCGCTGGCTGATACTCGGTACCAGGGTGGTGTGCGTGCGGTTGTGAAACCAGCGCAGGTAGTGGGTGAGTGCATGCTTCAGCAGGCCCAGACCGTATGGGGCGGTGTACAGCTGAAAGTTGGTGTGAAAGCCACTGACCACGGCAATCCCCAGGCGCCGTGCAGCCCGAAGGGCGCTCAAGCCGAGGGGGCCTTCGGTCGCGATGTACAGCACGTCCGGGCGCTGCCGGCGCCAGTGACGCAGGAGTTTGTGCATCGACACCTGGCCCCATTGCAAGCCGGGGTAGCCGGGCAGTGGCCAGCCACGGCACAACAGTGCCTGGTCGTCGCCTGTGCCAGGTAAATCACTTGCCTGGCGCGGGCGCACCAGTTCGACATCATGCCCGCGTGAGCGCAGGCCCTCGCTGAGGCGGCCCAGCGTGTTGGCGACCCCGTTGATTTCGGGTGGGAAGGTCTCGCTGACCAGGGCGATGCGCAAGGTATGTGCTGTCATGACGTACAGTTTCATGCCCGCGGATTGCGCAGGCGTGACGGTGGCATGACGGCTTTGTGACGCCTGACCTCGGGGCTTGTGTGACTGAAATATTTCGCACCGGTGCGCTCAAGAATGTCGAACAATCGGCCGATGCAGATGCATTCAATTGAAGGTCTTGCGCTCCAGGGGCGGTAATGTTCAACAGCAAACTGAAAAAAGAAATCCTCCAGCTGCGTGAAGACCTGCTTTCCATGGAGCAGGTCAAAAGCAGCCTCGACAGTGAGATGCTGGTACTGCACCTAGACCCGCAGGGCCGTATCGAGTCGGTCAACAGCAACTTCGAGAAAGAGATGCTGTACGACAGCAGCCAGTTGGTTGGCCGCAACATCGAAGAAATCGTTCCGTCCCACGTCAAACAGCTCGATTTTTACACGAAAATGAGGGGTGCCATCACCCGCGGTGAACACCTCAATGGTGCTTTCCGTCTGCTGCGTGGCAACGGTGAGGAAGCCTGGCTGCGTTCGATTTTGCAGCCAGTCAAGAACAGTGCAGGGCGGCTTCAGTACTTTACGCTGCACTCCAGCGACCTGACCCGCACCATTGAAACCTCTCGTGAGCATGAAAGCCTGATCAATGCGCTGATGCGCTCTACGGCTGTGATCGAGTTCAATCTCGACGGCGAAGTGCTCACGGCCAATGACCGCTTTCTGCAGACGATGGGTTATACCCTCGAGAAGCTGCGCGGCAAGCACCACCGGGTGTTCTGTACGCCGGAAGATTACAACTCGCCCGATTATCAGGCGTTCTGGGACAAGCTGCGCCGTGGCGAGTTCATCGTTGACCGTTTCAAGCGCATTGATGCCCATGGGCGTGAAGTCTGGCTGGAGGCGTCCTACAACCCGATCATCGATGCGCACGACGTGCTGTACAAAGTGGTCAAGTTCGCCACGGTAATCACCGATCAGGTCAAGCAGGAACAAGCTGTTGCCGAGGCAGCCAACATTGCCTACGAGACCTCTCAGCAGACCGACGCCAGCGCTCAGAAGGGCGCCGAAGTTGTGAGCAATACCGTTGAAGTCATGCGTGGCCTTGAGGCCTACATGCAGGATGCAGCGGAGGGTATCGAGGCATTGGACAAGCAGTCTCAGGTGATCGGCTCGATCATCAAGACCATCAGCGACATTGCCGGGCAAACCAACCTGCTGGCGCTCAACGCGGCCATTGAAGCCGCTCGCGCGGGCGAACAAGGCCGTGGTTTCGCGGTGGTTGCCGACGAAGTACGGCAATTGGCGTCGCGTACCAGCGCCGCCACCGAGGAAATCGCCCGGGTGGTGCAGCAGAACGAACAACTGGCCAAAGCCGCAGTGGACATTATCGACAGCAGCAAGCGTCAGGCCGAACAAGGCCTGGAGCTGGTCGGGCAGACCGGAACGGTGATTGTCGAGATTCAGGACGGCGCCAAGCGCGTTGTCAGCGCGGTAGGCCAGTTCTCCAGCCACCTGGCGAGCTGATGCCAGCCTGACCAGAAGCGATACGGCCTGCCAGAAGGCAGGCCGTATCAAGGCGTTAGTGTACCTTCGTCGGCGCTAGCGCCTTGTCACCGTCTTCACGTACCCAGAACACCACGGCCCCCGCTACCGCCGCCGGCATCATCAGGATGTTGACGAACGGGATCAGCAGCGCCAGGTACACCGAGCCGCCGAAGCTCAGGCTCTTCCAGCGTTTTTCCCGCAGCCAGGCGAGCATTTCGTTCCAGCCCAGCTTGTGGTTGTCGGCCGGGTAGTCGATGTATTGAATGGCCATCATCCAGATCCCGAACACCAGCCACAACGGCGCCGCGATCAGGTTGACCACCGGAATCAGCGACAGGATGAACAGGGCGATGGTGCGTGGCAGGAAGTAGCCCAGTTTGCGCAGCTCACGGCTCAGCGTGCGCGGCACCATGGCGACCAGTTCGCTCCAACTGAACGGCGGCGACTGATCGCTGCCGCGTATTACCGCTTCGACCTTTTCAGCCAGAAAGCCATTGAACGGGGCGGCGATGATATTGGCGAGCAGGGTGAAGGTGAAGAACACCATCAGCGCTACCAGCACGACAAACAGCGGCCACAGGATATAGCTGAGAAAACTCAGCCAGTTCGGCAGGCTGGGCATCAACGTGTCGACCCACAGGCTGAACTGGTGTCCGGCAAGGTAGATGAGGCCGAAAAACAGTACCAGGTTGATCGTCAAAGGCAGCAACACGAACAGTCGCAGGCCCGGGCTGAGTACCAGTTTTAAGCCCTGGCGCAGGTAGTCCGGGCCAGAAAGAACAGGGGCTTGCATAGAAGGCTCCGCGTGAGGATAAAACGCGCTGACATTACCCAGTTTGGGCACCCGGTGAAAGCCGGCAAGGCTTGGCGACACGCGATGTAACAAAAGCCGAGGTCGCTTGTGACCCGTAGGTCATAGAGGATCAGGCCATTCCCAAGACGGTAAATAGAGGTCGTCTATAAGGTAGATTGTCTAAGGATATTTCCTTAATCTCTGCCACCTCGCTACAGTGCGCACAACTTTTCAACGCCTTCGAATTCAATCTTCAAGGAGTTTTCATGAGCATTCTGGTTAACAAGCAAGCCCCTGATTTCGATGCCGCGGCAGTGCTGGGTGACGGTTCGATCGTTGACAGCTTCAAGCTTTCCTCCCTGCGCGGCAAATACGTCGTGCTGTTCTTCTGGCCGCTGGACTTCACCTTCGTCTGCCCGTCGGAAATCATTGCCCACAACAACCGTATGGACAAGTTCCGTGAGCTGGGTGTTGAAGTGGTCGGTGTTTCCATCGACTCGCAGTTCACCCACCACGCCTGGCGCAACACGCCGGTGGAGAAGGGCGGCATTGGCGAAGTCGAATTCACCATGGTCGCTGACGTTAAACACGAAATCACCCGTGCCTATGGTATCGAGCATGACGCTGGCGTTGCTCTGCGCGCTTCGTTCCTGATCGACCAGAAAGGCGTGGTGCAGCATCAGGTGGTCAACAACCTGCCGCTGGGTCGTGAAGTCGACGAGATGATTCGTCTGGTCGAAGCCCTGCAGTTCACCGAACAGTACGGTGAAGTGTGCCCGGCCGGCTGGCGTCCAGGCCAGAAAGGCATGAAGGCCGATGCCAAGGGTGTTGCCGACTACCTGGCGGAAAACGCCAAGAGCCTGTAACCCGCTGTTTTCAGGACCTGCGGCCAAAAGCCTTCCCCAAGTGCTTCGCAGGTTCTTTTTTATTCCAGCCGGCGATCCCGGCGTTACGACACTGGCCGCTACAGGCCAGGTCGACAGGAGAGTGTCATGTCTGAAGTACGTCATTCGCGAGTGATCATCCTCGGTTCCGGCCCTGCCGGTTACAGCGCCGCGGTGTACGCTGCCCGTGCCAACCTCAAGCCGCTGCTGATCACCGGCATGCAGGCTGGTGGCCAGTTGACCACTACCACCGAAGTCGACAACTGGCCGGGCGACGCCCACGGCCTGACCGGCCCGGCACTGATGCAGCGTATGCAGGAGCACGCCGAGCGTTTCGAGACTGAAGTGGTGTTCGACCACATCAACGCCGTAGACCTGGCGCAAAAGCCGTTCACCCTCAAAGGTGACAGCGCCACCTACACCTGTGATGCACTGATCATCGCCACCGGTGCCAGCGCTCGCTACCTGGGCCTGCCGTCGGAAGAAACCTTCATGGGCAAAGGTGTTTCGGCCTGCGCTACCTGTGACGGTTTCTTCTACCGCAACCGTGAGGTGGCGGTAGTGGGTGGTGGTAACACCGCTGTCGAGGAAGCCCTGTACCTGGCCAACATTGCCAGCAAGGTCACTCTGGTTCACCGCCGCGAGACCTTCCGTGCCGAGAAGATCCTGGTCGACAAGCTGCACGCCCGTGTGACCGAAGGCAAGATCGTGCTGAAGCTCAACGCCACGCTGGACGAAGTGCTGGGTGACGACATGGGCGTGACTGGTGCGCGTCTGAAGAACAACGATGGCAGCAGCGAAGACATCAAGGTCGACGGCGTGTTCATCGCCATTGGCCATACCCCGAACACGTCGCTGTTCGAAGGCCAACTGACCCTCAAGGACGGCTACCTGGTAGTCAACGGCGGCCGTGACGGCAACGCCACTGCCACCAACATCGAGGGTGTGTTTGCTGCCGGTGACGTGGCTGACCACGTGTACCGCCAGGCGATTACCTCGGCCGGTGCCGGTTGCATGGCTGCACTGGACGTCGAGCGCTACCTGGATGGCCTGCAGAACGCGGCACATTGATTCTGCGCAGGTAGATGACAAACCCCCGCCTTTGAGCGGGGGTTTGTTTTTTCAGGCCAGGGGCCGCGTAGGTGCGGTAAGCCCTCTGAGCCCTTACAGGCTAAGGCGCATCGACAGATCCACCGCCTTGACGTCCTTGGTCATGGCACCGATGGATATGTAGTCCACCCCCGTTTCGGCGACCACCAGCAGGGTGCTTTCGTTGATCCCGCCACTGGCTTCGAGTTTGGCTCGGCCAGCGTTCAGGCGGACGGCTTCGCGCATGTCGTCCAGGCTCAGTTCGTCGAGCATGATGATGTCGGCACCAGCGTCCAGTGCCTGTTTAAGCTCGGCCAGGCTTTCCACTTCGATTTCCACGGGTTTGCCGGGGGCGATGCGGTGTGCCGCGGTGATCGCTTCGGCGATGCCGCCGCTGGCCGCAATGTGGTTTTCCTTGATCAGGAAGGCGTCGTAGAGGCCGATCCGGTGGTTGTGGCAGCCGCCGCAGGTGACGGCATACTTCTGCGCCAGGCGCAGGCCTGGAAGCGTCTTGCGGGTGTCGAGCAGTTTGACCTGGGTATGGGCAACCTTGTCAGCGAGGAACTGCGCGTGGGTGGCAACACCGGAGAGCAACTGCAGGAAGTTCAAGGCGCTGCGCTCACCACTGAGCAGCGAGCGTGCCGGCCCTTCAAGGGTGAACAGGATCTGGTTGGGCCTGGCCCGGTCGCCGTCCTTGACCTGCCAATGCACCGCCACCCGAGGGTCGAGTTGGCGGAACACCGCATCCACCCATGCCGTACCGCTGATGACGCAGTTCTCACGGGTGATGATGGTGGCCTTGGCCAGGCGTTCGGCGGGGATCAGTTGGGCAGTGATGTCGCCGCTGCCAATGTCTTCGAGCAACGCACGGCGCACGTTGGCTTCGATTTCGGCAGTCAGATCGGCGAGGCGTAAATTCGGCATGGCGGGCTCCACAAGCTAAGTGGCCGGGATTATAGGTCAGCCCGTGCCGGGGTTGCAGCAAACAAGCGGCGTGTTGTGCAGGGTTTGGCTACTCGAGAACACACTTTTTCACGATACATCTGCCTGTGCGCCGGGGCATACTGGCATTGTCTTTGGGTTGCTTTCAGGAATTTCTATGCAGTTGGACCGTGCTACCGGCTGGGTTGCCGGCATCACCCATTGCCCTTCGCCAAACTTTAACGCCCGCCCTGATGGCGAAGCCATTTCCCTGCTGGTGATCCACAATATCAGCTTGCCGCCAGCGCAATTCGCCACCGGCAAGGTTCAGGCGTTCTTCCAGAACCGTTTGGACCCTGACGAGCACCCGTTTTTCGAAACCATCAAGACCTTGCGCGTTTCTGCGCATTTTTTGATCGAGCGTGATGGTGCCGTCACCCAGTTCGTGTCCTGCCTGGATCGGGCCTGGCACGCCGGTGTCTCGGCATTTGACGGTCGCGAAGGGTGTAACGACTTTTCTTTGGGTATCGAACTGGAGGGCACCGACGATATGCCCTTCACCGATGCCCAGTATCAGGCCTTGCAGGTGCTGACCCGGCAACTGCAGGCGGCCTGGCCAGCGATTAGCCGCGAACGGATTCGCGGCCACAGTGAGATTGCCCCGGGTCGCAAGACGGATCCGGGCCCAGCCTTTGATTGGGCGCGTTACCGCGCCGCCCTGCAGGATAGCGAGGAGAAATCATGAGTTTTCTGGTGTTGTTGCTGGTGTTGTGGATCGAGAAGTTTTCGGCATTGCGTCAGCGCCTGCAACGCGATGGCTTCTTTCTTGGCGAGTTGGCACGACTGGAGCGTAGCGGCAAAACCCATCCGTGGTGGGCGCTGGGCATTCTGGTGCTGCTGCCGGTGGCGTTGCTGGCGTTGCTCGTGCATGCGCTGGAACCGGTGGCGTATGGTTTGCTGGTCTTTCCGATCCACTTGCTGGTGCTGATTTACAGCTTGGGACGTGGTGATGTGAAGGCGTCGCTGGGCGCATTTCGCGATGCGTGGCGGCGTGGCGATGAGCAGGCCGCACTGCATGTGGCTGAACGTGATCTGGGCTTGGCCGCTGACAATGAAACCATGTTGATTGAGCGGGTTGAAGGGCATCTGCTGTGGCAGGCCTACCAGAGCCTGTTCGCGGTGATTTTCTGGTACTTCCTGCTGGGCCCGGCCATCGCGTTGGGTTACCGCCTGTTGGCACTGACGGCGGCTCATGCGCGTAACGAGGCATTGCGTGACTGTGCAGGGCAGGTACGGCATGCCTTCGATTGGCTGCCCGTACGCTTGTTGGCCTTGAGTTTTGCCTTGGTCGGCAATTTCGTTGCGGTCAGCCGTGCGTTGTTGCACGAATTGCTGAACTGGCACATCAGCGCCGGTCGGCTGATTCACATCGCCGGCCGTGCGGCGGGTGAGCTCTCTCAGGGCGCAGCGGTCGGCCCTGATGGCCTTGCCGATCTGGACACCCTCTGGGAACTGCTGCTGCGTTCCGCCGTACTCTGGTACGCCGGCTTCGCCCTCTGGACCGTCCTTGCCTGAAACCATGGCGGATCGAGCTCGGGCTCGATCCGCCGGTTAACCTTAAGTTACAAAACCCCGCATCGATATGCGTTATACAGGACCTGGTGAACATCGCCGGTGGCCTAGAGCCATTGCGCCTATAGAACAATAAGAATCAAGGAGACGACCCGTGAAGCGCCTCTTGTATCCCGCCGTTGCGCTGATGAACCGCCTGAGTTTCGGGATGAAGTTCAGCCTGATCAGCGTCCTGTTTTTCCTGCCCATGCTGGTGACCAATTTCTATCTGGTCCGCGACGCGTATGCCCAGCTCAATGCCACCCGTGTCGAGCTGCAAAGCCTCGATCTGCTTGGCAGCAGCCTGATGTTGCGCAGTGATCTGGAAACCTTGGGCAACCTGGTGCAGATCAATGCTGTGCTGGGGCAGTCGGGCAAGGCCGAAGATGTCGAGGTAAAAATCTCGGCCCTTGAACAGCAACTGTTGTCCCGCCTGCAGGGTTTGAGCACGGTGTCGGTCGATGAGGCGCAGGTGCGAGCCTTCGAGGACAAACGCAGTGAAATGCTGGCCGTGTTCCAGCGTGCGCAGAGCGAATCGTCCTTGTTGAGCAAGGCAGCCCTGTTTGACAAGCTGCTGGCCCAGGCCCAGGTGCTGAGCAAGCTGATCGCCAGCCAGGCCGGGCTGAGCCAGGATGATGAGCGTGTCATCCGCCAACTCAGTGAGCTGTTGATCAGCGCAACCCCGCAGGTCACTCAGGCCTTGGGTGAGGGGCGAGCCATGGGCGCCTATTCCCTTGGTCAAGGCTTTCTCAATTCGTCCTCCAGTACCCGTTTCGAGGAACTGCTACAGGCCCTCGACAAACTCGCAGCGGACTATGCGATCAAGGTGCAGGACGCCCTGGCCACTGAACCGCGGGCGAAGGCGAGCCTGGGTGCGCACGCTGCAGCCAGCCAGGCCACTTTGAAGCAGGCCAGTGAGCTGTTCGAGGAGCAGGTGGTCATGGCCGACACCCTTGATGCGCCGTGGCCAGCTTTTTATCAACAGGCTAGCGACTTGATGGCGCAGACCTACCAACTCAACAGTGCAACCCTGGACTTTCTGCGCCTGGAGTTGCAGCAGCGACTGGGGGAATACCGTCAGCACATGACACTGCTGGTGGCGGCACTGGCGGGCATATTCCTGTTGATCGTCTACCTGTACAGCGGCTTCTATGCCTCGACCCGCAGCACGCTGAAGCGTCTTGGCGTTGTGATGGACGAGGTGGCGGCTGGTGACATGACCGTGAACTTCCAGGCCCACAGCCGCGATGAGCTGGGTGAGTTGGGGCAGGTGTTCAATGCCACGGTGCGGCGTATTCACGACCTGATCGAGCAGGTTGGCCAGACCGTGGCGCAGGTTGAGTACCAGGCCGGGCAGGTGCATGCCGTTTCGGCGCGCAGCAACCAGGCGGTCAGCGGTCAGCGGGGGCAGATCGAACAGGTGGCCACGGCGATGAACCAGATGTCGGCGACAGCCCAGGAGGTCGCACGCAGCACGGCGGCGGCGGTCAACAGCGCCCATGGGGTCAATCGGGATACCGTCAGTGGGCGCAGCCTGGTGGCGTTGCAGCAAGGCAGCATTGCCCGCCTGGCCAGTGAGATTGATCAATCGGTACAGGTGATCAACCAGTTGGCCAGTGACAGCCAGGCCATCAGCCGGGTGCTGGAGGTGATCAAGAGCATTGCCGAACAGACCAACCTGCTGGCGTTGAACGCCGCTATCGAAGCGGCCCGCGCCGGCGAGCAAGGCCGTGGCTTCGCCGTGGTGGCCGATGAGGTGCGCACACTGGCCAAGCGCACTCAGCAATCGACCGAAGAAATCGAGCACATGATTTCACGCTTGCAGGGGGGTGTGGGCGCTGCGGTCAAGGCGATGGACAGCAGCCATCAGATGGCATCGGGGACGGTGGGCCAGTCAGAGCAGGTGCAGCAAGCGCTGGAGAACATTCTGGGTGCCGTCGGTACGATCGTCGACCAGAACCAGCAGATTGCCGCTGCGGTAGAGCAGCAGACCGCGGTAGCCCATGACATCGACCAGAACATCGTGCAGATCAACCGCGCCGCCGAGCATGCCAGTGACGGCGCGCACCAGACCGAAGATGCCAGCCGGCAACTGTCGACCCAGGTGCTGGAGCTCAAGCGTTTGATTGGGGCGTTTCGGGTCTAGGATCAGGCACGTTCGCTGTACGAGGGGTTACCAGCCAAACAGCTCACAGGCCGTGAGGCTGCTGGCCTCGGCCAACTGCTCGGGCGCAATGCCCATCAGCTCGGCCAGCGCGGTGGCAATCTGTGGCAGGTGTTCCGGGCTGTTGCGCAGCCCGGCAAACATCACCGGTGCCATGTCCGGGGCGTCGGTTTCCAGTACCACGCTGTCCAGTGGCAAACGCGCAATGGTTTTGCGCAGGCGCAGTGCCTGTGGCCAGGTGGCCGCGCCACCCAGGCCGAGCTTGAAGCCCAGCTTGATGTACTCCCTGGCTTCTTCGTAACTGCCGGCAAACGCGTGGATTATTCCACCGCGAGCCAGCTTGTAGCGCTTGAGGGTTGCAATGACCTGAGCGTGGCTGCGCCGTACATGCAGCAGTGCTGGCAGGTTGAAGTCAGCTGCCAGCTGTAACTGGCCTTCAAACAAGGCGTGTTGCCGATCCCGGTCGAGGGTTTCCAGGTAGTAGTCCAGGCCAAACTCACCCACTGCACACAGCTGGCGCGCGCCGTGCAGGCGGTTCAGCCAGTCTTTCAGTGCCAGCAGATCCTCGGCGCGGTGCTCATCCAGGTACACCGGATGCAGGCCAAACGCGGCATACAACTGTGCGTCGCTTTGCACCAGGTCCCAGATCCGTTGCCAGTTGTCCCGATACACCCCCAGCACCACCATGCGCTCGACACCCTGGGCCCGGGCATTGGCCAGCAATGCTGTACGGTCAGCATCGAAGTCCGGAAAGTCCAGGTGCGTGTGGGTGTCGATCAGGCGCATGGTCAGGCCGCAAAGATTCGCTGTTTGAAGGTCCGGCCAATGGCATGGACACCCGGTGTGTAATCGTTTTTCTCAACCGCCGCCAAAGCCAGTTTCAGCGCCGTTTCGGCGATCAGCCCGTGTTGCTGGGCCATGGCGTTGACTGGCAGTGGCAGGAAGTCCAGCAACTGGGTGTCACCAAAGGTGCCCAGATGCACAGCACGGGAGTCGGCTGGACGGCTTTGCAGTACGTCGAACACGCCTTGCAGCAGCACGTAGGAGGTGGTCGCCAGTGCGTCGGGCAGGCGGCCCAGATCGGCCAGCAGTTCGCCCATCAGGCGGCGACCGCAGTCACGGCTGAAGGCCTCGCCCTGATAGTGGCTGATGCTGCCGGTAAAGCCTTCCAGCGCCTGATCGAAGCCACGGGTACGGGCCTGGCTGACGCTCAGTTCGGCACGCGCACCAATCAGGGCGATGTGCTTGGGCGCCGATTCCAGCAGGCTGCGGGTCAACTGCAGGCTGGCGTTCTGGTCATCACTGACCACCGAGCAGAAATGCGCGGCGTCCAGCGTACGGTCGATGGCAATGATCGGCAGGCCTTTAGCCTGCAATTGCCGATAGCTGTCGTCGTCTTCTGGCAGGCAGGTGGCGACAAACAAGGCATCACAACGGCGTGCGCGGAACAACTGCTGCAACTGCCGCTCGCTCTCGGGGTTGTCGTCGCTGCTGGCGATCAGCAACTGATAGCCCTGGGCGCGGGCGCCTTGCTCCAGCCGTTTGGCGATGCACGCGTAGGAGGGGTTTTCCAGATCAGGCAGGATGAACCCCAGGGTGCGCGTGTGTCTGCTGCGCAGGCCCGCGGCCTGTGGGTTGGGCGTGAAGCCATGTGCATCGACCACTGCACGCACCCGCTCTACAGTACTGTTACTGATGCGTTGCTGTTCGGCCTTGCCATTGATGACATAGCTGGCGGTGGTCACAGACACACCGGCCAGGCGAGCGATATCGCTGAGTTTCACCGAATTATCCTTGTTATTACCAGGTCTTGGCTGCGAAGCCTGACTGGGTAGTTTCGCCGATCTCATCGCAGTAGCGCAGACGACTATTGTCGCAGTTGCCCGACAAGATGGGGCTTCATAGATCGCAGATTATCGAGTAACGTGATCGTCATTATAGATTAAACGTTTCAGCTGGCGCTTTTTCTGCCCTGCTAGCCACCGGCGCCAAGGCCAGACCTCTGAGGACTGTGCTGAAATATCCACAACAATACCTCGGCGCCCACCTGGCGCTGCAAAGGAGAGGGTCATGCTCGAGCTCACCGTAGAGCAGATATCCATGGGCCAGACGGCTGTGGATAAACCGGCCGCACTGCAACTGTTGGCGGACCTGCTGGTCGCTGACGGGTTGGTCGCCGAAGGTTACCTGGCCGGGTTGCAGGCCCGCGAGACACAAGGCTCGACCTTTCTTGGCCAGGGCATCGCCATTCCCCACGGCACTCCACAGACCCGCGACCTGGTGCATACCACCGGCGTGCGGCTGTTGCAGTTTCCCGAAGGCGTGGACTGGGGCGACGGTCAGAAGGTTTACCTGGCCATTGGCATCGCCGCCAAATCCGATGAGCACCTGCGGCTGCTGCAACTGCTGACCCGGGCCTTGGGTGAAACCGACCTGGGTGAGGCGCTGCGCCGTGCCTCCTCTGCCGAAGCACTGTTGAAATTGCTGCAGGGCGCACCGCAAGCGTTGGCGCTGGATGCCCAACTGATCGGCCTTGGCGTGCCGTCGGAAGATTTCGAGGAACTGGTCTGGCGCGGTGCACGCCTGCTGCGGCGTGCCGAATGCGTGGGGAACGGCTTTGCGGCAGTGCTCCAGCAAGTCGAGGCCTTGCCGCTGGGCGATGGGCTTTGGTGGTTGCACAGCGAGCAGACGGTGCGGCAACCGGGCCTGGCGTTCGTAACCCCGGCACAACCGCTGCGTTACCTGGGCCAGCCCTTGAACGGGTTGTTCTGTCTGGCCAGCCTGGGCGAAGCCCATCAGGCGCTGCTCGAACGTTTATGCACACTGCTGATCGAAGGCCGTGGCCAGGAACTGTTCCGCGCCACCAGCAGCCGCACGGTATTGGAAGTATTGGGTGGCGAAGTGCCGGTCGACTGGCCTAGCGCACGCATTACCCTGGCCAATGCCCATGGCCTGCACGCGCGCCCGGCCAAGATCCTTGCGCAGTTGGCCAAGGCCTTTGAGGGCGAAATTCGTCTGCGCTTGCCGGAAACCGGCCAGGCTGCCGTCTCGGCGAAGAGCTTGAGCAAGCTGCTTAGCCTGGGCGCTCACCGTGGGCAGGTGCTGGAATTCATCGCCGAGCCAAGCATTGCGGCTGACGCGTTGCCGGCCTTGCTGGCCGCAGTGGAAGAGGGGCTGGGCGAGGAGATCGAGCCGTTGCCGACTCTTGCGCCCGAGCCTGTGGTTGCCGAGGTGATACAACCGCTGGTTCAGGCCCCGGTGGCAGGTGCGTTGATTCAAGGGGTGGCGGCCGCCCCTGGAATCGCCAGCGGCCCGGCGCATGTGCAGGTGTTGCGCGAATTCGACTATCCACTGCGCGGTGAATCACCTGCTGTGGAGCGCGAGCGATTGCAGCAGGCGCTCGCGGCCGTACGTGACGATATCGACGGGGTGATCAAGCGCAGCCAGGCCAAGGCGATCCGTGAAATCTTCATCACCCACCTGGAAATGCTCGACGATCCCGAACTGGGCGATGAGGTTGAACAGCGTCTGCGCCAGGGTGAAAGCGCCGAAGCCGCGTGGATGGCAGTAATCGATGGCGCAGCCCGTCAGCAGGAAGCCCTGCACGATGCCCTGCTCGCTGAACGTGCCGCCGACCTGCGCGACGTCGGTCGCCGGGTGCTGGCGCAGTTGTGTGGCGAGGCCGATGTAGCCTTGCCGGACGCACCTTATGTGCTGGTCATGGAAGAGGTTGGGCCTTCCGATGTCGCCCGGCTTGACCCGGCCCGTGTTGCCGGCATTCTTACCGCCCGCGGGGGCGCTACCGCGCACAGCGCCATTGTTGCCCGTGCGCTTGGCATTCCTGCGGTGGTGGGGGCGGGGGCGTCAGTGTTGTTGATTGCCCAAGGCACGCCGTTGCTGCTCGACGGCCAGCGCGGACGTTTGCATGTGGCGCCCGAGCCTGCGCTGTTGCAGCGCTCCCTGGCCGAGCGTGATCGTCGTGAACAGCGTTTGCAGGCCGCCCGTGCGCGTCGTCTGGAACCGGCGCACACCCTGGATGGGCACGCGATCGAAGTCTTTGCCAACATCGGTGAAAGCGCGGGTATCGCGGCGGTGGTCGACCACGGAGCCGAAGGCATCGGCTTGCTGCGCACTGAGCTGATTTTCATGGCCCACCAGAGCGCTCCCGATGAAGCGACTCAGGAGGCGGAGTACCGCAAGGTGCTCGATGGTCTCGACGGGCGGCCACTGGTGGTGCGAACCCTTGATGTCGGGGGGGACAAACCGTTGCCCTACTGGCCGATCGAACAGGAAGAAAACCCGTTCCTCGGTGTACGCGGTATTCGCCTGACACTACAGCGGCCACAGATCATGGAGAGCCAGTTGCGGGCCCTGTTGCGCGCTGCCGACAACCGCCCGCTGCGGATCATGTTTCCGATGGTCGGGCAGTTGGAGGAGTGGCGCGAAGCGCGGGCGATGGTCGAGCGCCTGCGTCAGGAAATCGAGGTCAGCGACCTGCAGGTAGGGATCATGATCGAAGTGCCTTCGGCGGCCATACTGGCGCCGGTGCTGGCCCGCGAAGTGGACTTCTTCAGCGTCGGCACCAATGACCTGACCCAGTACACCCTGGCCATTGACCGTGGTCACCCGACGCTTTCCGCCCAGGCCGATGGCCTGCACCCTGCGGTACTGCACTTGATCGACACGACGGTGCGTGCGGCCCATGCCCACGGCAAGTGGGTCGGGGTATGCGGCGAACTGGCGGCCGACCCACAGGCGGTGCCAATCCTGCTGGGCCTTGGGGTGGATGAACTGAGCGTGGCGGCGCGCAGCATCGCCGAGGTCAAGGCTCAGGTACGTGAACTGAATTATGAACACACCCGGCAGTTGGCGCGTGACGCGTTGGCTCAGGGTAGCGCCGCCGATGTGCGGGCGCTGGTGGAGATACTCTGATGGCCAAGATCCTGACGCTGACCCTAAACCCGGCACTGGACCTCACCGTTACGCTGGAGCACTTGCAGCCGGGCACCGTCAACCGCAGCAAAGGCCTGCAGGCTCATGCCGCTGGCAAAGGGCTCAACGTGGCTCAGGTGCTGGCCGACCTGGGGCACCAGGTGACAGTAAGCGGTTTTCTGGGGGCGGATAACCTTCAACCGTTTGAGGCGCTGATGGTACAGCGTGGCTTTGTTGACGGCTTCATTCGTGTTCCGGGGCAGACCCGTAGCAATATCAAGCTGGTCGAAGGCACAGGGCGGGTGACGGACATCAATGGCCCGGGGCCGGAGGTCAACGAATCGGCCTTTGTGGCGCTGTTGGAGCGTCTTGAGCACATCGCACCGGGGCATGACGCCGTGGTCGTGGCCGGTAGCCTGCCGCCTGGCGTCACCGTGCAGTGGTTTGCACAACTGCTTGCCCGCCTCAAGGCCTTGGGGCTGAAGGTGGCGCTGGACACCAGTGGCGAGGCCTTGCGGGCCGGCCTTGCCAGCATGCCGTGGTTGGTCAAGCCCAATACCGACGAACTGGCTGAAGTGCTGGAAACGCCGCTGCACAGTTTTACCGAGCAGCACGCCGCAGCGCGCCGTTTGCTGGACCTGGGCATTGAGGAAGTGGTGATTTCTCAAGGGGCCGAGGGCGTTACCTGGTTCAACGCCCAGGCCACCTTGCACGCCTCGCCGCCCCGCGTGAAGGTCGCCAGTACCGTGGGTGCCGGTGATTCGTTGTTGGCGGGCATGGTCCACGGGCTGCTGACTGGCGACGACGCCAAGACCACCTTGCGGCGGGCAACTGCCATTGCGGCCATGGCCGTGAGCCAGATCGGCTTTGGCATTACCGACCCACAGTACCTCGTGCAGTTGCAGCGTGAGATCCGTATCCACACCCCGGCAGCAGAACAAGAGGGTTGAACATGAAACTGGCGATTGTCACGGCTTGTCCCAACGCCATGGTCTCCAGCGTGCTCAGTGCACGCTTGTTGGAGGCTGCGGCCCGCCGCCAGGGCTATGGCACCAGCGTCGAAGTTCACGACCCGGCACACCCTGAGCGGCAACTGCAGGCGGCGGATATCGAAGCGGCTGACTGGGTTCTGGTGGTCAGCAGCGGCCCGCTGGACCTGCAACGGTTTGCCGGCAAGCGGTTGTTCCGCAGCACCCCATCGCAAGCGCTGCAGGATGTCGATCATTTCTTGCGCGAGGCGGCCCAGAAGGCCGAGGTTTATCAGCCGGTGGTCGAGGCTGCGGCGCCCGTCGTACAGGGCAAACGCATTGTCGCCATCACCGCCTGCCCGACCGGTGTGGCTCACACCTTTATGGCCGCCGAGGCGTTACAGCAGGCCGCGCAGCAACTGGGTTACCAGCTTGAAGTGGAAACCCAGGGTTCAGTCGGCGCCCGCACACCGCTCAGCGCCCAGGCGATTGCCGACGCGGATGTGGTGTTGCTGGCCGCCGATATCGAAGTGGCCACCGAGCGTTTTGCCGGCAAGCGGATCTACCGCTGCGGCACCGGCATTGCCCTGAAACAGGCGCGCGCTACCCTGGATAAAGCGTTGGCCGAAGGCAAGCAGGAGTCGGCGTCGGCTGCCGGGCAGGCTGCACCGGCCAAAGGTGAGAAGACCGGTATCTACAAGCACCTGCTGACCGGTGTTTCGTTCATGTTGCCGATGGTGGTGGCAGGTGGTTTGCTGATCGCCCTGTCCTTTGTTTTCGGTATCGAGGCGTTCAAACAGCCAGGCACGTTACCTGCGGCGCTGATGCAGATCGGTGGTGAGGCGGCCTTCAAGCTGATGGTGCCGTTGCTGGCCGGCTACATCGCCTACTCGATTGCCGACCGCCCAGGCCTTGCGCCGGGCATGATTGGCGGCTTGCTGGCCAGCACCCTGGGTGCCGGGTTCATTGGCGGTATCGTCGCCGGTTTTCTCGCCGGGTACAGCGCCAAGGCCATCAACCGCTGGGCGCGACTGCCCAGCAGCCTGGAAGCGCTCAAGCCGATCCTGATCATTCCGTTGCTGGCCAGCCTGTTCACGGGCCTGGTGATGATCTATGTGGTCGGCCAGCCGGTGGCGCAGATGCTCGCGGGGCTGACCCATTTCCTCGACAGCATGGGCACCACCAATGCCATTCTCCTCGGCATCCTGCTGGGCGGGATGATGTGCGTTGACCTTGGCGGGCCGATCAACAAGGCTGCGTATGCGTTTTCCGTGGGGCTGTTGGCCTCGCAGAGTTATGCACCGATGGCTGCGACCATGGCGGCGGGTATGGTGCCGCCGATCGGGCTGGGTATTGCCAGTTTTATCGCACGGCGCAAGTTTGCCCAGAGTGAGCGAGAAGCGGGCAAGGCCGCCTTGGTGCTGGGGCTGTGCTTCATTTCCGAAGGCGCAATTCCGTTTGCGGCCAAAGACCCGCTGCGGGTGATTCCCGCCAGCATTGCCGGCGGGGCGTTGACCGGTGCCTTGTCGATGTACTTCGGTTGCAAGCTGATGGCACCCCATGGCGGGCTGTTCGTGCTATTGATCCCGAACGCCATCAACCACGCGCTGCTCTACCTGTTGGCGATTCTCGCCGGTAGCCTGTTGACCGCCGTGTTGTACGCGCTGCTCAAGCGCAGCGACGTTGCCGAGTTGGCGGTCGAGCCGGTCAAGGCCTGAGGGGGCTCAGGCCAGTTCGTGCAGGGCGCGGACCAGCGCCTGGATATCGTCCGGTGTTGTCGTGAAGCCGGGCGTCACCCGAATGCACGGTCCGCAGGCTGAGCCATCGCGGGCCACGGTGAACAGGTTGTGCTCGTCCAGCAGGCGCCGAACCATGGCCGGCTGGTCAGGCTGGCGGGTAAAGCGCAATGAGGTGATGCCGCAGTACAGGCGCGGATCGTCCGGGGTCAGCACTTCGATACCGGGCAATGCGCGCACCTGCTCAACCCAAAGGTCACGCAGGTAACTCAGGCGTGCCCCTTTTACGCTGGCGCCACCCATGGCCCGGTGCTCTTCAAATACAGTCGGCAAGGTCATCCAGGCAGGAATGTTCGGCGTGCCGTACGGCGCCCGTGAGCGGATGTCATCCCGTTGGTAGCTTGCCTCGCTCATGTCCGGGTCGATGGCCTGCAGGCGTTCTTCGGCGATGTACAACACACCCAGGCTCAGCGGCGCGCCGATCCACTTCTGCAGGTTGAAGGCGGCGAAGTCGATGCCTAACTGATCCAGTCTGAAGTCCACCAACCCCAGGGCATGGGCACCGTCGAGCATGACCTCGACACCGTGTGCTCGGGCACAGGCGGCAATGGCCTGCACCGGCATCACCAACCCGGTGCGGTGTGTCACGTAGGTCAGGGCCATCAGCTTGAGTCGAGGGTAGCGCTCGAACGCCTGGCGGTAACTGTCGAGCAGGTTGTCGAAAGTGGCCGGGTGCGGATGACGGATTTCGATCACTTCTACACCACGGTGGTGCGCCAGCCAGCGCATGGCGCGCTGCACGCTGTCGTATTCCAGGTCGCTGATCAGTACCTGATCGCCTGGGCGCAGGCCGTTGTAGTTGCGGATCAGCGACAGCATCGATGCCGATGCGCTTTGCGTCAGGGCCACCGTGTGTGCTGGAACCTGCAACAGCTCAGCCAGGGCGGCGTGGATCTGCAGGGTGCCGACCTGATCGAACTGCTGACGCACCGGCAGTGAATTGCCTCGGTTGATCGCCATGATATGCGCTTGGTAGCGCTCGGCGACCGTGCGAGTCATGCGACCGAAGTAACCGTACTCAAGGTTGATCGGCCCAGGCTCGATGTCGTAGCGCGAGGCAACGTTTTGCCAGTAGCCCTCGTCGCGGGCCAGAAGGGAGGGCTCAGACTGGGGCAGGTGCTTCATGCGCAGGCTCGCTTTGTCAGGGGCGGGGGCGTGGGTGTTTTTTACGCAGGGGAACGAGCAAGTCCGACAGACCGTTGTGGTCGACCTCATGCATCAGCGCCAGCAGGCTGCCCAACTCGCCCTTTGGAAAGCCTTCACGGGCGAACCAGTTCAGGTACTGGCCGGGCAGGTCGGCGATCAAGCGGCCTTTGTACTTGCCGAAAGGCATTTCGCGGGTGACCAGCAGTTCAAGGGCTTCGGGGTTCATTATGCGGCAACAACCTGTGACGTCGAGGGCACGACGATACAGGCATTCGACAGGTGCGCCAAAGGACAGATTCCGTCGAAAAACAGCATACAGATTTGCCCCCGGCGGGCGCTGAGGCTAGACGACCTGATTGCGGCCGTTGTGCTTGGCTTGGTATAGCGCCTCATCGGCAGCCCTCAACAGCGCGTCGAGGCTGTGCTGCGGGCAGTCTGGCGCGTGGGTGGCAACGCCGATACTGACGGTTACCGGCTGCACATCGTTGGCGTACGGTGGTTGTATTTCGATCTGGCGGCGCAGGTTCTCGGCCAGTTGATGGGCGCCCTGCGTATCGGTTTCCGGCAGGATAATCAGAAACTCTTCGCCGCCATAACGGGCGGCAAGGTCTGCTGGCCGACGGATGCAGCGCTGGATGGTTGCGGCCACTTTGCGCAGTGCCTGATCGCCGCCCTGATGGCCGTGCCGCTCGTTGAAGGCCTTGAAGCGGTCTACGTCCACCATCAGCACCGACAAGGGGCGTGCGTTGCGCTTGGCCCTGGCCCATTCCTGGCGCAGCACCTGGTCCAGGCGCCGCCGATTCGGCAGGTTGGTCAGGCTGTCGGTGGCGGCGAGGGTGGCCAGGCCTTGTTCGGCATCCTGGCGGCGGCGCAGCTCGCGACCCAGCAACAGCGTGAGCCAGAGAATGCCGAGGCACAGCACACCTGTTGCGGCACCCACCACCAGTGCGGTTCGCAGCCACGATGCGAATACTTCTTCACTGGACAGGGCCACGACCACCATCAATGGCAGGTCGGTGACCCGGGAAAAGGTGAACAGACGTTCTTTGCCATCCAGTGACGAGACAGCGCTAAAGCTGCCTTTGCCTGCTTGCATGGCGCGTTGGAAGTTCGGCTCCTGACTGAAGTCCTTGCCCACCAACTGGCGGTTGTCCACCGCAGAGTGCCGGGCGAGCAGTACGCCGTTGGTATTGATCAGGTTGATGCTGCCTTCCTGGCCGATGTCAAGGCGCTGGAACAGCTCGTTGAAGTACGACAGGCGCAATGCACCGGCAGCGACGCCAGCAAATCCGCCATGAATGTCCGAGATCCTGCGGCTGAAGCCAATGCACCAGTCCAGGTCGCCAAGCCGTGCCTTGAACGGTTGGCTGATCAGCAGGCCCAGGCCAGGGTTTGCCCGGTGATCCTGGAATACCTTGCTGTCGGCAAAGTTGGCACTGCGTGGGGTCGTGCTGTTGGAGTCAGCGATTACATCGCCATTACTGTCGAGCCAAAGGATGTCGCCGCGCAATGGCACACTGAAGGCCTGGTTGAACAGCACCTGGTGGCGCAGTTCAGGCGGGATCGTCAACAGCTCCGGGCGCTGTGCCGCCCAGATCAGGCCCCGCAAGGACAGGTTGTAGAGTTCCACGTTGCGCACAATGTCGGTGTCGATCAACTGCACGATGTTGCGTGCCGAGCGAACGGCGGCCTGCTCGACGTTCGCACGTTCGCGCATCAACAGGAACGTGACGATAGCAACGATCGCCAGAACCGTCAGGCAACTGCCCAGGTTAAGAACCAGTTCCGGATGGCTTCGGTACAGGGCAGAGCGTTGAGGCCGGGTGCGCGAAGTCATGGTTGCCAGTGTTTGACCGTAGGTCATGAGCAAGAGGGAGTGCACGGAGGGTGCGCGGCGGCGTATTTTAGGGGTGTGTGTATTGTCGGACAAGATCTAAGGTTATGCATGTCGCTACCTTGTCAGGTTCAACAGATGAACGGCGGGTGCCTTTTGGTGCGTAGGTCTCTGCAGGTGCAGGTGGTGCCTGCGATACGGGCGCTGTGTACGTGCTGGCGCCCGAACGCTCCCATCGCAGGCAAGCCTGCTCCAACAAGGCTATTGCAGCCCCGAAGGCATGACTGGCTCGCCTGCGATGCCGCAGGTTAGAAAATGTTTAGCGGATACTCGACGATCACACGGTATTCATCGACGTTGTTATCCACCTGCGAATAGCCCTGGCTACCCCGGTGGGCGGCCCAGCGCAGCAGGACGGAAAGGTCCTTGAGGTTGCCTTCCTGGAACACGTACTGCAGGTCGATGTCGCGTTCCCAGTGCTGCGCGTTCTTGCCATCGGGGTTGTACCAGGTTTCGCCGTAGCCTGCGCTGTTCGGGTCGACTTTGGTCAGGTCCAACTCGCCGCGTGAGTAGGACACCACCGAAGTCAGGCCGGGTACGTCAAGGCCCGCGAAGTCATACGCGTACTTGAGCTTCCAGGAGCGCTCGTTGGGGCCGTTGAAGTCCGAGTAGATCTGCGAGTTGTCCAGGTAGATGCTGTCGCCCTGGGTGATGTAGTCGAACGGGGTGTTGCCGTTGACGCGCTGATACACCGCGGTGATCGCATGAAAACCGATACCGACGGTGAAGTGCAGGCTGTAGGTGTTGTTGTCGATGTTGCCCAGCAGCGCATCGCCCGTGTCCTGGGTGTGATAGAAATGCACGCCCGGGTTGAGGCTGACCAGATCGTTCACCTGATAGGTGTAGTCGAGGTCGGCATAGTACTGGTTCCAGATGTCCTTGAGTTCCGCGGCATACAGGCTGGCGGTGAGGTTCGGAATCGAACTCCAGGCTACCCCGGCCCAGTTCAGGTGGCGGCTTTCGCGGTCGTCTGGCAGTTCGCCATAAGAGGTGCCGATGCGGCTGTGCCCGCTTTGGTTGTAGAGCTTGGTGAAGCTGGCCTGGCCGGCGTCGAACATCAGGCCGTCGAGGCTGTTGTTGGTCAGGCTGACCCCGCGAAAGGTCTGCGGCAACATGCGGCTTTCGCCCCCGGCGATCACCGGGTTGTTCAGGAACAGGTCACCGGCTTTGAGCTCGGTGTCGAAGGCCTTGAGCTTGAGCGCCGCCCCTGCGGTCGAGAAGGAATCCGGAGCCTTGCCGTACTCGTAACCTTCTTTGCTGGTACTGCTGACCGGCAGGATGCTGGAGTTACCGGTACCGCCACCACCATCGAGCTTCAGGCCGAGCATGGCATGCGCATCAAGGCCGAAGCCGAGTAGGCCTTGCGTGTAGCCCGACTCAAACTTGCCAATGAAGCCCTGGCCCCACTCCTTGTTATCGCGCTGGCCTTGCGAGAGCTGGTTGCGATTCATGTAGTAGTTACGGCTAAGCAATTTGAGGCTGGAGCCTTCGATGAAACCTTCAGCGGGTTCGTCGTCTGCTTGGGCAGTGAAAGGCATCGTTGCAGCCAGTGCAACGAATAGTGGTGTGAATCGTAAAGCAATGCTCACCGTGGTTAACTCCTTGGGTGAAGGTGTGGCTGTTTTTTATTGTGCGAAACAACGATCGTCAGGGGGTAAGGACGATCAAACTCAGGCACTTTTTACCGCGCCAAAAAAAGCCGCTGATCAGCAGCGGCTTTAGACGAAAACCGCACCGGTGAATGCATCACCGGTGCGGTTTTCGGGGGGAGAGCAGAGGGGGCGCTGGGCGCCTGTCAGCTGTCGCTACGGTCACTCGCCGAAACCTTGGACGCTGCGTTTTTCTGGGTTTCCAAGCGGTCTTTACCCTGTTCTGCAATCGCGTGGCGAGCGTTGTCGAGTGCGGCGGCGCGGGCGGCATTCTGAGCCACGAACGCTTGCGACTCTTCGGCCATTACGACCGGCGACAACAACAAAGAAGACAGAACAAAAACGCTGGCAATACCCATACTGTTGGACATTTCGACAAACCTTCTTGCAGAGCAAGTGCTAGTTAGGTGTACATAAATTAGTCGGAAATGTTCGAATGAAACAGAGAGTATTCGGATAAGAACTGTTGCATTTTCGGTAAAAATGGCTGAGGCGCGTGTCTGTCCTGGGCGATGTGACTGATCAGTCTGTGAGCATCTTTCGGCTGACAACGCGAGTATGGCCATTTGCCAATATCCTGCTCCAAGTCAATGTTTCAGAAAAAAAACACCTTAGAGTCGAACGCCCTGCCGATTTTCTGCCAACAATAATGAGCGCCCACAATGAAGAGCAATCTGCCTGTGACTGGCCGCAATATGGATTATCCCGGCGATGCCAACATCCTCTCTACCACCGACCTTACCAGCGCGATTACCTACGCCAATGATGACTTTGTCAGCGTCAGCGGTTTTAGTCGCGAAGAGCTTATAGGGCAGCACCATAACCTCGTGCGCCACCCGGACATGCCACCGTTGGCCTTCGAGCAGATGTGGCAGACGCTCAAGCGCGGGCGTTCGTGGATGGGGCTGGTGAAGAATCGTTGCAAGAGTGGTGATCATTACTGGGTCAGTGCGTTTGTGACACCGATCACCAGCCAGGGGCAGACGGTTGAGTACCAGTCGGTACGCACCAAACCGGCAGCTGCGCATGTCGAGGCCGCCGAGCGATTGTATGCCCAGTTGCGCAGTGGTCGCACCAGCTGGTTGCAGCGCCTGCCTGTGCCGGGGCTGGAGTGGCAGTTATGGGGCGGCATGAGCCTGGCATTTACCGTGGCAATGGCCGCGCACTGGCTGCTGCCACTGTCGGATCTACTGACCCTGGCGCTGAGCTTTGCACTGAGTGCTGCCGTGGTATTTCCCCTCTTACGGCCCTTTGAACGCTTGCGACGCCGTGCCAAGGCAGTTGCGGACAACCCATTGAGCCAGCAGCTGTATACCGGTCGCCGGGATGGCGTCGGGCAAATCGAGTTTGCCATGCTGATGCTGGAGTCTCAGGTGGGCGCTGTGGTTGGGCGCATTGGCGACACGTCCAAGCGCTTGGCCGTGGAAGCGGCTGAGCTGGCCAGCCACCTGCACAGCAGTCACAACAGTACGCTGGGCCAGCAAAGTGAAACGGATCAGGTGGCTACTGCCATCCACCAGATGGCGGCCAGTGTGGCTCAGGTCGCCAGCAGTGCTCAGCAGGCCTCACAGGCGGCGGACCAGGCTGAAGATGAAACCCAGAGCGGGCAGCAACTGGTTGACCAGAGCCAGAATGCGATTTTGCAGTTGGCCCGTGAGCTGGAAGTTGCCACGGAAGTTATCCACAACCTGGAGAGCCACAGCAGTGAGATTTCCAGTGTGCTGGATGTCATTCGCAGCATTGCCGAGCAGACCAACCTGCTGGCCTTGAACGCCGCCATCGAAGCGGCTCGGGCAGGGGACCAGGGGCGCGGCTTTGCCGTGGTGGCTGACGAAGTGCGCGGCTTGGCGAAGCGCACCGCCCAATCGACTCAGGAAATTCAACGCATGATCGGTGTGTTGCAAAGCGGTGCGCGCAATGCCGTGCTGGCGATGCAACAGAGCAGTACCTATGTCGGTAACAGCGTTGAGCAGGCACAGCGTGCTGCCAGTGCGCTTGATGGCATCAGCCAGCGGGTTACCCAGATCAATGAAATGAGCCTGCAGATTGCGGCGGCGGTCGAAGAGCAAAGCAGTGTCAGTGAAGACATCAACCGCAACATCACCAGCATTCGCCAAGCCAGCGAAGTCACGGTCAGTGCCGGGCAGCGCGGCCACCTGAACTCCAGCAATGTTGCCGAGCTGGCCGAGGGCTTGCGGCAACTGGCTGACGAATTCTGGCGCCGCCGCAGTTAAACGGCCTGAAGTGGAATAAAGCTGTAGTAGGTCGCCGGTTCGCTGGTGACCTGCGCACCCAGCGTTCGCAGTTGCTCGGCCAATAGCGGATCGGTCACGTGCAGGCGCCAAGCGCTGCCGGTATCGGCAGAGGCCTCGACGTCACGGATCGCACTCGCCATGGCCTCGACGGTCGGCAGGTAGGCAGTGAAACCGTTGCCCTTGACGGCGCTGACATCAATGCCCAGGTGTTGGCAGATCGCAACTTTGGCGCGGATATCTTCGCGGTCAGCCTGACGCGATTGCTCGATCAGTGCTGCCAGTTCCGGGTCCTGGAGCTGGTCGCGGTGAATCAACAGCGGCCCATCCTGCCAGGCTTCGGGTGGGCAATCCTTGGCCTCGGGGCGCAGCGGAATGTGCGGGTTTATTTCCATTGGGTAGATGCGGCACACCAGTGGCCGTTCCGTGTAGATGCGGCAGCGGTAATCCGCATCCAGGTTGCGGCAGGGGCCGACGTTATACGCCGCAAAGGTCACCGCCAGGTGGATCTGGCTCGCGCCGCACGCCACCGGAAAACTGCGGCGCAAGGCATGCTCGCGCTGGCCGTCGGGCAGCCCTGGGCCTTGCTCGAAAAACGCTTCGAGCAAGACAATCAGTTGGCCGCCGGATGCGCTCCAGCGCCCGGCTTCGGCCAGGGTCAGGGGCACATGATGATCGGTACAGCATTTGCCGCAGCCAACGCAATTGAACGGGGTGGAAAGAGACACGGTAGTGGGCTTCTTCTTAGCGGACGGGTGTGACGGCATCCCACTCGGTCACGTGGGCAGTACGGGTTTCACGGTGGTACAGGCACAGCTCGGTACCGGCCTTGTTCTTCATGTGCGCAGGCTTGTAGTGCCCCTGCAAGAGGATCGCCGTGTAACCCACGCTGTCATCGAACAAGGCACTCTGCTTGAGCGGCTTGACTGCGGTGAGTTGGCTGGCGGCTACGCAGGTGGCCAATGCCTGGTGTTGCGCGTCGGCCCAGGCTGCATCGCTGGAGGCGCTCGCCTGGGTGAGAGGCAAGGCCAACAGGCACAGGGTCATTACGGCGTTTCTCATGGTGCGCGCCTCGTGGGCAGTGACGGTTGCTTGCGATTATGCCTCAGACCGACTGCCCGACAAGTGAGCACAATGCCTTCACTGGCCGAAGTCGGCCACCGTACGTGCAGCATGGATCAGGCAGTCGGTCAGCTCCGGTGAGGAAAACTTGGTCAGTACGGCATTGGCTCCGGCGGCCTTGGCTTTCTCGCTGTTCATGGCGCTGTCCAGCGAGGTGTGCAGGAGCACGTAGAGGTGCTGGAAGTCCGGCGTTTCGCGCAGGGTGCGGGTAAAGGCGTAGCCATCCATTTCGGACATCTCGATGTCCGAGACCACCACATTGATCTCCTGATCAGTGCCTTGCAGCTCCAGCAGTTTGTCGATGGCTTCCTTGGCGCTGCGGGCGGTGTGGCACTCGATACCCAGGTTGCGCAAGGTGTGTACCGACTGCTGCAGGGCCACCTGGCTGTCGTCGACCACCAGAATATTGGCAGCGCCAAGCACCGCAGCGTCTTCTGGAGCCAGCTCGATATGGGTGTGATCGTGAGGCGCAGGGGTAATGCCGTGAATCACTTTTTCGATGTCCAGCACTTGTACCAGCGTACCGTCGACCTGGGTTACCCCGGTAATGAACGACTTGCCGCCCGAGGCGAAGGGTGGCGGGCGAATGTCGGTACTCAGGCAGTGAACGATCTTGCTCACGGCTTGTACGTGCAGGCCCTGTTTTGAACGGCTGATATCCGTAACGATCAGGCAGCCCCCGTCCGGGTCGAGCAAGGGGCGCTCGCCGATGGCGCGGGACAGGTCGATCACCGACAGCGAGTTGCCGCGCAAGGTGGCGACGCCTTTGACATGCGGGTGGGACTCAGGCAACCGGGTCAGCGGTGGGCAGGCGATAATCTCGCTGACCTTGAGCAGGTTGATGGCCATCAGCTTGCCGCTGCGCAGGGTGAACAACAGCAGCGACAGCGAGTCCGCACGGGCTTTTTGCGAGACCATAGGCACCTTCAAGGTTTAAGAACAGGGTGAGATGTCGGGTTATCGGCCCGGCATCGGCTGGCTTTAATGCGTCAGCGTAGACCGAGGCGCTTGGCCAGGCGATTGAGGTTGGCCCGATCCAGGCCCAGCTCGCGTGCGGCACTCGCCCAGTTGTGTTGATGGCGTTCCAGGCTGGCTTTGATCAGGTCGCGCTGGTAGGTGTCCAGCGCCAGGCGCAGGTCGCCGACCACCGTCGCACTGGCAGGGCTTGCAGTGTTGCTGACCGATGCTGCCTCACTGTGGGGTGCCGGCAAGTCGAGGTCGCTGGCGCTCAGGCTGAGAATTTTCGGTCGTTCCGGGTGTTGTCCAAGGGCCTTGAGTGCCGAGCGGCCAATCAAGTGCTCCAGCTCGCGGACATTGCCTGGCCAGTTATAGGCCAGCAGTGCGGCCTGGGCGTCGGGGGTCAGGCGCAGGCTGTTCAGGCCCATGCGGGAGCGGTTCTGTTCAAGGAAGTAGCCGCTGATCAGCAGCACATCGCGCCCACGCTCGCGCAGCGGCGGCACCTGCAGTGGGTAGACGCTCAGGCGATGATAGAAGTCGGCGCGGTAGCGACCGGCGCGCACCTCTTCGGAGAGGTCGCGGTTGGTGGCGGCAATCAGGCGCACATCCACCCGATGATCCTGATCCGAACCCAGCCGTTGCAACTGGCCGCTTTGCAGCACGCGCAACAATTTGGCTTGCACCTGCAGGGATAGCTCGCCCACCTCATCGAGAAACAGCGTACCGCCGTTGGCCAGCTCGAACTTGCCGCGGCGTTCACCCACCGCGCCGGTAAAGGCCCCGCGTACATGGCCGAACAATTCGCTTTCCACCAGGGTGTCGGGCAGGGCGGCGCAGTTCAGGCTCACCAGCGGCTTGTCGGCGCGTGCCGAGGCTGCATGAATGGCCTGGGCCACTAACTCTTTGCCGACCCCGGTTTCGCCGGTGATCAACACAGTCAGGTCGCTGCCGCCTACCAAGGCGATCTCTTCAAGCAGACGTTTGTGCGGCTTGCTCTGGCCGATCAACTCCCGCTCCTGAAAACCACTGGCCTCGCGGTAGAGTTCGGCCCGTTGGTGTTCGTCCTCTATGCGCAGGGCCAGGCGCTCGATCCGTTCGGCCACCTTGACCGTTGCGGCGGCCAGGCTGGCGAAGGCTTGCAGGGCATCAAGCTCAATCTGCTGAAAGCGTTCCGGGGCGAGTGCGTCCAGGGTAATCAGCCCCCAAGGCTGTTCATCAACGAACAGCGGACAGCCCATGCAGTCGTGTACTTCAAGGTGCTGGTGCAGGCCTTCGACCAGGCCGTCATAAGGGTCGGGCAGGTCGCTGTCGCTGGCAAAGCGTGTGGGTTCGTGACGGCTTAGCAACACCTGAAAACGCGGGTGCTCGCTGATTTTGAAGCGCCGCCCCAGGGTGTCGGTACTCAAGCCGTCGACCGCCAATGGCACGAGCCATTCGCCCTCGCGTTTCAGCAAGGCCGCAGCGTCGCATGGCAACAGGGTTCGCATGGCCTCCAGCAGGCGTCGATAGCGTTCGCGTTCCGGCAGCTCGCGGGACAGGTCGCTAACCAGTGGCAGCAGGGCGGTGAGCAGGGGCTTTGCGGTCATAATGACTCCTGTTGGTCGAAATGACTATAAAACAGATCGGGTCATAATGACTCTATATTTTTTAAGTTATTGATTTTATTGAATTTTAAACTTGGCACGGTTCCTGAATTACTCATGGCAGTTTTTTACAGAAGCCATAGGCTCAGGAGTCCCCTTATGCTCAATGCCCAAGACCGTGCAATCATCAAAGCAACCGTGCCGCTGCTGGAAAGCGGTGGTGAAGCGCTGACCACGCACTTCTACAAGCTCATGCTCAGCGAGTACCCCGAGGTGCGTCCGCTGTTCAACCAGGCTCACCAAGCCAGCGGTGACCAGCCACGTGCATTGGCCAATGGCGTACTGATGTATGCGCGGCATATCGACCAGCTCGAGCAACTGGGGGGGCTGGTCGGGCAGATTATCAATAAGCATGTGGCCTTGCAGATCCTGCCAGAGCACTACCCGATCGTCGGTAGCTGCCTGCTGCGCGCCATTGAAGAAGTGTTGGGCAGTGAAATTGCCACCCCTGAAGTCATTGCCGCCTGGGGGGCAGCCTATCAACAACTGGCCGACATCCTGATCGGCGCCGAAGCCCAGGTTTATGACCAGAAAGCCGAAGCCGTCGGTGGCTGGCGTGGTGCGCGGGTGTTCAAGCTGGCTGCGCGGGTGGAGGAGAGCAGCGAGATCGTTTCCTTCTACTTCGCGCCTGAAGATGGCGGTGCGATTCTGGCGGCAGAGCCGGGTCAGTACATCGGCCTGCAGCTGTTCATCGACGGCGAAGAGCATCGTCGCAACTACTCGCTGTCGGCATTGAGCAAGGGCGGCCAATACCGCATCAGTGTCAAGCGTGAGGAGGGCGGTAAAGTCTCCAACTACCTGCATGAGCAACTGCAGGTGGGCGATACCCTGAACCTGTTCCCGCCGTCGGGCGAGTTCACCTTGGCTGCCAGCGACAAGCCGCTGGTGCTGATCAGTGGTGGCGTAGGCATCACGCCGACGCTGGCGATGGTGGAGGCAGCGCTTTCCACGGGCCGCTTGATTCACTTTATCCACTGCGCCCGTAACGGTGCAGTGCATGCCTTCCGTGGCTGGATCGATGACCTGGCGGCGACGCATCCGCAGTTCAAGCGCTTCTACTGCTACGCCGAAGACGATGGCGCCAGCCCGGCTGCCGATGCCGTGGGGCTGTTGACCCTCGACCAGTTGGATCAGTGGCTGCCGGCTGAGCGTGACCTGGATGCCTACTTCCTCGGGCCCAAGGGCTTCATGGCGACCGTCAAGCGTCACCTGAAAGGCCTGGGTGTGCCGGAGCAGCAGAGCCGTTATGAGTTCTTCGGGCCGGCTGCAGCGCTGGAATAACCCTCCACAATCCCCAACAAGGCCGACTCCTGCCTGGAGCCGGCCTTGTTGGCGGTTCAATACGCTGCGCCGCAGCGGAAAAAGCTCGATGTGTAAAAACCTTTAAAGGTTAATCCTGCATTAATCAGCTTATCCTTCACTGCCTGATGTCTATCACGCATGCCTCCTTTCCGATACGTTCCGTTGCCCCGAGGTAACGCTCGGTGATCGGCCGAGCCGCGATGGCCGATGCGGGGCGCGAATTTTGCACATTCAAAGGCCAGAGCCAGCGTGTAGACTTTCGTGTGGCGGTCGGCCGCCAGCGGAGTCATTTATCTATTAAAGGGAACGGCAATGAATGAACACGTACAGCGCCTGAATCGAGAGCGGCGCTTTCTGGTTCTGCTGGGGATAATCTGCCTGGCGTTGATCGGAGGCGCACTGTATATGCAGATCGTCCTCGGTGAGGCACCGTGCCCGCTGTGCATCCTGCAGCGGTACGCGTTGCTGCTGATTGCCCTGTTTGCCTTCATCGGTGCGGCCATGCCCGGTAAGCGCAGCCTGACGGTCTTCGAGATACTGGTAGTACTGAGCGCCATAGGCGGCATCGCCGCTGCGGGCAACCATGTCTATATTCTGGCCAACCCGGCCGTCAGTTGTGGTATCGACACCCTGCAACCGATCGTCGACGGGTTGCCGCTGGCTTCGGTTCTGCCGCTGGTGTTTCAGGTCGATGGCTTTTGCTCCACGCCCTACCCGCCGGTACTGGGTTTGTCGCTGGCGCAATGGGCGCTGCTGGCCTTTACCCTGACGGCTGTTCTGGTACCGCTGGGCATCTACCGCAACCGTCGCCAGCCTTAGACAAAAGTCACGCGCCGGGCAAGTGCGCTGCGACATCCGGTGCGCCTTGAATGTCGCAGCAGCATTGATCTGGATCAAGTCGCAGCCCTTGTAGTGCGGGCCTTTCAGGCGTACTGGGAGGGGTGCGACAAACTGTCGCAAAATTGATTTTGAACGATTTATTGTTGCAGTTTCTGTAAAGGACTGTTGCGCAATAAGTCATAGTCAATGCCAGGTTACATATCTACAATCGCCCCCAATTTCCGTTCGGCACCGCTTGCGAGTCGCAGGATTAAAGGAGCTAAGGCTCTTTTCGCTGACTCTGTCGAGCATCGCCAGCGGCGATGCCGGGCTGACCCCCCTCCGTGATTTCCCGCACCAAATGGACTTGGTCTGAAGACAGGCCCGTTGCCTACGAAGTCAAAATAATAACCGTCGTTATATAGGGTTTTGCTGAGTCGCCACAGCGCTCCTCCATGCATGCCCCTATTCGATCCCGTAAATGCTAACGCTTGGCAGGACGAAGTGTTGGCGACCAAAACACAAATTGCATTGAAGCAAGCTGCTCTAGAGGTCGTGAAATGAGTAAAAAGCGTTACCCCAGACTGTTTGGCATTCTGCCCTTTTTAGGCATGCTTTTTCTCAGTGGGTGCAATTGGACCCTGCTCGACCCGAAGGGTCAGGTCGGCATTGAGCAAAAGAACCTTATCCTGATCGCTACCGGCCTGATGCTGTTGGTGGTGATTCCGGTCATCCTGATGACCATCGCATTCGCCTGGAAGTACCGTGCTTCCAACAAGGCGGCCAACTACACGCCTGACTGGTCGCACTCGACCAAGATCGAAGTGGCGGTCTGGACCATCCCGGTACTGATCATCATTGCGCTGGGCTATGTCACCTACAAGACCACCCACTCGCTGGATCCGTATCGCCCTCTGGACTCCGAGGTCAAGCCGGTACAGATCGACGTGGTCGCGCTGGACTGGAAATGGCTGTTCATCTACCCGGAACAAGGCATTGCCACGGTCAACAAGATCGTCTTCCCGGCCAACACCCCGGTTAACTTCCGCGTGACCTCCGATGCGGTCATGAACTCGTTCTTCATCCCGGGCCTGGGCGGTCAGATCTACGCCATGGCCGGTATGACCACCAAGCTGCACCTGATCGCCAACGAGAAGGGTGAGTTCGACGGTATCTCCGCCAACTACAGCGGTGCGGGTTTCACCGGTATGAAGTTCAAGGCAATTGCCACCTCTCAGGCTGATTTCGACGCCTGGGTAAACGAAGTCAAGCAGTCGCCTAAGCAGCTGGAAGCAGCTGAGTACGAGGCTCTGGCCAAACCAAGCGAAAACAATCCGGTTGCGCTGTACGGCGCTGCACCGGCTGACTTCTTCCAGACCATCGTCGACAAGTACGAAGGCATGAAACGTGGCAAGCCTGTGCACCACGAGAAGGAAGCCAGCAAGGAAGTAGCCGCTGTGCAAGAGGTGGACACGAGTATGCATTCAGCTGCTGGGGCAGAGGAGTAAGAGATGTTCGGTAAACTAAGTCTGGATGCGATACCGTATCACGAGCCGATAGTCATGGTGACCCTTGCCATGATCGCGCTCGGCGGTATCGCGCTGATCGGTGCTATCACCTATTTCCGCAAGTGGACCTACCTGTGGACTGAGTGGCTGACTTCGGTCGACCACAAGAAAATCGGGGTGATGTACATCATCGTCGCGATGGTCATGCTGCTGCGCGGCTTTGCCGACGCCATCATGATGCGTACCCAGTTGGCCATGGCCACTGGCGGCGGCGAGGGCTACCTGCCGCCCGAACACTATGACCAGATCTTCACCGCTCACGGTGTGATCATGATCATTTTCATGGCCATGCCATTCTTCACCGGCTTGATGAACATCGTCCTGCCGCTGCAGATCGGTGCGCGTGACGTGGCCTTCCCGTTCCTGAACTCCCTGAGCTTCTGGCTGCTGGTGTCCGGCGTTGCGCTGGTCAACATCTCCCTGGGCGTTGGTGAATTCGCCAAGACCGGCTGGGTTGCCTATCCGCCGCTGGCCGGGATTCAGTACAGCCCTGGCGTCGGTGTGGACTACTACATCTGGGCGCTACAGATATCCGGATTGGGGACAACGCTAACGGGCGTCAACTTCCTTGCCACCGTGCTGAAAATGCGCGCGCCTGGCATGAAGCTGATGGACATGCCGATCTTCACCTGGACCTGCACCTGGGCCAACATCCTGATCGTTGCATCGTTCCCGATCCTGACCGCTACACTCGCACTGCTGACTGTTGACCGTTATCTGGACTTCCACATTTTCACCAACGAGCTTGGTGGGAACCCGATGATGTACGTCAACCTGTTCTGGGCGTGGGGTCACCCTGAGGTGTACATCCTGATCCTGCCGGCGTTCGGCGTGTTCTCGGAAGTCATTTCGACCTTCACCGGCAAGCGTCTGTTCGGCCACAAGTCGATGATCTACGCCAGCGGCGCGATCTCGGTACTGGGCTTCGGCGTTTGGCTGCACCACTTCTTCACCATGGGTTCGGGCGCTAGCGTCAACACCTTCTTCGGTCTGGCGACGATGCTGATTTCGATCCCGACCGGTGTGAAACTGTTCAACTGGCTGTTCACCATCTACCAGGGCCGTCTGCGCTTCACCGCGCCAGTATGCTGGACCCTGGGCTTCATGATCACCTTCTCCATCGGTGGTATGACCGGCGTTCTGCTGGCGGTTCCAGGTGCTGACTTCGTTCTGCACAACAGCCTGTTCGTGATTGCTCACTTCCACAACGTGATCATCGGTGGCGCGGTATTCGGCTACATCGCCGGTTTCGCCTTCTGGTTCCCGAAAGCCTTCGGTTTCACCCTGAACGAGAAGTGGGGCAAAGCGGCCTTCTGGTTCTGGATCTCCGGCTTCTACGTGGCCTTCATGCCTCTGTACGCGCTGGGCTTCATGGGTATGACCCGTCGTCTGAACAGCTCGACCAACCCTGCCTGGGAACCGTACCTGTACGTTGCCGTGGTCGGTGCGGTGCTGATCCTGTTCGGTATCGCCTGCCAGCTGATCCAGCTGTACGTTTCGATCCGTGATCGCAAGCAGAACATGGACGTCACCGGTGACCCGTGGAACGGCCACACCCTGGAATGGTCGACTTCGTCGCCACCACCGTTCTACAACTTCGCCACCCTGCCAGTTAATGCCGGCCTGGATGCATTCACCGAAGCCAAGCGTGATGGCTCTGCTTACAAGGCTCCTGCCAAGTACAGCGCGATCCACATGCCGAACAACACCGCCACTGGCGTGTGGATGGGTGCACTGATCACTGTGTTCGGTTTCGCCATGATCTGGCACATCTGGTGGCTGGTTGTCGCCAGCCTGGTTGGCACCATTGCTGTCTTCGTTGCTCACGCTGCACGTGACGACCAGGGCTACATGGTTCCTGCAGAGGAAGTCGCCCGCATCGAGGGTGAGCGTTTGAAGGCCTTGGGCCTGGCAACCGGCTCCCCAGTGCATGGCGCACGTGTCGAATCGTTTGAACGGGTTTAATCAATGTCCAGTCATGTATTGAATGCTGATGCTGCTCATGGTCACGACCATGGGCACGAAGAACACCACGACTCGGGCCCGATGACCGTATTCGGTTTCTGGCTCTACCTGATGACCGACTGCATCCTGTTTGCGTCGATCTTCGCGGCCTTCGGGGTACTGTCGAATAACTTCGCCGGTGGTCCGTCGGGTCATGACATCTTTGAACTGAACTACGTACTGGCTGAAACCGCGCTGCTGCTGTTCTCCAGTATCACCTTCGGTTTCGCGATGCTGGCGATGTACAAGGGCAACAAGAATGGTGTGCTGGCCTGGTTGGCCATCACCTTCCTGTTGGGCCTTGGCTTCATCGTGATGGAAGTCAACGAGTTCCACCTGCTGATCTCTGAGGGCTTCGGTCCTCAGCGCAGTGGCTTCCTGTCGGGCTTCTTTGCACTGGTGGGTACTCACGGTCTGCACGTGACCGGCGGCCTGATCTGGATGGCTGTAATGATGTACCAGATCAACAAGAAGGGTATCACCGCGACCAACAAGACCCGCATGAGCTGCCTGAGCCTGTTCTGGCACTTCCTGGACGTGGTCTGGATCTGCGTGTTCACCGTTGTCTACCTGCTGGGGGTTCTGTAAATGGCTAACGCTCACCATAGTCACGACGCCAGCCACGGCAGCTACAAGTCGTACGCGATCGGTTTCATCCTGTCGGTCATCCTGACGGTCATTCCATTTGGTCTGGTGATGTACCCAAGCCTGCCAAAAGACATGACCATCCTGATCGTGGTGGCCTTCGCAGTGATCCAGGTAGTCGTCCATCTGTTCTACTTCCTGCATCTGGACAGCTCGCGTGAGCAGCGCTGGAACGTCAGTGCCTTCCTGTTCACAGGGCTGGTTATCGTGCTGCTGGTCGGTCTGTCTCTGTGGATCATGTTCAGCATCCACACCAGCATGATGGCGAAGTGAGGTAGACAGCATGTCCTTTAAGCACTTTATCCAAATCACCAAACCGGGGATCATTTTCGGTAACGTGCTTTCTGTGGCAGGCGGTTTCTTCCTTGCCGCGCAAGGGCATGTCGACTTCGCACTGTTCCTGGCGACGGTTATTGGTACTTCGTTGGTGGTGGCGTCCGGTTGCGTGTTCAACAACTGCATCGACCGTGACATCGACCTGAAGATGGAACGTACCAAGAACCGCGCCATGGTTCAGGGCCTGATCTCGCTGAAACTGGCGCTGGTCTACGCCACCCTGCTCGGGGTGGCCGGCTTTGGCCTGCTGTACGTCAAGGCCAACCCGCTGGCGGCGCTGTTTGCCCTGATCGGCTTCGTCATCTACGTCGGCTTCTACAGCCTGTACCTGAAGCGTAAATCGGTGCACGGCACCCTGGTCGGCAGCCTGTCCGGTGCCATGCCTCCGGTGATCGGTTACTGCGCCGTGAGCAACAGCTTCGACCTGGCTGCGCTGACCCTGCTGGTGATGTTCAGCCTGTGGCAGATGCCGCATTCCTATGCGATTGCGATCTTCCGCTTCAACGACTACCTCGCAGCGTCGATTCCGGTATTGCCGGTAAAGCGCGGCATTGGGGTCGCCAAGAAGCACATCCTGCTGTACATCATCGCGTTCCTGCTTGCCACCCTGATGCTCACCATCGGCGGTTACGCCGGCATGAGCTACATGGCGGTAGCAGCGGCCATGGGCATGTACTGGTTGTACATGGCCTGGACCGGCTACAAGGCAGTAGATGATCGCCTCTGGGCACGCAAGCTGTTCGTGTTCTCGATCTTCACCATTACCGCCCTGAGCGTGATGATGTCGCTGGACACCAAAGTGCCGACCGAGTTGTTGCTGACTTACGCGCACTGACAGTCGCCTGCTTCATGAAAAGCCCCGGCTCAATGCCGGGGTTTTTTTTGGGCGCGTTTCCGTATGCCTGCTTTTATTCGCCGCGTTTAGCCTGCTGTCATCTTCAATCAGATCGAGTTGGCAGCATGAGTATTTTGACAGTGTATTTTTGTGGTACCGGTTCCCATCGCTTTGACGACCTTCACCCCAATTTCTGGGATGGTGAGTTGGTGTCGACGCTGGCCTCTAACACGCAGGGCCGGGAGTTTGCTGATTGGATCATCATTGATGGCCCAGGCAGCGGCAACCTGCAGGCGGATGAAATGTTTGTCGAAAACAAGGCATACGGCATGACCGGCACCTTGTTTGGCAGAGGTTGGGATGAAAACGTAGGTCATGCACTGCAGATCATCAAAGGCCGCTGCGATTGGCAGCGTCAGGATTTGACCGAGCAGGAGTACAACCAGCTGAAAGCCGCCGGTGTTCCGATCAAGGACCTTGAGGCCAGTGGTTCCTGGTTCTGGCGTCGCTATAGCTATGGTAAGCGTGACGTTACACCACAGCAGTTGCAGGAACAGATCATCAAGACCTTCCGCAAGAACGGCGTCATCCCTACCCAAGTGAACATGGTTGGCTGGAGCCGTGGTGGCATCAGTTGCCATATGCTGGCCAACGCCATGGCCAACGACGCAGCGCTCAAGCACATACCGGTGAATATCTTTGCAATCGACCCGGTACCTGGCTTGCTCAATTTCCAGGATAACCGGGTAAAACTGGCAGCGAACGTGAAGGAGTATGTAGCGTTCTACGCACGCGACGAGCGCTCCAAAGGCTTCGCCTGTGTCATTCCGCAGACCGCCAGCAGCACCCGTACATGCGTGTACCCGATGCCGGGCCGACACGCTACCCTGGTGGGCAATGCCGCTGCCGACGGTGCCTCGGGGGACAAGGCGTTGGCCGAGCCGGGGTTGATCGTGCGGCATTTCGCGGAAACCTGCCTGACCCGTTGGGGCACCTCGTTGAGCAAGCGTCTGCAGTTGAATGAAGGGCAGTTGAAGGTGCATCACAAGGCCTTGAACGACCACGACCCGCGCTATCAGGCCATGCGCAAGCACTCTTATACTCTCATCACCGAATCGGATAAAAACGAGCGAGCGGTGAGCCTGGGCAGTAACGGTGTGCCGTTTTCTTCGATCCAGGGTAGCCACCTGAGCCCCAAATCCGGCTTGGCCACGCCGCTGGAGTGGCATGACGGGGCCTACAAAGACATCTGCTAAGTTGCTCAATTTTCTTCGGTAGCTCTGGACAGCGGTGACCTTGGCGCTCTATTGTTTGCCTCGGCCACCGCAGTGGCCAACGTCGCTCGGACGGTTCCGGGCGCTTACGTCTTCGAGGAAGCCATGGCTGACCAAGGTTCGCCGCGCCGCTTTGCGCGCATTGATCGTCTCCCCCCTTACGTCTTCAACATCACCGCCGAACTCAAGATGGCTGCACGCCGTCGTGGCGAGGACATCATCGACCTGAGCATGGGCAACCCCGATGGGGCTACGCCACCGCACATCGTCGAGAAACTGGTGCAGGTTGCCCAGCGTGAAGACACCCACGGCTATTCGACATCCCGCGGCATTCCACGCCTGCGCCGCGCCATCTCGCGTTGGTACAAAGAGCGCTACGAGGTCGACATCGACCCTGAGAGCGAAGCCATCGTGACCATTGGCTCCAAGGAAGGCCTGGCGCACTTGATGCTTGCCACCCTCGACCATGGCGACACAGTGTTGGTGCCCAACCCCAGTTACCCGATTCATATCTACGGTGCCGTGATCGCAGGCGCCCAGGTGCGTTCCGTGCCGTTGGTGCCGGGGGTGGACTTCTTCAATGAGCTGGAGCGGGCGATTCGCGAGTCGATCCCCAAGCCGAAGATGATGATTCTCGGCTTCCCGTCCAACCCGACCGCGCAGTGCGTAGAGCTGGACTTCTTCGAGCGCGTGGTGGCACTGGCCAAACAGTACGACGTGCTGGTGGTTCACGACCTGGCCTACGCCGACATCGTCTACGACGGCTGGAAAGCCCCGTCGATCATGCAGGTGCCGGGCGCCAAGGACATTGCGGTGGAGTTCTTCACCTTGTCCAAGAGCTACAACATGGCGGGCTGGCGGATCGGCTTCATGGTTGGTAACCCGGAGCTGGTCAATGCCCTGGCGCGGATCAAGAGCTACCACGACTACGGCACCTTCACACCGCTGCAGGTCGCGGCGATTGCCGCTCTGGAAGGCGATCAGCAGTGTGTGCGCGACATCGCCGAGCAATACCGGCAGCGGCGCAACGTGCTGGTCAAAGGCCTGCACGAGATCGGCTGGATGGTTGAAAACCCCAAGGCCTCGATGTACGTCTGGGCCAAAATCCCTGAGCCGTATGCGCACCTGGGGTCGCTGGAGTTTGCCAAGAAAATGCTGGCCGAGGCCAAGGTCTGCGTATCGCCAGGCATCGGGTTTGGTGATTACGGCGACGATCACGTGCGTTTCGCCCTGATCGAGAACCAGGACCGTATCCGCCAGGCACTGCGTGGTATTCGCCAGATGTTCCGCGCAGACGGCCTGGAACTGCCGAAGGCGACCAAGCCAGCCCGCGATTAAGATCGCAGGCAAGCCTGCACCCACAACGGTTGGGGCAGGCTTGCCTGCGATGCTCAAGCCCTCTGCAGGCGCATCTGCACCAACGCCACCCGCTCACCGCGCTGATTGCTGCGCTCTTCGATCCCGTAGGGCACAAAGCCCAACTGTGGGTACAACAACAGGCCGGCGGTGTTCTGGTTGAAGCAGGACAATTCCACCTCCTTGGCCTGGTAGTGCTCCCGTGCCATCGCGATCATTTGCTCGATCAGGTAACGGGCTACACCTTGGCCCCGGGCTGCCGGGTCGACAATCACATTGCCAATCGAACAGCGCCCACCTCGTTCCCATTCATAGAAGTTGGCGAAGCCGACAACCCGCCCATTCAACTCGACCACCGTTGAGTTGGCGCGCTGATCAATGGAGGCTTGCAACTGTGCCTCGGTCAATGGAAACGAGGCTTTCGGGAACATGAAGTAGAGCTCTTCCGGGCCTTGCGGGAAGGTGCAGAGCAAGGCGAGGTCAGTAGCGACAACAGGGCGGTGAGTCAACGACATCAAAGGCCTCCTTGGCCGGGCAGTAGCAGTTTGTCGGGAACGCGAATTTAATTTTTGCGCCCACTGTTCAAATACTGGGCGAAGCATAGAATATTGCTCGGGTTTCTCCCTATAACGATATTCCTCCCCCCTGTTCCCCATCATGTCCGAAAACAATCCTTGTTTGAATTGCGGTGCCTGCTGCGCGTATTTCCGTGTGTCTTTTTTCTGGGGTGAATGCAGCTCGGCTGGCGGGCTGGTGCCCGACGAGTTGGTCGAGCAGATCAGCCCTAGCCGTGTTGCCATGCTGGGCACAGGGTGTAAGCCCAGCCGTTGCATCGGCCTTGAGGGTGAAGTGGGCAAGGCGGTCAGTTGCTCGTTGTATGAGCAACGCTCAACGCCTTGCCGTGAGTTTGATGCAGCCTGGGTCAATGGCCAGCCCAATCCGTCCTGCGATAAGGCGCGGGCGGCCCATGGGTTGCCACCGCTGGAAGCCAACGAGCCGAGTTGGCCGGACGACGACGGCGCCTCAGCCGCCTGAGCCGCCTGGTTTTGTGCATAACAGCGCGAAAATACAAGCGTCGATCCGCGTGATCGCTTAGGGTGGCGCACTTTTGAAACGGTCAAATGGATATGACAGTGCGCCCAAGTTACCTCTCGATCAGCGTGATGCTGTTCCTTTTCAGCCTGTTTTTTGATGCACTTGAGCTGAATACGGGCAGCGCGTTTTCGGCGATGCATTTGCTGATTGCCGGCTGGTGGGGCGTTATTTTCGAGCTCTATGGCTGGTTCGCCAACCCGTTGCTCGGCCTCGCCTTGCTGTGTCGACGGCGCTGGCCGTGGTTGGCGTTAGTCATAGCCCTGGCGGCCTGGGGGCTGGCGCTTTCCTGCCTGTGGATAAGCCGGGTACCGGACAACCATAGCTATGATTTTGCCCGTGTGGCCGGGTTTGGTTGGGGCTACTACCTCTGGCTCGCCGCGTTTACAGTGTTTGCCGCAGGGCAGGGCTGGCATTGTTGGCAGCGACGAAAGGGTGTCGAAATACCCCGTTGGCGCCTGCTCGACTGGCTGCTTCTGATCGCACTGAGTGCCACGGTGTTCTGGGCCAGTGGCAACCTTGGGCCGCTGCATCAGGTAAAGGTCGAGCGCCAGACGGTATCTGCCGAGGACAGCATGGCGCCTCAACGGCTGGCTGAGGTGCCGCACTGAACCACCACCCTACCGACCACGATCAGGCACGGCTGTGTAGTCAGGCGTATCGCGCCATCAGCCCGTTGCGCCTGCAAATTGGCCACCCAAGGGGGCAATGCTTCCCATTGTCTTGGCGCTGCCCGGCCTGCATGCTGCGTCTTTCTGTCGATCTGCTGACGTTCCCAAGGACCTAGAACATGAAAAAAACGACCCTTTGCGCCGCGCTATTGCTGTGTACAACGACGCAAGCGGTGCTGGCGAAAGACGGCTACTCGGCGGTGTACAGCCAGTGCATGGATGCCTCCGGCGGTGTTACCTCCACCATGAATGAATGCAGTGGCGCCGAGATCAAGCGCCAGGACGCTCGCTTGAACCAAGGCTATAAAACCGCCATGGCCGGGCTGGAACCTGCCCAGCAAGGCAAATTGCGTGATGCTCAGCGTGCGTGGATCAAATACCGTGATGCCAACTGCGGGATGTACTACACCCTTACCGGCGGCACCATGGACATACTCAATGGTGCCGCATGTACCCTGCGCATGACCAAGGAGCGGGCAGATGAGTTGGCCACGTTGCTTGGGCCATAATGGTGCTTAACCTTGGCAGATCAGCGGTGCTGCATACATAAAAGGATCTGCAAACAGTCATATATGTTCCAAGGTATAGTTACAGGCCCTGGAACATACTCCAGCATGCAGTAGTTATACCTGTTCAAGACAGCACATATCGTCTTCACTGAATCGTTTAATGGCTTTTATCAGGGCGAAGTTCACGGTGTGCCGTGCCCGCGCAGCGTGGCCTGTTCAGCGTTAAAAGGGCTGTTTGGCAGTGCTATTTATTGACTTTGATAAGTGGCAAAAGGATGATGGCAATATGATGGTGTTCTTGAAATTGTTTGAATTCTGTACGCCACGCTTATCCCCATGGGTAGCGGACGGGTCAAGTGTTTAGTTGCTCTATGGAAAGAAGGTCAGCCATGTCCCTGTTGTCGAGCGAACCCTTGCCCCCGACGTTGGAACATAAGGCGCTGCTGAGCATCCTCGATGACTCGCTGGCGATTGCCGAGTTTTCACCCGACGGCATCCTGCTGGCTGCCAACGGCCTCTACCAGAAACTCTTCGGCTATTCACCTTCGCAACTCTGCGGCCTTCACCATCGAATGCTATACGCCAGCAGCCTGAGCGATGTCTCGGCGTGTGATCGGCTATGGGGCAGCCTCAGGAACGGGCAGGCCATCAGCGGCCAGTACCCGTACACGAGTGCTGATGGTCGCCAGCTGTGGTTGGCCGCAACCTATAAAGCGGTCTTCGCGGCTGATGGGCGAGTGGCCAAAGTGGTCCAGTTTGCGGCCGATGTCACTGCCCGTGTCGAGCAGGAGCACCTTGAACACGAGCGTACACGGCTGATCTCGCTGTTTGCCGAGCATTCGCACAATGCGCTGGTGCTGGCGGATCACAAGGGCTGTGTGCTGTTTGCGAATGACGCGGTGCACAGGCTTTTTGGCTACACGCCGCAGGAGTTGCTCGGCAAGCCGCTCATGCAACTGTTCAACAGCCTGCAGGCCCAGATCACGCCGTTGAGCGAGGTGCTTGAACACCTGGACACCGGGAACTCCTACAGCAGTGAAGAACTGCTTTACAGCAAGCATAAACAGCCCCTGCTGTGCGCCTTGCGGGTCAACCCTATTGTTGATGGGCACGGTGCGTTCAGTCACGTCGTCTGCGTGGTCAACGACCTCACCGATGCCAAGATTCATGAAGTGCTGCAGCGCAAGGCGCTGGAGTCGATGGCGGGTGAGGCACCGCTGGCCGAAGTGATGACGCTGATCTGCAACGAAGTCGAGCGCATTGCGCCCGAGGTGGTTGCCTCGATTCTGCGTGTCGATGAGCACTGCATGTTGCGCCCGCTGGCCAGCCCAAGCCTGCCGCAGAGCTACGCGCGCGCGCTGGACGGTGTGGTGATTGGCCCGGACGTAGGCTCCTGTGGCACGGCTGCCTTTATCGGTTCGCCGGTACACGTGCGTGATATTGAAAACGACCCGCTCTGGGCGCCCTATAAACACCTGCCACTGCCCCTGGGATTGCGCGCCTGCTGGTCGACACCGATCAAAACCAGCGCAGGCCAGGTGATTGGTACCTTCGCCTTCTATTATCGGGAGGTGCGCGACCCGAGTGAGTTTCACAAGCGTCTGGTGCAGATCTGTACCCACCTGTGCGCCTTGGCCCTGGAGCGCGATAGCGCGCGCCTGAAGATCCGTCAGTTGGCGTTCTACGACAGCCTCACCGGGTTGCCCAACCGCAATCTGCTGCTGGCCAATGCCGACCAGGCGATTGCCAGCGCCGAGCGCAACCAGCAGTCGCTGGCGGTCCTGTTCATCGACCTTGACCGCTTCAAGCAGGTCAATGATTCCTTCGGTCATCCAGCGGGCGATGACCTGCTGTGCCTGATCGCCGAGCGCTTGCGCAGCGACGCCTACAACAGCGAGATCATCGGGCGCTGGTCGGGCGATGAGTTCGTCATCGTCCTCAACCCCTGTACCGCCGCCCAGGCTGTCGACACCGTAGAGCGCCTGCAGGCATTGATTTCCATGCCCTGTGACATCGGTGGTATTACCCTGATGCCGTCCGCCAGTATTGGCATCAGCCAGTACCCGGATGACGGTCAGGATATGGAAACCCTGCTGCATTGTGCCGACCTTGCCATGTACCAGGCGAAAACCCGTGGGCGTGGCCGCTTCAGTTTCTTCAGCAACGACATGAACCAGCTTGCTCAAGAACGCCTCACCCTCGAAATCGCGCTGCGTAATGCCCTGCTGGGCCAGCGCCTGCAACTGCACTACCAGCCGTTGGTGAACCTGAAGACGGGCGCCCTGTTGGGCGTTGAGGCGCTGGCACGCTGGCATGACCCGGTCTTTGGCCATGTGTCGCCGACCCGCTTTATTCCACTGGCTGAAGAGTCCGGCTTGATTGGCGCGCTAAGCGATTGGGCGCTCACGCAAAGCTGTCGGCAACTGGCCCAATGGCGCAGCGAGGGTTTGGCGGTGCCGGGGGTATCGGTGAACCTGTCAGCCACCAACTTCCATAACCGCGACCTGCCACGGCAGATCATCGACACGCTCAAGCAATACGCACTGCAGCCCCATGACCTGACCCTGGAAATTACCGAAAGCGTCATGCTCGACCCCAACCCGAGCATCATGCTCAACCTGCACGAGTTGCATGCGCTGGGCATTGAGTTGGCGATGGACGATTTCGGCACCGGTTATTCCAGCTTGAGCTACTTGCGGCGCATTCCGTTGAGCACCCTCAAGCTGGACAAAAGCTTTGTGCATGACATGGAGCACGACACTGCGGCACAGGCCCTGACCCGCGCAGTGATTCGTATTGGCGAGAGCCTGAACCTCACCGTGGTAGCCGAAGGTGTGGAGAACGAAGCGCAACGTGCTCTGCTTCAGATTCAAGGTTGCGAAGTGGGGCAGGGCTACCTGTTCACCCGCCCGCTGCCTCCCGAACAGTTGGCCGAATGGTTGGAAAGCACCGCCGGCGGCCTGTGATGCGGCCTGTTGTGCTCAGAAGCGCTAGCCGACGTTGATCATCATCGCCGCCGTACCGAGCAGCACCACTTCCGCGCCCACCGGGCCGAGATGCGCGCCAACTGAAGACCGCTTGGTTACGCCAGTTCAGTGCGTTTGGCGATCACTTGTGCCGTAGCAGTTCACAGCGCCGTTTTTCCAGGTTGAGGTTCTGTTTTGCCAGTTCTTCGGCCAGCTCCGCCAGGCGTCTTTCACCGTAAGCGATGACGGCCTCTTTCGAGGGGTACAAGTCCTCGATGTGGTAATTGCGACCGGCTTCGGTGCAATCGTACGCACTGCCAATGTAGCCCCTGGCGACCAACTCTATCTCCAGGGGCTGAAAGCTGCGTGTCAGCAGCCAGGCTTTGTAAGGGTAGGTTCTCTCGCTCATACCTGCGCTCTGGGTGTCAGGCCAGCAGGTCCTCATAAAATGCCCCATAGGGCTTTTCGGGGTGGGCAATCTGGATTTCAAGGATCCACAGGCCGGCATTCGGGCAGCGCTCGAAATCCCCCAGGTCGCCTCCCCGATAGATCGCATGCGGGAAATCGCTGACACGGTGGCCCTTGATGTTCAGGTTCAGGCGCCAGCCCATGGCCTCGGCTTGCTCCTCGGCGTAGCGGTAGAGTTCCTGCCCCGCGACGCGCTCGTTGGCCCAACGCTGTTGCACCGTGTCGAACAGCGTTTTGGCGGCAGCGGCGCAGGCCGCCATTTGCGCATCCGTACCGGTGGTGAAGGTTGCCCCGGCGTCGCCCTCGTGCCCGCGCCATACCGCACCCATGTCGATGAAGAAAATATCGTCTTCACCCAGCACCGGGTCACCCTCGGAGCGCTCCTTGAACATCTTCAGGGTGTTGCTGCCAAAACGCACCAACAGCGGATGCCAGATGCGTTGCATCTCCAGCTCGGCGAGCACTTGTTTGCCCAGTGCAATCGCCTCGGACTCGCGCATGCCGGGACGGATCAATGCCGACAGCATGTCGATCGCACGCCAGGTCATGGCTTGCGCGTACTTCATGGCCTCGATGTCGTAGACCTCGCCCACGGCTTCCTTGGCTGGTGCGTTCATGCAGGGCTTCCTTTCCTGATAAGGGTGTTTCGCTATATTAATATCTATATAGCGCTGGGTGCGACGGCTTTTTTGGCCGGGTGCTCGAAGTGTCTATCTGCCTGATGTAAGTCAAGCGCAAGTGGGCACGTTGGCCTAGAGTGAAACAACGACCTCCACCCGTTAAGGTGTTTGAACATGAGCAGATCACTCCCCGTTGTTGGTTTGGCGTTGTTACTGGTCAGTTGTGGTGTCGGCGCGCAAACGCCGCCTGACGCAGACCAGCAGTGGCAGCAGCACATGACCGAAATGCGCACAATGCACGAACGCTGGATGGCCAGCAAAACCCCTGAAGAGCGTCAGGCAATGATGAAGGCTCACCAGCAGGCCATGGGTAACGGCATGTCCGAAATGGGCGGCTGCATGGGCGGTGGCAAAATGATGGGGGGGATGAACCAGGGTTCGATGATGAACCAAGGCCCCATGATGAACCTCGACTCCGTGGAAAAAGTCGACAAGGCCATTGCACACATGGAGCAGATGATCGAGCAACTGCGCAAGCATCGGGAAATGCTATCTAAGCCGTGAGCCTAGACCGTCGGCCAGTGTTCACATACCCTGACGCCGACGTTTACCGAGCCACCTGTTTCCTATGATTGCCCACCTCGCGATATTCCTTTGTACCCTGACGGCCATGGAAGGTGTCGGCTACCTGGCGCACAAGTACGTCATGCATGGCTGGGGCTGGTTTTTGCACCGGTCCCACCATGAAAAACACCTGGGCGCCCTGGAAACCAACGACGTTTACCTGCTGGCCCTCGCACTGGTGGCCGTCGGCCTGATCGCAGAGGGCAACGCCGGCCACGATCCGCTGCAGTGGATCGGTGCCGGCGTGGCAGCGTTTGGTGTGATCTATATCGTCATCCATGACGGCATCGTGCACCGCCACTGGCCGGTGCGACCCAGGCCGCGCCATCCGTACCTGAAGCGGCTGTACCGTGCCCACCTGATGCACCACGCGATAAAAGGCCGGAAAAACAGCGTGTCGTTTGGCTTTCTGTATGCCCCGCCAGTGCGGCGGCTGAAACAGCAACTGCGCGAGCGCCGCATGAATCGCAAACCGTTGACCTGAGACCGGGTTTCGTTTGCTGGACACGGTACAGTCGGCCATGCAAAGTGGCGGGCCGAAAATGCGACCCACTACGAACAGCGTTATTCACGGGAGAAAACCTGAAGGGTTGCTCAGGGAGAGCAGCGTATCGACCTTATGGCGTATTACAGAGTTCAGACATGATAAAACAACAAGAATCAAAGAGCAGGGATGCCATCCTCAAGCGGCTGGCCCGCGTCGAGGGACAGGTTCGCGGCATCCAGGCAATGATCACGCGCGGTGATGAGTGTGAAGCGGTTGCCCAGCAGTTCAGTGCGGCACGCAAGGCCCTCGACAAGGCCTATCAGGAAATGTTGGTGTGCCTGGTGGAAGACGCGATCCTCAGCCCTGAACAGAGCAATCAGGAAAAACTCGCCCAGGTTCGCGCCATCTTTACCAAGTACACCTAAGCCACGGCTTGAACGCGGGCTTGCCAGAGGATGGCATAGCCCAGCCCCATCAGCAGCCATCCCAGCAGGGGATGGAAGACGCTGCGCCACAGCCGGCTTTGCGGGTCAAAACCCACCCCATGAATGAAGCCGCTGGAGATACCCAGCATGCTCAGCATGATCAGCCGATGACTGTAGTGGCCATCGGCGTCCAGCATCACCGCCGGGTGGATCAGGAAAATCAACGTAAGCGGTGTCGCCAGCAGCAGCGACAAAGCGCGGCTGTAACCGCGCTCTAGCCACGGACGGGGCTTACTGGTCACCCGTCACCTCTTCATCAAGGTTCTGGTGGGTTTCCAGCCACAGGGCGTTGATGATGCCGAAGCTGCAGGCCAACAGTACGCCGAGTATCCAGGTGAAGTACCACATGATGTTCTCCTTGCCGCGTTGGGCGGCGGGTGTGCTGATCGGCGCAAGACAGGCCTGCGCCGAACAGGCTCAGATCAATACAGCCCGTGAGGGTTGGCTTCGATGGTCTTGTTGGTCAGGCGTCCCCACATGCGGGTGTAGCACCACAGCGTGTACCCGAGGATCAGCGGCACGAAAATGCACGCCACGATGAACATGATGCCCAGGGTCTTCTGGCTGGAGACCGCGTCCCATACCGTCAGGCTGGAGGCAGCATCGAGGCTCGATGGAAACACGAACGGGAACAGCGCAAAGCCGGCGGTGCAGATGGTGCCGACAATCGCCAGGCTACTGCCGAGGAAGGCCACGCCCGCGCGGTTCAGTTGGGCACCGAGCAGGGCCAGCAACGCGCCGGCAAAGCCCAGCACCGGGGCGATGATCGTCAGCGGGTAGTGGCTGTAGTTGGCCAGCCAGCCGGCGTTACCCACCGCCACCTGTTTGCTCAGTGGGTTGATCGCACCACCGGTGTTGAGCCCATCGGCCAGGGTCAGCCCAGGAATCGAGGCTACCAGCCAGGCGCCCGCACCGGCAAAGGCCGTCAGGTACACCAGGGCGCACAAGCGGGTGGCCACACGGGACCGTGCATGCAGATCGGCATCGGTACGCAGCATCAACCAAGCCCCGCCGTGCATACTCAGCATGCTCAAACTGACCACGCCAGCGAGCAGGGCGAACGGGTGCAGCAAGCCGAAGAACGAGCCTTCGTAGCTGGAGCGCATCAGTTCGTCGAGGCGGAACGGCAGGCCCAGAAACAGGTTGCCGAAGGCCACGCCAAACAGCAGGGCCGGTACGGCGCCACCGGTGAACAGGGCCCAGTCCCAGGCGTTGCGCCACTTCTGGTTTTCCAGCTTGCTGCGGTAGTCAAAGCCTACCGGCCGGCAGAACAGGGCAAACAGCACCAGCAGCATGGCCCAGTACAGCCCGGAAAACGCCACCGCATAGACCATCGGCCACGCCGCGAACAGCGCGCCACCGGCGGTGATGAACCACACCTGATTGCCATCCCAGTGCGGGGCAATGGTATTGATCGCCACCCGCCGCTCATTGTCGGTTTTACCCACAAACGGCATGAGCGCCATGGCCCCCATGTCAAAGCCGTCGGTCAAGGCGAAGCCGATCAGCAGCACGCCGATCAACACCCACCACACCAGCTTCAGTGTTTCGTAATCAAACATGATCTGCTCCTCAAGCCTTGACGGTGTGCGCGACAGCGTCACGCTCGAAGTGATAGCGCCCGGTGTGCAGGCTCGACGGGCCAAGGCGGGCAAACTTGATCATCAGGTACATCTCGATCACCAGCAGCAGGCTGTAGAAGGCGATCAGTGCCAGCAGCGAGCCCATCACATCGCCCGCAGACAGCGACGAGGTCGAGAGGTGAACCGGCAGCACTTCGGCAATCGACCACGGCTGACGACCGTGTTCGGCCACCACCCAACCGGTCTGAGCGGCAATCCACGGCAGTGGCAGGCTGCACACGGCGAACCTGAGCAGCCATGGCTTGTTCTCGGCATTACGCTTGATCGAGGCCCAGGCGGCCAGTACGAACAGCACCAGCATCAGGAAACCGGACGCCACCATGGCGCGGAAGCTCCAGAACATGGTGAAGACATCCGGAATGGTGTCCAGCGAGGCTTGCTTGATATGTGCTTCGCTGGCGTCGACCACGCTCGGGGTGTACTTCTTCAGCAGCAGGCCGTAGCCGAGGTCTTTTTTCACCTCATTGAACGCGGCGATATTGGCCTCGCTCTTGTCGCCATGACGCAGCTTCTCCAGCAGACCATAGGCGATCATGCCGTTACGAATGCGCACCTCGTGGTGAGCGATCAGGTCCTTGATGCCGGTGACCTGCTTGTCCACCGAACGCGTTGCGATGATTCCCATCACGTACGGGATCTTCACCGCATAGTCGGTACGCTGCTGTTCCTGGTTCGGCAAGCCAAACAGGGTGAACGCAGCAGGCGCCGGTTCGGTTTCCCATTCGGCTTCAATCGCGGCCAGTTTGGTCGTCTGTACATCACCGATCTCGTAGCCGGATTCATCACCCAGCAGGATCACCGAAATGGTCGAGGCCAGGCCGAATACCGCGGCAATCGCAAACGAGCGACGGGCAAACGCCAGGTCACGTTTCTTCAGCAGGTAGTAGCTGGAGATCGCCAGTACGAACACGGCGCCTGTCACATAACCGGCAGAGACGGTGTGAACGAACTTCACCTGCGCGACCGGGTTGAACAGCAGCGCGCCGAAATTGGTCAGCTCCATGCGCATGGTTTCAAAGTTGAACTCGGCACCCACCGGGTTCTGCATCCAGCCGTTGGCGATCAGAATCCACAGCGCCGACATGTTCGAGCCAATCGCCACCAGCCAGGTCACGGCCAAATGCTGCACACGGCTCAGGCGGTCCCAGCCAAAGAAGAACAGGCCGATGAAGGTCGACTCGAGGAAGAACGCCATCATCCCTTCAATGGCCAGCGGCGCACCAAAGATGTCCCCCACATAGTGGCTGTAGTAGGCCCAGTTGGTGCCGAACTGGAACTCCATCGTCAGCCCGGTGGTCACCCCCAGGGCAAAGTTGATCCCGAACAGCTTGCCCCAGAACTTGACCATGTCCTTGTACACCTGCTTGCCGGTCATGACATAGACCGACTCCATGATGGCCAGCAGAAACGCCAGCCCCAGGGTCAAGGGCACAAACAAAAAGTGGTACATCGCGGTGACTGCAAATTGCAGGCGCGACAGATCGACTACGGATTCCGAGATCATCTCGGTTTCTCCTCGGTGAGTTGCGAAGGGGGGGGCGTGCCGAATAGGTGGGCGTCGAAGCGCGCACTGCCGTTGACCGGCACCGTTGGTTCACTGAACCAGATGGCTTTTATGCTGAAGAGGATGACCAGCTTGACCACGAGGATGATGCCAATTTCCCGCACCAGCGGGATTCGCCATGGGGACTTGGGGGCATCGTTGGGCACGCTGTGACTCCGAGGTCGATCAGGCGGGCATTGCGACGACGTTCGAGGGGTAAACCTGGCGCCATCCAGCAACGTCTGCTGAGGAGTTTGGCGAGTATTCCGGGGCTCAGAACACTCATGGCGCAATGCTACGTTATACCCGCGGGGGTATGTAAGGCGCGGCCATTGACGCAAGTCAAGGCCACGCCAAGTAGTGCCCAAACAGGGCAAAAAAACACGGATTGCTCGGCCACTACTGCGCGCGTAAGCCTGCCAGCGGTTTGCGCCCGCCATGGATCAGCAGATGAACCACCAGGCCCGCGACCAACCCCCAGAACGCCCCACCGACACCCAGCAAGGTGACATTGGCTGCGGTGGCCAAGAAGGTAATGAGGGCGGTCTCGCGGGTGCGGGCATCCACCATGGCATTGGCCAGGCTGCCGCCAATTGCGCCCAGCAAGGCCAAGCCCGCCAGGGTGGTGACGAAGGTGCGCGGCAACACCATGAACAGCGTTGCCAGGGTGACGCCGAAAACACCGACCATCACATACAGCGCGCCACACACCAGCCCGGCGATGTAGCGCTTGGACGGGTTCTCGTGGGCATCCTTGCCCGTGCAGATGGCTGCGGTGATTGCCGCCACATTGAACGCGTGCGCGCCGAACGGGGCCATCAGCAACGAACCCAGGCCGGTGACGGTGAGGATCGGGTTGGCGCTGGTCTTGAAACCGTCATTGCGCAACACCAGCATGCCCGGCATGTACTGCCCGGTCAGGGTGATGACAAACAGCGGCAGCGCTACACCCAGCAGCGAACCCAGCGAGAACTGCGGCACTTCAAACACCGGTGCGGCCAGGCTCAACTGCAGTTGCTGCACGTCGATTCTGTCCTGAGCGATGAGCAGGGCCAGGCCGATCAGCAGAATGCCGACCACGGCAAAGCGCGAGGTGAAGCGGCGTAGCACGGCATAGGCCAGCACCAGCACAATCACCAACAGCGGGTCGGCGCTGGCGCCGCCAAACGCATTCACGCCAAACTGCAGCAGAATGCCCGCGAGCAGGCCTGCGGCAATACCGCTCGGAATCCAGCGCACCAGTCGCTCAAACGCACCGGACAGGCCCAGCACGATAAAGCCGATTGCCGACAGCATGTAGGCACCGATTACCTCGCCATACGGCGTGAACGGCATCACCGTCGCCAGAAAGGCCACGCCCGGCGTAGACCAGGCGGTAATGATCGGCTCACGGTAGCGGTAGCTCAGCCAGGCGCCGGTCACGCCGACGCCGATACTCACCGACCACACCCAGGACGCCGTTTGCGCCGCGCTGAGTTGGGCCAGTTGCGCGGCCTGAAACACCAGCACGAACGTGCCGCCATAGTTCACGATGACTGAAATCAGTGCCGCAATGCTGGGGGATACAAGGTCGCTTGCGCGCAGGCCGGTTGTTGATCGAATCACGCGGGGGTTCCTTCCTGATGGGCTGACAACAGCAGGGAAGCACGTGCCGCATTCCCCGCCGAGTGAGGGAGGAGCGTAGCGCCTGCCTGGTGGGCCCGATCAGTCCAGTTAGCCCACGGCAACCAGACCACATCGGGCCAGCAGCAGGGCGGTAAACGGCTAGGTGATGGCCTTGACCAACCGTTGTATCGCCGTCTCGATCTCATGCGGGGTCAGCGCGGCAAACCCCAGCAACCAGCCACCGACCGCTGGCGGCGTGGCATACAGCCGGCTCAGCCCGGGCAACAAAATACCGGCCCTGGCCGCTTGCCGGATGGTCTCCGGCTCCGACCAGCCCTCGGCCAGCACACATGGCATGTTCAAGCCGCCCGGTGGCAGGCGCGCCGTGACGATAGGCGAGAGGTGGCGCTCCACCGCATGGGCCATCGCTTCACGGCGTACCGCATAGATCTTGCGCATGGCGCGGATGTGCGCGCCAAAGTGCCCGTCCTCGATAAAGCGCGCCAAGGTCAACTGCGCCAGTTGCGGGGTGTGGCCGTCGAGGATGCTGCGGGCGTAGCTCATGGGTTTCACCAGTTCCTGCGGCAGCACCATGTAGCCCATGCGCAAACCGGGGAACAGCGACTTGCTGAACGTGCCCAGGTAGATCGTCCGATTGTACTTATCCACACCCTGCACGCAGGCCGTCGGCAAGCCCTCGTAATGGAACTGGCTGTCGTAATCGTCCTCGATGATCCAGCCCTGGCGCTCGGCTGCCCAGGCGGTCAGTTCCAGGCGCCGCTCCAGCGCCAGCGTGGCGCCGGTGGGGTACTGGTGCGATGGCGTCACATACAGGGTGCTGGCGCCGCTGGTGTCGGCGTACAGCCTGTCAGTGCGCAAGCCTTTCTCATCCACCGGCACCGGCACAATCTTCAACTGCGCCAACTCAAAGGCCTTGCGTGCGCCGAAGTAACCGGGGTCTTCCATGAGGATGGGTTTACCGGCATCGACCAACACCTGCGCACACAAAAACAGCGCTTGCCGGGTGCTGCTCAACACCAGCACCTGGTCTGCCGTCACCTTGGCCCCGCGCTCCAGGTTCAAGTAACCGGCGATGGCCTGGCGCAGCGGCTCGGCCCCTTGCGGGTCGCCATGCAACAAGGCGCTGGGGCGATAGTCCTTCAAGGCCTGGCGCTGCAGGCGCTCCCAGATGTTCATCGGGAAGGTACGGGTTTCCGGCAGCCCGGTCGCGAACGCTCTGACCTCCTGCTGATCGGCGACGCCGCCACTGGCCAGGATGTCTGCACCCCGGGCACTGAGCGCCACGGCGCCATCCGCACGGGGCGGCAACCCGGCAAGGTTCGCCTTGCGCGTGCGGGTACCTCGCAAACTGGGCCCGATCTTCTCGGAGACAAAACTGCCAGAGCCTTCACGGCGAACGATATAGCCGTCCAGCTGCAACTGAACGTAGGCCATCTCGACCGTGTCACGCGAGACAGCCAACGACTGCGCGAGCGTGCGCGTGGCCGGCAAGCGCGAACCGGGTGCCAGCACACCGTCCAGAATCAACTGGCGCAGCGCACGCTGCACGCGTACACGCAGCTCCAGGGGCGCCAACTTCGGGTCGGCAATGCGGATCTTCAGCGTATCCAGCTCGAAATTGTGGGGCATGTGGTCCGTCAACCGCGCAACGCTATTCCTTGATAAGCCGGCCATCTTGGTGCGAGCGCACGGCGATGTCCATGACGAACACCACCGTGCCGTGCTGGCCCTGAGCGTTACAGCGCCATGCGGTACTCAATAAAGCCGGAGTTCTCAGCCACCCAGTTGTACAGCTTCTGTGCCCGCTTGTTGGTGTTATGAGTGTGCCAATACAACCGCGCACACTGCTGTTGCCGGGCAAAGCGCTGCACCCACTCGATCAACAACTTACCGGTACCGCCACCCCGAATCGTCGGGGCTACGTACAAGTCTTCGAGGTAGCAGAAGTTATCCACCGACCAGGTTGAACGGTGCAGCACCGCGTTCACAAAACCGACCAGTTCATCACCCTGCACCGCAACGGCCGAGTACACCGGCTCGTTCGGGTCGAGCATGCGCTGGAAGGCCATGCGCGTGGTTTCCTCGCTCAACGCCACCTCATAGAAATCCTGATAGGCCAGCCACAGCGGCAACCACTGTTCATAGTCGCTGCTTTGCACTGCACGTACCGTTACTGCGGTTTGCTCATTAGCCATTGCACTCACCTGCTACACATCAAGGTTGAATCGGGAAGACGTGCAGGGTAGAGCCTTCAACAGCTGCCAAACCGACCACTTTACAGCGCCCGGGCAGGCCAATTACCACCGATGGGCAACGCCTGCCCGAAGCCCGCCTCAATCCACCCCATGCTCCGCCAGCGCCTGGCTTACATCATCCGTCAGCGCCTTGGCCATCTCCCCCAAATACCACGCCGACCACGCTGCCTGCGCAGAACCCTCGCCCATGGCGATATCCAGCGCCAGCGTGTTGGCGCACTTCAGCAGGTTCGAGGCGTATTCAAGGGCGAGGGAAATGGGGATATCAGGATTGACGCGGAAGAGGTGGTCATCCTGGCCGTAACGGCCGAAGGTGGTGGTGCCGGTGGTTTTCAGGTTTTTGAGGTTCGGCATGAAATGGAACTCCTATTTCCTAGAAGCCATCACCGCCTGCCGCCAAGCAGGTAAGGGTGACGGGTTGCACAAGGTTGGCGGACCGGGAAATAGGAAACCCAGCACTTCCGAAGAAGTCCCTGCACAACCCGTCATAACGCGGTTTCACGGGCACGCAAAAGCGCCCGCAACCAAACGAAGGGTTGCGCCTATTTTCCTCGGGCCGCCAAGCCCGGATCACTGATGTGCAGTGATGGGGGCAGGGTAGCGTGGTGTTGTAGAAGGGACAAGTGAGAGGCTTGGTGAGTCGGGGGGATGGAGTGATAGCGATTCTATTTTTCGGGGGTATGGGGGGATCTGTTTCTTATGTCGGTAGTAGATTTTTTGATGTTCTATTAGGGGTGGAGGCCCTTCGTGGTGGACTGCCTTCGGCCAATAGCAGTCAGTCACGATCAGCAGCTTTCGGCCGATTCTGTTGAAAAAGTCGACCCTGATTTCCTCGGTAGAAAAGTACGCGCTTGAGGTTGAAATCTTTACATTGAACAGAAGATTCCCGGCTCAGATTTCGCGTAGCGGCGCGCAAAAACGCATTTTCAGCGGTCAGTATGTGGGCGATCTGGAAGAACCCACTTTTTCAACAGAATCGGCCATTAGTAGTCATTCCAGAAGTCGCCATATCTGGAGTAACAACCTGATGCGCCATGACTTATGATCATAAAATTTTCTTCTGCTCGTGAAAAAGGACAGGTCATGACGCTAACTGATGATGTTTCGAATGTGCTGAATGCGTGGGCTCCAAATCTAGGGGTAAGCTTTACTACGCTTGCCTACCTTGGATCAGCGTCCTCAACCAAATGGCTCGTCAACTCCCCTTTTTCGTCGCAGTTACGCCTACTCATTAATGCTGACAGCCATACGACGGCCGCAGAGATGTGGCACAAAGTACTCCGTGAGCAAAAAGATCTTCCAGCGCCGGTACTATTGCTAATACTTGAGCACATGCGCCGAAACCCTGTAGGTATGAGGGCTTCGTTAAAAGCGGCCAACCTAGGATTTTCTAAGACATTGGCGAATGTTGCGTATCGTGCGGCTGGTGCGTTGTACGAAGACGCTAAATATAGCTTTGCAGGCCACGAGATTGATGTAGCCATTGCGAGATTCCGAGCAGCCCTTTCCGAATTTCGATTCTCCATCGAAAGCCAGTTACTTTCAGAGTCGACTAGGCGGATTGCTACCGGCAAGTACGCCACTGCAGTTGCGATGATTGGACGCTGGGGCAATGTATCGCCTGAGACGGTTTCAAGGGCTTTATCGTATTCCGAAGAGTCGATGACTCTCGGAAACAGGAAGCCCGAAACACTGACCTATCGACTTGAGCTCCTAGTTCAGCTATTCGATCTAACGGGAAAAGGTCAACTACTGCAGGACGCGCTCGAACTCCTAACGAATAATCCAAAAATCGCAGCGAGTTCTGAGCTCGCCGAGGTCGAGGTAAGATACCGTCTTGCACTGCTTGCAGAGCCGGGATCCATAAATGTCAAAAAGCATCTAGAAATCGCGACGGGTAAGCTTCAGCGTTCTAGACCCAAGGGTACTGTTGATGAGGCTCGCTGCAGTGTTCTCTCGACCCTAGTTGCTGAGGCCGAACAGGCATCACTAGCTATGCCCGCTAGATCAACGTCCATCCCGAGGGGGCTACTCGCCTTAATGGCTATAAAGCCATCTGCCGAACTTTGGGGAACCATAAGGTGCGTGATCGACGGACTGGAACATCTCCGCAATGACCGAGAATCGGTACCTTCGGCAGTACTGAGCACTCAATTCCTGCGCCAAATGACCGACGGCCCAGATGACCTCCTCACCGCGAATGACCTCTCTCGGTATGTAGGGATCACAGGTTGGTTGTCTGAAAAGGCCTCATATAACAGGCACCTTCAATGGGAGGCAGGAGCAGCGGCGCTGTCGGCTGCAAAACGATCTGGGAATCTGGGGCTGGCGCATAAGGCTTTAGAGGTATTTAACGCGCTCACTGCTATCCATCCTACTTGGCCGCTTCCACTCATAGGCATTGCACGAGTTCGAGAATACCTTGCGGGGCTCTCTGTCGAAGAGGATCTTTCTGCTATTGAAAGCTGGCGTGATGCCGCGACACTAGCGTTAAATTCTCCCATTTACGCACGCTCTAACCTAGGTGGACGTAACGAAGTCTTTGCTGTTGCAGATGCAAGGGGATTTCTTTCTGAGACGTTTGTCTTTAAAAGGACGACGAAAGAGAAAGCCGTACACGAGGCATCGATGTTAAGCGCGCTGCATCTTGAAATCACACAGCAGGGTGATGCGAACCTGTTCGAAGTGCCCCGTTCGCTTGCAATCGTCGAGGTTTTTTCTGACGATGATCGGCGATGGGTCCATGTCTCTCAACGAGCAGCTGGGCGATTGGTAAGTGAGTTATCTACGGAAGAGGCCTCCAACGTCCTAGAACCGATCACTGATCTCCTTGCGGTTTTTCATCGTGTAGGGGGTAGCGCTCCGGAAGGGAAGTCGGCATGGCGCTCCCTGAAACAGTATCTAAAAATGTGGTCGAGAACTCTCTTTCCTCCCCAACAGGCTGAACGCTTTGTGGATTCCTTGCACTCTATCTTTCCCGAGAAGCTCCCTTTGGTAAGGAAAAGAGACGGTCATGCATCCAACTGGCTTGTGGACCCAGCAGGGCGCATCGTAGCGATTGACCTTGAGTCTACCGACTTCGTTCCGATTGGATACGACGTCTCTCAACTCATCGAGGACAATGCTCTGATACCAGCAAGCCCCGACGGTTGGCGCAGCCGGATAGCAATCATGGAGCGATATCTAAGTCGCATGGAGACGCCACTTAGCAAGTCTGAGTTGGTTGCGGCATACGGATGGTTCGCTATCACCCGCGCCTTGCGCTTAGGGACTGAAAGAGACGCTGGAAAGCATTTGCGGCGTCACGCGCGCGAACTCTGCGTACTGCTGACGGAGTTCGGTGATGACGCGACCCAGAGTTTGGCACGAGAGCTACTCCAAGCACTCTCGCGCATCGAGCAAGCGAACACAGAAGATTCTGTACCTAGCCATGACCATCGACGGCTAAGCAAGGCAATGGCATACCAGCTCCGCCACGACGGGCCGAACAATGGGGTTGCTATCGATAAAACAGGATTTGCGTCTATGGATGACTTGGCGCGCGCTCTCAAAGTGGATTCGAGTCACTTGCTGGCTGTGGCGGAGCATCCCGGCGAGCCAAGGTTTGAGGTTCGAGATGATCGCATCAGAGCTCTTTACGGGCACACCCTAAACGTTGTCATCGAAGCTGGCATCAAAGTTGGAGCTCCGACTGCTCTGTATCATGGTTCTAGCTGGTCTGTGCTAGACGCGATCATCAAAGACGGTGTGAACCCTATGCAGCGCCGGATGGTTCATTTGACTAATATCGCTGGGGAGGCTGTAGCTGTGGGGGCACGTAAAGGGGCTCCAATAGTCCTCGCCATTGATCAGCTCCACGATGCGGAACCTGTTGCTGAAGGCATATGGGTTGCACCTTGTATTCTTCCTAATCGCCTATCAATCGTGAATCCTTTCATTGAGGAAGGAGGCGCCGTTCGGTGAGTGGGGCAACCGGGGACAGAGCACTATATTGATGCTATGGAGCGTCAGCTCTGGGTCGACTCTGCCCGTCGTGACGGACTGCTTTTGGCCGATTCTGTTGAAAAAGTGGGTTCTTCCAGATCGCCCACATACTGACCGCTGAAAATGCGTTTTTGCGCGCCGCTACGCGAAATCTGAGCCGGGAATCTTCTGTTCAATGTAAAGATTTCAATCTCAAGCGCGTACTTTTCTACCGAGGAAATCAGGGTCGACTTTTTCAACAGAATCGACCCATAGCTGCCGATCAGCAGAGGCAGAAACCGGCCAAGAGCGGTCTGTCATGAACGCCAGTAAGCGCCCCATAGCTGCCCATCGAATGATGGCAGAAATCGGCCAAATGACCCCGTTGCGAGCCTGAGCGCTAATGTATAAAAATGCGCTCAACCTCCACTAGCTTTGATCGTAGGATATTCAGAACCTACGCTTTTGTCTGATAGTTAACTTAGTCATTAGAGAACTGCGCCAATGGCAATGCTAAAAAAAGTAATGAAAGAATATGGTGGCTTTCAAGAGGCAGTTGATTTAGTTGGCGAGGAGAGTTTAGAAAAATTCTGTGATCGTGTATACGCAGGGTTTTGCTCGGAATACAAAGACGCTGGATATATTAAGAATGTGCAATGGTTGCTTAGGCATTTCTATGCATCCAAGAAGATGACGTTAAGTTCTTTGTTTTTCACGCAAACAGAAGAGCTTAACGGGAAAAACCTTAAGAATCTGACCTTCTATACTTGCTACTATTCGTTGTTCAATGCCCTTTTATCAAACCTTATTCTTACTCCGTATATCGATATAGAAAAAATACGAAAAATATCCCACTCGCAAGTCTTCAAGGATATAGAAAATTATTTTGTTAGGTTTGGGGTGTACGATAGAAAGCTTATAGAGCTGCTTAATGAGCTCAGACTCACTAGAGAGTTATATAGCTATCACCTACCACTTGGCGGGTCAATCGTAAGGGAAGGAAAGTCGCTGAGCGCTGATAGCCTTTTTAATCGTTTGGAAAAAATAATTACTCCAATATTGCAAATATCAAACCTTATATCTTATATGTCTCACTACGCATGGCAAAAAAAAGTAGGAAAAGGCATTGATGAGTACGACAGCTATCAACACGAAGTGGATTCGCTGTTTTTCTCGTTTATTGAGTCGCGCGACCACTTAGGCATGCACTGCGTAATAGATGACGATGACTACGCTAGGCAGGGATATGTTCTTAGAAAATGGACTACACCATTTCCAATTAGTTGGTTCATCACAGAAAAAATGTGTGAAGATCTTGAGTGCGGATGGGAGCAGGACGACTCTGGAAATGGGTTCGACATTTCAAATGTTGCAGGGTTTCTCTCTACTGCAATAGATGCACCCTAACAACGCGCTTAAGTCCTTCGCATCGCTCACGAGGACTGGCTGAACCCCTACCCTTAAAATTGTTAGCGTCGCTATCGGCCAATTGCTGCCCGCACTGATCGGCTGCAATGGGTCGATTCTGTTGAAAAAGTCGACCCTGATTTCCTCGGTAGAAAAGTACGCGCTTGAGGTTGAAATCTTTACATTGAACAGAAGATTCCCGGCTCAGATTTCGTGTAGCGGCGCGCAAAAACGCATTTTCAGCGGTCAGTATGTGGGCGATCTGGAAGAACCCACTTTTTCAACAGAATCGGTCGAAAGCGGTCACTGGCTAACGACAGGTTGAATCCACAACCCAAAGCAGACCTTGGAACGAGCCCTGAAAAATCAGGGGTGACTCGATACGTTGCTGAAATACTTTTTTCAAGGGCAAAAAACAGAAAATTGTCATCAAATAAAGCGAAATCCGGGCGATATCGCGCCCGTCAGACTTTTAGTGGTGCCGTCTCGATCACTCGTGATAAAGACGTCATACCCGATCGCCCCGTTTTCTAATCATTCCAAGGAACCTATATATGAACGCCGAGAGACACCTAACCTTTCAAGAGGCATTGAAAAAAAACGTCAAACGGATTTTGAACTATTGGGCACCACTCAGTGTGATCTTAGGTGGGCTTAGTACGATATTGGGTTTTTATACGATATCGGCCTATACGGCAGCGATCGGTCGCCCGGACTTGATGGCTTCAGCGATTGAAGCTAAATCAGCATTGGTGCTTTGGCTCGCAATCATCGCACTCTTGGTCGCGGCCTATTTTTTCGTACTCATGACGACGAGCGCACTGTTTGGGTGCTCAGTTTCACTGTTCAACAATAGCCCCAATCTCCAACCTGACCTAGTGAAGATACTCGTTTTACCGGTGCTGCTTGGAATCGCAGCGTTGATGTTGGTGATCTTTAAAGGCATAGTTCTCACGGACGGCCTTAAGCTGATCTGCATAGTGTTGTATGGTGCTGCAATGATTTTAGCATTGCAGATAAACCAGAAGTTCAGGGTGGCAGTAGACATTTGCGCAACAACGGCTTTACCTGGAAAATCAAAAAGCAAGGTCGCACGTTTCTTCTTTTTGGTTATCCTAGCAATCACTCTAACAGGCACTGTCTTATCAACCGTACTGCCTGTGGGGCTTATACTTAAGGCTTATTCAGGAGAAGATACGCCTGAAGCCGTTACCAAGCTTTTGCTCATATCCATTTTTTTCGCCAGCATGACGTTGATCCCTGTTGTTGTTTTCTATGACAGTAAAAGCGACCTCTTTAAACGGATATCGCAGTGCTTGGCGGCGTCCATCGTAATCGTGGTAATCATAATTGGGGCTTCACCTGGAGGCCCTTTGACCATCGTATACTCGGCGGCGTCCCTGATGAACGTTCGCGACCAAGCAGCAGCCAAGTTTTTGTTGACCGAGAATTACGCGAAAGAGGACTTCGATGCTGAGATCTGGGGCTTGGTAGAGACTCTGCGGAAACATCCCCTAATACCCGCATTTCCACTTTTTTCTTTTGGGGATGTGCTGCTGCTTTGCCCAGCAAAACTGATCAAAACCGAACTCAAAGATTGGCCAGCTAAATCGGCTTACTGTGTTGTAACGAAAAATAGCAAGGCGCTCCGAATGCCGCGAAAATCTGAAGTGGCGACGGAAGCAAAAAAGTTGATCGAAACCGAACCTAAAAAGCCTGCTGCCTGATTGATTCAGCAGCAAAGTTTGGTTCAATGTAGGCGGCGTCTTTTATGTGCTGGCATGCCTCTTCCATCCTCAAGGAGGAAGTAAGCAGCCGTTTTTGGTAGACTTTTGCCTGTGCCGAATGACCGCAATGGGTCGGATAGCGACGGTCTAGCATCGACCGTCGCAGTGGGTGGTTAAACTTCCACCTGTTCCGCCATTTCCAGGGCATCATCGACCTCGATTCCTAGGTATCTGACGGTGCTTTCAAGCTTCGTATGACCAAGCAGGAGTTGGACAGCTCTCAGGTTCTTCGTCCTGCGATATATCAGCGATGCTTTGGTTCGCCGTAGCGTATGAGTACCGTACATAGTTGGGTCAAGGCCAATGGCGATCACCCACGCTTTGACTATCCGAGCGTATTGTCTGGTGGAGAGATGGTCTGAGTCGTGCAACCGGGTCGGAAACAAGAAGTCCTCACTGCGGAGGTGGGCCTGATGCATCCAAGCCTCCAGAACCGTTCGGGTTTGCTCCGTGATTTCAAATTGCACTGGGTGCTGAGTTTTCTGCTGCATCACGATGGCCCGCGACGACACGTGCTCCCCATGGGCTATGTCTCGGACTCGCAGCTTGCTGTCGATGGCCAAGTTGAAAAGCGCTAAATCTCGCGTCTTCTCAGCAAGCTGGAGTCTTACTCGGATGGCCCAGGTATCTCTCACTCGGAGCGGGGCTTTCTGCCCGACAAGCTTTCCCTTGTTCCAAGGCTGATGACTGTATGTAGCAATAGTGTTCATGGCTTGTCCTCCACGTTGAGGGAGGACAAGGGGGGATCAGTCACAATGAGTGGTGGTCGCTATTCGACCCATAGTGGCTGGAGGACAGCAAACGGCCGATTCTGTTGAAAAAGTGGGTTCTTCCAGATCGCCCACATACTGACCGCTGAAAATGCGTTTTTGCGCGCCGCTACGCGAAATCTGAGCCGGGAATCTTCTGTTCAATGCAAAGATTTCAACCTCAAGCGCGTACTTTTCTACCGAGGAAATCAGGGTCGACTTTTTCAACAGAATCGGCCAAAAGAAGTCATTCAGAGGTGTGTGCCGAAAGAATGCTATTAAGTACTTTTAATACGCATAGATTATTTAACAATCAGCTCCAGCTGTATCCGTCAAATTCTATGTCATTATTTAGAAGGCGCGCAGTCTTCAGTCCCATCATATTGTCCTGCTCTAGGAAATAAACCATTAAATCGCTAAAATCTGAAGGCATTTGAACGTTCGGACTGCAACCGTACTTAATGAAGGCAGAATAAAACCGAGGATAGGCTTTGGCGCTAAAGACTTCACAATCCTTTAAGGCGATAAGGTCAATTAAATCAGGATCTTGAAAAACTTCTGCAAGCCCTTCTTTAGAAAAAGTTGGGCAGCCTCGCTCCGCAGATCTAGCGATCAAAATTGTCCTCAGACACCAAGCAAGTCTTTTGTTCAGAAGGTAATAATCTTGAATATTTTTTATGTGCGCTACAAGTGCAAACCCTAGCTCGCTTGCATTTGAAATTTCTGAAGAGTAGTTTTCCTTTTTTAAAAAGCTCTTTTTGACCTTTTCGAACACCCCACTTGGGTCGTATATCGCTTTGGCCTCTAGAGCGATGTGCATAAAAAACAAGTCCCCGCCTTCAGCCCTAGAGATGGCTTGATCCAAAGGATAGCAGGCAATATTGGTAGTCCCCTCAACTATCATTTCATATCGTTGATCATCAGTAATCGCAAATAAATCTGTATCTGAATCGACAGAGTGATCTTCGCGAGCACGACTTCCATATACGACTAGTGAAAGAATAGCCATTAATTGACCCTGCTGATTCTATTGATCAATGTGGGGACTAATACTGCGTACCACCAAAGGCCAAAAAAAGCGTTAACCCCATATAGCAATTCAATGTGGATTGGATTTGTCGTGCCTGCATATTTTGTGTAACCTACCAAAAAGGTAATATCAAATCCTTGCACAAGCCCTCTTTGATAGTCCTTAGATATAAATCCGTACACAAGACCAAACGCAAAAGTCAACGCAATGCCAATTATCGCGGGCCTAGCTATGCTTTTCCCCCAGCAGTTAACAAATCCAGAGATATTTAGCAAAAGCAACTCGAAATATGCAGCCAAAAAATTCATGCCATGACCAAAAACGCCTTTTCCATGTATGAGCTCGTACATGGATTTTTGAATTTTGCTTTTTAGTGACTGATTTAAGTATGTTTGGACAGCTCCGTAGTAAGCGTCATCGTCACCATGGTTTTCGGCATTCTTCAACAATGTTCTAGAAAATTTTGCCTTTGTCCCCTCCAGCCTCATTTTTTGATAACCTGGTGTTTTGCTATTCCGATGTAGAATGTTTTTATCGAGATTTGTGTAGGCGGCGCCTATAAACTTGTCCGGATTGGAGACCAGAGTGTTCGGCATTTTTGTCTCAGTGCCTGATAACGTAATATCGACCCATTCACATTCGTAAAAAATACAGTCTTGGAATTCAGCCATTGTAAATGAGCATCGTTCAAATTTGCACTCGCTAAACTTCACCCCTTTCCAAACACTTCCGCCGAAGTCGCACTTGGTGAAATTACATTTCCCAAATGAAATTTCATGTTTGGAAATCTCACTTGTGAACTCGCCATTGAAATCGCACTCATCAAAACTAATTGTTTTGCAGTTAAATCTACGTAATGATTTTGTCTTTATATAATCAAGCAGATCTGAAGATTTGAAATAAAGCTGGCTAGGGCCTTTGTTGTTGGTGAAGTCCCAGCCATGCGGCGTCAACTTTAGAGTATGGCCAACAAAAATGGAGTCCCAGTAAGACTTGCTTCTTTTTTGTGAGCTCATTATCGCGCCCGCTTCTAGTGAAGGCGCCGCTAATGGGGTATTGGAATCTTCGTGCACTTCCTGCTCCATGCAAGTCCCTGTTGGTACTAGCATATCCTCTCTGAGCCTTCCACCGATAGGGGAAGGCCGGACCCGCTTTCAGTCTACAAGACAACGTGCATCCGAACCCGCCAGGCGCGATGGCAAAGCCACTGACCGTAATATCGGCCAGCAAATGTCCGCTCGAAGCCGACCTCTGCCCTTGGCGAACGACTGCTTTGGGTCGATTCTGTTGAAAAAGTGGGTTCTTCCAGATCGCCCACATACTGACCGCTGAAAATGCGTTTTTGCGCGCCGCTACACGAAATCTGAGCCGGGAATCTTCTGTTCAATGTAAAGATTTCAACCTCAAGCGCGTACTTTTCTACCGAGGAAATCAGGGTCGACTTTTTCAACAGAATCGGTCGGTTGCTGTCCTTCACGATATGCAGCTTCTGGCCGACAGATGCCCAACGTGAAAGGCAGCTGTGGGGCAATTCAATGCGCCGCATGAGCGAGCCCTTGCTACAAACCGGCAATGGTGAATCACCCGTTTGATTGGCGAGTCGCTATCAGGCTCGCTAGCCTTGGCGAGGGGCGCTGTGATTCATCTGCGTTTGTGTGTATCACCACGACTTCGTCTTTTCGTGTTGGTGCCACGCGCAGTTGGGGCTACTCAGTAAGCTCACGCTCAGAAACCCGTTGATCAGATGAGGTGGCGCTATGAACAAGGCAATCTTTGCAGCGCTGGCCATTACGGTACTTGCGCAATCACCGGCTTATGCCATCAGCGAAAAGTACCGTAAGCAGCTTGAGCAGTCGGGTTGCACCCAAATGAGTGAGCTTCAGGGGTGCGATATCACCAAGAGCAAGGCCGAAAATGCCAAGGCGGGGTTTGTTGAGCCCGCAACACCGGCAGCAGACAGCGCCAAAAGCCAGACCCCATATGCCGGGCAGTGGGTGGCTAAAAGTGCTTCAGGTGCTGTCCCATCATGCTGCGTGCGTCCCTGCTGACCGATGCGAAGATTCTGCCGCAGGCCAGACAGGGGAACTACTTTTTCAACAGAATCGGCCAGAAACGGTCATTAACAGATTACAAAATCCTGGCCGATGCAGACTGCTGTATCTGGTTCTGGGGCGAGGTGTGAAGATAAGTTTTGCCTCGATGCCAGGGAGACTCAGTCCGTCAGAGGGTATGTGCCTGGGCTACAGCTAGTCCATTCCAGGATCTCTGGGGCGGCTGAAGGGATCTAAATATTTGCATTTCTAGATATGTAGATTAAAATCTCGACCATTCGGCAGCCCCTTGATCAGCGCTCCTATTGAACGTGCGTTGAGCTAAAGCCGTCTCAGAAGCGAGATGAAGCGCCTCTTTAAATCTATATTTCTCGATATCTGGATTTGCTAATGAATAGAAACAAACTGTTTAGCTCGACAAAGATCGGCCCCTATGACCTCCGTAATCGTATTGTGCTGCCGCCCCTCACTCGCTCGCGTAGCTCGCAGCCAGGGAACATCCCCAACGACTTAATGGCGACCTACTACCGACAACGAGCTAGTGCGGGTTTCATGGTCACAGAGGGAACTCAGATCGAGCCACGAGGCCAAGGCTATGCTTGGACTCCGGGAATTCACAGCCAAGAACAAATCGAAGGCTGGAAGAAAGTCACCGAAGCGGTACATGCAGAGGGTGGTGTAATTTTTGCGCAGCTCTGGCACGTTGGTCGGGTATCCCACACCTCGCTGCAGCCAAATGGCGATGCTCCTGTAGCGCCATCAGCGCTGCCAGCACGGAGCGTGAAGGTGTTCATCGAAACGGGACCAGGTACCGGTACCTTGGCGGATCCGTCTGAGCCAAGGGAGCTTTCCACTGCAGAGGTGAAAGAGCTCGTCCAGCTCTACGCCAAAGCAGCACATAATGCTCTAGAGGCCGGTTTCGATGGGGTAGAGCTGCACTGCGCCAATGGTTATCTGGTAAACCAATTCATCTCAGCGCACACCAACTGCCGCACGGATGAGTATGGTGGCAGCCTGCAGAACCGCCTGCGATTCTTGCGCGAGATAACACAAGCTGTTGCTGACGTGGTGGGCGCTGATCGTTTAGGTGTTCGATTTGCTCCACTGTTTGCAAGCACCGATGAGCTTCGGGTCTATCTAGGCCTTGTGGAAGATAATCCACACGAGACTTACATTGAGGCCGTCAAAGTGCTCGAGGAAATCGGTGTCGCTTACTTGTCGCTGGCCGAAGCAGACTGGGATGAGGCTCCAGAGCTGCCAGATACATTCCGCAACGCTGTACGAGGGGGCTTCAGTGGCCGCATTCTGTATGCGGGGAAGTACACAGCGGAGCGTGCCACCGCAGCGATTGACGCTGGCTGGGCTGACTTAATCGCCTTTGGTCGCGCCTTCATTGCCAACCCAGACCTTCCACAACGGATCGCCAATGGCTGGCCGCTCAATCCACTGGATGCCAACAGCATGTATGGTGGTACCGATAAAGGGTATGTTGATTACCCCTTCTACAAAGGCTGACAGCGCCAGAGCTGCGCGCCTCGTCGGAGTGCGCGCAGCAACTGAAATCGAAATATCGTAAAATAGCGAAAAGCCAGCCATGTGCCATTTACTATGAACATCGATCTCAGCGAAGCGCTAAAGGCTCTGGATAATCCCACACGCCTCGCCATCCTCACCTTGCTCAAGAATCCAAGGAAGAATTTTCCCGAGCAGGAAGCAGATCCTGATCAGCTTGGTGTGTGCGTAAGCATCATCCAGGAAAGAGTAGGGCTGTCCCAGTCGACCGTATCAAACTACCTCGCAGCCCTTCAGAGAGCTCAGCTGGTTACGTCTCAGCGCATTGGTCCCTGGACTTACTACAAACGCAATGAGAAGAAGATCGAGCAGTTGCTGAATGCGCTTGAGAGGACCATTTGATACTTAGCGTCGAATAGCTGCTGCTTATCGGTGTTGTTGTAACTCTCAGGCGGTGTGAGCTTCGCCGATCTCGAATGGCTGCTTCTGGCCGACAGATGCCCACCGTGAAAGGCAACTGTGGGGCAATTCAATGCGCCGCATGAGCAAGCCCTTGCTGCAAACCGGCAATGGCAAATCACCCGTTTGATTGGCGAGTCGCTATCAGGCTCGCTAGCCTTGGCGAGGGGGCTGTGATTCACCTGCGCCTGTGTGTGTCGCCACGACTTCGTCTTTTCGTGTTGGTGCGACGCGCAGTTGGGGCAACTCTGCAAGCACACGCTCAGAAACCCGTTGATCAGATGAGGTGGCTCTATGAACAAGGCAGTCTTTGCCGCGCTGGCCATTACGGTACTTGCGCAGTCACCGGCTTATGCCATCAGCGAAAAGTACCGTAAGCAGTTGGAGCAGTCGGGTTGCACCCAGATGAGTGAGCTTCAGGGGTGCGATATCACCAAGAGCAAGGCTGAAAATGCCAAGGCGGGGTTTGGTGAGCCCGCAGCACCGGCAGCAGACAGCACCAAAAGCCAGACCCCATATGCCGGGCAGTGGGTGGCTAAAAGTGCTTCAGGTGCGACGGTTGCCACCATTCGTATTGATGAACAAGAGCATGTTTGGGTGAACGGCAAACCGGTCAAAGCCAAACGTACGGATGGCGGGCTGCAATTTCGGGCTGGCACGATCCTCTTCATGATTCAGGGGGATCGGCGGCTGAAGGATGAGGATTACTGGACTGATAGTGATGCCGGGACCAAAGGCCTTATTCAGGCCGAATGATGGCGGGGTTTGCAGCCCTCTGTGTGTAATGGCCACTTCTCACTGATCAGAAACGTTCGTCAAGAATCGCTGGCAGCGCCAAGCGCACGAGCTTTACGACGTCGAGCACCGGGATCAGGTGGCCCAGGCGCAAAAGGTCACCTCTGGCCGCCCGCTTTTGCTCGACGCGCGTCTTCGTCGTCCTGGAGCGGATTAAGTCAATTTTCGCGGTAGATACCTTCATTCAGGCGTTGATCGCTTGGGGTTGCCCGATTGCAGATCAGGATGCCTGTGATGATCAGGGCGCCTCCTATCAACATCGGACTCGTCAGTTGCTCACCGAGCAACAGTGCGCCCAGCAGAACGGCGGTTAGCGGGTTAAGAGCAATGAACACCCCGGAGCGTGTGACGCCGATTGTCTGGATGCCCTGGTAGTACCAGATGTAGGCCAATGCGGAACCTATTGCACCCAGGTACAGCAGGCTAAAAAAGTCGCCTGTGGATAGCGCACTCACTGAAGCAAAATTGAATTGCCCTGTAGCGGTGGCTGTCGCCGTCAGCATCGCTGCGCCAGCCCAGATGGAGTAGGTCACTGTATGTAAGGAGCCAATTTCGTTGACTATGGTTTTGCAGAACACGCTATAGACCACCCAGCTCAATACGCACCCGAAAATTAAGGCATCACCGCGCCAGTCGCTGTTCTCCGCAAGAAAGGTGTTTGGTGATTTACTGAAAATCACCGCTGCCGCACCCATAAGGCAGAGGCCTATTCCGGAGGTCTTCGTAAACGTGAGTTTTTCCCGGTAAAAGAGGAAGGAAAAAAGGGCCATTACTGCTGGGTTGAGGGCGACGATCAGTGAGGCCCGGGATGCGGTGGTGTAATGGAGCCCATAAAAGAAGAAAAGGTTGTAGGTGTATATGCCGCAGAATCCAAGGCCAAGTATTTTCACCAGTTGAGATCGGTTGATCTTGATAAACATTTTTCTGGAGAAAATCAGGAATAAGGTAAGCGTAGCGCCAGCAAGCATGAACCTCAGGCTTGCCGACAGCATTGGTGGGGTGTCGGAAGAAATGTAGCGACCCGCAACAAACGTTCCGCCCCAAATGATCGCCACCAAGGATAGCTTGAGGTAAGTGAGGCTGTCGGACGCAGGTGTTCTTGCTTTTGATTGAAGGCGCATGATGTAAGCCTGACGTCAGAGTATGGAGGTGGACTTGCGTGCTGCATATTCCAGCGTGAGTTCTAGAATCTCTCGCTGGGCACGGCTTCCTCCTAGTAGGGGCCACTGATTTCGGCTGTTATACAGCAGTTCAAAACTTTCATTGTAGCGTTCAAGGGTGAACAGCAGGATGCCTTTCAGGACATTGACTCCTGTGCGATGAGTTTCCGGTTCAATCCCAAACCCATCGCTTTCTGCAATCTGCTTTTCAATGAATAGGGGTTGGTTCGTTGCCGAGAATGCAAGCGCGGCGTGAATCTTGTGAAAATAAGAGGTGGAAGCGCAGATACTTCCGGTCCAAAGCAAGGCAAGGCGCTCCCATACTGCATTGAATCCACTATCTGTAGATTTGAGTCGTAGCCGCCAAAGGAAACCTACGGCATCAAGATCCTGTTTTGCGAAGGGGCTGTCCTTGAGAGCGTATAGTTCTTCAAATGCCTGAAATGCTAGGGTAATCTCGTTGCATCGTTCGTAGGCAATTGCGAGGTGCCAATATACGTGCATCCGCATGCCGGAGTTTTCTATCCAGTGAACCTTACAACTTGTCAGAAAAGACGACAATTCTTTCCAACGTCCCATTTCATGCAAGGCATGGGCAACGGCATGTATTCCATAGATATTGTCTGGTAACAGTTTTATAGATTCAAATCCCACCTCAAGTGCGTCGTCGAAGCACTGATTTTCACATAGGACAAAGGATTTCATGGAGAGGTAGTAGGAGTAGAGATAGTGTGTTTTTGATATGTGGTTGTCGCAGAAGGCAAGAACTGAATTTAGGTTGGTAGTCTTGCCTGTGCAGAAATCAAGCATGTGCAGGAAAAAGAGGGCGATGATATCGGAAGGGTACGCTCTGATATGTTGTGTAAATAGCATTCTGGCCAGATCGTATTCGAAGTTCACCCACGCAGTAAATGCCTTATGGATGAGAAATATCTCAGGGATTGATGTCGTTTGCTCGCTCATCTGATCCAAAGCAATTCTGAATCGATAGAGCTCCTTCATCTCGCAACCCGTAATTGCATCAAACCCAGCTAGAAGTTGCTTGTACGTCTTTTGGATTTCGTCTTCGGGGTGGTATGCGTCAGCCATTCCTCGCAGAGATAGAAACGGTCCATTGATCTCTGGCCATAGCGCCGATACGCCTTCAGTTTTCCATTGAGCGCCCATAAAAATCTCCTTGATTACTGCGATGTCAAAAGGCGCCTAGGCCTATCTCGTTATGCTTCAGTGTTCTATCCTTATGCTGAATTGGGCTCATATGGAAATGAGTGATTACTCATGGTTGTGCGATGACGCTGACTCAGCTCGAAATTTTTATCGTCGTCGCCGGGCGACGTGGGTTCACGCTGGCGGCTGCCCAACTGGGGATCTCCCAGTCAGCGGTGTCTCATGCCATCAGGGCGCTTGAGCAGGAGCTGGGCGTTGAGTTGCTTTTTCGGCACCAGGGCCAGGTCGAATTGACGGACATTGGGGCAAGGTTGCTCCAGCGCGCTCAATCGATGCTCGGGCTGGCTGATGCAATTCGACAAGAAGCCTCTGATGCGCGGAGCATGAAGCTGGGCACCCTGCGCATCGGTTCATTTGGCCCCACGTCATCACAACGATTGCTGCCGCGAATCCTTGCCGACTACCGCAGGATCTATCCTGGTATCGAGGTACATGTGGACGAGGGGCCCGACCGCCAGGTCGTTCAGTGGCTATTGGATAGGCGAGTGGACGTTGGGTTCGTTGCCCTGCCGGAGGCCCAGTTCGATACCTACCCGTTGATCGAGGACCAAATGGTTGCCTTGCTACCTTGTGGGCACCGTTTGGCGGCCAAGGAGGCGGTGACGTTGAATGACTTGTGTTCAGATCCGTTCGTACTGACAGAAGCCGGTTCGTCTGAGTTGGTTTCGCGACTCTTTGTGGCCGCGAGATTGAACCCCAGAATCCGCTATAGAACCTCTCAGCTAATGAGCACCTTGGCTGCAGTGGCGCGGGGCGATGCTGTGACGGTAGTAGCCGAATCCGCCTTGCCTGAGCGTGATGCCTCTCAGTACCTCACGAAAGTGCTCGACCCGGCAGTCAGGCGACATGTTGGGATTGCCGTGTTGGACAAGAGCCAATCGTCGCCGGCAGCCCGGGCTTTCATTGCCTTGTCTGTGAAGATCTTTCGCAATCAAGTGGTTTGACCTCATGGGCACGCAAGAACCATGGAATCTCCCACAGAACATGCAGTGTTTTGCATGGATCCCTGTGGGAGTTGGCTTGCCAACGATGCTGGCGCCGCAGACTGGTTGACCCCCCGCTGACGCTATCGCAGGCAAGCCTGCTCCCACAGGGAAAACTCACATACTCTGTGTGGCCCCCTCTGGTTGGCTTGCCCACGATGCGGGCGCGTTGACACCCGCAGGCCAGCTTGCATCCCACGCGTTGCGCTTACACCTTCGCGGTCACGCTTTGCAGGGCCGTACGCTTGTTCATCAGCCAGTAGTAACTGAGTGCCGGGAACACCAGGCCGACGGCCCATGCCAGGTCAACGCCCTGCAACGCGGTGGCAATCGGCCCGGCGTAAAGCGAGGTGTTCATGAACGGTACTTCAAGCAGGATGGTGCTCAGAAACACGCCGATGGCGATCCAGTTCACCCGGCCATAGATACCCTTTGGCTCGAAGATGTCGGCAATCTGGTAAACGCCTTTGCGCAGCGCGTAGTAGTCCACCAGGTTGATGGCCGTCCAGGGGATGAGGAAGTAGCTCATGAAGAAGATGAAGTTCAGGAAGAACTGGATGAAGTCATCTTGAGCCAGGGTGCATAAGCCGGTGGCGGCGGCGCAGATGATGAACATGAACCCGGCCCGTGCGCGGGGCGTGACTTTCAGCGGTGCGAACGGTTCGATCACCGTGACGGTCGACATGAACGCGCCGTAAAGGTTGAACACGTTGATGGCGACCTGGCCGTACAGAATGAACGCGAACATCAGCAGCGTTCCACCGCCGAGCAGCCCCACCAGGTTCAAGCCCACATTGTCTGCAAAGCCGGTCATGGCTTTGGCCAGTACGGCACCGAGCAGCATCATCCAGCTGCCGCCGATGACAGTGCCCAGGTAGCTGTACCAGAACACGTGCCGGGTCGGGGTGCTGGTGGGCAAGTAGCGGGAGTAGTCCGCCACATACGGCGCATAGGACAACTGCCAGGTAACCGCAATGCTGACCGAGGCCAGGAAGCTCGCCAGGTGGGAGCCCTGTGGTGACCATTGCTCAGGCGCCACCGGAAGCGCAAGCGCCAGCAGTGTAGCCGTACCAAACACGCCGATGGAGATAAACGAGAGGGCTTTCTGCAGGCGATGGATCAGTTGGTAGCCGAACAGGGCGACCAAAAAGCACAGTACGCCGAGCAGGACGATGTTGCCCTCGTTGCTGAGCGGGCTCGTGGTAGCGACGGCCTGGGCGGCGAGCAAGGTGTTGCTGACGAAGAACCCCAGGTAGATGAGCATGACGAACAGCAACGGCACTATTGCGCCGAATACGCCGAACTGGGCTCGGCTTTGGATCATCTGTGGAATGCCCAGCCTCGGCCCCTGGGCGGAATGCGAGGCCATGAAGATCGCGCCGATCATGGAGCCCAGGAGGATAGACAGTGCGCTCCAGAACAGGTTGAGCCCCAGGCTGATCGGCAGCACACCCGCAGCGACGGTGGTGATGTTGGCGTTGGCGCCGAACCAGACAAAGAACAGCGAACGGGGCTGGCCGTAGCGCTCATGTTCTGGAATGAAATCAATGCTTCTGTTTTCTATTTTCATGGCAATCTCCGCGTTCAGCAGTCACGGGCAAGGCGGTTTTCGAAGCTGTGGATCGCTTCGACGAACGCTTCGGGTTGGAAGGCGAGGTGATCAGGTTCCAGTGTTCGCACCGAAGACGCCGGTTGGTTTTGCCAATGGCGAAGGAGATGCGCGGTGGAATAGATTTCCAGCCCGTAAATCCAGTTGGAGAGGATCAGCAGCGATGAGTAATGCGCTGCCAGCGTCGTTGCCGTGCAGGCATCTGAAACGAGGCTGAGTTGGAAGTCATGTTGATAGGCATCGAACAGGCTGGTCATCACGCACACATCGGTCAGCACGCCAAACACCACCAGGTGGCGGATCCCCCTGCTGTGTAACATCTGGGCCAGCCGGGTGCCATGAAAGGCGCTGTAGCGGTGCTTGTCGATCACCACATCGCCGGCCTGTGGGGCCAACGCATCGATGATCTCAATAGCAGGCGTACCTGCCAGGTAACTGGTCGGCTTGCCGTGTTCGTCCACGGGTTCGCCGGGGGCCAGGTCCCGGCCTTGCGCATCGTTGACGTGGCGGGTGTAGAACAGTGGGATACCCAAGCCCCGGGCGGCGTCGATCAGCGAGGCCGCGTTGGCGACTACGTGGTCAAATCGTTCTAGTGCAAAGCCATCTTCTTTCTGCAAGTCGATAACGAGCACTGCGGTTGTGTTGGTCATCAAGGTCTTCCGGGTGCAGGTCTCCAGGAACGGGCGATTGAAGCCGTTTCCAGGGAACCATCGGATAAAGGGCCGCAGCACACCGGCAGGGCGGGCGCTACGGTAATGATCGAGAAGAGCTCTCGTCGGGAAGACCGATCAGACTATCTGCCAGAAACCATTCTGTTTGGCCGCAACGCAGGCCGGTAGGCGTTTGAGCATGACCTGCAGTGGCGCTGCTGCGCGCCGTAGGAAACCTCTCATGGCACCGGTTGGCAACGCACGCTCACGCCCACAGGCTTTTGGCCAGTGACAGGCATGGGTGTTGCCAGTGGGTAATGAGTGATTGGCCATTTGAGGTGCGTCTCGGATGGATTGCCAGAAGGTTCAGCAATATCCGGGCCAGGGATAATGCAGCTCTGTAAGGCGCGTTCTTGAGCGGTTGCGTTTTCAGGTGTTACGTTTGGTATTTGGAATACCATAATACTGTGCTACCAGGCGTAGCATCAGAACGGTATCCCGCTTCTTTCTGACGCAGCTGCTTCACCCTCTTTAAATGCCCCACAGGTGCCTCGCGCGGCCTGATAGCCGCGCGAGGCCAAGGCCCTGTGTGAACCTAAGCCTCCCAGCCCGAGCCACTGAGCGCCGCCTGCACCAAGGGGTGCAAGTCCGCGCCTTTGTGCGCCGTCTGCCAGGCCAGCAATTCCTTGCGCATGCCGGGCGTCCAGAACATCTGCAGGTGATTACGCACGCCGAGCACGGCCTGTTGTGGGTCGGGTTCGCTGGCGAAGTACTGCGCGATCTGGTTGGCCATCTTGATCAGGTTGGCAGTGCTCATCGGCGTCCCTCGGTGTGTGTGCCGGCGGCGCGAGCCTGGCGGCGTTCGTCGAGCAAGCGCTGTTGTTCGTCACTGAATTCCTGATAACGCTTCTGCCACTCGGAAGGGTGGTAGACGCGGCTGACTTCCACGGCGGTGACCTTGTACTCCGGGCAGTTGGTGGCCCAGTCGGAGTTGTCGGTGGTGATGACGTTGGCCCCCGACTCAGGGAAGTGGAAGGTGGTGTACACCACGCCTGGGGCTACCCGTTCAGTCACCCGTGCGCGCAGTACGGTCTGGCCGGCGCGGCTGCCGATGCCGACCCAGTCACCTTCGTTGATGCCACGGCTTTCGGCATCGGTCGGGTGGATTTCCAGGCGGTCTTCTTCGTGCCAGGCGACGTTGTCGGTACGCCGGGTTTGGGCGCCGACGTTGTATTGGCTGAGGATGCGCCCGGTGGTCAGCAGCAGCGGGTAGCGGTTGTTGACCTTTTCCTCGGTGGGCACGTAACCGGTGAGCATGAAGCGCCCCTTGCCGCGCACGAATTCCGTGATGTGCATGGTGGGCGTGCCGTCCGGTGCCTCGGCGTTGCACGGCCATTGCAGGCTGCCGTGGCGGTCCAGGGCGGCGTAGCTGACGTTGCTGAAGGTCGGCGTCAGGCTGGCGATTTCGTCCATGATTTCTGACGGGTGCTGGTAGTGCATCGGGTAGCCCAGGGCGTTGGCCAGGGCCATTGTGCCTTCCCAGTCAGCCTTGCCACCCAAAGGTTCCATGACCTTGCGCACCCGGGAGATGCGCCGCTCGGCGTTGGTGAAGGTGCCGTCCTTTTCCAGGAACGAGCTGCCCGGCAGGAACACGTGGGCGAACTTGGCGGTTTCGTTGAGGAAAATGTCCTGCACCACCACGCACTCCATGGCCGACAGCGCTGCGGTAACGTGCTGGGTATTGGGGTCGCTTTGGGCGATGTCTTCGCCTTGGCAGTACAGGCCTTTGAAACTGCCACCCAAGGCGGCCTCGAACATGTTGGGGATGCGCAGGCCGGGGTCCGGTTGCAGGGTGACGTTCCAGGCCTGTTCGAACTGCGCCCGTATCACCTCGTTGGAGATGTGTCGGTAGCCGGGCAACTCATGGGGGAAGGAGCCCATGTCGCAGGAGCCCTGAACGTTGTTCTGCCCGCGCAGCGGGTTCACGCCCACGCCTTCGCGGCCGATGTTGCCGGTGGCCATGGCCAGGTTGGCGATGCCCATGACCGCCGTGCTGCCCTGGCTATGTTCTGTGACGCCCAGGCCATAGTAGATCGCCGCATTGCCGCCCGTGGCGTACACGCGGGCAGCCGCACGAATGTCGGCAGCCGCTACGCCGCAGACGGGGCCAAGGGCTTCCGGCGAGTGTTCGGGGCGGCTGACAAACTCGCGCCAGCGGGCGAAATCGCTGCCCTCGCAACGGGCGTCGATAAAGGCCTGGTTGAGCAGCCCCTCGGTGACGATGACATGGGCCAGGGCGTTGAGCATGGCCACGTTGGTGCCCGGGCGCAGGGCCAGGTGCAGTTCGGCGCGGGCATGCACCGAGTCCACCAGGTCAATGCGTCGTGGGTCGATGACGATCAGCCGTGCGCCTTCACGCAGGCGGCGTTTGAGCTGGGAGGCGAACACCGGGTGTGCGTCGCTGGGGTTGGCGCCGATCACCAGGATTACGTCGGCCTGCATCACCGAGTCGAAACTCTGGGTGCCGGCGGATTCGCCAAGGGTTTGTTTCAGGCCATAGCCGGTCGGCGAGTGGCAGACCCGCGCACAGGTGTCGACGTTGTTGTTGCCGAAGGCGGCGCGCACCAGTTTCTGCACCAGGTAGGTTTCTTCATTGGTGCAGCGGCTGGAGGTAATGCCACCAATGGCGTCGCGGCCGTATGTTTGCTGCAACCGGCGGAACTCGCTGGCGGCGTAGGTCACCGCTTCATCCCAGCTGACTTCCTGCCAGGGGTCGTTGATGTGCTTGCGGATCATCGGCGTGGTGATGCGATCCGGGTGGGTGGCGTAGCCCCAGGCAAAGCGCCCTTTGACGCAGGAGTGGCCGTGGTTGGCCTGGCCGTTCTTGTCTGGAACCATGCGCACCAGTTGGTCGCCCTTCATCTCGGCGCGGAACGAGCAGCCCACGCCGCAATAGGCGCAGGTGGTGATCACACTGTGTTCGGGTTGACCCTGTTCGATCACGCTTTTTTCCATCAGGGTCGCGGTGGGGCAGGCTTGCACACAGGCGCCGCAGGACACGCATTCCGAGTCGAGGAAGTTCTCGCCACCGGCAGCCGCGACCCGCGACTCGAAGCCGCGCCCGGTAATGGTCAGGGCAAAGGTGCCCTGGGTTTCTTCGCAGGCGCGCACGCAGCGGTTGCAGACGATGCACTTGCTCGGGTCGTAGTCGAAGTAGGGGTTGGAGGTGTCTTTCTGGTCGGCCAGATGGTTGGCGCCTTCATAGCCGTAACGCACCTCGCGCAGGCCGACCTGGCCGGCCACGGTTTGCAGCTCGCAGTTGCCGTTGGCCGAGCAGGTCAGGCAGTCCAGCGGGTGATCGGAGATGTACAGCTCCATGACGTTGCGGCGCAGGGTCGCGAGCTTCGGCGTCTGGGTGTGCACGCTCATGCCTTCACTGACCGGCGTGGTGCAGGACGCCGGGTAGCCGCGCATGCCGTCGATTTCCACCAGGCACATGCGGCAGGAGCCGAAGGCTTCCAGGCTGTCGGTGGCACACAGTTTGGGAATGGTGGTGCCCATCAGCGCAGCGGCGCGCATCACCGAGGTGCCTTCGGGCACGCTGATGCTGCGGCCGTCGATCTTCAGGGTGACCTGCACCTGGCTGTCGCGGGCCGGGGTGCCGAGGTCGATATCGGTGTTCGGGTCGAAGAGCGTGATCATTGGTCGGCCTCCGAGGGCTGCAGACCGAAGTCGGCGGGGAAGTGCTTGAGGGCGCTGGCCACGGGGTAGGAGGTCATGCCGCCTAGCGCGCACAGGGAACCGTACTGCAGGGTGTCGCACAGGTCCTTGAGGATGATCACCTGCTCGTCGCGACCGCGCTGGTCGGGTGCGGCCAGCAGGCGGTCGATCACCTCCACGCCCCGGGTCGAGCCGATGCGGCAGGGGGTGCATTTGCCACAGGATTCCTCGGCGCAGAACTGCAGGGCGAAGCGCGCCATGTGGGCCATGTCCAGGCTGTCGTCAGCCACCACCACCCCCCCATGGCCGAGCATGGCGCCAATGGCGGCGAAGGCTTCGTAATCCAGCGGCGTGTCGAACTGCCCGGGCGGCACCCAGGCGCCGAGCGGGCCGCCGACCTGGGCGGCCTTTAGTGGTCGGCCACTGGCGGTACCTCCACCGTAGTCTTCCACCAGCTCCCTGAGGGTCAGGCCAAAGGCCCGTTCCACCAGGCCGCCGTGACGAACATTGCCCGCCAGTTGGAAGGGCATGGTGCCCAGGGAGCGGCCCATGCCGTAATCGCGATAGAACTGCGCACCCTTGGCCAGAATCAGCGGCACCGAGGCCAGGGTCAGCACGTTGTGCACCAGGGTCGGCAGGCCGAACAGGCCCTGCAAGGCGGGAATGGGGGGCTTGGCACGGACGATGCCGCGCTTGCCTTCGAGGGAGTCCAGCAGCGCGGTTTCTTCACCGCAAATGTAGGCGCCGGCACCGACGCGCACCTCCAGATCGAAGGCCTGGCCGCTGCCGCCGACATTGGCGCCTAGGTAACCGGCAGCCCGGGCGATATCCAGTGCCTCGCGCAGTGTGGCCACGGCCTGTGGATACTCCGAGCGCACATAGATGTAGCCGTAGCTGGCCCCGACGGTGAGGCCGGCAATGGCCATGCCTTCGATCAGCAGGAAGGGGTCGCCTTCCATCAGCATGCGATCAGCGAAGGTGCCGGAGTCGCCTTCGTCGGCGTTGCACACCACGTACTTCTGCGCCGCCTGAGTGCCGCGCACTGTGCGCCACTTGATGCCGGCCGGGAAGGCTGCGCCGCCACGGCCGCGCAGCCCCGAATCGAACACCACGGTCGCGGTCTGCTCGCCACCCAGGGCAATGGCCTGTGTCAGGCCCTCGAAGCCACCATGAGCCCGGTAATCGTCCAGGGACAGCGGCCGGGTAATACCGGCGCGGGCGAACAGCAGGCGCTGTTGGCTTTTCAGATAGGGCAACTGCTCCACCGGGCCCAAGGCCAGCGGGTGGGCGGACGGATCGCCGTGCAGCGCATCGAGCACGGAGGGCACATCGGCAGCGGTCAGCGGGCCGAAGCCTATTCGGCCTTGCGGGGTGTCCATCTCCAGCAGCGGTTCCAGCCAGTACAGGCCACGAGCGCTGGTGCGTTGCAAGTCCAGCGGCAGGTTGCGCTCCCGGGCCTGCGTGGCAAGGGCGGTGGCTACCTCATCGGCACCCACGGCACGGGCAAGCGAATCACAGGGCAGGTAGAGGCGCGGCATCATGCGTCCTCCTTACAAGCATCGAGCAGGGCATCCAGGCGCTCGGCACTGAGCCGCGCATGCACCTGGCCATCCAGCTCCAGGGCTGGCGAGCAGGCACAGGCACCAAGGCAATACACCGGGCGCAGGCTGATGTTGCCGTCGGCGCTGCTGCCGTGGTCGTCCAGTTGCAGGCGTTCGCGCAACTGCGCGGCGAGCTGCTCGGCGCCGCGACTCTGGCAGGACTCGGCCCGGCACAGGCGCAGGATATGCCGGGCCGGCGGCGCGGTGCGAAAGTCATGGTAGAAGCTGATGACCCCACGAACCTCGGCCTGGCTCTGGTTGAGGGCATGGGCAATCTCGGGGATGGCGGCATCGGGGATGTAACCGATGCTTTCCTGAATCTCATGAAGAATCGGTAACAGTGCACCGGGGACGCCTTTGTGGCGCTCCAGCAGACGGGTGACCAAAGGCAGGTGCAACATCTCATCAGGCATACAACATTCCTCACGGTCACGAGCAAACCAGACGGTTGTCGATTGTCCGAGAGTGTCGGCTGCGGCACTCACACCACGTCACGGTAGCGTGGCATGTTCAGGCCGTTGGCCAGGCACCCTGAGCGGGCATCTTGTTGGGCCCCGTGCGGTCTTTGCCGCACCTCTTCAGGGCATAACAGGCAGCTTGCCACGCCTCTGTTGATTCATCTGCACCAAAGCGACGTGCTCTGTTCTTTCTGCGACTACCTATTGAGTCTAGAAGAGCACGGCCCGGTGTGTCGTTGCTGGAGGGCGGTGGGTGGAAGGTGGGCCAGCGGCCATCTCACGGTCTTTCTGAAGCATTACGGGTATGACAGGTTAGATTCGATAGCGATAGCGCGGCAGGATCTGGCTTCGATAAAGAGCTCTGTAACCAGTTTTCAGGCTGTGTCAGGGCGATTTTTTCACCTTGCCATCGGGCGCTCTCGTCTTTGATGCCCACAGACTCTGCTGGATTGAGGTATTCATTCGGCTTGAATGAGTTTCTAAGGATTTCGTACAGAGTTTGGTTCTCCGCAGTTGCGGTCGAGCGCTCGATCTTGAGGCTCTTCAGGCCAGTTTTTTTCTGCGCTTGATGAAGTTCTTCTTCCACGTACTGTTATGGAGTCGATTACCCAAGTGTTCAGGTCAATCAGGCCATGTTCGTTGAGTCTAATGTGAAGGCGTTTGAGGAACTGGTCAAAGATGCCTCGTTTTCGCCAGTCACGAAAGCGTTGATAGATAGTTGACCAAGGCCCGAAGCGTTTCGGCATGTCACGCCAGGCTGCACCTGAGCAAAGCACCCAGAGCACGCCGTTCAGCATCAGGCGATCATCCGCCCTAGGGCGGCCACCGCGTCGTGCTTCGATAAAGAGGTCTGCAACCAGTTCCCAGGCTGCATCGGGTAGTTCATATCGTTTTGCCATCTTTGGCTCCTGCCTTTGATGGCGGCAGACTTTACTAGAATGGGGCTCTTGTTCGGATTGAATAAGTTTCGAGGGATTTCGTACAGAACTTGGCAGTATCACTCTGTTTTTCGACGTTATTACACGGGATTTGTCGTCTACGAATCTGAAGTCACTGGTCTTTGTTCTTGTTGTTTTATGTGGTTTTGAGTAAGTATGGGTTATTTATTCAAAGGAGAAGGGCAGGTGTCTAAGCTGTGTATCTATATCCCGTTCCTGCGTATTCCGAGCAGTGTTGGAGATTTGCGCAGAAATGCAGTCGAACTTGTTGAAGGTATTCGTGTTCCTTGTGTGGTTGATGGGGTTGTTATTACAGAAGTAGTTGCCATATATCTTAATGAAGAGGCGGCTAATGCAATAGCGGGCGGGGATATATTGATTGTGCATGCACATGGGGCGGCTTGTGATGGGGTGCTCGCAGATAATTTAGGGAGAAGTATCACGATACCTAAGTTGTTGGTTCGGCTGAAGGCATTGAAGGCCGACAGGGCCTCGCTCGTTTGCTTTGCCGTGTGTTTTTCTGCGCTAGCGGGTTGTATCGGTCCGGCTTTCGTCGCTGCCAATCCTGGTCCACGGCCATCTGTTAAGGCTGCCATGGGAATGATTGAAGGATCAATTGCCTCCATTACCCGACAGGGCACAATCCGAAATGGCATGTTCTTCGCTCACGATCCCCGGATGGTCGTTCTGCGATGATTGGGGCTCCTTGTTGTCGGCTGACTGTTTGGTACTTCTGAGATGTATTGCGCAATCTAACCTAGGCCGCCCCCATTACTCCGTCGATAAAAGGCGCCTTCTTTGCCAGGTATTCACCGATGCCGCCGGTGTTGCTGGCTTCCAGCTCAAGTTTCAAGTCTTGATACTGCTGGCGAAGAACGGGGTCGCGCCTGAGGCGATCCCGGAAGCGAAGCATGCGTTCTATTTGGCGATGGCCTGTGAGGCAAACGTGGGCCTTATGGGTTCGTATGCCATCAACATCGCGGCGATAAAAATGGTGGCCTGCGGACAGATCACTCCCCCGGGCGTAGCCGAGCTCACGCATGACGGTGTCTCGACGGGCTTCGTTCAGGTGCGCCGAAACTTCAATGAGAAGGTCAATCTCAGGCTTGGCTGCAAGCCCTGGAACAGCGGTGCTTCCGACATGGTGAATGGCAACAAGCTCTGCGCCGAACGCCGCCTTGATCTGCTCTTTGGCAGTGAGAAAGAGGGCAGGCCATCGGCTGTCATAGAGGGATATCGTGCTGGTCAGCCCCATGGTGGTTCTTCCTTGAATCCGCAGGCAGGCATCGGCGTAGCGCAGGCACAAAAAAACCGGCTCAATTGGCCGGTTTTTCTGGATCTGAAGGTTGGTAGAACCGTTCAGTTACTGCTGTTTGGTGCCCCGAGGGAGACTCGAACTCCCACTCCTTTCGAAAACGGATTTTGAATCCGCCGCGTCTACCAATTCCGCCATCAGGGCTTGTGGACGCGGAGTATAAAGAGGTGCCTACCGTTGGTCAATCAGCTTTCATGGTGAATTTTTGTCGATTCCGCTAAACTTTCCGGCCCTGTCAAACCGAACACCATCATGCGCGTCGCCGATTTTTCTTTTGAGCTCCCAGATTCCCTGATCGCCCGCCATCCTTTGGCCGAGCGCCGCAGTAGCCGGCTGTTGACCCTCGACGGGCCAACAGGGGCATTGGCGCACCGGCAATTCACCGATTTGCTCGAGCACCTGCGCCCGGGCGATCTGATGGTGTTCAACAATACCCGGGTGATCCCGGCGCGGCTGTTTGGCCAGAAGGCCTCCGGCGGCAAGCTGGAGATTCTGGTCGAGCGTGTGCTGGACAGCCACCGCGTGCTGGCCCATGTGCGCTCCAGCAAGTCGCCCAAGCCTGGTTCGCAGATTGTGATCGACGGCGGCGGTGAGGCCGAGATGGTCGCGCGCCACGATACGTTGTTCGAGCTGCGTTTCGCCGAAGAGGTGTTGCCGCTGCTCGACCGCGTCGGGCATATGCCGCTGCCGCCGTATATCGACCGCCCGGATGAAGGTGCCGACCGCGAGCGTTATCAAACCGTGTACGCCGAGCGTGCCGGTGCGGTGGCCGCGCCAACCGCTGGCCTGCATTTCGATGAAGACCTGCTGGCGAAGATCGCCGCCAAGGGCGTCGACACGGCATTCGTTACCTTGCACGTAGGGGCGGGCACCTTCCAGCCGGTGCGGGTAGAGCGCATCGAAGACCACCATATGCATAAAGAGTGGCTGGAGGTCAGCCAGGACGTGGTCGACGCCGTTGCCGCCTGCCGTGCGCGTGGCGGTCGGGTGGTGGCGGTGGGCACCACCAGTGTGCGTTCGCTGGAAAGCGCCGCGCGCGATGGCGTGCTCAAGCCGTTCAGCGGCGACACCGACATCTTTATCTTCCCGGGCCGGCCGTTTCATGTGGTCGATGCCCTGGTCACCAACTTCCATCTGCCCGAGTCCACGCTGCTGATGCTGGTTTCGGCCTTCGCCGGTTACCCGGAAACCATGGCTGCCTACAAGGCCGCGGTGGAAAACGGGTACCGCTTCTTCAGTTACGGTGATGCCATGTTCATCACCCGCAATCCGGCGCCACGTGGGCCCGAGGATCAAGCATGAGTCGCACCTGTCGTATGTCCTTTGAGTTGCTGGCCACCGACGGCAAGGCCCGTCGGGGTCGGTTGACCTTCCCCCGTGGCGTGGTGGATACCCCGGCGTTCATGCCGGTGGGCACCTATGGCACGGTCAAGGGCATGCTGCCGCGGGATATCGAGGCGATTGGTGCGCAGATCATCCTCGGCAACACCTTCCACCTGTGGCTGCGCCCGGGTACCGAGGTCATCAAGGCCCATGGCGACCTGCACGACTTCATGCAGTGGAAAGGCCCGATCCTCACCGACTCCGGTGGTTTCCAGGTGTTCAGCCTGGGCGCCATGCGCAAGATCAAGGAAGAGGGCGTGACTTTCGCCTCGCCGGTAGACGGCTCCAAGGTGTTCATGGGCCCGGAAGAGTCGATGCAGGTTCAGCGCGACCTGGGCTCGGACATCGTGATGATCTTCGACGAGTGCACCCCGTACCCGGCCGATGAAGACGTGGCGCGGGTATCGATGGAGCTGTCGCTGCGTTGGGCGCAGCGCTCGAAGAACGCCCATGGCGACAGCACTGCGGCGTTGTTCGGTATCGTTCAGGGCGGCATGCACCAGGACCTGCGTATGCGGTCGCTGGAAGGCCTGGACAAGATCGGCTTCGACGGCCTGGCCATCGGTGGCCTGTCGGTGGGCGAGCCGAAGCATGAAATGATCAAGGTGCTGGATTACCTGCCAGGGCAGATGCCTGCTGACAAACCTCGTTACCTTATGGGGGTAGGCAAGCCGGAAGATCTCGTTGAGGGTGTGCGCCGCGGCGTCGACATGTTCGATTGCGTGATGCCTACGCGCAACGCGCGCAACGGTCATCTATTTGTCGATACAGGCGTGCTTAAAATCCGCAATGCGTTCCATCGTCATGATGATTCGCCGCTGGACCCAACCTGTGATTGCTACACCTGCCAGAACTTCTCCCGCGCTTATTTGCATCATCTGGATAAATGCGGCGAAATGCTGGGTAGCATGTTGAATACCATCCATAACTTGCGACATTACCAGCGCTTGATGGCTGGTTTGCGCGAGGCTATTCAACAAGGTACATTGGCCGCTTTCGTTGATGCCTTCTACGCCAAGCGCGGGCTTCCTGTGCCGCCTTTGGATTGATGTTTTGCCGACCCTTACAAGTACTATTTCGCAACTGGAGTGCTAAATGAGCTTTCTGATTCCTGCCGCATACGCGGACGCCGCTGCCCCTGCCGCTGCTGGCCCTGCCGGTACCGGTTTTGAGTGGATTTTCCTGGTAGGTTTCCTGGTCATCTTCTACCTGATGATCTGGCGCCCACAGGCCAAGCGTGCCAAAGAGCAGAAGAACCTGCTGAGCAATCTGCAGAAGGGTGACGAAGTTGTTACCAACGGCGGTATCGCCGGCAAGATCGTCAAAGTTGCCGATGACTTCGTAGTGCTCGAAGTGTCCGACTCGGTTGAGCTGAAGTTCCAGAAGGGCGCCGTTGCTGCGACCCTGCCAAAAGGCACGCTCAAGGCGATCTAAGTTTAAGTCTTTTACCAATCGACGGGGCGCGCAAGGCGCCCCGTCTCTTGAACGGGCGGCGTGATGCTGAACAAATACCCTTTATGGAAATACGCGCTGATCGTGCTGGTGCTGGCGGTCGGTTTCATTTATTCCGCTCCCAACCTCTACCCTGACGATCCGGCTGTTCAAATCAGCGGTGCAAGTACTGCGCTGCAGGTTGGCCAGGCCGATCTGGATCGTGCCAGCAAAGCGTTGAGCGATGCCGGTATTCAGGTCAAGGGCGCGAGCCTGGGTGAGAAGGGCAAGGGTGGCCTGCTGCGTTTGACCAAGCAGGAAGACCAGTTGCCTGCCAAGGACGTGGTGCGCAAGGCGTTGGGTGACGATTACGTCGTGGCGCTGAACCTGGCTCAAACCACTCCGCAATGGTTGCGCAAGTTGGGTGCAAGCCCAATGAAGCTGGGCCTGGACTTGTCCGGTGGTGTGCACTTCCTGCTGGAAGTGGACATGGACAAAGCCATTACCGCACGCCTGAAAGTGTATGAAGGTGAAGTCAAAACCCTGCTGCGTAAAGAGCGTGTGCGCTACCGCAGCCTGCCGCAACAAGACGGCAGCATTCAGTTGGGCTTCGCTGACGATGCAACCCGCGAGCAGGCACGTGCCCTGATCCGCAAGAATTTCAACGATTTCGAGCTTACGCCAAGCGAGCGTAACGACATGGCCGTATTGGGCCTGTCGATTTCGCCGGCCAAGCTGATCGAGATTCGTGAGTACTCCATCAAGCAGAACTTGACCACGGTACGTAACCGCGTCAACGAGCTGGGTGTTGCCGAGCCACTGGTTCAGCGCCAGGGTGCCAACCGCATCGTGGTGGAGCTGCCGGGCGTGCAGGACACCGCTGAAGCCAAGCGTATTCTCGGCAAAACCGCCAACCTCGAGTTCCGCCTGGGTGCAGAGCCGGGTGCCTCGAAAGCCACCACCGAATCCTTCGAGTTCCGTGAAGGCGGTCGTCCGCCAGCTGCGGTTGAGCGTGGCCTGATCATCACCGGTGACCAGGTAACCGACGCCCAGGCAAGCTTCGACGAGCATGGCCGCCCGCAGGTGAACATCCGTCTGGATGGCCACGGTGGCGAGCTGATGAGCCGCGCGACCCGTAGCAACGTCGGTCGCAGCATGGCGGTGATCTTCATCGAGCAGAAGCCGACCACTCGCTACGAGAAGCAGGTCGTCAATGGTGTCGAGAAAGACGTTGCCATCCAGACCTTCAAGGAAGAGAAGCGCATCATCAGCCTGGCGACCATTCAGTCGCCGCTGGGTAGCCAATTCCGCATTACCGGCCTGAACGGCCAGGGCGAATCGTCGGAACTGGCCCTGCTGCTGCGTGCCGGTGGCCTGGCTGCGCCGATGTACTTTGCTGAGGAACGTACCATTGGCCCAAGCCTGGGTGCTGACAACATCACCAAGGGTATCGATGCGTCGCTGTGGGGCATGCTGTTCGTCTCGCTGTTCATCATCGCCATTTACCGCTTCTTCGGTGTGATCGCTACCGTGGCACTGGCAGGCAACATGGTGCTGCTGTTGGCCCTGATGTCGGTGCTGGGTGCTACCCTGACCCTGCCGGGTATCGCTGGTATCGTACTGACCATGGGTATGGCGGTTGACGCCAACGTGCTGATCTTCTCGCGGATTCGCGAAGAGCTGGCTAACGGCATGTCGGTTCAGCGTGCGATCCATGAAGGTTTCGACCGTGCCTACACCGCGATTCTCGACGCCAACCTGACCACCCTGTTGGTCGGCGGCATCCTGTTCGCCATGGGTACCGGGCCGGTCAAAGGCTTTGCGGTGACCATGTCCCTCGGGATTTTTACCTCGATGTTCACAGCCATCATGGTGACCCGCGCAATGGTCAACCTGATCTTTGGTGGGCGTGACTTCAAGAAGTTGTGGGTTTAAGGGGCTGCCATGTTACGTACCATTAACTTCATGGGCGTGCGCAACGTTGCGTTCGCCGTCACCATGCTCCTTACCGTACTGGCCTTGTTCAGCTGGTTCCACAAGGGCTTGAACTTTGGTTTGGATTTCACCGGCGGTACGCTCATCGAGCTGACCTACGAAAAGCCGGCTGATCTGGGCAAGGTGCGCGAGGAGCTGGTCAAGGCTGGCTTCGGCGATGCCGTGGTGCAGAGCTTTGGCGCTACCACCGATTTGCTGGTGCGTATGCCGGGCGATGACCCGCAACTGGGCAACCGCGTTGCCGAGGCGCTGCGCAAGGTCAGTGGCGACAACCCGGCCGTGGTCAAGCGTGTCGAGTTCGTCGGCCCGCAGGTAGGTGAAGAGCTGCGTGATCAGGGCGGCCTCGGCATGCTGCTGGCACTGGGCGGCATCATGATCTACCTGGCCTTCCGTTTTCAGTGGAAGTTCGCGGTCGGTGCAATTGTGTCGCTGATCCACGACGTGGTTGTGACCCTGGGTATCCTGTCGTTCTTCCAGATCACCTTCGACCTGACGGTGCTGGCGGCAGTTCTGGCGATCATTGGTTACTCGCTCAACGACACCATCGTGGTCTTTGACCGGGTACGTGAGAACTTCCGCGTACTGCGCAAGGCTTCGCTGATCGAGAACATCAACATCTCCACCACCCAGACCCTGCTGCGTACCGTGGCCACCTCGGTTTCGACCTTGCTGGCGATTGCGGCGCTGCTGTTCTTCGGTGGTGACAACCTGTTCGGCTTCTCCATTGCACTGTTCATCGGTGTTCTGGCGGGTACTTACTCCTCGATTTACATCGCCAACGTGGTGTTGATCTGGTTGAACCTGAGCAGCGAAGACCTGATTCCACCGGTGAAAGCCGAGGAAGTGGACGAGCGTCCGTAAATACGCCGTTTACCCGGTCAGTGGTCCCCAATAGGCGCGAGTGTTGAACTCGCGCCTTTTTTTATGCTCCAAGGCTAGGAGAAGCACGGGCGATAACCCGTCTGTACGGTCTGGAGGTTTCACGTGAACAAGTCGATGCTGGTGGGTGCGGTACTGGGTGCTGTCGGTGTGACTGCCGGGGGTGCCGTAGCAACCTACAAATTGGTGAACCATGGGCCTGAGTATGCTCAGGTGCTTGGGGTTCAGCCGGTCAAGCAAACCATCAAGACGCCACGGGAAGTCTGTAAGGATGTCGCGGTAACCCGCCAGGCGCCGGTCAAGGACCAGCATCAGATTGCGGGTACCGTGATCGGTGCCGTGGCTGGCGGCCTGCTGGGCAACCAGATCGGTGGTGGTACCGGCAAGAAGATTGCAACCGTGGCCGGTGCGGTGGGTGGCGGTTATGCCGGTAACAAGGTGCAGGAGAACATGCAGAACAAAGACACCTACACCACTACCGAGACGCGCTGTAATACGGTCAATGACCTGAGTGAGAAGGTCGTGGGCTATGACGTGAAGTATTCGATTGGTGACAAGGTCGGCAAGGTGCGCATGGATCGTGACCCGGGCTCACAGATCCCGCTGGACAAGAATGGCCAGCTGATTCTGGGGCAGGCCCCGGCGGGGCAGTGAGTGGGTGATGTGACACTGGCTTGCCAGTGATCAGCGCTCAAATAAAAAGCCCCTGGCCTTTCGGTCAGGGGCTTTGTCATTAGCCTTGTTGCTTGGCTGGAACTCAGCGTTTCAGCGAAGCCGGCAGGTGCGGCTGGATGGCCGTCAGTACTGCCTTGAAGCACTTGATGTTGCCGGCAACGATGTGGCCTTTTTCCAGGAAATCGTGACCGCCGGTGAAGTCGCTCACCAGGCCGCCCGCTTCTTGAATCAGCAGGGTGCCTGCAGCCATGTCCCATTCAGACAGGCCCGACTCCCAGAACGCATCGAAACGACCGGCGGCCACATAGGCCAGGTCGAGGCTGGCGGCGCCAGCGCGGCGGATGCCTGCGGTCTGGCCAACCAGGGAGCGGAACATGCCCAGGTAGTTGTCCAGGTTGTCCATCTGGTTGTCACGGAACGGGAAGCCGGTGCCCAGCAGTGCGCCTTCCAGGCTGGTGCGGGAGCTGACGCGCAGGCGGCGACCGTTCAGTTGGGCGCCACGGCCACGGCTGGCGGTGAATTCTTCCTGGCGGACAGGGTCCAGAACTACGGCGTGTTCCAGGCGGCCGCGGTACTTGCAGGCGATGCTGACAGCGAAGTGCGGTACGCCACGCAGGAAGTTGGTGGTGCCGTCCAGTGGGTCAATGATCCACAGGTAGTCTTCACCTTCGCCGCTGCCGGCGTGCAGGCCGGTTTCTTCGCCGTAGATGGCGTGGGTAGGGTAAGCCTTGCGCAGGGCCGCGATGATGGTTTGCTCGGCGGCGCGGTCGACCTCGGACACGTAGTCCTTGGCGTCCTTCTCATCAACCTTGATGGTATCCAGGCGCTCGATGGAGCGGAAAATCAGTTCACTGGCGCTGCGGGCGGCGCGCAGCGCGATATTCAGCATGGGCTGCATGGACGTTTCACCTGGGTCGTTAAAGAAAGCCGAACATTCTATCAGAAAACTTTCTATGAAGAAGGGTGACATTTGCTTTCGTAGCGTAACGTCGGTCGGTTCTGTAAGATTTGCTCCCCCTTTACCGTGTCTGTGAGCCCTTGCCGTGCTGCAAAATATTCGTGTTGTCCTGGTCAATACCAGCCACCCCGGCAATATCGGTGGGGCTGCGCGTGCCATGAAGAACATGGGCTTGTCGCGTCTGGTACTGGTCGATCCGCTCCATTTCCCCTCCCACGAAGCCAGTGCCCGTGCATCGGGTGCCGATGACGTGCTGGCGGGTGCCCAGGTGGTGGCCACGCTTGAAGAGGCGCTGGTCGGTTGTACGTTGGTGATCGGTACCAGTGCCCGTGATCGGCGCATCCCCTGGCCGATGCTCGACCCGCGTGAGTGTGGCGCGAAGGTAGTCGAGGATGCCGGGCAGGGTGCTGAAGTCGCCCTGGTGTTCGGGCGTGAGCACTCCGGCCTGACCAACGACGAGCTGCAGCGATGTCATTATCACGTGCATATCCCGTCCAACCCCGACTTCAGTTCGCTGAACCTTGGGGCCGCCGTGCAGGTGCTCGCCTATGAGGTGCGCATGGCATGGCTGGCCGTCGAGGGGCGGCCCTCGAAAGTCGAGAAAGTCGAAGTGGCGTCGGTGCGCAGTGGCGAGCTGGCGACCATGGATGAGATGGAGCTGTTCTACGAGCATTTGGAAAAGACCCTGGTCGAGATCGGTTTTCTCGACCCGGAGAAGCCCAAGCACCTGATGTCGCGCTTGCGCCGACTGTATGGGCGTAGTTCGGTGAATCGTTCGGAAATGAGTATTTTGCGCGGCATCCTCACGGAAACCCAGAAAATGGCCCGTGGCGAGCCGCATAAGCGGAAGGATCAATAGATGTTCGAGCGTCTGCGTGAAGATATCCAGAGCGTTTTCCACCGTGATCCGGCGGCGCGCAATGCCTTTGAGGTGCTGACCTGCTACCCGGGTATGCACGCAATCTGGCTGCACCGTGCAGCGCATGCCCTGTGGGTGCGGGAGTGGAAGTGGCTGGCGCGGTTGGTGTCGAACTTCGGTCGCTGGCTGACTGGCATCGAAATTCACCCGGGGGCCAAGGTGGGGCGGCGTTTCTTCATCGATCACGGTATGGGTATCGTGATTGGCGAGACGGCCGAGATCGGCAACGATGTCACCCTGTACCAGGGCGTGACGCTTGGCGGTACCAGCTGGAACAAGGGTAAGCGCCACCCCACGCTGGAAGATGGTGTGGTCGTGGGTGCTGGTGCCAAGGTGCTCGGCCCGTTCACGGTCGGTGCCGGGGCCAAGATCGGCTCCAACGCCGTGGTGACCAAGGCCGTGCCGGCCGGTGCCACGGCGGTAGGTATTCCGGGGCGCATCATCGTCAAGACCGATGCCGAGCAGGAAGCCAAGCGCAAGGCCATGTTTGATGCCTACGGCGTCAGCGAAGACATGCCAGACCCGGTCGCGCGCGCCATTGGTCAGTTGCTTGATCACCTGCATGCGGTGGATGGGCGCCTGGAGGACATGTGCGGTGCCTTGAAAAACCTGGGCAGTGACTACTGTGCCAAGGAGCTGCCTGCCTTGCGCGACGAGGACTTTGCCGAGGTCAAGGCCGAGCCGCGTAGCGACGCCGCGACGCATTGACAGAAGGGGCGTGTGCTCACGCCCCGACTTTGCTATTATTCCGCCGCCGTTCAGGCTCAATCCCGACTAAAGCACTAGGTCTTATAGTTGACTTAAATGCTCGGGAATAGCATACTCGCTCACATCCCGTAACTCCGTGGTACCTACTAGCCATGCGACTGACTACAAAAGGCCGATACGCCGTGACCGCCATGCTTGACCTGGCATTGCACGCGCAGCATGGGCCGGTGTCCCTGGCCGACATTTCCGAGCGCCAAGGCATTTCCCTCTCTTATCTGGAGCAGCTGTTTGCCAAGCTGCGTCGTAGCAGTCTGGTTTCCAGTGTGCGCGGTCCGGGCGGTGGCTATCAGCTGTCGCGAGACATGGGAAGCATTCAAGTCGCGCAAGTTATCGATGCGGTCAATGAATCGGTCGATGCTACGCGCTGCCAGGGCCTGGGTGATTGCCACGCCGGCGATACCTGCCTGACTCACCACCTGTGGTGCGATCTCAGCCAGCAGATTCACGAATTCCTCAGCGGTATCAGCCTGGCTGACCTTGTCACTCGCAGTGACGTGCAAGAGGTCGCCCAGCGTCAGGACTTGCGTCGAATCGCAGGCCGGGCACCGCAGCTGGACAAGATTGAGACGTCCGCCGTCGAATGACCGTTTCGACGCGCGACGCGACCGCCTGATAGGAGATATTCAATGAAGTTGCCGATCTACCTCGATTACTCCGCGACCACGCCGGTCGACCCACGCGTCGCGCAGAAAATGAGCGAGTGCCTGCTGGTCGACGGAAACTTCGGTAACCCGGCCTCGCGCTCCCATGTTTTTGGCTGGAAAGCCGAAGAGTCGGTCGAAAATGCTCGTCGCCAGGTTGCTGACCTGGTCAATGCCGATCCGCGGGAAATTGTCTGGACCAGCGGTGCCACCGAGTCCGACAACCTGGCAATCAAGGGTGTCGCGCACTTCTATTCGACCAAGGGCAAGCACCTCATCACCTCCAAGATCGAGCACAAGGCGGTCCTGGACACCATGCGCCAACTGGAGCGTGAAGGTTTTGAAGTCACCTACATCGAGCCCGGTGAAGACGGCCTGATTACCCCGGCCATGGTTGAAGCGGCACTGCGTGACGACACCATCCTGGTTTCGGTCATGCACGTGAACAACGAAATCGGCACCATCAACGACATCGCCGCCATCGGTGAGCTGACCCGCTCCCGTGGCGTGCTGTTCCATGTCGACGCGGCCCAGTCCACTGGCAAGGTCGAAATCGACCTGCAGAAGCTGAAGGTCGACCTGATGTCCTTCTCGGCCCACAAGACCTACGGCCCTAAAGGTATCGGCGCGCTGTACGTCAGCCGCAAGCCTCGCGTACGCCTGGAAGCCACCATGCACGGTGGCGGTCACGAGCGTGGCATGCGTTCCGGCACCCTGGCCACCCACCAGATCGTCGGCATGGGTGAAGCCTTTGCCATCGCCAAGCAGGAAATGGCCAGCGAAAACCAGCGTATCAAGGCCCTGAGCGAGCGCTTCTTCAAGCAGGTCGAAGGCCTGGAAGAGCTGTACGTCAACGGCAGCATGACCGCCCGCGTACCGCACAACCTGAACCTGAGCTTCAACTACGTCGAAGGCGAGTCGCTGATCATGGCGCTCAAGGACCTGGCCGTTTCGTCCGGTTCGGCCTGCACCTCGGCCTCGCTGGAGCCGTCCTACGTGCTGCGCGCCCTGGGCCGCAACGACGAGCTGGCACACAGTTCTATCCGTTTCACCTTCGGTCGCTTCAGCACTGAAGAAGAAATCGACTACGCCGCGCAGAAAGTGTGCGAGGCAGTTACCAAGCTGCGCGAATTGTCGCCGCTGTGGGACATGTACAAAGACGGCGTCGACATCTCCAAGATCGAGTGGGCTGCGCACTAAGTAGTCGCCAGCAAGAGCGGCTCTCTGATGAGGAAGGAATTGCACCATGGCATACAGTGAAAAGGTCATCGACCATTACGAAAACCCGCGTAACGTCGGCAAGATGAATGCCGAGGACCCGGATGTCGGTACCGGCATGGTTGGCGCACCTGCGTGCGGCGACGTCATGCGCCTGCAGATCAAGGTCAACGAGCAGGGTGTTATCGAAGACGCCAAGTTCAAGACCTATGGCTGCGGTTCGGCTATCGCTTCCAGCTCCCTGGCCACTGAGTGGATGAAGGGCAAGACGCTGGACGAGGCTGAAACCATCAAGAACACTCAGCTGGCTGAAGAACTGGCGCTGCCGCCGGTTAAAATCCACTGCTCGGTACTCGCCGAAGACGCCATCAAGGCGGCCGTTCGTGATTACAAGCAGAAGAAAGGCTTGCTCTAAGTCGCTTGTTGCAGGTTAAGGAGTTCCGATGGCTATCAGCATGACAGAAGCCGCCGCCAACCATGTGCGGCGCTCCCTCGAAGGACGTGGCAAGGGTGAAGGCATTCGCCTGGGCGTACGTACCACCGGCTGCTCCGGTCTGGCCTACGTGCTGGAGTTCGTCGACGAGCAGGGCAGTGAGGACCAGGTCTTCGAAAGCCATGGCGTGAAGGTGATCATCGACCCGAAAAGCCTGGTTTACCTTGACGGTACCGAGCTCGATTTCGTCAAGGAAGGGTTGAACGAAGGCTTCAAGTTCAACAACCCCAACGTGCGCGGTGAGTGTGGCTGCGGCGAAAGCTTCAACGTTTGAGGCAGATTGTGGGTACTCCTTGTCATTTCGCCCTGTTTGACCTGCAACCTGGCTTCCGCCTGGACCTCGACAAGTTGGCCGCGCGTTATCGCGAGCTGGCCCGCGAGGTCCATCCGGACCGCTTCGCCGATGCTTCCGAGCGCGAGCAGCGCTTGGCGCTGGAGCGTTCGGCTGGCCTCAATGAAGCCTACCAGACGCTCAAGAGCGCGCCGCGACGTGCCCGTTACCTGTTGGCGATCGGCGGCCATGAAGTGCCGCAGGAAGTCACCGTCCACGACCCTCAGTTCCTGCTGCAGCAGATGCAGTGGCGCGAGGAGCTCGAAGACTTGCAGGACAGTGCCGACCTCGAGGGCGTGGCAGCCTTCAAGCACCGCTTGAAAGTTGCTCAGGAGGCCCTCAATGAGGACTTCGCCGCTTGCTGGGATGTGGCTGCGCAGCGTGAGCAGGCCGAGCGCCTGATGCGCCGCATGCAGTTCCTCGACAAGCTCGCCTACGAAGTGCGCCAGTTGGAAGAGCGCCTCGACGATTAACCCGGTGCCGCCCTGGCGGCCCCTCTGGTACCCGAATAAGCATGGCCCTACTGCAGATCGCTGAACCCGGTCAGAGCCCTCAGCCCCACCAGCGTCGTCTGGCGGTGGGCATCGACCTTGGCACCACCAATTCGCTGGTCGCTGCGCTGCGCAGCGGTCTTTCCGAACCACTGGCCGACTCCGAAGGTCGGGTCATCCTGCCGTCTGCGGTGCGTTACCACGCTGACCGCGTCGAGGTCGGGCATTCGGCCAAGGCGGCTGCCTCCAGCGACCCGCTCAATACCGTATTGTCGGTCAAGCGCCTGATGGGGCGTGGCCTGGCGGATGTCAAACAGTTGGGTGATCAACTGCCTTACCGCTTTGTCGGCGGTGAATCGCACATGCCGTTCATCGATACCGTGCAGGGTGCGAAAAGCCCTGTAGAGGTTTCGGCCGAGATCCTGCGGGTGCTGCGCCAGCGTGCTGAAGACACCCTCGGGGGTGAACTGGTGGGTGCGGTGATCACCGTGCCAGCGTATTTCGACGACGCTCAGCGCCAGGCCACCAAGGACGCCGCCAAGCTGGCGGGCCTCAATGTATTGCGCCTGCTCAACGAGCCAACCGCGGCCGCGGTGGCCTATGGCCTGGACCAGAATGCCGAAGGCCTGGTGGCCATCTATGACCTGGGTGGCGGTACCTTCGATATTTCCATCTTGCGCCTGACCGGCGGTGTGTTTGAGGTGCTGGCTACCGGCGGCGACAGTGCCCTGGGCGGCGACGATTTCGATCACGCCATTGCCAGCTGGATCGTTGAGCAGGCCGGCCTGTCGGCTGACCTCGATCCGGGCGCGCAGCGCCAACTGCTGCAAACGGCGTGTGCCGCCAAGGAAGCCCTGACCACGGCCGACAGCGTGCCGGTGGCTTACGGCCAATGGCAGGCTGAGCTGACCCGCGAAGCGTTTGATGCGCTGATTGAGCCGATGGTCGCACGCAGCCTCAAGGCTTGCCGTCGTGCGGTGCGCGACAGTGGCATTGAGCTGGACGAAGTCGGGGCCGTGGTAATGGTCGGCGGCTCGACCCGCGTGCCGCGTGTGCGCGAGGCGGTTGGCGCACTGTTTGGGCGTACGCCACTGACCGAAATCGACCCGGATCAGGTCGTGGCCATTGGCGCTGCCATTCAGGCGGATACCCTGGCCGGCAATCGTCGCGACGGCGGCGAGTTGCTGCTGCTTGACGTGATCCCGCTGTCCTTGGGCCTTGAGACCATGGGCGGCCTGATGGAAAAGGTGATTCCGCGCAACACCACGATCCCGGTGGCACGCGCTCAGGAGTTCACCACCTACAAAGACGGCCAGACAGCCATGATGATTCATGTGCTGCAGGGCGAGCGTGAGCTGATCAGCGACTGCCGTTCCCTGGCGCGTTTCGAGCTGCGTGGCATCCCGGCCATGGTTGCCGGTGCCGCAAAAATCCGTGTGACCTTCCAGGTCGACGCCGATGGCCTGCTCAGCGTGGCGGCCCGTGAACTGGGTTCGGGTGTCGAGGCCAGCATTCAGGTCAAGCCGTCCTACGGTCTGACCGACGGTGAGATCGCCCGCATGCTCAAGGACTCCTTCGAGCATGCCGGCTTCGACAAGACCGCCCGTCAGTTGCGCGAGCACCAGGTCGATGCTCAGCGCCTGATCGAGGCGGTGCAAGGCGCCCTGGATGTCGATGGTGACCGTTTGCTCAGCGCCGAAGAGCGTCTGGCGATCGAGCATCAGATGCACGAGTTGCGTGAATTGATGAACGGCACCGATGGCGCAGCCATCGAGCAGCAGACCAAGCGTCTGTCGCAGGTGACCGATGCTTTTGCAGCCCGCCGCCTTGATTCGACGGTAAAAGCCGCGTTGGCCGGGCGCAACCTGAATGAGATCGAGGAATAACTGATGCCGCAGGTGATTTTTCTGCCCCACGAGAAGTTCTGTCCGGACGGTCTTGTGGTGGAGGTGGAGCCGGGTACTAATATCCTGGAGTTGGCCCACGAGCACCATATCGAGATGGAAAGCGCATGTGGCGGCGTGTGCGCCTGCACCACTTGCCATTGCATCGTGCGTGAAGGTTTCGATTCGCTCGAGGAAGCTGACGAGCTCGAAGAAGACATGCTCGATAAGGCCTGGGGCCTGGAGCGCCAGTCGCGTCTGGCCTGTCAGGTATTCGTGGGTGAGGAAGACCTGACCATCGAGATTCCGAAGTACACGATCAACCTGGCCGCCGAAGCGCCGCACTGATTCAAGGAGCCATCATGAGTCTGAAATGGGTTGATGTACTTGAAATTGCAATCCAGCTTGCCGAAAGCAAGCCGGAAGTCGATCCTCGTTATGTGAACTTCGTCGATCTGCATCAGTGGGTTCTGGCTTTGCCGGAGTTCAGCGACGATCCACAGCGCGGCGGCGAGAAGGTTCTGGAAGCGATCCAGGCCGCCTGGATCGACGAAGCCGACTGAGTACGCTCGGCAGGTTAGGCAATCCCTAAGAACCCGCGTATAATTCGTGGGTTTAATTTTTCGCTTCACTTACTGTTTCTGGAGTTTTCCATGGCTGTTCAACGTACTTTCTCGATCATCAAGCCTGACGCAGTTGCCAAGAACGTCATCGGCGAGATCACCACTCGTTTCGAAAAAGCCGGCCTGCGCGTCGTCGCTTCGAAAATGAAGCAACTGTCCAAAGCCGAAGCTGAAGGCTTCTACGCTGAGCACAGCGCTCGTGGCTTCTTCGGCGACCTGGTTGCCTTCATGACCTCCGGTCCAGTTGTTGTCCAGGTTCTGGAAGGCGAAAACGCCATCGCTCTGAACCGTGAGCTGATGGGCGCTACCAACCCTAAAGAAGCTGCTGCCGGCACCATCCGCGCTGACTTCGCTGAGTCCATCGACGCCAACGCCGTACACGGTTCGGACTCCGAAGCCGCTGCTGCTCGCGAAATCGCTTACTTCTTCGCAGCTACTGAAGTAACCACTCGCTAAGCGAAGGCTGACGAGTGAGGGTGAATCCATGACGACATCGACTGGCAAAATCAACCTGTTGGGTCTAACCCAGCCGGAAATGGAAAAATTCTTCGACTCAATCGGGGAGAAGCGCTTCCGTGCCGGTCAGGTCATGAAGTGGATTCACCACTTTGGCGTTGATGATTTCGACGCCATGACCAACGTCGGCAAGGCCTTGCGCGAAAAGCTCAAGGCCTGTGCCGAGGTTCGCGGTCCGGAAGTGGTCAGCGAGGACATCTCCAGCGACGGTACCCGCAAATGGGTCGTGCGCGTGGCGTCCGGCAGCTGCGTCGAGACCGTCTACATCCCCCAGGGCAAGCGTGGCACGCTGTGTGTCTCGTCCCAGGCCGGTTGCGCCCTGGACTGCAGTTTCTGCTCCACCGGCAAGCAAGGTTTCAACAGCAACCTCACCGCCGCCGAAGTCATCGGCCAGGTGTGGATTGCCAACAAGTCGTTCGGCACTGTACCGGCCAAGATCGACCGTGCTATCACCAACGTGGTGATGATGGGCATGGGCGAGCCGTTGCTGAACTTCGACAACGTCGTCGCGGCCATGCATTTGATGATGGACGACCTCGGCTATGGCATTTCCAAGCGCCGGGTGACCCTGTCCACCTCCGGCGTGGTACCGATGATCGATGAGCTGGCCAAGCACATCGACGTCTCCCTGGCACTTTCGCTGCACGCGCCGAACGATGCGCTGCGCAACGAACTGGTGCCGATCAACAAGAAGTACCCGCTCAGCGTGGTGCTCGACTCGTGCATGCGCTACATGTCCGAGCTGGGCGAAAAGCGCGTACTGACCATCGAGTACACCCTGCTCAAGGACGTCAACGACAAGCTTGAACATGCCGTGGAAATGGCCGAGCTGCTGAAAAACGTTCCGTGCAAGATCAACCTGATTCCGTTCAACCCGTTCCCGCATTCCGGTTACGAGCGGCCGAGCAACAACGCTATCCGCCGTTTCCAGGACCACCTGCATCATGCCGGCTACAACGTGACGGTACGCACCACCCGTGGTGAAGACATCGACGCGGCATGTGGTCAGTTGGTCGGTCAGGTCATGGATCGCACCCGTCGTAGTGAGCGTTACATCGCCGTTCGTCAGTTGAATGCTGATGGTGATGCGCCGAACACGGCCGTGCAGAACTGAAGAGAGGATCTCCATGACCCCACGCGCTGCGCTGCCGATCCTGCTGGTCGCTCTGTTGGCAGGCTGTGCGTCGACCGGTGAGCCTGGTACGCCGGTCAGCAGCAAGGCGCGGGTCGAGGCGGTTCAGGCGTATGTGCAGTTGGGCCTGGGGTACTTGAAGCAGGGGTTGACCGAGCGTGCCAAGTGGCCGTTGAAAAAGGCCCTTGAACTCAATGCTGACGATGCTGATGCGCATGCCGCCCTGGCCCTGGTGTTCCAGGCTGAAGGTGAAGCCGCACTGGCAGAGCAGCACTTTCGCAAGGCGCTGGCGCAGGCCCCGGACAACACCCGAATTCGCAACAATTTCGGCAGCTTCCTTTATGCTCAAGGCCGCTACACCGATGCCGAGCAGATGTTTCGTCGCGCGGCTGCCGATACCCTGTATCCTGAACGTTCGCGGGTGTTCGAAAGCCTGGGGCTAACCGCCTTGAAGCTCGATCAGCGCGAGCAGGCGCGGGAATACCTGGAAAAGGCTTTACGGCTCAACCGTCATCAACCCCATGCGTTGTTGGAAATGGCTGAGTTGTCTTACGAAGACAGGCATTATGTGCCGGCCCGAGACTTCTACGATCGTTTCAGCCAACTGAGCGACCCCAATGCCCGCAGCCTGCTGCTGGGCAGTCGCCTGGCAACGGTGTTTGAAGAATCGAACAAGGCCGCCGAGCTGGGCCTGCAATTACAACGACTTTATCCCGGTACGCCGGAATATCAGCAATACCTGTCGGAGCAATGATGAAAGCGGCGCATCCCGAAGCAGTAGCAGCGACTCGCGAGAATCCCGGTGAGATTTTGCGTCAGGCCCGTGAAAACAGGGGCTGGTCGCAGGCCGAAGTGGCCCACAAGCTCAACTTGACCGTGAGTTCCCTGAGCAATCTTGAAGCCGGCGCCTTCGACAAGCTGCCTGGGCATACCTTTGCCCGTGGTTATATCCGTGCCTACGCCAAGTTGCTCGACATGGATCAGGCAGCGTTGGTTCAGGCCTTTGACCAGTGCACTGGCACCCATGCCCAGGGCAGCGATGTGCATGCCTTGGGCCGTATTGAAGAGCCTGTGCGGTTGTCGCATAACATTTTGCGTGGCGTAAGCCTCGTGCTGCTGCTGGCGGTGGTCGGCGGTGGTTATTTCTGGTGGCAGGATCAAACCCGTCGGCATGGCAAGGACCTGGCCACCATTGCCATGGAGCATGTCGAGGTCGAGAGCGCCGACGGCACGACGCAAATTCATCCGCTGGACGAGCCGGAAGATCAGGCCGTCGATGCATCGCAACAACCGCAAAGCACTGATTTGAGCCTTGAACAGGCCCAGCCAGACGTGGAAGCCCCTGCACCTGCGAGCGAACCAGCAGCGGCCGTGGCTCCAGCCGCGCCAGTGGCTGTGACGCCTGCCAAACCCGCTGCTGCAGCGGTCGTGCCTGCAGCGCCAGCCGCTCCGGCTGCACCTGTGGTACCTGTGGTACCTGTTGCGCCGGCCAAGCCCGTCGTGCCGGCCCCGGCCCCAGTTGTGGCCCCGGCTGCTGTCGTCGCGGCCGCAGAGCCTGCGGTTGCAGGCAGTGGCAAGGTGCATGTTCAATTCAATGCCGATTGCTGGACGTCAGTTATCGACGGCAACGGCAAGGTGCTGTTCAGTGCCATCAAGCGCAAGGGCGACAGCCTGGACGTCAGCGGCAAGCCACCGTTTGCGGTGCGCTTCGGCTACGCCAAGGGCGTGCAACTGAGCTACAACGGTCAGCCAGTCGACCTTGCGCCGTTCACCAGTGGCGAGACCGCTCGCCTGAAGTTGGGACAATAAGTCATGCACGGCGAATCTCCGATCAAACGGCGCGAATCCCGGAAAATCTGGGTAGGTAATGTACCTGTCGGCGGCGATGCACCCATTGCCGTCCAGAGCATGACCAACACCGATACCAACGATGTCGCCGCCACCGTGGCGCAGATCAACCGGCTGGTCGATGCCGGTGTCGATATCGTGCGTGTCTCGGTACCGGACATGGACGCTGCCGAAGCGTTTGGCAAGATCAAGCAACAGGTCAGCGTGCCCTTGGTGGCAGACATTCACTTCGACTACCGCATTGCCTTGCGCGTGGCCGAACTGGGTGTCGACTGCCTGCGTATCAACCCGGGCAACATCGGTCGTGAAGACCGTGTGCGTGCGGTGGTCGATGCGGCACGTGACCGTGGTATCCCGATCCGCATTGGCGTCAACGCCGGTTCGCTGGAAAAGGACCTGCAGAAAAAGTACGGTGAACCGACCCCGGCTGCGCTGGTTGAGTCGGCCCTGCGCCATGTCGAGCACCTCGATCGCCTGGACTTCCAGGACTTCAAGGTCAGCGTGAAGGCGTCCGATGTGTTCATGGCCGTCGAAGCCTACCGCTTGCTTGCCAAGCAGATCATCCAGCCGTTGCACCTGGGTATCACCGAAGCCGGTGGCCTGCGTTCGGGGACGGTAAAATCGGCGGTTGGCCTGGGCATGCTGCTTGCCGAAGGGATTGGCGATACTATCCGCATCTCGCTGGCGGCCGATCCGGTCGAAGAAGTGAAGGTCGGTTACGACATCCTCAAGTCGCTGCACCTGCGTTCGCGTGGTATCAACTTCATCGCCTGCCCGAGCTGCTCGCGGCAGAATTTCGATGTGGTCAAGACCATGAACGAGCTGGAAGGGCGCCTGGAAGACTTGCTGGTACCGCTGGACGTTGCGGTCATCGGCTGTGTGGTCAATGGCCCCGGTGAAGCCAAGGAAGCCCATGTCGGGCTGACCGGTGGTACGCCGAACCTGATCTACATCGATGGCAAGCCGTCGCAGAAACTGACCAATGACAACCTGGTTGATGAGCTGGAAAAGCTTATCCGCCAGAAAGCGGCCGAGAAGGCCGAGGCCGACGCGGCGCTGATCGCCCGCGGCTGACACCGTATCGCTAAGGATTTCCCGTGAGCAAATCGCTGCAAGCCATCCGTGGCATGAACGACATTCTGCCCGAGCAGACCCCGCTATGGCGCTACTTCGAGAGCACCGTGGCCGGCCTGCTCGACACCTACGGCTATCGTCAGATTCGTACGCCGATAGTCGAGTTCACCGAGCTGTTCAAACGCTCGATTGGTGAAGTGACCGACATCGTCGAGAAAGAGATGTACACCTTCGCCGACCGTAACGGCGACTCGCTGACCCTGCGCCCTGAAGGCACGGCCGCCTGCGTTCGCGCGGTGCTCGAGCACGGCATCAGCGGCGGCGGCCAGGTACAGAAACTGTGGTACATCGGCCAGATGTTCCGCCACGAGCGTCCGCAGAAAGGCCGCTACCGTCAGTTCCACCAGATCGGTGTCGAGGTCTTCAACCTCGACGGTCCGGACATCGACGCTGAGCTGATCGTCCTGACCTGGCGCCTGTGGGGCCTGCTGGGCATTCGCGACGCGGTCAAGCTTGAGCTGAACAGCTTGGGCACCAGCGAAGCCCGTGCGCGCTATCGCGATGCCCTGGTCGAGTTCCTCTCGGCACGCCTGAGCGAACTGGACGAAGACAGCCAGCGTCGCCTGAAAAGCAACCCGCTTCGCATCCTCGACAGCAAGGACCCGAACACCCAGGCGGTACTGGTCGGTGCGCCGAAGCTTGAGGAATACCTGGACGAAGAGTCTCGCGTGCACTTCGAAGGCCTGAAGGCGCGCCTGGATGCCGCTGGCATTCCTTACGTCATCAATACCAAGCTGGTACGCGGCCTGGACTACTACAGCAAGACCGTGTTCGAGTGGGTCACCGACAAGCTCGGTTCCCAGGGTACCGTGTGCGCGGGTGGCCGTTACGACGGTCTGGTCGAGCAGATGGGCGGCAAGCCGACCCCGGGCGTTGGTTTCGCCATGGGTATCGAGCGCTTGATCCTGCTGCTGGAAACCCTGGAGCAGATCCCCGAGTCGATCAACCGTCAGGTCGATGTCTACCTGTGTGCGTTCGGCGAGCAGGCCGAGCTGGCTGGCCTGACCTTGAGCGAAAAGCTGCGTGATCGTCTGCCGGGCCTGCGTCTGCAGGTGAACGCCGGTGGTGGCAGCTTCAAGAGCCAGTTCAAGAAGGCCGACAAGAGCGCAGCGCTGTTCGCCTTGATCCTGGGGGACGACGAACTGGCGCAACAAGTGGTAGGTTTCAAACCCCTGCGTGGTCAGGGCGAACAACAAAACATTGCCTGGGATGCTCTGGCCGAGCACCTGGAAGCTTCCCTCGCGCAGGCGTGAAGCGGGTCAACAGCCGATTTGGTGAAAAGGAGTATTGGGGTGTCGAGTACCGATGATGAACAGCTGGCGGCATTCAAGGACTGGTGGCAGCGTAACGGCAAGCCACTGGTAACCGGTGGCCTGCTGGCGCTGGTGGTGGTATTCGGCTGGCAGGCCTGGCAAAAGTACCAGGGCAATCAGTCGCAAGGCGCCTCCAACCTCTACCAGGCCTTGCTGGAAACGACCCTCACGCCGAGCGGTCAGCCTGATACCGCCAAGGTTGCCGAACTGTCCGGCAAGCTCAAGAGCGAGTTCGGCGGTTCTGCCTATGCGCAGTACGCCAGCCTGTTCGTGGCCAAGGTTGCGGTTGAAAGCGGCAAGCTGGATGACGCAGCCGCTGAGCTGAAGAGCGTTATGGACAAGCCGGCCGACGCCACGCTGGGCGAGATTGCCCGCCAGCGTCTGGCCCGCGTGCTGGCTGCGCAGAACAAGGCTGACGAGGCCTTGAAACTGCTTGATGGTGATGCCGACAAAGCGTTCCTGGCCAGCCGCGAAGAGCTCAAGGGCGACCTGCTGGTGCAACTGGGCCGCAGTGCTGACGCCCATAGCGCTTATGAGAAGGCCAAGGCGGCGCTCTCTGACGATGCCGCCATCGGTGGCCTGCAACTCAAGCTCGACGACCTGGCCAAAGGGGATGCCTGACGTGATCGCATGGAAACCTGCCGCAGTGCTGGCCTTGGCTCTTCTGGCCGTGGGTTGCAGCAGCAACAGTAAAAAGGAACTGCCGCCGGCCGAGCTGACTTCGTTCACCGAAGAAGTGGTGCTGAAAAAGCAATGGAGTCGTTCGATCGGTGACGGTCAGGGCGAAACCTTCAATATGCTCGTTCCGGCTATCGAGAACGACCGTATCTATGCTGCGGACGTCAACGGCCTGGTCATGGGCCTTGATCGTCTGAACGGCGACGTGATCTGGAAGAAGAAGCTGGAACTGCCGGTTTCCGGCGCCGTCGGTGTTGGCTATGGCCTGGTCATGGTCGGTACCCTCAAGGGTGACGTCATTGCCCTGGATGCCAGCACCGGTGAAGAAAAGTGGCGCTCGCGCGTTACCAGCGAAGTGCTGGCACCGCCTGCCACCAATGGTGACGTGGTTGTCGTTCAGACTCAGGACGACCGCGTGATCGGTCTGGATGCCAGCACGGGTGACCGCCGCTGGATCTATGAAAGCACCCCGGCCGTACTGACCCTGCGTGGCACAGGCGCGCCGATCGTGACCAACCGTCTGGCGGTTGCCGGGCTGTCGACCGGCAAGGTCATCGCCCTTGATACCCAGAACGGTGTACCGGTCTGGGAACAGCGCGTGGCCATCCCGCAAGGCCGTTCCGAGCTGGACCGTGTCGTGGACATCGATGGTGGCTTGCTGCTGTCGGGTGGTGTGATCTACGTTGCTAGCTACCAGGGTCGTGTTGCCGGCCTGGAACTGGAAAGCGGTCGTGTGCTCTGGCAGCGTGATGCTTCCAGTTCGGCAGGTGTCGCTCAAGGTTTCGGTAACGTCTACGTGAGCGAAGCAACGGGCGCGGTCGAAGGTATCGATGAGCGTTCGTCCACCGCACTATGGAGCAACGATTCGCTGGCACGTCGCCAGCTGTCGGCCCCTGAGGTGTTCTCCAGCTATGTGGCAGTCGGTGACCTTGAGGGTTACCTGCACTTGCTGAGCCAGGTCGATGGTCGTTTCGTTGGCCGTGAGCGCATCGACAGTGACGGCCTGCGCGCGCGTCCGCTGGTGGTGGGTGACACGATTTATGTGTATGGCAACAGCGGCAAGCTGGAAGCGCTGACCATTCGCTGAGTCTATGCTTGAGGCCTGCAAGGGCCTCGGGTTGCGGCACTTTGGTGCCGTCCGAACTCCGGCCGCTGCTGTGCAGCGGCCTTTGTATTTTTTGAATTTACGCAGTGGAGAGCCGCATGGTTCCCGTAATCGCCTTGGTGGGCCGGCCGAACGTCGGTAAATCCACCATGTTCAACCGCCTGACCAAGACCCGCGACGCCATCGTCGGCGACCTGTCCGGTCTGACCCGCGACCGCCAGTATGGTGAGGCGCGCTGGCAAGGGCGTTCTTACATTCTGGTCGACACCGGTGGTATTTCCGGTGACGAGCAGGGCATGGACGAAAAAATGGCCGAGCAGTCGCTGCTGGCCATTGAAGAAGCCGATGTAGTCCTGTTCCTGGTGGATGCCCGTGCGGGCCTGACCGCCGCCGACCAGATGATTTCCGAGCACCTGCGCAAGCGCAACAAGCGCTCGTACCTGGTGGCGAACAAGATCGACAACATCGATCCGCAGATGGCTATCGCCGAATTCTCGCCACTGGGCATGGGTAATGCCTTACCTGTGGCCGGTTCCCAGGGCCGTGGTATCAATGGTCTGCTGGAAACCGTGCTGGGTGAGTTCCCGCGCGACAAGGACGAGGAAGAAGTCGACCTTAACGTCGCCGAGGGCGAGGAGGCCGTGCGCATTCCTGGTCCGAGCGAGAAGGACGGGATCAAGATCGCCATCATCGGTCGTCCAAACGTCGGCAAGTCGACGCTGGTCAACCGTATGCTCGGCGAAGAGCGGGTGATCGTCTATGACCAACCCGGCACCACCCGCGACAGTATCTACATTCCGTTCGAGCGTAATGAAGAGAAGTACACCCTGATCGACACGGCTGGGGTGCGCAAGCGCGGCAAGATCCACGAGGAAGTTGAAAAGTTCTCGGTGGTGAAGACCCTGCAGGCGATCAAGGACGCCAACGTGGTGATCTTCGTCATGGACGCCCGCGAAGGCGTGGTTGACCATGACCTGAACCTGCTGGGCTTCGCCCTGGAAGCGGGCCGTGCGCTAGTGATCGCCCTGAACAAATGGGACGGCATGCAGCCTAGCGAACGCGACTACGTGAAGACCGAGCTGGAGCGCCGGCTGTTCTTCGTCGACTTCGCCGACATTCACTTCATTTCGGCGCTGCACGGCACTGGCGTGGGCAACCTGTATCAATCGGTACAGGCCTCGTTCAAGTCTGCGGTGACCCGTTGGCCGACCAGCCGCCTGACCCAGATCCTCGAGGACGCGGTCAGCGAGCACCAGCCGCCGATGGTCAATGGTCGCCGGATCAAACTGCGTTATGCCCACCTTGGTGGCGCCAACCCGCCGCTGATCGTGATCCACGGCAACCAGGTCGAAAAGGTACCGAAGTCGTATTCGCGCTACCTTGAAAACACCTATCGCCGGGTACTGAAGCTGGTCGGTACGCCGATCCGCATCGAGTACAAGGGCAGCGACAACCCGTACGAAGGCAACAAGAACACGCTGACCGACCGCCAGGTCAACAAGAAGCGTCGTTTGATGTCGCACCACAAGAAAGCCGAGAAGAAGCGCAAAGACAAGCGCAAGTAAGCTTTCAGGCCTAATCGCCGGCTGTGCCGGCGATTAGGATCACCTAACCTTTTTCCTGACCGTTCAATCCGCTATGCTCGGGGGCTTACCTCCCGTGCCGCCTCGAGCCGGATGTTCTGTGTAGAAAGAGGGTTACATGATCAGCAGCAAGTTGCCGAACGTCGGCACGACCATCTTTACCACCATGTCCCAGCTCGCCGCGCAAACCGGCGCCCTGAACCTGTCCCAAGGGTTTCCCGACTTCAATGGTCCGCAAGAACTGCTCGATGCGGTAGGCCGCCATATTGCTGCCGGGCACAATCAGTATTCGCCGATGACCGGCTTGCCCGCCTTGCGTGAGCAGGTTGCAGCAAAGATCGCCCGCAGTTATGGCGTAACGGTTGATGCCGACACTGAAGTGACCATTACTCCCGGTGCGACGGAAGCTATTTTCTGTGCCATCCATGCGGTGATTCGCGCGGGTGACGAAGTGATCGTTTTCGACCCGTGCTACGACAGCTATGAGCCGTCGGTGGCGTTGGCCGGTGGTCGCTGCGTGCATGTGCAGTTGAACCCCAACGATTTCTCCATCGACTGGCAGAAATTCAGCGATGCGCTCAGCCCGCGTACGCGGATGATCATTCTGAACTCGCCACACAACCCGAGTGGGGCGCTGATCAGCCGTGCCGAGCTGGACCAGTTGGCGGCATTGATTGCCGAGCGCGATATCTACCTGATCAGCGATGAAGTCTACGAACACCTGGTGTTCGATGGCGTAAGCCACGCCAGCGTTCTGGCCCATGAGGCTCTGTATCAGCGCGCTTTTGTGGTCAGCTCGTTCGGCAAGACGTATCACGTCACGGGCTGGAAAACCGGTTATGTGGTTGCGCCGCCGGCCTTGAGCGTGGAGTTGCGCAAGGTTCACCAGTACGTGAACTTCTGCGGCGTGACCCCGCTGCAATGGGCGCTGGCCGACTTCATGGCTGCGCACCCGGAGCATGTCGAAGAATTGCCAGCCTTCTATCAGGCCAAGCGTGATCTGTTCTGCGACCTGCTGACGCCCTCGCGCTTCACCTTCAGCCGCGCGGCGGGCACCTATTTCCAGCTGGTGGACTATTCGCAGATCCGCCCCGACCTGAACGATCTCGAGATGTCCGTGTGGTTGACCCGTGAACACGGCGTGGCGACCATCCCGGTATCGGTGTTCTACCAGCAACCTATTCCCGAACAGCGCCTGGTGCGCCTGTGTTTTGCCAAACGCGAGGAGACGCTGCGTCAAGCAGCGGAGAAACTATGCGCGATCTGAGCTCACTGCCTAACCTGAGCGTTGCCCTGGTCCAGACCACATTGGCGTGGCAGGACCGGTTGGCCAACTATGAACATTTTGAAACCCTGATGGAACAGGCCCGTGGCAGCGATTTGATTGTGCTGCCGGAGATGTTCACGACTGGGTTTTCCATGGACTCCGAACGCCTAGCAGAGCCTGAGAATGGCCCGACGTACAAATGGCTCAAAAGCCAGGCGAAGAAGCTCAACGCGGTGATCACCGGCAGTGTGATCATCCAGGCCGCGGACGGCAGCCATCGTAATCGGCTGCTCTGGGCGCGCCCAGACGGCGAAATCCTGCACTATGACAAGCGTCACCTGTTCCGTATGGCCGGCGAGCACAAGCACTACACGCCCGGCGAGCGCCAGGTGCAGTTCGAGATCAACGGCTGGCGGGTGCGCCCACTGATTTGCTATGACCTGCGTTTCCCGGTCTGGAGCCGTGACCCTCAGGACACCGACCTGCTGCTCTATACCGCCAACTGGCCGGCAGCACGGCGCCAGCACTGGAACCGGTTGTTGCCGGCTCGCGGTATCGAGAACCTCTGTTATGTGGCCGCGGTGAACCGGGTGGGTACAGACGGCAAAGGCTTTGCCTACACGGGCGACAGCCAGGTGCTGGATTTCCAGGGTGAGAGCCTGCTCAGCGCGGGAGAGGCGGATGGTGTATTTACCGTGGTGTTGAGCGCAGCCGACCTGGCAGCCTACCGTACGCGTTTCCCGGCGAACCTGGACGCCGACGTCTTCGAGTTGCAGTAAGCGTCATCGTAGGCAAGCCAGCTCCAACAACCTGTAGGAGCCGGGCTTGCCCGCGATGCAGACGCCGCGAACTCACTGGCACCGCGCCGAGGCTATCGCAGGCAAGCCAGCTCCAACAGAAAGTGCAACTTGTAGGAGCCGGGCTTGCCCGCGATGCAGCCGCCGCGAACTCACGGCCACCCCACCGACGCCATCGCAGGCAAGCCAGCTCCAACAGAAAATGCAACCTGTAGGAGCCGGGCTTGCCCGCGATGCAGCCGCCGCGAACTCACGGCCACCCCACCGATGCCATCGCAGGCAAGCCAGCTCCAACAGAAAGTGCAACCTGTAGGAGCCGGGCTTGCCCGCGATGCAGACGCCGCGAACTCGCAGTCACCCCACCGACGTCATCGCAGGCAAGCCAGCTCCAACAGAGTCCGCGCAACCTGTAGGAGCCGGGCTTGCCCGCGATGCAGACGCCGCGAACTCACGGTCACCCCACCGACGCCATCGCAGGCAAGCCTGCTCCAACAGAAAATGCAACCTGTAGGCGCCGGGCTTGCCCGCGATACAGACGCCGCGAACTCACTGGCACCGCGCCGACGCCATCGCAGGCAAGCCAGCTCCAACAGAAAATGCAACCTGTAGGAGCCGGGCTTGCCCGCGATGCAGGCGCCGCGAACTCACGGCCACCCCACCGACGCCATCGCAGGCAAGCCAGCTCCAACAGAAAGTGCAACTTGTAGGAGCCGGGCTTGCCCGCGATGCAGACGCCGCGAACTCACTGGCACCGCGCCGAGGCTATCGCAGGCAAGCCAGCTCCAACAGAGCCCGCGCCAGCTGTGGGAGCCGGGCTTGCCCGCGATACAGACGCCGCGAACTCATGGTCACCCCACCGACGCCATCGCAGACAAGCCAGCTCCAACAGAGCCCGCCAGCTGTGGGAGCCGGGCTTGCCCGCGATGCAGACGCCGCGAACTCGCGGACACCCCACCGACGCCATCGCAGGCAAGCCAGCTCCAACAGAAAATGCAGCCTGTGGGAGGTTTGCCAACGCCTGGGCCGTCAGGCGTCAGTAGACATCCCGCCGGTAACGCCCTTGCTCGATCAGGTGCTCAACCTCGGCAGTGCCCAGCACTTCCTTCAGCAGCGCATCGACCCCACCAGCCATGCCGTGCAGGCTACCGCACACATAAAGCGACGCCCCTTCGGCCAGCCATTGGCGCAACTCTGCCGCCTGTTCGCGCAGGCGATCCTGTACGTAGACCTTTTCTGCCTGATCACGGGAGAACGCCAGGTCCAGGCGTGCCAGTTCACCCGTACGCAACCACCCTTGCAGCTCTTCCCGGCAGAGGAAGTCGTGTGCTTCGTTACGCTCGCCGAACAGCAACCAGTTACGCCGCTCGCCTGCTTCGATACGCGCTTTGAGCAGGCTGCGCAGGCCTGCCAGCCCTGTGCCGTTGCCGATCAGAATCAGCGGTGCAGGCGTTGCCGGGAGGTGGAAGCCGCTGTTACGTCGCAGGCGCAGGTTGATTGGGCCGGCCAGCGGCGCGTGTTCGGTCAGCCAGCCTGACCCCAGGCCCAGTGCGCCATCAGGGTGTTGCTCCTGGCGCACGATCAACTCCAGCATGCCATCGCTGGCAATCGAGGCGATCGAGTACTCCCGGGGGCTGATCGCAGGGTTGTTCTGCGGCAGGATCTCTACCAGATCACCCGCTTCCCAACGTGCCGGTTGTGCTGGCATCAGCCCGAGCAGGTACACGGCTGACCCTTGGCTTCCTGGGTTGAGCCGTTCGCGCCGGGTGAGCGTCCAGGTTTCGAAGGCTGGTGCTTGCCAGTTACTGGCGACTGGGCTGCCGGTCAACTGTGCCAGTTGTTCTTGCCACTGCTGCAGGGCGTGTGGGTCGGCGTTATCCACTTCTACCGGGGCGAAGCGGGCTTTGGCCCCGCGTGTTCCCAGCCAGTCATGCAGGCGTTTGGCGAAACCGCAGAATTGCGTGTATTGACGGTCACCGAGGGCGAGCAGGGCATAGTCGAGTGAGCCCAGCGCCCAGGGCTGGCCGAGCACCTTGCGCTCGAACGTACGGGCGCTGTCCGGTGCTTCGCCGTCGCCAAAGGTACTCACCACGAACAGGGCCTTGTTCGCCTGGCGCAGGTCGGTTTCGCTCAAGTCAGCCAAGGCTCGCACGTTTACCGCAAAGCCCGCCGCCTGCAACTGCCCGGCGCTTTGCCAGGCCAGTTGTTCGGCGAAACCGCTCTGGCTGGCAAAGCCCACCAACCAGCTGTTTTCACCCGATGCAGGCGTGGTCATACCGTTGCGTGCGACGCGGATCTGGCGTTTCTTGCGCCGACGGTCGAGGTACAGCAACCAGCCAGTGATGAAGAACAGTGGCATGCTCAGGCTGGCCAGCATCATCAGGATGCGCCCGGTCAGGCCGAAGTAACTGCCGACGTGCAGGGCATAGACACTGGCCAGCAGTTGCGCCTTGAACGACTTGTCGGTGAAGCGTTCGTGTTTACGCACCTGACCGGTGGCAGGGTCGAGTGTCAGGGTGTTGAAGGCTCTTTCGTGATCGGAATTTTCAAGCAGGTAGAACAGGGTGGCCGGTTGCCCACCTGCAGGCGGCAGGCGCAGGTTGTAGGTGCTCAGGCCTGGCCCGGCAGCCGTTTGCAGGCTGGACCAGATCGCATCGTAGTCAACCACCAGAGGCGGTGCGTTCTTGTCTGGCGCAGGTGGGCGGCCGCGGCCTTCACCGCGTTTGCGTTGCTCGCCCGCCACCGGCCCGTCGGCCAGCAGTTTGTTCAGGCCTTCGCGGTACCACTCGTAAGACCAGAACAGGCCCGTCAGTGCTGCGAGCAGGTAGAACACCAGGCACCAGGTGCCGGCAACCGCGTGCAGGTCCCAGTTGAAGGCGCGGCCTTTTTTCGCCCAGTCCAGGGTCAGCCAGTTACGCCAGTTCAGCGCTTGGCGCGGCCAGCGCAGGTAGAGGCCAGAAAGGCAGAAGAACACCAGCATCAGGGTGCAGGCGCCGGTGATCTGCCGACCGGTGTCGCCGATGGCCAGGAATCGGTGCAGTTGCAGCATCAGGCCGAAAAAGTCCTGGCCACTGACATCGCCTTGCAGCGCGCCAGTGTATGGGTCGGCATAGCGCATTTCGCCTCGCCGCTCGCCAGGTGGCGGGGTGAAGAATACCCGCGCGGCGTTATCGGTGCGGGTATCGACCCAGAGCATGGCAACCTTGTCGCCGTGCTCGGCCTCTACCCGGCGTACCAGTTCAGCCGGCGGCAATACACCGCCTTCACGCACGTGAACCTTGAGGGCTTCGGGGTTGAACAGACGCAGCAGCTCATCCTGAAATGACACCGCTGCGCCGGTAATGCCCATCAGTGCGAGTACCAGGCCTGCGGTGATACCGAAGAACCAGTGCAGTTGAAACAGGGTTTTTTTCACCACATCGACCACCTTGTCTTGCTGTATACCTGTGCGGGGTATGCACGCTGTCGAGATACATAAAAGCCCCGCTCACTGAAGTGGGCGGGGCTTTGCCTGCCAGCAGCCTTAGAAGTGGAAGCTGGTGGTCAGCAGGGCGGTACGCCCGGCCGCCTGGTTGGCGTAGTGATTGCCGTAGGCCTTGTCGTAATACAGTTCGTCGGTCAGGTTCTGCACGTTGAGTTGCAGGTCGACGTTCTTGGTCAGCTTGTAGCTGGCCATCGCGTCATAACGCACGTAGGAGTCGACCATGACGCTGTTGGTGGTGTTGCCGAACACGTCATCGACGTAGAAAGCACCGCCCCCGATGGTCAGTTTTGGCGTTACGTTGTAGGTGGTCCACAGGGTCATGCTGTTGTTTGGGGTGTTGGGCAATTGGTTGCCGTCATCGAAACCGTCGATGTACAGGTTGCCCACCCTCGGAGCGCCGCCGTCTACAAGCTTGGCATCCATGTAGGTATAGCCCGCGAACACTTGCCAGTTGTTGGTCAGCTTGCCGGTTGCGGTCAGTTCGAGGCCGTCAACGCGGGTTGTGCCGACGTTCTGGTAGGTGTTGGCGTCAACCAGTACCCGGGCGTTTTCTTTCTCGGTACGGAAGATTGCTGCAGTCAGTGCCAGACGCTCCTGAAGCAGGTTCCATTTGGTACCGATTTCGTAGTTGGTGGTTTCTTCCGCTTTCAGGTCGCTGGTGGTGGTGGCGGTCAGCAGTGCATTACCATCGGCGCCTTCACCCAGCGAAGCACCGGCTGGCGTAGCAGAGGTGGCATAGGAGATGTAGATGCTGCCATTTTCAGCCGGTTTCCAGGTCAGTCCCAGTTGGCCGGTGACGAATTCACTGGTGTCCTCGGTCTTGAAGTTGACAACCTTGCCAGCAGTCAGTGCGCGGGTCTTGACCTTGGTGTCGAAGTGGTCATAGCGCAGGCCCATGGTTAGCAGCCAAGCCGGGTCCAGTTCAACTGTGTCGACCAAGTAGATCGCACGGGTGTTACCGGTGGTGTCGGCGCCGAGGTCATTACGTGCCACCGTGCCATCCCACGCCTCGTGAGGATCGGGGTTCGGGAATGAGGTGCACACACCGGAGATTTGCCCGGTAGCGCTGGAGCACTTGCCTGCACCGAAGCCTGTGATGGTGTAGCCGGTCTTGACCGAGGCTTCGCGGCTCAGTTCGATACCGGTGGAGAAGTTGTTCTTGAAACCTGCGATGTAGACTTCGCCGAACAGGTCGGTCTGGTTCGTGGTGGTACGGGTGTTGGAGACGCGGTTGTTTGGGCGACGCCAGATTTCACCGTTGAGGATGTTGCCCTTGCTGTCATCCGGCTGGGTGACGATGTAGTCCTGCAGGGTGTTGCCGTGGCGCAGGGTGTTCTTCACCGTCAGCGAGTCGCTCAGGTCGTGCTCGATGGCGATGGTGGAGATATCCGCGCGGCTCTTGTAGAAGTCGCGGCCAACCAGACCATAGAAGTTATCGCTGTCACCACCGTTGGTGGGCTTGTCCGGGTTGGCTGAACTGCGAGAACCCGGGACGCCAGAGTTCAGGCTGTAGGGGATGCCGGAGTCTGGCAGGTCGTCACTTTCGACGTGGTAGTAGTCCAGGCTCACGCGGGTATCGGTACCCAGGCCAAAGACCAGAGAAGGTGCTACGCCCCAGCGGTCATAGTTGACTTCGTCGCGCCCGGCGACGTTGTTTTCGTGGGTCATCAGGTTCAGGCGGAACGCTGCCGTGTCGAGGAACTGGTAGTTGCCGTCGAGGGTGTAGCGTTGCGTCTGGTCTGAGCCCCAGGTGTAGGCGCCATCCAGCGAGTTGCCCAGGTGGGCTTTCTTGGTGATCAGGTTGATGCTTCCACCGGCCGCGCCACGACCGGCGATGGACGAGTTCGGGCCCTTGCTGACTTCAATCGATTCGACGGCGAAGATTTCCCGGGTTTGTGAGCCCGTGTCACGCACACCGTCCAGGTACATCGAGCTCTGTGTGTCAAAGCCACGAATGAACGGACGATCACCAGAAGGGTTGCCGCCTTCGCCCGCGCCCATGGTGATACCGGGCACAGTTCGCAGCGCATCCTGCAGGTTCTGGGCGTTGGTGTCCTTGATGACCTGTTGCGGAACCACGGTGACGGTGCGTGGGATGTCCACCAGCGGCGCGGTGTACTTTTGCGAAGCCGATTTCTCAACCTTGTAGTCGGTGCTGGTCTGGTTGGCTTCACCCGTAACACTGGTGGCATCCAGAGCAATCGCCCCATCGTTGGCCGGTGCAGCTTCGGCAGCGTACGCTATGTGCGCAGTAGAGGTGGCGGTAATGGCCACACCGATGGCAGAAGCGAGCAAGCGTGGTGAACTGACAGCGGTTGGCACGTAGTGGCGCGACATTGTTATGACCCCTCCCAAGGTTTCAAGGCCGCGAAATGTAATGTAAATACATACGACTATCAATTGAGAAGAATTGTTATTCGTGTTGAATTTACAATCTTTACATTTTCATCCTGTGTTTTTTGCGGGCTCATTCGTCTTGGCAAGCGCTAAGGGCTTGTAGTGATGCAATAAGAATCAATATCATTGGCGTCTTTTCCGGCCTTAGGTATCCGCGCCATGCTTTTACACATTCCTGGTCTGTTTACGCGCGAGGAAGTGCTGCGTATTCGTGAGGCGCTGGAGCAGGCCGATTGGGCTGACGGCAAGATCACGGCGGGTTACCAGTCGGCCAAGGCCAAGCACAACCTCCAGTTGCCCGAGGGCCATCCATTGGCCAAGGAGATTGGTGCGGCCATGCTTGAGCGCTTGTGGGCCAACCCCCGTTTCATGTCTGCGGCCTTGCCCTTCAAGGTCTTCCCGCCGCTGGTCAACTGCTACCGTGAAGGCGGCAACTTTGGCTTCCATATCGACAATGCCGTTCGCCAGCCCCGTGGCAGCCACGAGCGGGTGCGTACCGATCTGTCTTCGACGCTGTTCTTCAGCGACCCTGAGGAGTACGACGGCGGTGAGCTCGAAATTCAGGACACCTACGGGCTGCAGCGGGTCAAGCTGGCGGCTGGCGATATGGTGTTGTACCCGGGGACGAGCCTGCACAAGGTCAACCCGGTCACTCGCGGTGCGCGTTATGCGGCGTTTTTCTGGACCCAGAGCATGATCCGCGAAGACAGCCAGCGTACCCTGCTGTTCGAGATGGACAACGCAATTCAGCAGCTGACTGCCGACGTTCCCGATCATCCATCACTGATTCAGTTGACGGGGACGTACCACAACCTGCTGCGTCGCTGGGCCGAGGTCTGACGCATGGCCTTTCACCTACGCCGTGAAGAAGTGCTCGACGGCGATCAACTGGGCCAGATGCTTGAAGAAAGCCCGGCCAAGGCGGCCCAAGCGCTGTTGATGGCGGCGGGGCAGGGGATCGTCGAGGCCCAGTTGCTGCTGGGGCAGATCCTCCTGGACGGGCGCGGTATCGAGCGCGACCCGGCGTTGGCCCGACGCTGGTTTGCCATTGCTGCCAATCAGGGCAGTGCCATGGCGCATAACATGCTCGGGCGTTGCCTGGAGCATGGCTGGGGTGGCGAGGTGGATGTTGTCGAAGCCGCTCGCCGTTACCGCCTCGCGGCAGACGCCGGGCTTGATTGGGGGCTGTACAACTATGCCAACCTGTTGGCCACAGGGCGTGGTGTCGCGATAGATCCTGGTGCGGCACTGCGCTGTTATCGGCGAGCCGCTGAGCAAGGGCATGCGAAATCCATGAACCTGTTGGGGCGCTACCTTGAGGAGGGTGTGCATTGCCCGGCCGATGTGTCGGCGGCACACGACTGGTATCGACGCTCGGCTGAAGGCGGGGACTTTCGTGGGCAGTTCAGCCACGCCGGGGTCTTGGCGGCGCGAGGGCAGGTCGAGCAGGCGCTGGGCTGGTTGCGTCAGGCGCTGGTTGCGGGGAATGCAAATTTTCTGACGGTTGCTGCCGCTGCGTTGGAGCAGGCGACACAGCCCGAGATTCGAGCCATGGCGTTGGCCTATCGCACTCGGCTTGGCGAGCTTGGCGTTATGCCATAAAGCAATCGCCGGCAAGGCCGGCTCCTGCAATCGCTGCAGGAGCCGAGCGTGCCGGCGATAAGGTTCAGCCGTTTACAGGTAGTAGGCTTTCAGCGGCGGGAAGCCGTTGAACTCTACCGCGCTGTAGCTGGTGGTGTAGGCGCCGGTCGACAGCCAGTACAGGCGGTCGCCGATAGCCAGGTTCAGTGGCAGGCCGTACTTGTAGTGCTCGTACATGATGTCGGCGCTATCGCAGGTTGGGCCGGCGATCACGACTTCTTCCATCTCGCCTTTTTTCTCGGTCCAGATCGGGAACTTGATGGACTCGTCCATGGTTTCGATCAGGCCGGAGAATTTGCCCACGTCGGTGTAGACCCAACGCTCAACCGCGGTACGCGATTTGCGGGCGACCAGCACCACTTCGCTGACCAGAATACCGGCGTTGGCAATCAGCGAGCGGCCAGGCTCAAGGATGATTTCTGGCAGGTCGTCACCGAAGTCTTCCCTCAGGAAGCGGATGATTTCCTCGGCGTAGGTTTCCAGGCTGTTGGTACGGGTGATGTAGTTGGCCGGGAAGCCGCCACCCATGTTGATCAGCTTCAGTTCGATGCCGTCTTCGTCTTTCAGACGCTCGAAGATCACTTTGACCTTAGCGATGGCCGCGTCCCAGACGCTGATGTCGCGCTGTTGCGAACCCACATGGAAGGAGATGCCGTAAGGCACCAGGCCCAGGTCGCGGGCGAGGATCAGCAGGTCCATGGCCATGTCGGTCTGGCAACCGAACTTGCGCGACAACGGCCAGTCAGCGGTGGTCGAACCTTCGGTCAGGATACGCACGTAGACTTTCGAGCCCGGTGCGGCCTTGGCGATGTTGCGCAGGTCGGCTTCGGAGTCGGTGGCATACAGGCGCACGCCCTTCTCGTAGAAGTAGCGGATGTCCTTGGATTTCTTGATGGTGTTGCCATAGCTGATGCGGTCTGGGGTGACACCGCGGCCCAGCACTTTGTCGAGCTCGTAGATCGAGGCGATGTCAAAGCTCGAACCCTTGTCGCGCAGCAGATCGATGATTTCGACCGCCGGGTTGGCCTTGACCGCGTAGTAGACCTTGGCGAATTCGAAGCCAGCACGCAGGTCGTCATAGGCCTGGCTGATCATCTGGGTGTCGATAAGTACGAACGGGGTTTCTTGCTTGTCGGCGAACGCCTTCATTTTTTGAAAGGTTTCGCGCGCGAAGTAGTCTTCGACCTGAATCGACATGCTTAGGGACTCCATGGGCAAACTAAAAAAATAAGTGGCTGCAGCTGAGCGCCCTCCGTATCCCCACTTTGGTTCGCCTACTTCCCAAGGCATGTCGCCGAAAGCAAAAAGGTCAACCGTGCGGTGAAAAAGGCGCTACGGGTGACCTTGCTGTCTCGTCGTCAGTACTTGAGCCGGATGGATCGTTTCCAGCATGGACGCTCGGCGCGAACTTTAGGACTTGAGGGGTTCAAGATCAACAAAAAATGTCGCGTTTTTGCACACGTCTGTCGCCCGGCGTTGCGCAGTCTCTTTGTAACCGAGCCGCATGACAGATGGATGTCTTTGAAAACAGTCCACATCGGCTCATGCCAAGGCCATTGCTGCGGCCGTTGTACCGGGGCTTGGCCGCTGTACGATCGCCGTGTGTGAGTCTGCCCTGGTCGTTGGGAGTCTCGACTTTGGTCCACCGGCAAGTTCGGGTATAATTTTGGCCCTTTTGAATCCCCAGTCAGGCGATTTCCCATGACCAACCAGGCCGCCGAAGTCGCGAAGCGTCGCACTTTCGCCATTATTTCCCACCCCGATGCGGGTAAAACCACCATCACCGAGAAGCTCCTGCTGATGGGCAAGGCGATTGCCGTCGCTGGTACGGTGAAATCGCGAAAGTCCGATCGCCATGCCACCTCCGACTGGATGGAAATGGAGAAGCAGCGCGGCATCTCCATCACCACCTCGGTGATGCAGTTCCCTTACCGCGATCACATGATCAACCTGCTCGACACCCCGGGCCACGAAGACTTCTCTGAAGATACCTACCGCACGCTGACAGCAGTGGACTCGGCGCTGATGGTCCTCGACGGCGGTAAAGGCGTTGAGCCACGTACCATTGCCCTGATGGATGTCTGCCGCCTGCGCGACACGCCTATCGTCAGCTTCATCAACAAACTCGACCGTGATATTCGTGACCCGATCGAGTTGCTCGACGAGATCGAAGCGGTCCTGAAGATCAAGGCCGCGCCGATCACCTGGCCGATCGGCTGCTACAAGGACTTCAAGGGTGTTTACCACCTGTCCGGCGACTACATCATTGTCTACACCCCGGGCCACGGTCACGAGCGTACCGAGGTGAAGATCATCGAGAAACTCGACTCGGACGAGGCCCGCGCGCACCTGGGTGATGAATACGAGCGTTTCATCGAGCAACTGGAACTTGTTCAGGGCGCCTGCCATGAGTTCGACCAGGACGAGTTCATGAACGGTGAGTTGACGCCGGTGTTCTTTGGTACCGCGCTGGGCAACTTTGGTGTGGACCATGTCCTTGACGCCGTGGTCGACTGGGCGCCGCGTCCGCTGCCGCGTGTAGCCAATGAGCGCACGGTGGAGCCGACCGAAGAGAAGTTCAGCGGTTTCGTCTTCAAGATCCAGGCGAACATGGACCCGAAACACCGCGACCGTATCGCCTTCATGCGGATCTGTTCGGGCCGTTACGAGAAGGGCATGAAGATGCGCCATGTACGCACCGGCAAAGACCTGCGTATCGGCGATGCTCTGACCTTCTTCTCCTCCGAGCGTGAGCAACTGGAGGAAGCCTGGGCCGGCGACATCATCGGTTTGCATAACCACGGCACCATCCAGATTGGCGACACCTTCACTGAAGGTGAGAACCTGGGCTTCACCGGCATTCCTCACTTTGCCCCTGAATTGTTCCGCCGCGTTCGCCTTAAAGACCCGCTCAAGTCCAAGCAACTGCGTCAGGGCCTGCAGCAGTTGGCCGAAGAGGGCGCGACCCAGGTGTTCTTCCCAGAGCGCAGCAACGACATCATCCTCGGTGCCGTGGGTGTGCTGCAGTTCGATGTGGTCGCCAGCCGTTTGAAGGAAGAGTACAAGGTTGAATGCGCCTACGAGCCGATCACCGTGTGGTCGGCCCGCTGGATCCAGTGCGACGACAAGAAAAAGCTCGAGGAATTCAAGGTCAAGGCCATGGAAAACCTGGCCATCGACGGTGGTGGTCACCTGACCTACCTGGCGCCGACCCGGGTCAACCTGGCACTGATGGAAGAGCGCTGGCCAGATGTGAAGTTCCGCGCCACGCGCGAGCACCACTAAAGCTCGCCGGCAAGCCCGTTCCTGCAACCCAGCACGCCTGAGGCTGTTGTGGGAGACGGGCTTGCCTGCGTACAGGTGTCGCATTAGCCGCCTACGCGAGCTGCCGGTACGCTCGGGCTATGCAGACGTTCACCCATGCGGAAGATCAGCAAGGTCAACGAGTCGGCGTTTTTCAGCATGATTTGCGCACGCTTTTCTGCATCGTTCAGAAAAACCTGACGGGCATCGTCGAGGTTTTTAGCGCCCGTGGTCTGCAGGATGAATCGCCGCCCCTTTCGATCATCGTCACGAATGTCGCGAGGGGCGCCATTCGGGTGATCCTGTATGACAAACAACTCATTGGCCGGTGTGCGGTGTGAGAATGTGGTGTCTTGGCGTTGCCTCAGCCAGAGTGTCTTGGGAACAGGCGCCAGCAGGTTCAGGAAGGGCAAGGTGCCTTCGTTGTAGCAGATGTCGCGCGTGTTGTAGGCCAGGTGCGTGAACTCGTGAACCAGCACGGCTGCCCTGAAAATGGCGGCGGCATCATCCTGCGTGTAGCCTGCACGGAAGGTGAATGTGCTGGCGAAACTGTAGTCAAAGTAGCCGTCGAGCATGAAAATCTGCTTTTCGAGATCCGAAGGCACCGTGAACGCCAGTCCCTCGCTGTTAATTGTGCTTGTACCGATGATGTAGCGTGACGAGGACTGCGGCGAGTAGCTGCCTGACCCCATCATATCGATGACGGCATTGACCGACTCATGCATGTATTGCCGGAGTGGCTCGGTCAGGGCCGGTACACCGAAGAAGTCGCTGATGATGCGTTGGGTTTCTACCGGGACGTGTGTGGCTGGATCGGCGTTGCGCAGGTTTTTCAGGCAGTTCGTCAAGTACATCATGGCGGTGCGATGTGCTTGGCGTATTTTTTGCGCGCGGCTGGGCATCATGTTTTGAATCTGCCGCATTCCGCTCGCGACAATAATGACGTTTTCGCGGCGAGCCTTCCAGCGCGTGTACTGGCCACCTAGCCGGGTCAGGACAGCGCCATGCTCTATCGGAAGCGGCAGCGTCGGGTCGATCTCCCATCGGTTGGCGGCGCTCAGGCGCAAACGAGGGCCAAGGTTATCTTCGGCCTCATCGATCAGGTACCAGTTGGCGTCCGAGAAGGTTGCCCGGTATACGTGTCCATCGATATTGACATAGTGTTTGCCTGTGCCCGCGTCTCTGTAGACCTGAGTAAGGCTGTCGAACACCATTAACTCCAGCGCTTGGGTGGGCGCTTCATAGCGTGCCAAAGGTATGGGGGAGTGCTCGTCAAGGTACAGGTTTTGCCAGAACTGGCGTTCGGCATTAAGGTTTTCTACGTCGCCCAGCGTGCTGGCGCTGTGGCCAATCAGCAGGCTTTGCACCAATACGCACAGCAGTTCGGCGGTATGCGCCGGCCAATCGCTGCCCTCGTCGTTACGTGCAATTTGTAGCACCGTCATTTCTGCCTGCCAGGCGCCGAGCAGCAGTCCAATCTTGCCCGGTACGAAAAAACTCAGTTGGTTGAACACAAGCCCGAGGATATGTTTGAGCGATTCCCAGTCAGCCTTTTCGGTGCTGATCAGTTGGGCGTCCAGCATGCGCTTGAGGGTGCGAATGTTTTCCTCGAACAGGTAATGCAGCGCGTTGCCCTTGACCGGCAGGTTGGCAAGGGTAACGGGGCCTGGTCTCGATAACGGCAGGTCGAAGTCCGATTCTGCACTGAAGGGCAAGTGGGGTTCGTCGAAGCCATTGTTGTCATAGCGTCTGCGCAAGGTCTCTGGTAACTGGGCGAGTACCAGGGCTTGCAACGCGGTGTCTGTCTTCAGTTGTGCCAGTAGTGCTGTGGTGCTGCTGAATTCCTTGAACGTAAAACTTTCGCAGTACGGGGCATAGAGCACTACGGGGTCGGTGTCTTCTGCTCGAAACAGGTAGAGGTCGGGGACAATATCGGCGGGTAAATCCGATTGTGCGATCAGCGCCAGCGGTGTCAGTTGGATGCGCTTGCCATCCAGCGGTAAGCGGGCGGTCGCATCGGGCATTTGTACCACTTGCTTCACAACGTTTACGGCAGTTTTACTCAGGTTTCGCTTCAGGTAGGCATTGAATGCACGTTCAAGCATTTGGTCGGGTACTTGGCGGCAAAACAGCTCCAGACGATGGTTGAAGCCGGGGCTGGCAGGGTCAAATGTCTGACTGAACAATGTCTGATAGTTGCTACCAATATCCAGGCGCCTGACCAGGTCCTTGATGTAGTCCACGTTCATTGCCGCGGGGGGCGCTGCACCGTTTTCCAATTCCAGTGCGGTGATGGGGTTGCTCCAGTCTCGGAAGTGATTCAGTGCATATTCGACCAATGTTTGTCGATGGTGGATGCATTCGCCTGTAGAGCCTGAGGGCACTTCGCCAATGGGCGGTAGCGTTGAGATGCAGGCGATGGTGGTGATGAAAATGCCATCCGGCGGATAGCGTTTGGCCGGAAAGTCGCTATCAAGCTGAGTGGCCAGTCGCTCATAGGCATAGTCCGCGATGGTGGGCATATCGGAGAGGTAATCTTCTTCCGATGTGATATTGAGCAGGTTGCGCCCCAGGATTTCCAGATAATCGAATTTGTCCTGGTAGGTTGCATCCAGCAGCCACTTCGGGATTGCCGCGCGCACGGTTTGTTCGCGTATTTCACGCTTGAAGCGCAGCAACTGTACTTCGCTGCTGTCCATGGGCGTATAGGTATGCAGCAGTTCCGGCAGACCATTGCCCGACAGCCCGGCATTGATGATCTGATCGAAGACGAACAGGGTGTTGCGCTGGCGAAGGCTGCTGTCGAGGGCTTCGAGCCGTTGCAGCACATTGGTCTTGATCGGGCTCCAGTTCAAGGTCGGAGGTGTCACTTGCGGCGCCATAGGGGCGCTATCCGGCAGCACGCTATCCTCTTCTGCAACGCAATCGTAGAGTGATTCTGCGCTGTGAAAGTTGGTTAGCCGCGCCTGAAGCTTCTGGTTGAGGGACTGGAGTGACGTGAAGGTTTCAAAGCCTAATGCCCGTGTCCACAGAATCAGGGGGGCTTCTGCTGTTTCCAGGGGGTTGCGTGACAGTAGCAAGAGGTTGGCAACCTGCGTTTCGTGCTTGCCCTTGTAGGTAATGTTCAGTTGCCAAACCATGGCCGGAGCACCCTCCAGCAGCGGTCGGGTGCGTGATATCGGGTAGTTGAGCACCGCTTGGATGAGGTCGATTGCCGGTTGTTCGAGGGTGTTTTTCTGACGAGCCAGCTGCAGTTCCAGCCGCAGTGTCAAGCCGTACAGGTTTTGTGCCGTGTGTCGCTCTTGGTTCTGATTACGCACGACTGCATGGGCCAGATAATGACGAAGTGAGCCGGTCACTTTGTCGACACACTGGTTGATGACCGGGGCTGTCAGTAGCGGCAGCAGCGCTTGAGCGTTGGCGGCCAGGCGGTGTTGTGCCGGCTGTTGAGTCGCCGACGTCGCATTCCGTTTGCTCAGGTTTTCCCAGATCAACTCACTGAGGCTCTGGTTGGGGGTTCCATCGGCGCCGTTCTGCAGCAGGACAGACGCTGCCGGCATGGAGCCGAGTAGGTAGCACAGGTTGTTTTCAATCAGCGACAGGGTGACGGAATCCAGGCTTGGACGGGCTTCCAGCAGTTGTGTGTTGTTCTGTTCCACGCGGCGTTTGATGTGCTTCAGGTCTTGGAGCGAAAGCGTTTCGCTGTTCAAGTCATGCTTGATTGCCGTGAGCGAGGCGCTGCTCTCTCTATCCTTGCGGACATACGGCATCATCAGGCGTGGCAGGCAGGGATCAATCAAGCTTTCCAGCTCAAGGGCTTTCTGACAGACACTGACAAACGCCAATGGGCCTTGTTGACGCAGGGCCTGGGTCAGGCGCTGGCGCGGTACGCTGAGTAGGCGTTGGGTGTAGGTTTGCAGGGCCGGAGCCTGCATGGGTAGTAGTGGTACGTCATCGATTGCCAGTGTATTCAAGAACGCCTGGCGGTTTGTGTGACGCTTCAGCCCTCCGGTAGGGGTGTAGCTATAGCACGGAGTTGACGGCGCATCCGCAGTGCCCAGCAACATGACGGTTTCCAGCGGAACTGTCGCGGTTGTCGAGGCTGTGGGTTTCAGGTACCAGGCCTGCAGCTCCGGTAAGTATTCTGCCTTGGACCATTTGATCAGGGTCCTGTACTCCTGGTTGCTCAGGTCGTTACTCCAGGCGAGCTGGGTTAGGGCTTCAAGAAAACGGCTGCGTAACGCATGGGTCAGTTGCTCAGTAGGGCTCAGGCCCTCGGAGCGTGATGCTGCCCAGTGGTTATCAAGCTGAGTGGTGCAGTGCTCACTCAACTGCGCCCGAGTCAGGCGCAGTGCGGTATTGAGTTTTTTTTGGTCTTGCGCGCTGGCTCGCGTGCCGTCGGGGTTCAGCAGTTCATGTGCCCCGTTTCCAATGAGTGTGGGGTCTGCCAGCGTTTCCAGAAGGGTATCGTTCAGGCTTTGGTGATAATCCTGCCCCTGGGCGCGGTTGGACAGGCGCTGAGCGGACACTTTGACTTCCCGGGTAGCGGGGTTGATGGCTGCATCGGGCCACTGCACGCGTAGTTGGGTCACGAAGGCTTGGGTTAGCAGCGTTTCGGGAGCCGGCTGGTTGAGGAGCAGGGTTTGCAGGGTGGTCAGGTTCTGGCCGAGACGTGAATTGATGCTCAGCATCAACCACTCAAATACCGCCCCTTCGATCAGGTTGTCTTCCAGGTCCACGACCGGGTCGTTACGCCATTGTCGATAGGCTTCGGCATCGGTGTATTGCAGCAGGGCCAAGGCGGTCTCGGCGTTACCGAGCATCTGGATGAGTGCATTGCGAGCCTGCAGACGATCATCGAATTTCATGATGCCCAGTACAGGGTTGTAGATGAACACTGCTGTTTGCGTGGAGTGGCTGATCAGCAGTGTCGAGATCAGGGCAATGGTTTGACCGGATGCGCTCACCGCATCGAGGTAGTCCACGCGTGTATCCGCGCGAGCGTCGGGCTGAGGCGCCGTGCTGGTCAGGCGTGAGAGCTGGTTTGCCTCCACGGCGCTAATACGTTTAGCAGAGGCGGCGTCTTGCAGGTGATCTTCAAAGCGTTTGTGCAGTGCATCGGTGTGATAGTACGGGAGGGTATTGAGGCTCATGGCACAGTCTCGGCAGGTGGTTAGGCTGTCCGGGCTGCTGTACGTGAACGCAGCACCCCGGCGGTGCGTTCACGGTGCCGGGATGCGGTGTCTCAAAGGTGATATTTATTTCAAGGGTGCTGCTGACACTGCCATGTCTCTGCTAGAGGAACTGCTCTGCGTAGTGACAGGCGACCTGCCGTGTTTCCACCTGACGGAACGCCGGTACCTCCTGGGCGCAACGTTCGGTGGCGTGCGGGCAGCGCTTGTGGAATGCACAACCTGATGGTGGGTCCAGCGGGTTGGGCAGTTCGCCAGCGATCTTGATTTTCGGTTTGAGCGGGTCCGGGTGCAAGGTCGGGGTTGCTGACAACAAGGCCTGGGTGTAGGGGTGCAGTGGCCTGTTGTAGATGTCTTCTTTCGGGCCCATTTCTGCCGGGCGGCCGAGGTACATCACCAGGACCTGGTCGGCCACGTGTCGCACCACGGCCAGGTTGTGGGAGATGAACACATACGCCGTGTTGAACTCGTTTTGCAGGTCCATGAACAGGTTCAACACTTGCGCCTGGATAGATACGTCCAGCGCCGAGGTTGGCTCGTCGGCCACCAGCACCTTGGGTTGCAGCATCATGGCCCGGGCGAGAGCGATACGCTGGCGCTGACCGCCAGAAAACATATGCGGGTAGCGTTGGTAGTGTTCAGGGCGAAGGCCGACCTGTTGCATCATCGCCTGAACCTTCTCTCGTCGTTCGGCTTTGGAGAGGTGGGTGTTGATCAGCAAGGGTTCGGCGAGTTGGTCGCCAATCTTCTGTCGAGGGTTCAACGAAGCATAGGGGCTCTGGAAAACCATCTGCACATCTTTGCGCAGTTGTTTGCGCTGAGCCTTGTTGGCGCCCGTGACTTCTTGCCCGGCAATTTTCAGGGAGCCGGAGGAGGGTTCTTCAATAAGGGTCAGGGCCCGGGCCAGGGTTGATTTGCCGCAGCCGGACTCACCCACGACTGCCAGGGTCTTGCCGGCTTCCAGTTCAAAGGAGACGCCATTCAGCGCGCGGACCAGTGCGTGGCCTTTGAACAGGCCACGTGAGACTTCGTAGTGACGGGTAAGCTCACGGGCGGTAAGAACGACGCTCATTACGCCACCTCCTGGTTCAGCGGGTAGAAACAACGGACCAGGCTGTGGGCCTGTCTGTCCAGGTTCGGACGTTGCTGGCGGCAGTGATCCTGAACGTAGGGGCAGCGCGGTGAGAGCAGGCAGCCCTGTGGTCTGTCATAGCGCCCCGGAACGATACCGGGCAAGGTTGCCAGGCGTGCAGCGCCTTCACTGTGCTCGGGAATGGCCGCCAGCAGCGCTTCGCTGTAAGGGTGCGCAGGCACCTCGAACAGCGTCGGTACCTGGCCAATTTCAACGGCTTGGCCGGCGTACATGACGCATACGCGCCTGGCTGTTTCGGCCACCACGGCCAGGTCATGGGTGATCAGGATCAGGGCCATGTCCTGCTCCTGTTGCAGGTTGAGCAGCAACTCCATGATCTGCGCCTGAATGGTGACGTCCAGTGCGGTGGTCGGCTCGTCGGCGATCAGCAACTTGGGCTCGCCGGCAATCGCCATGGCAATCGCCACGCGTTGGCTCATGCCGCCCGAGAGTTGGTGCGGGTAGGCGTCCAGCCGGCTTTCAGCCGCCGGAATTTCGACTTTCTTGAGGAGTTCCAGCGCCCGCTGGCGGGCTGCCTTGCCGCGCAGACCAAGGTGCTGGCGCAGCACTTCCTCGATCTGAAAACCGACGGTATAGCTGGGATTGAGCGCGGTCATCGGGTCCTGGAAGACCATCGCCAAGTCCTTGCCGACGACCTTGCGCCGTTGCCGCGAGCTGAGCTTGAGCATGTCGTTGCCGTCGAACGTCATGCTGTCGGCGGTGACGATGCCGGGGGCGTCGATCAGGCCCATCAGTGCCATCATGGTCACGGATTTTCCCGAACCGGACTCACCGACGATGGCCAGCACTTCGCCTTTTTCCACGCTGAGGTCGAGACCGTCGACCACGGGGACCGCCTTGGCATCGCCAAAGCGCACATTGAGATTGTTGATCTGCAACAGTGACATGGGCGTCTCCTCAGGCGGCATTCTTGAGTTTCGGGTCCAGCGCGTCGCGCAGCCCGTCGCCCATCAGGTTGATTGCCAGCACGCTGAGCAAAATGGTCAGGCCGGGCAGGCTCACGACCCACCAGGCGCGCTCGATGTAATCGCGGGCCGAGGCCAGCATGGTGCCCCACTCGGGAGTTGGCGGTTGTACGCCAAGACCGAGGAAGCCCAGGGCCGCGGCATCGAGGATGGCCGAGGAAAAACTCAAGGTTGCCTGGACGATCAGCGGTGCCATGCAGTTGGGCAATACGGTGATGAACATCAGCCGTGGCAAGCTGGCACCGGCCAGGCGCGCAGCGGTCACGTAGTCACGGTTCAGTTCTCCCATCACCGCGGCACGGGTCAGGCGCACGTAGGACGGCAACGAAACGATGGCAATGGCAATCACGGTGTTGATCAGGCCAGGGCCGAGAATGGCTACGATGGCCACGGCCAGCAGCAGCGAAGGCAGGGCCAGCATGACGTCCATCAGGCGCATGATCGACGGGCCGAGCAGGCGTGGAAAGAACCCGGCCAACAGCCCCATCAGCACCCCGGGGATCAGCGACATGACCACTGAGGACAGGCCGATCAGCAAGGACAGGCGCGAGCCATGGATCAGTCGCGAGAGCAGGTCGCGGCCGAGCTCGTCGGTGCCGAGGATGAACTGCCAGGTGCCGCCCTCGAGCCAGACCGGCGGGGTCAGCAGGAAATCTCGGTACTGTTCGCTTGGCTCATGGGGCGCGACCCATGGCGCGAAGAGCGCACAGAACACGATCAGGCACATGAACAGCAGGCCGGCGAAGGCGCCTTTGTTGCGGGCGAAGGCCTGCCAGAATTCGGTGTACGGCGATGGGTAGAGCAGGCTCTGGTCCACGGCGCTGGGCGGCACGGCAGAGGCGGATTTTACGATTGGGTCAGTCATTGTCTCGGCCTCAGCGCTGGTGGCGAATGCGTGGGTTGACCAGGCCGTAGAGGATATCCACGACGAAGTTCACCAGGATCACCAGGCAGGCGATCAGCAGGATGCCATTCTGTACCACGGGGTAGTCACGGGCGCCGATGGCTTCGATCAGCCACTTGCCGATGCCCGGCCAGGAAAAGATGGTTTCGGTCAGCACGGCGCCGCCGAGCAGGGTGCCGACCTGCAGGCCGAACACGGTCAGAACCGGGATCAATGCGTTGCGCAGGCCATGCACGAAGACCACGCGGGCAGGCGACAGGCCTTTCGCGCGGGCAGTGCGAATGTAGTCCTCGCGCAGCACCTCGAGCATCGAGGAGCGCGTCATGCGTGCAATCACCGCCAGCGGGATGGTGCCCAGGACGATGGCCGGCAGAATCAGGTGCATGAGCGCATCCTTGAAGGCGCCTTCCTCTTCACTGAACAGGGTATCGATGAGCATGAAGCCGGTGATGGGCTCGATGTCGTAGAGCGAGCTGATACGTTCGGAAACGGGTGTCCAGCCGAGGCTGACCGAGAAGAACATGATCAGGATCAGGCCCCACCAGAAAATCGGCATGGAGTAGCCGGCCAGCGAGATACCCATCACGCCGTGGTCGAGTAGCGAGCCGCGCTTGAGGGCGGCGACCACCCCGGCCAACAGGCCGAACACGCCGGCAAACAGCAGGGCGGCAAGCGCCAGTTCCAGGGTGGCCGGGAACAGGGTGAGAAACTCTTTCCAGACGCTTTCGCGCGTGCGCAGCGACTCGCCCAGATCACCCTGGGCAAGCTTGCTAATGTAGTCCAGGTACTGCACCGGTAATGGTTTGTTCAGCCCCAGCCGCTCCATGGCTTGTGCGTGCATTTCAGGGTCAACGCGACGCTCGCCCATCATCACTTCGACCGGATCACCTGGTATCAATCGTATGAGCGCGAACGTCAGTAAGGTGATGCCGAAGAAGGTCGGGATCAACAGTCCCAGTCGTCGGGCAATAAAACTAAACATGTTCTGGTGTACCTCATCAGCCGGTTAGGCGTACCCGCCAACGCCCGGATAAGGCGCGGGCGGGCGTTGTTGTTCTACTTCACCAGGGTGGTAGCGAAGTTGTTGGTGGTCAGCGGGCTGATGTGGAAGCCCTCGACGTTCTTGCGCATGGCGGTAAACATCTTCGGATGTGCGATGCTGATCCACGGTTGGTCTTCATCGTACACCGCCAGGGCTTTCTCATAGAGTGCTGCGCGCTCACCCGTGTCGATGGTCTCGCGGGCTTTGGTGATCAGCGCCTGGAAGGTCGGGTTACACCAGCGTGCGTAGTTCTCGCCACTTTTTACGGCGTCGCAGCTCAGCAGCGGGCTGAGGAAGTTATCCGGGTCGCCATTGTCACCGGCCCAGCCGGTCGAGACCATGTCGGGTTCTCCCTTCTTCGCGCGCTTGAGCATTTCTGCCCATTCCATCACGCGGATGTCGACCTTAAGACCAATCCTGGCCAGGTCGGCCTGGAGCATTTCTGCGCTCAATCGCGGGTTGGGGTTGGTCGGGCCACCACCGTTACGGGTGTACAGGGTCAATACGGTGCCTTCCGGTACGCCGGCTTCCTTGAGCAGGGCTCGGGCTTTATCCAGATCCCGGGGCGGGTTCTGGTTGGCGTTGTTGAAGCCAATCAGTGTGGGCGGGTGGGGGTTTATGCCGATCAGCGCGTTGCCTTTGCCAAACAGTTGATCAACATGGGCCTGTTTATCGAAAGCCAGGTTGATCGCTTTGCGTACCCGCACGTCACTGAGGTACTTGTGCTCGGTGTTCAGTGAGATGTAACCGGTGGTCAGGGCCTCCAGTTCATCAACTTTCAGGTTCGGGTCTTGGCGGATACTGGGGATGTCATCGGGCTTGGGGTACAGCGCGACCTGGCACTCATTGGCCTTGAGTTTTTGCAGGCGCACATTGTTGTCGGTGGCGATGGTCAGCACCAGAGGGTCGCTGGGTGGTTTGCCCCGGAAATACTCGGGGTTGGCCTTGAAGCGCACCTGAGCGTCTTTTTTGTAGCGCTGAAAAATGAATGGGCCGGTGCCGATTGGTTGGCTGTTGAGGTTGGCCGTCTTGTTGGTCGCCAGCAACTGGTTGGCATACTCGGCCGAATAGATCGAGGTGAAGGCCATGGCCAGGTCACGCAGGAACGGTGCTTCCGGGCGTGTCAGGGTAAAGGTGACGGTGTGCTCGTCGACTTTCTCGACACCTTTGAGCAGGTCTTTGAAACCCATGCTTTCAAAGTAGGGAAAGCCGACGCTGGCCTTGTCATGCCAGGGATGCTTGGGGTCGAGTTGGCGCTGAAAGCTCCAGAGCACATCGTCGGCATTCAACTCACGGCTTGGGGTGAAGTAGTCGGTTTTGTGGAACTTCACGCCCCGGCGCAGGTAGAACGTGTACGTCAGCCCATCCGGGCTGATTTCCCAGCGCTCGGCCAGGGCCGGTTCGATGTCGGTGGTGCCCGGCTTGAAGTCTACCAGCCGGTTGAACACGGTTTCGGCGGCCGCATCGGCCGTCACTGCGGTGGTGTATTGAACGATGTCGAAGCCTTCCGGGCTGGCCTCGGTACATACCACCAGTGGCTTGGCTGCCACGCCAGCTGCAGTGCTCAACAGTAGGGCTGCCAGGGCAGCCTGAAGGGGTCGCAGTTTCATGAAAGCTCCCAGCGATCAATTAAAGCAGGTTAGTTGCCACGGGCGATTCGTCTAATCCCCCGTGGCCATGCCCCCTAAAGGATGTTGAATGGAATGGTGGTCACGACCCGGAACTCGTCCAGGCTACCGTCGGCCTGGGCCTTGCTGGCACGGTGCGCGGTGTAGGTGGCGCGTACCGTGGTGTCTTTGAGCGAGCCGCTCTGCACGGTGTAACTGCTGCCTATGCCGTACTCGTAGTGGTTTTCACCCTCAAGGCCACGCACGTCGTAGCCGGTGCTCGTGTAGTGGGTGCCGTCGATACCCCAGCCACGGGCGTTATAGATATTAAACTTCAGCCCCGGAACACCATACCCGGCCATGTTCAGGGTGTAGGCCACCTGCAGGGATTTTTCGTTCGGGCCGTTGAAGTCCGAGAGCAGTGAGTTGGCCAGAAAGATGGCGTTGGTATCATGGAGGTAGTCGAAGTACTCGTTGCCGTTTACCTGCTGGTAGGAAACGCTGAGTTTGTGCGCCTGATGGGTCAGGCCTAGCGACAGGCTGTAGGTGTCATTGTCGATCTCACCCAGTTTGCGTTTACCTTCATCCCGGGTTTTGTAGTAGTTCAGCCCCGTGCTCAGGCTCAGCAGTGCGCTGTCGCCCAGCTCGTGCGTGGCGCCGAAATAGTACTGGTTCCAAAGGTCTTCGACATTGGACAGGTAGAGGCTGGTGTTCAAGCTCTTGAGTGGCTGGTAGTTGACGCCGGCCATGCTGATGCGGTCGGTGTACTGGTTGCTGTCGCCATATTCGGAGCGGAACTTGCTCTGGCCTTGCTCGGTTCGGGTCGAGACGCGGTCGAAGGTGCCGGCATCGAACGACAGGTTGTCGAACTCTGCGCTGTGGATGCTGACACCCTGGAAGCTGGAAGGCAGTGCACGGTTGCCAATGTAGGCAATAACCGGCGTGTCGATGGACTGACGGCCTGCTGTGAGGGTGGTGTTGGAGACCCGCGCCTTGAGGTTGGCCAGGCCCATCTTGCTCCATTGGCCGATGACCTCTCCGTCGCGGTGGGTCAGGGTGCGGTTGTTTGGCCCGGCGACGGCGGCGCGGCCTTGCTCAAGCGCAATGGCGTTATAGGCGGCGACTTCGGTGCTTAAGCCGACAGTGCCTTCGGTGAAACCGGAGGTGTAGTTGAGAATGGTGCCCTGTACCCAGTTGTTACGGCTATGGGTGTCATGACGGCTACCATCACGTTTGTAGTATTTCCACAGGGGTGCACGGGTAGCACGCTCATGGGCATACCAGTTGCGGGTCGAACCGGACAGGCTCTGCCCTTCGATGAAGCCTTTGGCTTCGTTTTGATCGCTGGTGGATTTGACCGTCACCGGGACGAATGCCTGGCTGATGGGTTCTGCCAGGGCCAGTGTGGATAGGCTACTGAGGGATAAGGCCAGTACTGCGTTCTTGGTTCGTCTCAAGGTAAAACTCCCTTTCTTCTCTTTCTATTAACCGTCCAGCCTCGTGAGCCGTGCGGGTACTGCGGTGGAACTGGTTTGGATGAACCAGGCGTTCAATCCACGCTGACACCTGAGAAGTTGTTGCGGCCGAACGGGCTCACCTTGAAGCCCTCGACCTTGGCGCTGAGCGGCTGATTGACGGTCGAGTGAGCGATTGGCGTGATGGGGACCTGTTGCTTCAGGCGCTGTTGGGCTTGCTGGTAGAGCGCGGTACGTTGCACGCGGTCGGTGACGGTCTTGGCCTTTTTAACCAGCGCGTCATAGTCCGCATCGCACCACATGGAGTAGTTGTTGCTGCCAATCGCGTCACAGCTGTACAGCGTGCCCAGCCAGTTGTCCGGGTCACCGTTGTCGCCTGTCCAGCCGATCAGCGAGATGTCGTGTTCACCGTCCTTGGTGCGCTTGAGGTATTCCCCCCACTCGTAGCTGACGATCTTGACCTTGAAGCCGACCTTGCCCCAATCGGCTTGCAGCATCTCGGCCATCAACTTGGCGTTGGGGTTGTAAGGGCGTTGCACGGGCATGGCCCACAGGGTGATTTCGGTCCCTTCCTTGACGCCTGCGGCCTTGAGCAGTTCGCGTGCTTTTTGCGGGTTGTACCCGGCGTCCTTGAGGGTTTCGTCGTACGACCACTGGGTCGGCGGCATGCTGCCGACGGCCAGTTGCCCGGCCTGCTGGTAAACCGCATTGACGATGGCGGGCTTGTTGACCGCCATGTCCATGGCCTGGCGCACCTGCAACTGATCGAACGGTGCGCGCTGGACGTTGTAGGCGATATAGCCAAGGTTGAATCCAGGCTTTTCGATCACCTGCAGCTTCAGGTCCTGCTTGAGTGCATCGAGGTCGGCCGGGCGCGGATTCAGGGTCACCTGGCATTCGTTCTTGCGCAGTTTCTGGACGCGCACCGATGGGTCGACGTTGATCGAGAAAATCAGGCGCTCGACCTTGACCTGGCTGGGGTCCCAATAGGCTTTGTTGGCCTGGTAGCGAATCTGCGAATCTTTTTGGTAGCGCTGGAAGACAAAGGGGCCGGTGCCAATGGGGTGCTGGTTGATGTCGCTCGGTTTTCCGCTGGCCAGCAACTGGTTGGCGTACTCGGCAGAGAGGATCGAAGCGAAACTCATGGCCATGTTCTGGATGAATGCGGCATCGATGCTGTTGAGGGTAAACCTGACGGTATGCGCGTCGAGCTTCTCCACCTTGGCGATGTTCTTGTCCAGGCTCATGCTCACGAAGTAGGGGAACTCGGTAGGGTAGGCCTGGCGAAACGGATGGGTTTTGTCGAGCATGCGCTGGAAGGTGAACAGCACGTCATCGGCGTTGAACGTGCGGGTAGGGGTGAAGGCCTTGTTGCTGTGGAACGTGACGCCTTCACGTAAGTGGAAGGTGTAGTGCAAACCATCCCTGGATACCTCCCAATGGGTTGCCAGTGCCGGTTTGACGATGGTGCTGCCTCGTTCGAATTCCACCAGTCGGTTGTAGATCGGCTCGGCCGCATCGTTGTCGGTGGCACTGGTGTACTGGGCGGTATCGAAACCTGCGGGGCTGCCTTCCGAGCAGAATACCAGGCTGCCTTTGGCCTGAACCTGAGTGGCCAATGCCAGGTGTGTCTGGGCCAGTAGGCCAAGGCCGAGCAAGGTGGCAAATACGGGTGTGTATCGCATGGCGGTCCCTTTCTTTTCTTCTTGTTGAACAGGTCAGTGGCATGCAGTCGGCCATAAGCTCGCGACTGGCCGGATGCACCTTCGACGTTAGGGGGGCAGGGGGCATTCAGGAAGGTAAGAAAGCGGAGGGTGTAAGTAGGATGTTTCTGATTGATGCGTAGGCTGTGTCTTGATGGGGCGTCGGCAGGATGTTGGCCTTCGTTAAAGGCTGGCCCCGGCACGCCGTCTGGCGGTACCGGGGTACCCCCCAGTGTCTACTGGCTGATGCCGACCCCGTAGAAGGCATTCAAGGCAAACGGACTGATCTTGAACCCCTGCACGGTTTTACGCATGGGTTGGTAAACCGTTGAATGCGCGATAGGGGTAATCGGCACCTGGTCCTTGATAATGTGTTGTGCTTGCTTGTATAGCGCGGTGCGCTTGGCTGTGTCGGAGGTGGCCTTGGCTTGCTTGATCAGCGTGTCGTACTCGGTGTTGCACCATTTGGAGAAGTTGTTGCCGTCCACCGCGTCGCAGCCGTAAAGCGTGCCCAGCCAGTTGTCGGGGTCACCGTTGTCGCCGCTCCAGCCGATCAGCATGGCGCCGTTCTCGCCTGCCTTGGCGCGTTTGATGTATTCGCCCCACTCGTAGGTGACGATCTTGGCCTTGATGCCGATTTTGGCCCAGTCCGATTGCAGCATTTCGGCCATCAGTTTGGCGTTGGGGTTGTAGGGGCGCTGAACCGGCATGGCCCACAGGGTGATTTCGGTGCCTTCCTTGATCCCGGCTTCCTTGAGCAATGCCTTGGCTTTTTCCGGGTCGTAGGGGGTGGCCTTGATGGTGTCGTCATACGACCACTGGGTGGGCGGCATGGCATTGACGGCTTCCTGGCCCGCCCCCTGATAGACCGAGTCGATGATCTGCTTCTTGTTCACAGCCATGTCCAGGGCCTGGCGTACCTTGAGCTGAGCCATCGGGTTGGGCTCGTTGCTGCCCTTGATCTTGTCCATCACGTTGTAGGCGATGTACCCCAGGTTGAAGCCGGCTTGCTCGGGCATTTGCAGGTTCGGGTCGCTTTTCAGCGATTGAATGTCCGCTGGGCGCGGGAACAAGGTGACCTGGCATTCGTTTTTCTTCAGTTTCTGCATGCGTACCGAAGCGTCTGTGGTAATGGCGAAGATCAGGTTGTCCAGCTTCACGTCCTCGGGCTTCCAGTAGTCCTTGTTGCCCTTGAAGCGGATCTGCGCGTCTTTCTGGTACTTGCTGAATACGAAGGGGCCGGTGCCGATTGGCTTCTGGTTGATGTCGGCGGGTTTGCCCTCCTTGAGCAACTGGTCGGCGTACTCGGCTGATTGAATCGAGGCGAAGCTCATCGCCAGGTTCTGAATGAATGCGGCGTCTACGGTCTTTAGCGTGAATTTGACTGTGTGTTCGTCGATTTTTTCGACTTTGCTGATGTTTTTGTCCATCCCCATGTCGGTGAAGTAGGGGAACTCGGTGGGGTAGGCCTTACGGAATGGCATGTATGGGTCGAGCATGCGGTTGAAGGTAAACAGCACGTCGTCGGCGTTGAACTCACGGCTTGGCTTGAAGTAGCTGGTGGTATGGAACTTCACCCCCTCACGCAGGTGGAAGGTGTAGCTCAGGCCGTCCTCGGCAGTATCCCAGCGGGTTGCAAGGCCCGGGATAACGGATGTGCCGCCTTGTTCAAATTGCGTCAGGCGGTTGAAGACTGTTTCGGCAGAGGCATCGAAGTCGGTTCCGGTGGTGTATTGGCCGGGGTCGAAGCCCGCCGGGCTGCCTTCAGAGCAAAACACCAGGTTGCCTGCAGCGAGGGTGAACGGGGCACTGGAGAGTAGGCTTGCACCTAAAAGAAACGGAATGACTGCATGTTTAAGCATGGTGGCCTCATTGTTGTCATTTTGATGTGAGGGCGGCCTCGTGAGCCGGCCTGCCGGATACTTAAGCAGGCCCCATTGCCAATGCAATATTCAGCGTACTGAGTACGGGGAAAATGTGGAACGATCGTACATGGATGTCGCGTTGGTATAACTATCTGGCTTGTTTAACGCTTAATCGTGAATGTTTATGTTTTTTTACGATGATTTCGTGTAGGTGCGGCTGCGCGGCGAGTGAAAATCGCCGCGCAGTTAGCGGATGTCAGGGCATTTGTACTTCGATCGTACCGTCGGCATTCATGCTGACCTGGCTGGTACCGGCTTCGACCTGCGGGCTGGGTGCGGCCTCGGCATCCATACTGGCTTTCATCATCATGACTGGGCCACGGGCATAGGGTTGCGGATAGCCACTGCTGTTGAGGTTCAGGTTGAGTACTTTGTAACCCTTGCCGCCCAGTGCCTCGGTGGCCAGTTGCGCACGGCTCTTGAAGGCGTTTACGGCATCTTTGAGCAGTTCATCTTCACTGGCCTTGCGGGTGGCTGGTGCAATGGCAAAGTCCATGCCGGCCATTTTCAGTTCATGCAGCAGTTCACCGGTCAGTTTCGACAGCGCCGGGAAGTCGGTGCTTTCCAGGCGAAGCTCTGCACGTTCACGCCAGCCGGTAATTCTTTGGCCTTTGGTGTCGTAAATGGGGTAGCTGTTGCGGCTGCCCTGGCTGATTTTGATGTCCTTGACTGAGCGTGCCTGCTCCAGGGCCTTATTCATGGTTCGGGTGATTTCGGCTGCGAGCTTGCCAGGGTCGCTATTCTGCGCTTCGCTGTACAAGGTTACGCTCATCAGGTCGCGAGCCACTTCCTTGCTGACTTCAGCGCGCAGGGATACTTGATTGTAACGAGGTTCTTCAGCCAGCACCGGGAGGCTGGCCATCAGACCAGCGGCCAATAGCATTGCTGCACTGCGACGAGGGAAATACATGTAGGGCTCCTTGAAAAAAGGCGTGGTTGATGGTCATCCATTTTCACGCAGACACTTAAGACCCTTGGCAGTGTAGCGAGGTTCAAAAATGCCAGTATGGGCCTGTAAAAAACTGTGGTGTGTTGCCGCATCGCTGCAGACCAGGCCTCACCTTCGGTATACTCGCGACGATTCACCTGGAGCACTCATCAGGAGAGCTCATGCTCGCCCCCGTACAAATACTCTCTGCTACCCGTCAGAACCTCTGGCGCCTGACGTTCATCCGCATTCTGGTTTTGGCGGCCCAGGCCGGTTCCGTGGCCGTTGCCTACTGGACTGATCTGCTGCCGCTGCCGTGGTTGTCGTTGGTTATCACGCTGGGCTTGTCGACGTTACTCTGCGCCTTCACGGCCTTGCGCTTGCGCCTTTCCCTGCCCGTCACCGAGCTGGAGTACGCCTTTCAGCTGGCTTGTGATCTGCTTATTCACAGCGCCCTGTTGTACTACTCCGGCGGGTCGACCAATCCGTTTGTCTCGTACTACCTGGTACCGCTGGCCATCGCTGCAGTGACCTTGCCGTGGGTCTACTCACTGATCCTGTCAGGCATCGCACTTATTGCTTACAGCCTGTTGCTGGTGCAGTTCTATCCGCTGGAAACCTTCCCGGTTGCACGGGAAAAAATGCAGATATATGGCATGTGGCTGAGCATCGCGCTGGCTGCAGCGGTGATTACCTTCTTCGCCGCCAAGATGGCCGAGGAGCTGCGCCGTCAGGAGCAGTTGCGCGCCCAGCGTCGCGAGGAAGGCCTGCGTGACGAGCAGTTGCTGGCCGTCGCCACCCAAGCGGCAGGCGCGGCCCACGAGTTGGGAACCCCGCTGGCGACCATGAGTGTGTTGATCAAGGAAATGCGCCAGGACCATTCCGACCCGCTACTGCAGGAAGACCTGCAAGTGCTGCAGGATCAGGTCAAACTGTGCAAGGAAACCTTGCAGCAACTGGTGCGTGCCGCCGAAGCCAACCGGCGCATGGCCGTGGAAGATCAGGACGTCACCTTCTGGCTTGACGAGGCACTGAACCGCTGGCACTTGATGCGCCCAGAGGCGAGTTACCGCTTCCAGCGACTTGGCCAAGGCAGCATACCGCGCCTGGCACCACCACCGGATCTGACCCAGGCGCTGCTGAACCTGTTGAACAATGCCGCCGATGCCTGCCCGGATGGGCTTGAAGTTCATCTGGACTGGAACGACCAGGACATCGTGATCAACATCCGCGACCATGGCCCCGGCGTGCCGGTGGCCATCGCCGAGTCGATCGGGAAACCCTTTTTTACCACCAAGGGCAAGGGCTTCGGCCTGGGCCTGTTTCTGAGCAAGGCCAGCGTCACGCGTGCTGGTGGCTCGGTAAAACTCTATAGTCACGAGGAAGGCGGTACGCTGACCGAGCTACGCCTGCCGCGTGATGCGCGAGGAGATCAACAATGAATGATGAAACCCAGGTCGAAGGCGAAGAGCTGCCGCATCTGTTGCTGGTGGACGATGATGCCACCTTTACCCGCGTGATGGCCCGAGCCATGAGCCGTCGCGGTTTTCGTGTGAGCATTGCTGGCTCGGCTGAAGAAGGGTTGGTGCTGGCTCAGCAGGACATCCCCCACTACGCGACACTGGACCTGAAGATGGAAGGCGACTCGGGCCTGGTGCTGCTGCCCAAGCTGCTCGAACTCGATCCGGAAATGCGCGTGGTCATTCTGACCGGCTATTCAAGCATTGCTACCGCGGTTGAGGCGATCAAGCGCGGCGCCTGCAATTACCTGTGCAAACCCGCTGACGCTGACGACGTGCTGGCTGCATTGTTGTCCGAGCACGCAGACCTGGACAGCCTGGTACCGGAAAACCCGATGTCGGTGGACCGCTTGCAGTGGGAGCACATTCAGCGGGTACTCACCGAGCATGAGGGCAATATCTCTGCGACGGCCCGGGCACTGGGCATGCACCGCCGCACGTTGCAGCGCAAGCTGCAAAAGCGCCCGGTCCGACGCTGAGCGGTATCAGATCTCGCTACCGTGTTTTGCCAGGGCCTGACGGATCAGGCCTAGTACTTCCGTCGGGTGCGCCGCTCTTTTTATGGATGTTGCACAGTCCAGGGGAGCGCTAGCGTAGTAATCGACGCAGATGAAATCATCCACAAGGCCATTAACCAGTACACGATGGTCTGCGGGGCCATCCCCGACGATGATTACAGGCCCATTCAGACGGCCTTTGGCCCGCCATTCGCGCACAATTGCAGACTTGCCTTTGCTTGAACTCAGCAAGGGAGAGGGGCGAATGGCCAGTGCGCGCGAGCCAAGCCAGAAAAAACGGTTGGCGATGACGTGCTGCGGGTTGATCCCCCATGATGCTGCCAGCGGCACGATCCACTCCATGTAACCGCCCGAGATGATGTGTATACCGACCTGCTGTTCTTGAAGGTGGCGCAGGGTTGTGCGCAGCGCCTCAGGCAGGCAGTTTGCCTGTTCGCGGATGTAGCGTTGAACATGCTCTCGGCGGATTCTGGGGATGATTTTCATCAGTGTCAGCAATTCTGCCAGGCTGGCCTGGCCTGCCAGAGCCTTTGGGGCGATGTGGGCAAGCCGTTGAATCACTTGCGGCGCGTCCTGGCATCCTTCCAGGCTGAGCTTGATGACTTCGACTGTGCTTTCGCCGGGAAGCAGTGTCTGGTCAAAATCGAAAATCACGTGAGCTTTCATGGCTGAAGCCTGCGCTGTTCAAGGTCGTGGTACTTGTCTTCGCGTGTCCACTGAGTGGCGGCTATCTGCAGGTGCTGAGCGATGGCGTTCTGTACTTGATCGGCGAAGTCCTGATCTGACTGCTCCGCAGCGGGTGACTGGTGGGCGAGAAAGGTCAGTTCAAATTCGAGCCAGGGCATGGCCAGGAGCCGCAGGAATTTCATCGCGCCCGGATCTTCAAGCGGGTTGGGGTTCAGTCCCAGGGGGGTTTTGAGCTTCATTGCCAGTGGTACCACCGGGCGACGGCGCACCATGAACTCCGGGCGAAAACGGAAAAGGCCTTTGCCGTTATTGATGGTCGCTTCGGGGGTGATGTAGAGCGCCGTGCCTTCGGGGGCGCGTTGCCATTGTCGGAAATGCCCGGCGAGTTGCCGTTTATCATCGGTCACTTGCCAGTAGCTTGAGCCTGAGCACTGAAACAGCAGGTGCCCGGTCAGTTTGCCGATGATGCTGTCGGTTTTTACCACCATCACCGTGGCGAAAGGCATTGCCAGTACCGGGTAGTGATCAAACACGCTGATGTGATTGAGCGCGACGACGCAGCCGTCAGTATGCTGCCCTACCTGCTGAGGCGTCATCGCGCACTTGATGCGTATATTCATGGCTTTCAAGAGGCATCGATACAGCGCCCTTTTACCAGCGCGAGGTAAAACCAGTGCGATCAGGCTAGCCAAGAACAGACTGAACAGGCGCAGTACCAGAAGTATGATGCCTACAGGCAGGTACAGGTAACGCAGTACGGCGGATACACCGCTACGGGGTTGCCAGGCGCTCATGTCCGAAAGGTCACTGACCCGAGGGGTAATCCGTTCATTCGATTGCTTAGACATTTGCATGGTGCGCGCCCTGTTTAGGCGCTTCAAGAGCGCGTTCACGTTTCTGTTCAAAGTAGTTGATCAAGGATTCGATACGGGCGGCGTTCTTGGCGCGGACTTCGAGGATTTTTTGTTTGGTGACATCGATTTTTACATGCGGACCAAACGGGGTTTCGATAATGCAATCCGGAAGTACTTCCAGGTTCAGCAGTTTTTTGTTCATGTTGAGTGCTGCAGTGTGCTTCAGGTTTGTCAATGTATAAACTTTCTCAAACCCCAATGTTTCAAAGGCATAGGTGACGGCCATATGAGCGGCGGTGAAGGGATAAGGTGTTCCCCAGTAGGGCTTTAAAAAGCGCATTCCAAAGTTTATTCCCCACTCTTTTTCAGCAAACCCCGCGTAGCCTATGAAGGGCGAGCCAAGGCCAAGGCTTACGGCCCAGCGCGACCAGCCTTGTTTGGCGTGCGCTTCCTGGAAGGTCGCCACTTCGGCGGCGGCATCCTGCTCGGTTCGTGTGGTGCCAGCAGAAATGAATTGCATCGTTTCACTGTCGCTTACCAGTGAGGCGTAACCCTGTATATCCGCTGCATCCCACGTTCTTAAGGTTAATCCATGTAGGCTGATGATTTCTGTGCGCACGGTGAAGTCCTTGTCGATCTAAGAAGTATCAAGTGGAAACTCAGGTGGCTAAGGTGGGTAAGCGTCTTACACAAACTTAGTTGTGATCGTTTCTATAATGAGTGTTGTTGAGGTGCAAGTTCGTGGGGGTGGGCTGCAAGAAAGTTAGTGGTTTCTGTAGTTGTCTTGTAACTTGTCTTGGATGTAGGTGGAAGTTTTCTGTCAGACGCTCGTTGATACAGGGCGCGAGGATAGTGTTGCTCAAACGGAGTGACTCAGGGCTGTCGAACCGGCGCTTGTATTTGCGCTATTGAATATCTTTTCAGTGGCTTTTCTGCCTGTGCAGCCCGCACTGTTTGGTCGGATGCGACACTTGATTCAGACCTGTACGCGCTGATCTGAAATTTATTGCGTGTGGCGAAAAATCCCCATCAAGATATCGCCTTTGCTGGCGTATCATTAGCCACCTAACGACAGCCAGCCAACGGGATCGCCTGCATGCTCGCCCTCTTTTTTCAGACGCTGAACATCACTGCGCCTGTTTTTGCGATGTTGTTCATGGGGGTGCTGCTCAAGCGCATTAATGCCATCAACGACGGTTTTATCCATACCGCCTCGTCCCTGGTCTTCAACGTCTGTATGCCAGCGTTGTTGTTCCTGGGGATCTACCACGCGGACCTGAGTGCGGCGGTCAAGCCGGGTTTGCTGCTGTACTTTGCGGTTGCAACACTGGGTGGTTTTTCCCTGGCTTGGGCCTATGCCCTGTGGCGTTGCCCGCGTGAAGACCGTGGTGTCTATATCCAGGGTGCATTTCGTGGCAACAACGGGGTTATTGGTCTGGCGTTGGCGGCGAGTATGTACGGTGATTACGGCATCTCGCTCGGTGCGGTTCTGGCGGGCCTGGTGATCCTGCTCTACAACTCGTTGGCGGCGGTGGTGCTGGCGGTCTATAGCTCCAGCACCAAGTCCGACCCGTGGAGCATTCTCAAGAGCATTTTGCGTAACCCGCTGATTATCAGCGTGCTGCTGGCCACTCCAATGGCGTATGGACAGGTGCCATTGCCGAACTGGTTACTGACCTCCAGCGACTATCTGGCGCAGATGACACTGCCGTTGGCGTTGATCTGTATCGGTGGCACGCTGTCGCTGGCATCGTTGCGCAACAGCGGCAGTCTGGCCATCAGTGCCAGCCTGCTGAAAATGGTCTGGTTGCCGCTGATCGGTACTGTCGGCGCGTGGTTGTGGGGTTTCCGAGGTGCCGAGTTGGGCATTCTGTTCCTCTACTTCGGTAGCCCGACGGCAGCTGCCAGCTACGTGATGGCCCGCGCCGTCAACGGCAACCATGAGCTGGCGGCATCGATCATTGTCATCACCACAGTGGCGGCGGCGCTGACGACAAATATCGGCATCTTCCTCTTGCAGTGGGGCGGCTGGATCTAGATCCTGTCACAAAACAATTCAAACGCTGCCTGACCTGTCCGAGGACATTCCATGCAAGACGAGATCACGCCCGAGCGCTTGCACCGTGGGCTGAAGAATCGCCATATCCAGTTGATCGCCCTGGGCGGAGCCATCGGTACTGGCCTGTTTCTCGGCATTGCCCAAACCATCCAGCTGGCTGGCCCTTCGATTTTGCTGGGGTATGCGGTTGCAGGGCTGATTGCATTTTTTATCATGCGACAGTTGGGCGAGATGGTGGTCGAGGAGCCGGTATCGGGTACGTTCAGCCACTTCGCACACCGTTACTGGAGTGAGTTCGCCGGTTTCATGTCGGGCTGGAACTACTGGGTGCTCTATGTGCTGGTGGGCATGGCCGAGCTGACCGCCGTGGGGATTTATATCCAGTACTGGTGGCCAGGCTTTCCGACCTGGGCCTCGGCAGCCGTATTCTTTGTGTTGATCAACTTGATCAACCTCAGCCAGGTCAAGGTCTATGGCGAGATGGAGTTCTGGTTTGCCTTGATCAAGGTCGTGGCGATTGTCAGCATGATCGCCTTCGGTGGCTGGTTACTGTTCAGCGGCAATGGCGGCCCGGACGCCAGTGTGGCCAACCTTTGGCAATACGGTGGTTTCTTTCCCAACGGCCTGACCGGGTTGTTGATGGCCATGGCGGTGATCATGTTCTCGTTTGGCGGCCTGGAGCTGGTCGGCATTACTGCCGCTGAGGCCGACAATCCGCGCTACAGCATCCCGCGGGCGACCAATCAGGTGATCTACCGCATTCTGCTGTTCTACATCGGGGCGCTGGCGGTGCTGCTGTCGCTCTACCCATGGCAGAAAGTGGTTCAGGGCGGCAGCCCCTTCGTGATGATTTTCCATGCACTGGATAGCAACGTGGTGGCCACGGTACTCAACCTGGTGGTGCTGACGGCAGCGCTGTCGGTGTACAACAGCTGCGTGTATTGCAACAGCCGCATGCTGTTTGGCCTGGCAACACAAGGCGATGCGCCGAGGCGCCTGCTCAAGGTCAACGCACGGGGTGTGCCCCTGGCGGCGCTGGGGGTTTCGGCAGTGGCCACCGGGCTGTGTGTGTTGATCAACTATGTGATGCCGGCCAAGGCCTTTGAGTTGCTGATGGCACTGGTGGTGTCATCGTTGGTGATCAACTGGGGCATTATCAGTATCACCCACTTGAAGTTCCGCCGGGCCAAGCAGGCTGCCGGAGAAACGACGTTCTACAAAAGCTGGGGCTACCCGCTGACCAACTACATCTGCCTGGCCTTCCTGGCCCTGATTCTGGTGGTGATGTACTTGACCCCGGGCATCAACATCTCAGTGATGCTGATTCCGGTCTGGCTGGTGCTATTGCGGCTGGCCTTCTGGCTGAAAAAACGCAACGAGAAGGCTGCCGCCGTTGCCAACTGACGCGCCGAAGGCAGGCGAGTGATCGATCAGCCCTGTTGGTAGCTGTCGATCACTTCCTGGGCGGCACGGAAGGCGTCTATTGCTGCTGGAACGCCGGCATACACCGCGCAATGCAGCAACGCCTCGCGAATCTCTTCTACCGTACAGCCGTTGTTCAAGGCGCCGCGCACGTGGCCCTTGAGTTCTTGCGGGCACTTCAATGCGGTCAGTGCGGCCAGGGTAATCAGGCTACGGGTTTTCAGCGGCAAGCCTTCGCGGCTCCAGACACTGCCCCAGGCATGTTCGTTGACGAATGCCTGTAGCGGCGCCGTGAAATCGGTGGCGTTACCCAGTGCACGGTCAACGAAGGCGTCACCCATTACCTGGCGGCGGACCTGTTCGCCGCGTTTCTCGCTGTCACCCATCGTGTTCTCCTTAGTGTTGACGGCGCCAGGCTTGCAGGCTGGTGTAAAGCAGCGTCACAGCGAGCACTGGCAGGACATAGAACAGCATCAATCGCTCAAGCTTCGTCGCCAGCGGCATGCCGGTGGTGAACGCCACCACGTGCAGACCATAAGCCAGGTACAGGCAGAGAAACACCAGACCTTCGGCGCGGGTGATCCGATAGCCGGAATAGAACACTGGCAGGGTCAGGACGGCAACGCCGAGCATCACCGGCAAGTCGAAGTCCAGTGCATTGGGTGAAATCGACAAGGGCGTCGGGGCCAGCACGCTGGTCAGGCCCAGCACGGCGAGCAGGTTGAACAGGTTGCTGCCAATGACGTTGCCCACGGCGATCTCCCGTTCGCCACGCAAGGCGGCGATCAGTGAGGTGGCCAACTCGGGCAGTGAGGTGCAGACCGCAACCACTGTCAGGCCAATGATTCGTTCGGAGAGTCCCAGGTCGACTGCCACCTCGACCGAGGCTTCCAGCAGCAAATGTCCGGCCAGGCTGAGAAGGCCCAGGCCGGCAGCCATCAGCAAGAGGCTATTGAACCAGAAGCCTGCGCTGCGCTGTGGCCTTGGCCCTGGGGCCGGATAGGTGCGCGCGTGGTGCCGGGATTGGTGCCAGAGCAGGCTCAGGTAAGCGACCAGTGCGCAGAGCAGCAGGACGCCTTCCAGGCGACCAAGCCGTTCATTGAGCGCGAGCAGATAGACCAGCAGGCTGGCGCCGATCATCAAGGGGATGTCCAGCCTTACCAGCTGTCGGGAAACCCGCAGTGGAATAATCAGTGCTGCCAGGCCAAGGGTTACCAGAACGTTGAAGATGTTGCTGCCGATGACACTGCCGACGGCGACGTCTGGCGCGCCGCTGTAGGCTGCTTGAATACTGACCGTCAATTGCGGTGCGCTGCTGCCGAAAGCTACCAGGCTAAGACCAATGATCAGCGGCCTCACCTGCAGGCTTTCGGCCATGCGCAGGGCGGCACGCACCAGCAGCTCGGCACCTGTGATCAACAGCAGCAGGCCGCTGATCAGTTGCAGCAGGCTGAAGGTCGGTAATGAGGCCAGGTCAAAAATGGTCGTGCTCCCTCAAAGGTCAGTCGCTAAGACCTTGTACCCGTACGCGGGCCGTTCCGCTACGGATCATGCCCAATTGTTCGGCGGCAGCACGGGAGAGATCAATCAGCCGGCCGCGGGTGTGCGGGCCACGGTCGTTAATGCGCACCACCACGCTGCGTTGGTTGTTCAGGTTGGTGACGCGTACCTGTGTGCCGAAGGGCAGGCTGCGGTGCGCAGCGGTCAGTGCGCGTTGATTGAACGGTTCGCCACTGGCAGTACGCTTGCCGTGGTGACGGGCGCCGTAATAGGAGGCCGTACCACTTTCATCGTAACCGTGAGGGTCGATGTCGTGGCTGGCACAGCCGGCAACCAGGGTGAACAGTGCTAGTGCACTAAGCGGACGCCACATGAATCAGATACTCCGAGGTGTGTGCATGGCTGGCAAGGCTGGCTCTTACAAGGTGCAGGCCTGGTAGGAGCCAGCGTTGCCGGCGATGCAATTACCCTTCGAGCTTGCTCTTGAGCAATTGGTTCACTTGCTGCGGGTTGGCCTTGCCTTTGGACGCTTTCATTGCCTGACCGACGAAGAAACCGAACATCTTGCCGCGCTTGGCTTCATCGGCGGCGCGGTACTGCTCGACCTGCTCGGCGTTGGCTGCCAGCACTTCGTCCAGCACTTTCTCGATCGCGCCGCTGTCGGTGACTTGCTTCAGTCCGCGGGCCTCGATGATGGTGTCGGCATCGCCTTCACCGGCGGCCATCGCCTCGAAGACCATCTTGGCGATCTTGCCGCTGATGGTGTTGTCGATGATGCGCGAGAGCATACCGCCCAGTTGTGCGGCACTGACCGGTGATTGCTCGATTTCCAGGCCCAGCTTGTTCAGCAGGCTGCCCAGTTCGACCATGACCCAGTTGGCGGCCAGTTTGGCATCGCCACATACGCCAACCACCTGTTCGAAGTAGTCTGCCTGTTCACGGCTGGAAGCCAGCACGTTGGCGTCGTAGCTGGACAGGCCGAACTGGCTCTGGAAGCGCTCGCGTTTCTGCGGTGGTAGCTCCGGCAGGGTGGCGCGGGTGGCTTCGAGGAAGGCCTCTTCGATGACCACAGGCAGCAGGTCCGGGTCGGGGAAGTAACGGTAGTCGTTGGCTTCCTCCTTGCTGCGCATCGAGCGGGTTTCGTCCTTGTTCGGGTCGTACAGGCGGGTTTCCTGGATGACCTTGCCGCCGTCTTCGATCAGGTCGATCTGGCGTTGCACTTCGCTGTTGATCGCACGCTCGATGAAGCGGAACGAGTTGACGTTCTTGATCTCGCAGCGGGTGCCGAACTCGGCCTGGCCTTTCGGACGAATCGAGACGTTGCAGTCGCAACGCAGCGAGCCTTCGGCCATGTTGCCGTCGCAGATGCCCAGGTAGCGCACCAGCGCATGGATCGCCTTGACGTAGGCCACGGCTTCCTTGGCGCTGCGCATTTCCGGCTCGGAGACGATCTCCAGCAGCGGGGTGCCAGCACGGTTCAGGTCGATGCCGGTGGCGCCGCTGAAGTCTTCGTGCAGGCTCTTGCCGGCGTCTTCTTCCAGGTGCGCGCGGGTAATGCCGATACGCTTGACGGTGCCGTCTTCCAGGGCGATGTCCAGGTGGCCCTTGCCGACAATCGGCAACTCCATCTGGCTGATCTGGTAACCCTTGGGCAGGTCAGGGTAGAAGTAGTTCTTGCGGGCGAACACGTTGTGCTTGCCGATCTCGGCGTCGATCGCCAGGCCGAACATGCAGGCCATGCGCACGGCTTCTTCGTTCAGCACCGGCAGCACGCCGGGCATGCCCAGGTCGATCAGGCTGGCCTGGGTGTTCGGCTCGGCGCCAAAGGTGGTGGCGCTACCGGAGAAAATCTTCGACTGGGTGGCGAGCTGGGTATGAATCTCCAGCCCGATAACAACTTCCCATTGCATGTGTGTATTCCTCAGAAGCCTTTAGGTGCGCGGGTGTGCCAGTCAGTCACTTGCTGATAGCGGTGCGCGACGTTGAGCAGGCGGCCTTCCTGGAAATACGGGGCGAGCAATTGCACGCCGACCGGCAGACCTTCGACGAACCCGGCCGGCATCGACAGGCCCGGCAGGCCCGCGAGGTTGGCGGTGATGGTGTAGACGTCTTCCAGGTACGCAGCAACCGGATCGTTGTTCTTCGCGCCAATCTTCCAGGCCGGGTTCGGCGTGGTTGGGCCGAGAATGACGTCGACCTCGTTGAAGGCGGCCATGAAGTCGTTCTTGATCAACCGACGGATTTTCTGCGCCTGCAGGTAATAGGCATCGTAGTAACCCGCCGACAAGGCGTAGGCGCCAACCATGATCCGGCGTTGTACTTCAGCACCGAAGCCTTCGCCGCGCGAGCGCTTGTACAGGTCGGTGAGGTCTTTCGGGTTTTCGCAGCGGTAGCCGAAGCGCACGCCGTCGAAGCGCGACAGGTTGGAAGAGGCTTCTGCCGGCGCGATCACGTAGTAGGCCGGAATGGCGTGCTGCATGTTCGGCAGGCTGATTTCCTTGATGACCGCACCGAGCTTCTCCAGCTCTTTGACGCTGGCCTGGACCAGGTCGGCAATGCGCGGATCAAGACCGGCACCGAAGTACTCCTTCGGCAGGCCGATGCGCAGGCCTTCAAGGGATGCATTCAGGTTGGCGCTGTAATCGGGCACGGGCTCATCGATGCAGGTGGAGTCCTTGGCATCGAAACCGGCCATGCCTTGCAGCAGCAGTGCGCAGTCTTCGGCGGTGCGGGCCATCGGGCCGCCCTGATCGAGGCTTGAGGCATAGGCGATCATGCCCCAGCGCGAAACACGACCATAGGTCGGCTTGAGGCCGGTCAGGTTGGTCAGCGCCGCAGGCTGGCGGATCGAACCACCGGTATCGGTGCCGGTGGCGGCTGGCAACAGGCGTGCGGCGACAGCCGCGGCCGAACCACCGGAAGAACCGCCAGGGACGTGCTCGAGGCTCCACGGGTTCTTGACGGCGCCGTAGTAGCTCGATTCGTTGGCCGAGCCCATGGCGAACTCGTCCATGTTGGTCTTGCCCAGGGTGACAGTGCCAGCTTCGGCCAGCTTGCTGACAACGGTGGCGTCGTAGGGCGCCTTGAAGTTGTCGAGCATCTTCGAGCCGCAGCTGGTCCGCACGCCTTGGGTGCAGAACAGGTCTTTGTGGGCGATCGGCGCGCCGAGCAGGGCACCGGTCTCGCCAGCAGCACGCCGTGCGTCGGCTGCACGGGCCTGGCTGATGGCCAGCTCTTCGGTGATGCTGATGAAACTGTTAAGTTGTGGGTCGAGTTGCTGAATGCGTGCCAACAGTGCACGGGTCAGTTCTTCGGAGGAAAAACGCTTGTCGGCGAGTCCGCGGGCGATCTCGGCCAGGGTCAGTTGATGCATGGCAGGCTCTTTTCCCTTACTCGATGACTTTCGGAACCAGGTACAGGCCGTTTTCGGTCGCCGGGGCGATGGCCTGGTACTGGTCGCGATGGTTGCTTTCGGTGACCACGTCAGCGCGCAGGCGCTGGCTGGCTTCCAGCGGGTGGGCGAGTGGTTCGATGCCGGTGGTGTCGACGGCTTGCATCTGGTCGACCAGCCCCAGAATACTGTTCAGGGCATCAGTGGTGCGTGGCAGATCGCTTTCATTCAGGCCCAGACGGGCCAAATGAGCAATCTTTTCCACGTCGCAGCGTTGAAGCGCCATGGGAATCTCCAGGGAAACAAAAAAACGGATTTCATCCGTGATGAGGAACATGCCGGCAATTTTACGGTCATACGGCCGCGATCATGTGCTGGCTTGCTCGGAAAAACTGCCAATTTAACATATTGGCGCCTTGCCCAAAATCCCCGCCGTTGTTAGAGTTTGCCGCACTTTTTTACCCACGCGTTGCCTAGGGTCACTTTCCCATGTTCAAGAAACTGCGTGGCATGTTTTCCAGCGATCTTTCCATCGACCTGGGCACTGCCAACACCCTTATTTACGTGCGTGAGCGCGGTATCGTCCTGAATGAGCCCTCGGTCGTGGCCATTCGTACTCACGGCAACCAGAAAAGTGTCGTCGCTGTCGGTACCGAAGCCAAACGCATGCTGGGCCGTACGCCCGGTAACATTGCTGCCATTCGTCCGATGAAGGACGGTGTGATCGCCGACTTCAGCGTTTGCGAAAAAATGTTGCAGTACTTCATCAACAAGGTTCACGAAAACAGCTTCCTGCAGCCCAGCCCTCGTGTGCTGATCTGCGTGCCGTGCAAATCGACCCAGGTCGAGCGTCGTGCCATTCGTGAATCGGCGCTGGGCGCCGGTGCCCGTGAAGTGTTCCTGATCGAAGAGCCAATGGCTGCTGCGATCGGTGCAGGCCTGCCGGTTGAAGAGGCGCGCGGTTCGATGGTCGTCGATATCGGTGGTGGTACCACTGAAATTGCACTGATCTCCTTGAACGGCGTGGTTTATGCCGAGTCCGTGCGTGTGGGCGGCGATCGCTTCGACGAAGCCATCGTGACCTACGTGCGCCGTAACTACGGCAGCCTGATCGGTGAGTCCACCGCCGAGCGCATCAAGCAGGAAATCGGTACCGCTTATCCGGGCGGCGAAGTCCGCGAAGTCGATGTACGCGGCCGTAACCTGGCAGAAGGCGTTCCACGTGCTTTCACCTTGAACTCCAACGAGGTGCTCGAAGCGCTGCAGGAGTCCCTGGCGACTATCGTCCAGGCGGTCAAGAGCGCGCTGGAGCAATCACCACCCGAGCTGGCTTCGGATATCGCCGAACGTGGCCTGGTGCTGACCGGTGGTGGCGCGTTGCTGCGCGATCTGGACAAGCTGCTGGCCCAGGAAACCGGCCTGCCGGTCATCGTCGCCGAAGATCCGCTGACCTGTGTCGCCCGTGGCGGTGGTCGTGCGCTGGAGATGATGGACAAGCACACCATGGACCTGCTCTCCAGCGAGTGATCTTGCCGGCAGCCATCCGATGAGTGGTTTACAGGTAGTGCCAAGGGTGCTACCTGTATGCGGTTGTCGGCGCCTTCAGGCGCCGCATCGCCTTACGCCACGCGTCGGCACGTGTGTTGCCGTATGATTGATCTCCTGAATAGTCGCCCACGAGGAACGGCCCATTAAACCGCTTTTCGCCAAAGGCCCTTCACTGGGTGTTCGCTTGCTCGTGCTGGTGGTGCTTTCGGTCGCCCTGATGGTGGTCGACGCGCGCTTTTCGGTGTTGCAGCCGGTGCGCCAGCAAATGTCGCGGGTACTGATCAAGGCCTACTGGGTTACCAACCTGCCGGAGCAGTTCTGGCAGGGCATCTCCAACCAGTTCGGCAGCCGTGCCGAATTGATGGCCGAGAACGAGAAACTCAAGACCGAGGCGCTGCTACTGCAAGGTCGCCTGCAGAAGCTGGCTGCCCTGACGGAACAGAACGTGCGTTTGCGCGAGCTGCTCAATTCCTCGGCATTGGTTAACGAAAAGGTCGAGGTCGCCGAGCTGATCGGTATCGATCCGAACCCGTTCACCCACCGTATCCTGATCAACAAGGGCGAGCGTGATGGCGTCGTTCTGGGGCAGCCTGTGCTCGATGCTCGCGGCCTGATGGGGCAGGTGGTCGAACTGATGCCTTACACGTCCCGTGTGCTGCTGCTCACCGATACCACCCATAGCATTCCCGTGCAGGTCAACCGCAATGGCTTGCGCGCCATTGCCAGCGGCACCGGCAACCCGGAGCGCCTTGAGCTGCGTCATGTTGCCGATACCGCCGACATCAAGGAGGGCGACCTGCTGGTCAGCTCTGGCCTCGGGCAGCGGTTCCCGGCGGGTTATCCGGTGGCCACGGTCAAGGAAGTCATTCACGACTCAGGCCAGCCCTTCGCTATTGTCCGTGCGGTACCAACGGCGGCTCTCAATCGCAGCCGCTACATGCTGTTGGTGTTCAGTGACAGTCGTTCTCCTGAACAGCGCGCCACCGAAGCGGCCCAGGCCCAGGAAGCCGCGGACCGGCAGAAGCTCGCCGTGCCAGGTGATGCCCCGGCCACGGTTGCGCCCGCGCCGGCCACGCCTGCTGCCACGGCACCTGTTGCAGCGCCTGCTGCACCTGCTCCCGCGGCAACTGCCCCGGCCCATGGCGCGGGTGCTGCGCCGGTCAACTCCCGGGAGAGACACTAATGGTTAGTACCCGAAGCAGAAACGGCTGGGTCATTTGGCTGAGCTTCGTGATCGGCATACTGTTGAGCGTTGCCCCCATGCCAGAGGGCTCCGATCACCTGCGCCCCTTGTGGCTGGCGTTGTTGCTGGTGTTCTGGACGCTGACGCTGCCGCACAAGGTCGGAATGACTACGGCCTTTGTGCTCGGCCTGGCATCCGATGTGCTGTGTGGGACCCTGTTGGGGCAGAACGCGTTGGTGCTGACCTTGATCAGCTTCCTGATCCTGTCGCTGCAGCAGCGGTTGCGCATGTTCCCCATGTGGCAACAGAGCCTGGTGGTGCTGGTGATCTTTGGCCTGGCGCAGTTGGTCCAACTGTGGCTAAGCGCCCTGACCGGTAACCGCCAGCCGACCCTCGCCTTGCTCTGGCCTGCCGTTGTCAGTGCCTTGCTCTGGCCCTGGATCAGCTACGCCTTGCAAGGCTTGCGCCGCCGACTCGGCATCCACTGATTCCACTGCCCGCCGTTGACAGGGAGACGTCAAGATGACTCCGCTTTACCTGGCCTCTGGTTCGCCACGCCGTCGTGAACTGTTGACCCAGATTGGTGTGCCATTCACGGTCATCAGTGCCTCCATCGATGAAACCCCCCTGGCCGATGAGTCTGCCTGTGCTTATGTCGAGCGTCTGGCGCGTGGCAAGGCATTGGCCGGGCTGGCAATGCTCGCCGCCACGGAGGCGCGCGCGCCCTTGGCGGTCTTGGGGGCTGATACCGCTGTGGTTCTGGATGGGCAGATTTTAGGTAAACCGCAGGACCGTGCCGAAGCCCTGGCGATGCTCGCTGCGCTTTCCGGGCGCGAGCATGAGGTGTTGACCGCTGTTGCCATTACCGACGGTTCCCGTTGCGAGAGCCTGTCTGTGAGCAGCCGCGTTGCGTTTCGCTCGATCAGCCCGGCCGAAGCGCAGGCTTACTGGGAGAGTGGCGAGCCGCATGACAAGGCCGGCTCTTACGCAATCCAGGGCCTGGGGGCCGTGTTCGTGAAGGGCCTGAGTGGTAGTTATTCAGCCGTTGTCGGCTTGCCGCTTTGTGAAACGGCCGAACTGCTGGCGCGGTTCGGCATTCCTTGCTGGCAACGCCTCCAGGCCTGTTGAGCGAGGATGCACTGAAGCTGCCAGCGCTCGCCAGCCTTCCATGAGCGAGCCATCATTACCTGAACACCTTTGACGAGAGCCAGCCATGAGTGAAGAGATTCTGATCAATATCACGCCGATGGAATCACGCGTGGCGGTGGTGGAAAACGGTGTCCTGCAAGAGGTGCATGTCGAGCGTACCCAGCGCCGCGGGATTGTCGGCAACATCTACAAGGGCAAGGTGGTGCGTGTCCTGCCGGGTATGCAGGCGGCTTTTGTCGATATTGGCCTGGAGCGCGCAGCGTTCATCCATGCGTCGGAAATCTCCCTGCGTGAAGGGCCGGCAGTCGAGACCATCAGTGCCTTGGTGCATGAAGGTCAGAGCCTGGTGGTGCAGGTGACCAAGGACCCCATCGGTTCAAAGGGCGCTCGCCTGACCACACAGCTTTCGATTCCTTCGCGTTATCTGGTTTACATGCCACGCACCAGCCATGTCGGTATTTCCCTGAAAATCGAAGACGAAGCCGAGCGTGAGCGTCTCAAACAGGTGGTCAGTGACTGCGTGGCCCAGGAAAATATCAAGGATGCCGGTGGTTTCATCCTGCGCACGGCTGCCGAAGGCGCGGGCGCCGATGAAATCCTCATGGACATTCGCTATCTGCGTAGGCTCTGGGAGCAGATTGGCAATCAGATCAAGACTGTGGGGGCGCCGACCGTCATTTATGAGGATCTGGGCCTGGCCTTGCGTACCCTGCGCGACCTGGTCAACCCGAAAATCGAGAAGATCCGCATCGACTCTCGGGAAACGTTCCAGAAAACAACGCAGTTCGTCGCCGAGCTGATGCCGGAAATCGCCGACCGGCTGGAGCATTACCCGGGTGAGCGTCCGATTTTCGACCTTTATGGCGTCGAGGACGAAATCCAGCGTGCGCTGGACCGCAAGGTGCCGCTCAAGTCCGGTGGTTATCTGGTGGTCGACCCGGCTGAAGCGATGACCACGATCGATGTGAACACCGGGGCTTTCGTCGGGCATCGCAACCTTGAAGAGACCATCTTCAAGACCAACCTGGAGGCGGCAACCGCGATTGCCAGGCAACTGCGCCTGCGCAACATTGGCGGGATCATCATCATCGACTTCATCGACATGGAAGACGAAGAGCATCAGCGCCAGGTATTGCGTACGCTGGAGAAGCAGCTCGAACGTGATCATGCCAAGACCAACATCATTGGTATCACCGAGTTGGGCCTGGTGCAGATGACCCGCAAGCGCACCCGTGAAAGCCTCGAGCAGGTGCTCTGCGAGCCCTGCATCAGTTGCCATGGTCGCGGCAAGCTGAAAACACCCGAGACAATCTGTTACGAGATTTTCCGGGAAATCCTTCGCGAGGCCCGCGCCTATCAGGCTGAAGGCTATAGAGTGCTGGCCAACCAGAAGGTGGTGGACCGGTTGCTGGACGAGGAGTCTGGCAATGTTGCCGAACTTGAGGCGTTCATCGGGCGAACGATTCGCTTCCAGGTCGAGTCGATGTATTCCCAGGAACAATACGATGTGGTGCTGCTCTGATTCGCTTTTGTTGTTCATTTGAGCTGTGGCTGCTGGCAAAGCCGGTAGTCCGGGCCATAGTTAAAGTTCGACTCGGGGAGACATCGACATGGAACGTCTGACGCGCGTTCTGATCGCATTGACTCGCTGGGGCTTGGGCGGGTGCGCCCTGCTGACAGTGCTTGTCGCACTTTACGTAAGCCTTGGGCGGCAGTTGGTGCCGTTGGTGGCTGAATACCGGAATGACGCTCAGGACAAGGCCGAGCAGGCCTTGGGCATGCCTGTCCATATCGGCGCCCTGGAGGGACGCTGGAATGGGTTGGCGCCGGTGTTGCTGGTGCGTGATGTGCAGCTGGGTGATGGCCCCAACGCCTTGCGCCTGGATGCGGTCAGGGTAGTGCCAGACCTTTGGGCCAGCTTGATGGAGCGTCAGCTACGCATTGCCCAGATCGAGTTGGGTGGCCTGCAGGTGAGCCTGCATGAAGATGAGAATGGCCGTTGGGCGCTGAAGGGTTTGCCCGTCACGCAAGCGCAATCACTCGACCCTGAGCAGGTGCTGACCCAACTTCAGGTGGTCTCGAAGGTTTCCCTGTTCGACAGCCAGGTGACCCTTGAGCCGTTCCAGCGTGACCCGACAACCCTTACCTATGTCAGCCTCGGGCTACAGACCGGCAGTGTGCGCCAGCGTCTTGATGCGCGTGCGACCCTGCCCGACGGCCAGCCGCTGGCCTTGAGCCTGCGCAGCCGGATTCGCCCGGCTCAATGGCGTGAGGCGCAACTAGAGGCGTACCTGAGCCTGCCGCAGAGTGACTGGGCCAAGTGGATACCGCCGAAATGGCTGGGACAGTGGAAGGCCGAGCAGTTGCGTAGTGGCGGCGAGGTCTGGCTCAACTGGTCGAACGGTGCGGTGAGCAGTGCGGTGGTGCGCATGAACGCGCCGCGGTTGCGCGGTGCCTATACCGGGCGCAAAGCCATCGCCCTGGATAACCTGGCCCTCAACGCCTGGTTCCAACGTAGCGAGCAGGGCTTCGAAGTGGCCGTAGACTCCCTGGCGATGAGCCTGGGCGAAACCCGCTGGGAATCTCGTATCCAGTTGCGCCAGTTGGCGGCCACCGAGAAAACCGAAGAAACCTGGGAGGTGCAGGCCGATCGCCTGGACCTTGCCCCGCTCACGCCGTTGATCGATGCCCTGGCTCCGCTGCCGGACACTCTGATGGCCGTGGTTGATGGTCTCAAGGTGACCGGTGGCTTGCGCAACGTGCGGCTGGATATTCGACCCAAGGCCAGTGGCGATCAGCGCCTGAGCTTTGCAGCCAACCTCGACCGGGTGGGGTTTTCGGCCTACCACGGTGCACCGGCGGCAGGAAACGTCAGTGGCAGCATCAGTGGTGACCTTGGTCAGGGTGAGCTACGCCTTGATACCGATGCATTCATGCTGCATCTCGATCCTATCTTCGCCAAACCCTGGCATTACCAGAAAGCCAATGCACGCTTGACCTGGCGTCTGGATCAGGACGGCTTCACCCTCATTGCGCCTTACCTCAAGGTGCTGGGAGAGGAAGGCAAGATCGCTGGCGATTTCCTGATTCGTCTGCTCTTCGACCCTGCGCTTGAGGACTACATGGACCTGCGTGTCGGTCTGGTCGAGGGTGACGGTCGTTACACTGGCAAGTACCTGCCGGCAGTCTTGAGCCCCGCATTGGATGAGTGGCTGCGCACGGCAATTCTCAAGGGTGCGGTCGATGAGGGCTATTTTCAGTACCAGGGCTCGCTGAACCACGGGGCATCCCCTGAGGCCCGGAGCATCAGCCTGTTTTTCAAGGTGCATGATGCGGCCCTCGATTTTCAGCCTGGCTGGCCGACGGTGCACAACGTCGACGGCGACGTGTTCATCGACGATGCCGGGGTGCGGGTAAAGGCCCGCAGTGGGGAGCTGCTCAATACCCAGGTCAGCAACGTGATAGTCGATATTCCCCATGTGGACAGTGGCGAGCAAAGCCACTTGTACCTTGATGGCGAATTTTCCGGCGGGCTTGGCGATGGTCTGAAGATTCTCCAGGAGGCACCTATTGGCACCGGGCCGACCTTTGCCGGTTGGGAGGGCGAGGGCAGCCTGGTGGGCAAGCTCAAGCTCGATGTTCCACTGGTGAAGGGGCAACAGCCCAAGGTGCTGGTGGACTTCAGTACGGCTGATGCACGCCTCAAGATCCGTGAGCCGGCGCTGGAATTGAGCCAGCTCAAGGGCGATTTTCGATTTGATTATGACAAGGGCCTGAGCGGTCAGGGCATTACGGCCCGGGCGTTCGACAAGCCGTTCACTGCGCAGATTTTCGCGGAAGGCAAGCCCGGTCAGTTGCAGACCCGCCTCGCTGCCAAGGGGCAGATCGGGCTCAAGGCGCTGACCGACTGGCTGCAGTTCAACCAAGCCTTGCCGCTGTCTGGCGAACTGCCCTACGAGTTGCAGGTAGCCTTGGGTAGCCGCAGCAATCAACTGACGATCAATTCCACGCTCAAGGGGCTGGCAATCGACCTGCCTGCACCGTTTGGCAAATCCGCAGGCGAGGTGCGTAACAGCCAGTTTCGGATGAACCTGCAAGGCCCTGAGCGCCGTTACGATGTTGATTACGCAGACCTTGCCAACCTGGTGTACGCATCGCCGGTGGGCAAGCCCGGCCAAGGGCGCGGCGAACTGTTGTTTGGCGAAGGCAATGCCCAGTTGCCCTCTGCCCAGGGCGTGCGGTTGAGTGGCAAGCTGGCCGAGCTGGACGTGGCGCTTTGGCAGAAACAGCTGGAACGTTATGCCGGAAACGATCCAGGCGGCAGTGCCCGGCAAGCCCTCCAGAGTGCCGATGTGAGCATTGGGCAGGTCAAGGTATTCGGTCTTGACCTCAACCAGGCGGTGGTTCGTGTCAACCGTAGCAATGACAGTTGGGGCGTGCGCCTGGACAGCAAGGAGGTCATAGGTAATGCGCGCCTGCCGGATAACCAGGCACAACCGATCACCCTTAATTTGCAGACCATTCATCTGCCGTCGGCTGATCCCGCTGAGGTTACGGCCCCGGATGCCCCGGACCCCTTGGCTACTGTCGATCCGCGCAAAATTCCTGCAGTCGACCTGACCATCGGCAAGTTGTTCCTGGGTGACGATCTGTTGGGCAGTTGGTCGCTGAAGCTGCGGCCCACGGCCAAGGGCGTAGCGCTGAAGGATCTGGACCTCAATCTCAAAGGCTTGATGATTGATGGCAACGCTGGCTGGGAGGGTGTGCCGGGGGCGAGCAGTAGTTGGTACAAGGGCCGTCTGGAAGGCAAGGACGTGGCAGATGTGCTCAAGGCCTGGAAGTTCGCACCGACCGTGACCAGTCGGGATTTTCGTCTGGACGCCGACGGCCGCTGGCCAGGCTCGCCCGCCTGGGTTGGCCTCAAGCGGTTTTCCGGCAGCCTTGATGCCTCGCTACGCAAAGGCCAGTTTGTCGAGGTGGAAGGTGGTGCTCAGGCGCTGCGGGTGTTTGGTCTGCTGAACTTCAACTCGATTGGCCGTCGCTTGCGCCTGGACTTCTCCGACCTGCTTGGCAAAGGCCTGAGTTATGACCGGGTCAAAGGCTTGTTGGTCGCCAGTGAGGGCGTCTACGTGACGCGTGAACCGATCACCGTGACGGGGCCCTCAAGTAATCTGGAGCTGGATGGCACACTGGACATGGTTCGAGACCAGATCGATGCCAACCTGCTGGTGACCTTGCCGGTGACCAACAACCTGCCATTGGCGGCGTTGATTGTCGGTGCGCCGGCCATTGGCGGTGCCCTGTTCCTGGTTGACCGCCTGCTGGGGGACCGGGTGGCACGTTATGCCAGCGTGCACTATCGCGTCGAAGGCCCGTGGAAAGAGCCTAAGATTAGCTTTATCAAACCTTTCGAGAAGAACCGTTGATGAAAGCAGCCGTGATTCAGATGGTCAGCCAGAGCGATATTGCTGGCAACCTGGCCCAGGCCCACGCATTGCTTGAGCGTGCAGCCCATGGCGGTGCGCGGCTGGCAGTCTTGCCAGAAAACTTTGCGGCCATGGGGCGTCGTGACAGTGCCGCAATCGGCCGAGCCGAAGCGCTTGGCGAGGGGCCAATCCTGCCGTGGTTGAAACAGACGGCACGTGACCTCAGGTTATGGATTGTGGGCGGAACCGTGCCTTTGCCGCCGGTCGGGCAGCCCGACGCGAAAGCCCATGCCTGTTCGTTGCTGATCGACGATCAGGGGCAGCAGGTGGCGCGCTACGACAAGCTGCACCTGTTCGATGTCGATGTGGCCGACAACCGTGGCCGTTATCGTGAGTCCGATGATTATGCCCATGGAAGTCGGGTGGTCGTGGCCGACACGCCGGTTGGCCGTCTGGGGCTCAGTGTTTGCTATGACCTGCGCTTTCCGGAGCTCTATAGCGCCTTGCGCGAAGCGGGGGCTGAATTGATCAGTGCGCCGGCGGCGTTTACCGCGGTAACCGGTGCCGCACACTGGGAAGTGCTGATACGTGCCCGGGCTATTGAAACGCAGTGCTATGTGTTGGCTGCGGCTCAGGGCGGCACTCATCCCGGTCCACGGGAAACCTTTGGTCATGCGGCGATCGTCGATCCATGGGGGCGCATCGTCGCCGAACAGGACACCGGCGAAGCCGTGCTGCTGGCCGAACGCGACAGCAGCGAACAGGCGTCCATCCGGGCGCGGATGCCGGTGGCCTTGCACCGGCGCTTTTTTTCGCAGGACGCCTTGCGGCCTGCGCACACCTCGGAGTGACTATGAGCGAGTTGTTATCCACCGTCAGTGAGCACCTGCTGGCGCCAGGTGGTCTTACCCTGGACAGCCTGCAGTCGGTGCTCGGTGAGCTGGCCGGGCCCGGTATCGATGCCGCCGACCTTTACTTTCAGGGGCAGATTTCCGAGTCGTGGGCACTGGAGGACGGCATTGTCAAAGAGGGCAGCTTCAACCTCGATCAGGGGGTAGGTGTTCGTGCCCAATCCGGTGAAAAAACCGGTTTCGCCTACAGCAATGCGATCAACCTTGAGGCCTTGAGCTCGGCGGCTCGTGCTGCCCGCTCAATTTCCCGAGCTGGACAGAACGGCAGCGTTCAGGCGTTCAAAAGCCAGGACGTGGTGCAGTTGTACTCGCCGGACAATCCACTTGAGGTCATCAGCCGTGCCGAGAAGGTCGAGCTGCTCAAGCGTGTCGATGCGGCAACCCGCAAGTTGGACCCACGTATCCAGCAGGTCAGTGTCAGCATGGCCGGCGTCTGGGAGCGCATCCTGGTCGCGGCCGCCGACGGTAGCCTGGCTGCCGATGTGCGACCGCTGGTGCGTTTCAACGTCAGCGTGATCGTCGAGCAGAATGGTCGCCGTGAACGCGGCGGCCACGGCGGCGGCGGGCGCACTGACTACCGCTTCTTCACCGATGAGCGTGTCATGGGCTATGCCCGCGAGGCATTGCGTCAGGCCTTGGTCAACCTTGAGGCGGTTCCGGCGCCGGCCGGGACATTGCCTGTGGTTCTCGGCCCGGGCTGGTCAGGGGTGTTGCTCCATGAAGCGGTCGGCCATGGTCTTGAGGGTGATTTCAACCGCAAGGGCAGCTCGGCCTATAGCGGTCGTTTGGGGGAGCAGGTCGCGTCCAGTCTCTGCACCATTGTCGACGACGGTACCCTGGAAGGGCGCCGCGGCTCGCTGAGCGTCGATGACGAAGGTACCCCCACCGAATGCACCACCTTGATCGAGAACGGCATCCTCAAAGGCTACATGCAGGACAAGCTCAATGCCCGCTTGATGGGGATGGCGCGCACCGGTAACGGTCGGCGTGAGTCCTATGCACACTTGCCGATGCCGCGCATGACCAACACCTACATGCGCGCCGGCGACAGCGACCCGGCTGAAATCATCGCTTCGGTGAAGCGTGGCCTGTACTGCGCAAACCTTGGCGGCGGGCAGGTAGATATCACCAGTGGCAAGTTCGTGTTTTCCACCAGTGAGGCCTACCTCATCGAGGACGGCAAAATCACCACGCCGGTGAAGGGGGCGACCCTGATCGGTAACGGGCCGGAGGCCATGAGCCGTGTGTCGATGGTCGGTAACGACCTGTCGCTGGACAGTGGTGTTGGCACGTGTGGCAAGGATGGGCAATCGGTGCCTGTGGGCGTTGGTCAGCCGACGCTGAAGATCGATGCGATCACCGTGGGTGGCACGGGCGCATGACGAAAAGGTCGAGCCGGCAGGGTGCCGGCTCGGCTACGAAGATCAGCGCAGGCCGCGCTGGGTTTCGTCGAGGTCGCGGATGTACTTGAAGATCTTGCGGCTGGCAGTTGGCGGCTTGTTGCGCGCCAGCTCATGCTGGGCCTGACGGATCAGCGAGCGCAGCTGCTGGCGATCCGCTTCGGCGTATTCGTTGACGAAACGCTCGAGGTCTTCGTCGGTGCCGCCGATCAGACGGTCGCGCCAGCGTTCAAGGTTGTGGAATCGTTCGTTGTACTGGCGAGTGGAGGCATCGAGTTGGTCCAGCAGCGCAAGAATGGCCTCGATGTCCTGATCGCGCATCAATTTGCCGATGAACGACAAATGGCGTTTACGGGCAATGTGTGCGGTGTGTTTGCTGGCATCGGCCAAGGCCCGGCGCAGGGCGTCGGTCAGCGGCAGGCGTGCCAGGGTGTCCGGCTTGAGCGTTGTAAGGCGCTCGCCGAGGTCGACCAGCGCATGCAGCTCGCGCTTGATCTGGGTTTTGCTTTTTTCGCCTTCGTCGAAGGCATCGTCGTAAGAATCAACCATGGTGGCAGTCCGCGTGGAAACGCCGCCATGATAACCAGTCGGGGGCCGCTTGTCCGGCCCGGTCGTGAGTTGACCCGTGCCGAGAGCAGATTTTGAGTGGAGAAGACCATGAGTTCAGTCCAGAGCGTAGGTCCGCAAGCCCTGCCGGCACTGCAGGAGCAGGTCGAGCAGATCATTGCCGAGGCCCGGCGCCAAGGCGCCAGTGCCTGCGAAGTAGCCGTTTCGCTGGAGCAGGGGCTGTCGACCTCGGTGCGTCAACGTGAAGTAGAGACGGTTGAGTTCAACCGTGACCAAGGCTTTGGTATCACCTTGTACGTTGGTCAGCGCAAAGGTTCGGCCAGCACCTCGGCCAGCGGCAGTGAGGCGATTCGTGAAACCGTTGCTGCCGCACTGGCGATTGCCAAGCACACCTCCGAAGACGATTGCGCCGGGCTGGCTGATGCCGCGTTGATGGCTCGCGATTTGCCGGACTTCGATCTTTACCATGCCTGGGACATCACTCCGGAACAGGCCATCGAGAAGGCCTTGGCCTGCGAGGCGGCGGCATTCGAGGCCGATCCACGGATCAAGAATGCTGATGGCACCACCCTCAATACCCATCAGGGCTGCCGCGTCTACGGCAACAGCCATGGTTTCATCGGCGGTTATGCCTCGACGCGTCACAGCTTGAGTTGCGTGATGATCGCCGAGGGCGATGGGCAGATGCAGCGCGACTACTGGTATGACGTCAATCGTCAGGGCGAGTTGCTGGCCGACCCGCAGAGCATTGGCCGGCGCGCTGCGCAGCGTGCTGCCAGCCGTCTGGGCGCGCGCCCGGTACCCACCTGCGAGGTGCCGGTGCTGTTCTCGGCGGAACTGGCCGGTGGGCTGTTCAGCAGCTTCCTGTCGGCGATCTCCGGTGGAAACCTGTACCGCAAATCGTCGTTCCTCGATGGCGCTATGGGCCAGCAGTTGTTCCCGAATTGGCTGACCCTGGATGAGCGTCCGCACCTGCAGCGTGCCTTGGGCAGTGCGGCCTTCGATGGTGATGGGCTGGCAACCTATGCCAAGCCATTCGTCAAAAACGGTGAGTTGGTGTCTTATGTTCTGGGCACTTATTCCGGGCGCAAACTGGGCATGCCGAGCACCGCCAACGCCGGTGGTGTGCACAACCTGTTTGTCACCCATGGTGATGAAGATCAGGCTGCACTGTTACGTCGCATGGGGCGCGGCCTGTTGGTCACTGAACTGATGGGGCATGGCCTGAATATGGTGACAGGCGATTACTCCCGTGGCGCGGCAGGTTTCTGGGTGGAGAACGGTGAGATCCAGTTTGCGGTTCAGGAGGTGACGATCGCCGGCAATATGAAAGACATGTTCCAGCAAATCGTTGCAATCGGTAATGATCTGGAAACCCGCAGCAATATCCACACTGGCTCCGTACTGATCGAGAAAATGACGGTCGCTGGTAGCTGATTCCCTTGGGCCTGGCCATAACTATGTAGGATCAGGTCATCTGTTTGCAGGCGTAGAGTCCGTTCTGTCGTTCGATAAGGATACGAACACTGAAACGGACTCTCGTACTGTCGTGGCGTAAGCCCTTCTTCGCTGTTCGTCCTTCTTGAACGTATCGCTTGCCCGGCGAACGTGCGCGTTAGCGCTGCGCAGGCCTCACTTTACCTGGCTCAAGAAAAGGATTTCCCAATGATGAATGATGTGAACAAGGCGCCGGAGGCTGTAGGGCCTGAAAATCTGCCCGACTTGAAGGCGCATGTCGAAGTGCTGCTTGCTGAGGCTCGCGCACAAGGTGCCGATGCCTGTGAAGCGCTTGCGCTGCGTACGGCACACCGTGTGCAGCCGGGTGGCAGGTGATCACGTGGACCCCTGTACACCGACGCTACAGCTTGGCTTGGGCTGGCAGTCTACGTTGGTCAGTGCAAGGCTGAGGTGAGCATCGACCTGAATGAGGGATTCTCGCCTGATGAAGCGGTGAGTTCTCCATGCGCGGCATTGGTTTCTGGATTGAGCATGGCGAGGTGCAGCATGCGCTGAACCCGTTTACTGTCTCGGGCAATATGAACGCACTGTTCAAGCAAATCGTTGCTGTAGGCCGTGATCGCGAGCCCGTTGGACGCTCATTGGGGCGCTCGCTTCTGATTGAACAACTGGATATCGTGAGTGATTGAGCAACTGTCGTAGTGGATCCTACGTCTGGTAGCTCGGCTTGGTGTTGGGCTACCAGAAGGGCACGCGGCTGTGTGCGACAAGGGGGGCAGTAGAATGCTTGTGCGTTACTCGCCTTCGTCAAAGCGATTGTTGATCAGCTCAACCAGTGCGTTGAGTGCCTCTGTGTCGTCTTCACCTTCGGTGTGCAGGTGTACCTGGGTACCTTTGCCTGCTGCGAGCATCATCACGGCCATGATGCTCTTGCCATCGACCAGTTTGTCCGGTGCACGGCCAATTCGTACCTGGCAAGGAAAACGGCCTGCAACGCCAACGAACTTGGCGGCTGCGCGGGCATGCAGGCCCAGCTTGTTGATGATGGTTATTTCAAGAGCAGGCATCGCACAAGAGTCCTGTGGCTAGAGGTCGCGGTGGCGGACCTGGACGTTCTTCAGCGATTGCTGCAGCAACTGACCCAGGCGTTCGGTCAGATAGACCGAGCGATGATGACCACCGGTACAACCGATGGCAATGGTGACATACGCACGGTTGCTGGCGGCAAAGCGGGGTAGCCATTTGAGAAGATACCCGGAGATATCCTGGAACATGTCTTCGACATCCGGCTGGGCGGCCAGGTAGTCGATTACCGGTTGCTCAAGCCCGGAGTGATCCCGCAGTTCTGGCTTCCAGTAGGGGTTGGGCAGGCAGCGCACATCGAACACCACGTCAGCGTCTACGGGCATTCCACGCTTGAAGCCGAATGATTCGACCAGGAACGCAGTACCCGGCTCTGGCTGATTGAGCAGGCGAAGCTTGATCGAGTCTTTGAGCTGGTACAGGTTCAGGTTGGTGGTGTCGATCTTCAGGTCGGCCAGATCGGAAATAGGACCCAGCAGTTCGGTCTCGACCCGGATGGCCTCAGCCAGCGAGCGCTGAGCGTTGGTCAGCGGGTGACGGCGACGGGTTTCCGAGAAGCGCTTGAGCAGGGTTTCTTCATCGGCGTCCAGATACAGCACGTCGCATTGGATATGCCGGTTGCGTGCATCTTCAAGCAGTTCCGGGAACCGGGAGAGATGGCTTGGCAGGTTGCGTGCATCAATGGACACGGCAACCTTGGGTTGCATCAGTTCGGTATTGATCAGCGCACTTTCGGCAAGCTGCGGCAGCAAGCCGGCCGGAAGGTTGTCGATGCAATAGTAGCCATTGTCCTCGAGCACATCGAGGGCAGTGCTTTTACCTGAGCCGGACCGGCCGCTGACGATGATCAAACGCATGTTCAGTGCCCGTTCTGTACATCCAGTACGACCTGATACAGGGACTGGCTATCGCTGGCCGCACGCAGTTTTTCGCGAACGTCCTTGCGGTCAAGCATGCTGGCGATCTGGCGCAGCAGCTCCAGGTGCTCGTCGGTGGCGGCTTCCGGAACCAGCAGTACGAACAGCAGGTCTACGGGAGCACCATCGATGGCGTCGTAATCTATGGGGGCATCCAGGTGGAGCAGCGCACTGATCGGTGCGGTGCAGCCACTGAGGCGGCAGTGTGGAATGGCGATACCGTTGCCGAAACCGGTTGAACCCAGTTTTTCGCGGGCAATCAGGCTCTCGAAGACATCTTGCATTTCCAGATCCGGTACTTCCCGGTCAATCAGGTTGGCAATGTGTTCGAGTACGCGTTTTTTACTGCCGCCCGGCACGTTCACAAGTGAACGGCCGGGGGTCAGGATATCTTCAAGTCGGATCATGAGTGGGGGGGATCAGCGAGCGGCTGCACCTTGCAGCAAGGCCTGCTGTTTTTCCTTGTGTTTTTTCAGTTGGCGGTCGAGCTTGTCGGCAAGCAGGTCGATCGCGGCATACATGTCTTCATGCTCGGCATTGGCGACGACTTCGCCGCCAGGGATGCGCAGGGTGGCCTCGATTTTCTGTTTCAGTTTCTCGACCTCCAGAATGACCTGCACATTGGTGATCTTGTCGAAGTGACGCTCAACACGCTCGAGTTTTTCCCCGATATAAGTGCGCAGCGCTTCGGTGACTTCTACTTGGTGTCCACTGATGTTGACTTGCATACAGCTTCTCCTTTTGTTGCCGGTGCATAAAGAGGCAGGTATTGCGCCTGCCACTTGAATTGCGGTGGCACACCTCAGGTGCGTTACATCAGTCGCTTGCGTTCACTCGACGGTGCAATGCCGAGCGACTCGCGGTACTTGGCGACGGTGCGTCGTGCTACCTGGATGCCTTGTGCCTCCAGTAAACCAGCGATCTTGCTGTCACTCAATGGCTTTTTCTGATTTTCCGCTGCAACCAGTTTTTTGATGATCGCGCGAATCGCCGTGGACGAGCATTCTCCGCCTTCGGAGGTGCTGACATGGCTGGAGAAAAAGTACTTCAGTTCGTAAATGCCACGCGGGGTATGCATGTACTTTTGCGTGGTCACCCGGGATATGGTCGACTCGTGCATGCCCACCGCTTCGGCGATGTCGTGCAGTACCAGCGGCTTCATGGCCTCGTCACCGTGGTCGAGGAATCCGCGCTGGTGTTCGACGATCTGGGTGGCAACCTTCATCAGCGTTTCGTTGCGGCTTTGCAGGCTCTTGATGAACCAGCGGGCTTCCTGAAGCTGATTGCGCATGAAGGTGTTGTCTGCGCTGGTATCGGCGCGGCGTACAAAGCCTGCGTACTGTGGATTGACGCGCAGGCGTGGGACGGCTTCCTGGTTCAGTTCAACCAGCCAGCGATCGCTGTCCTTGCGCACGATCACGTCAGGCACCACGTATTCGGGTTCACTGGACTCGATCTGTGAGCCGGGGCGTGGGTTCAGGCTTTGTACCAGTTCGATCACCTGGCGCAGCTCGTCTTCCTTGAGCTTCATGCGGCGCATCAGCTGGCTGTAGTCGCGGCTGCCGAGCAGGTCGATGTAGTCGCTGACCAGTCGTTGCGCTTCAGTCATCCAGGGTGTTTGTGCCGGCATCTGACGCAACTGCAACAACAGGCATTCGCTCAGGTTGCGGGCGCCTATACCGGCAGGCTCGAATTGCTGGATGCGGTGCAGGACGGCTTCCACTTCGTCCAGTTCGATATCGAGTTCCGGGTCGAAGGACTCACAGACTTCTTCCAGGGTTTCGTCGAGATAGCCCTGGTTGTTGATGCAGTCGATCAGGGTGACGGCAATCAGTCGGTCGGTATCCGACATTGGCGCCAGGTTCAATTGCCACAGCAGGTGGCTCTGCAGGCTTTCACCCGCCGAGGTGCGGGTGGTGAAGTCCCACTCGTCGTCATCGTTGCTGGGAAGGCTGCTGGCGCTGGTTTGATAGATATCTTCCCAGGCGGTGTCTACCGGCAGCTCATTGGGAATACGCTCGTTCCACTCACCTTCCTCAAGGCTTTCCACGGGAGTGGCGGTTTCCTGGAAGCTGGTTTCCTGGGATTCCGAGGTCGGCTTGGATTCGGCGTTATCCGCCATCGGGTCGCTGTTATCGAAGTCGTCGCCATCTTCCTGGCGTTCGAGCATCGGGTTGGATTCCAGGGCTTCCTGGATTTCCTGCTGCAGGTCCAGTGTGGAAAGCTGGAGCAGACGGATGGCCTGTTGCAACTGCGGTGTCATCGTCAGTTGCTGGCCCATTCTTAGGACGAGCGATGGTTTCATGGCAGGGGCTTAACACCTTATTCGCCGGCGCACATGCGCCATCCACTACAAGGGCGCCGAAGCGCCTTCTTTAAGCAAATTATATGCCTGAAACCGAGGTGTTTGCCTAGAGCGCTGTAACAAATAAGCCGGTATTTGGGCGGATCGTCAGCGCTCTGGCGGTGCCTCGCACCTCGGGCTTACAGGCGGAACTCGTGGCCGAGGTAAACCTCTTTCACCAGTTCGTTGGCCAGGATGGTTTCTGCATCACCTTCGGCGATTAGGCGACCATCGTTGACGATGTAAGCGGTTTCGCAGATATCCAGTGTTTCACGGACGTTGTGGTCGGTGATCAGAACGCCAATGCCTTTGGCTTTCAGGTGGTGGATGATCTGCTTGATGTCGCCGACCGAGATCGGGTCGACACCGGCAAACGGTTCGTCGAGCAGGATGAATTTCGGTGCAGTCGCCAGTGCGCGGGCGATCTCCACACGGCGACGTTCACCACCGGAAAGGCTCATGCCGAGGTTGTCGCGGATGTGGCTGATGTGAAACTCCTGCAGCAGGCTTTCCAGTTCCTTGCGACGCCCTGCGGCGTCCAGCTCCTTGCGTGTTTCCAGGATCGCCATGATGTTGTCGGCCACCGACAACTTGCGGAAGATCGAGGCTTCCTGGGGCAGGTAGCCAATCCCAGCGCGTGCACGACCGTGCATCGGCTGGTGGCTGACATCCAGGTCGTCGATGAGCACGCGGCCCTGGTCGGCCTGTACCAGGCCGACAATCATGTAGAAGCACGTTGTCTTGCCGGCGCCGTTAGGGCCGAGCAGGCCGACGATCTGGCCGCTGTCGATTGACAGGCTGACGTCACGTACGACTTGTCGACTCTTGTAGCTCTTGGCCAGGTGCTGGGCTTTGAGGGTTGCCATTACTCGGCCTTCTTCTTCGGCTGGATCACCATGTCGATGCGTGGGCGCGGTGCGGTAATGTTGCTGCCGCGGCCGGCGGTGGCGACCTGAGACTTGGTGTTGTAGACGATTTTCTCGCCTTCGGTGGTGTTGCCTTCGTTGATCACCTTGGCCCGGTCAGTCAGAACCACCAGGTCTTTCAATGCCTGATATTGGATCTGCACGGCATAGCCTTGCATCTTGTCCGGCTTTGCAGCGCTTTGTTGCTGCTCGAAATACGCCAGGTTGCCCACCGAAGTGACCACGTCGATATCGCCGGAAGCGGAGCGGGTGATGGTCACGGTGTTGCCTTTGATCATCATCGAGCCTTGGGTGATGATCACGTCGCCGGTGTAGGTGGCAATGCCTTTCTTGTCGTCCAGTTGGGCGTTATCGGCCTGGATGCGGATTGGCTGGTCGCGGTCGTTCGGCAGGGCCAAGGCGCTCGCGCTTCCCAGTGCTGCGCTCAGGCTGAGCAAAAAGGGGAGGGTTTTAACGAGCCTCATACTGTCCTCTTACGTTGGACAGCAGGTCCATCCTGCCGTCTTTCAAATACGCTTTCATTCCCTTGCCCGTAGTGGTTCCACCGGCGCCGTCGATTCTAACGGCTTGATCGGTTTGAGCATATTGCTTCTGTGGGAATACCGTCATGCGGGTCGTGGTAATAATGGTTTCGCGGTTCTGTTCATCGGTGCGGGCAACCCGTACCGAGTCAATCAGCTCGACTTCGGTACCGTCCGGGTTGACCTCGCCGCGTTCGCTCTGAACGTGCCAAGGGTAGGCGGTGCCGCGGTACATGTGCAGGTCGGGCGTGGTCAGCAGGGTGATCTCGCTGGCCTGCAGGTGCTCGACCTTGTCTGCCGTCATGTCGTATTGCAGCTTGCCGTCAGGTAGAAACTGAACGCTGTGGGCATTGGTGGCGTAATAGTCGATGGCGCCTTTGTCGACAGTGGCCACCGGTTTCTCGAGGAAAGTATCGGGGCCGACCTTCCAGTAGCCAACCGCCGCCAGCAGGACGGCGATCGCCCCGAGCAGCGCAATGTTGCGGATTTTATTGCTGAACATGTGTCGCCCTACAGATAGTTGGCGTTTGCCGCATCGAGGTTGCCTTGGGCTCGCAGGATCAACTCGCAGAATTCGCGAGCGGCACCTTCGCCACCGCGTGCGAGGGTAACGCCATCAGCGTGTTCGCGTACGAAGGCCGCGGCGTTGGCCACGGCCATGCCCAAGCCAACCCGGCGGATGACGGGCAGGTCCGGTAGATCGTCGCCCAGGTAGGCAACCTGTTCATAGTCTAGGCCTAGCTGGCCGAGAAGTTCGTCCAGTACGACCAATTTATCTTCACGCCCTTGGTACAGGTGCGGGATGCCGAGGTTTTTCGCTCGGCGTTCGACCACCGGTGTCTTGCGACCGCTGATGATCGCGGTGGTCACACCCGAGGCCATGAGCATTTTGATGCCTTGACCGTCCAGGGTGTTGAAGGTCTTGAACTCGCTGCCATCTTCGAGGAAATACAGGCGACCGTCGGTGAGGACGCCATCAACATCAAAAATGGCCAGTTTGATGGCCTTGCCGCGCTGCAGCAGATCGGTTTGCATTACATTACTCCCGCACGCAGCAGGTCGTGCATGTTCAGTGCGCCTACCGGGTGATCGTCCGTGTCTACGACGACCAGGGCGTTGATCTTGTGGTCTTCCATGATTTTCAAGGCCTCGGCGGCGAGCATTTCGGCGCGGGCGGTTTTGCCGTGCGGTGTCATCACGTCTTCGATTCGCGCCTTGTGCAGGTCGATGTTGCGGTCGAGCGTGCGGCGCAGGTCGCCGTCAGTGAAGATCCCGGCCAGACGGCCGTCGGCTTCCAGTACCACGGTCATGCCCAGGCCCTTGCGGGTCATTTCCATCAGGGCATCCTTGAGCAGGGTGCCGCGGGCAACCTGGGGCAGCTCGGCGCCGGCGTGCATGACGTTTTCGACTTTCAGCAGCAGGCGTCGGCCCAGTGCGCCGCCGGGGTGCGAGAACGCGAAGTCCTCTGCGGTGAAGCCTCGCGCTTCAAGCAGGGCAATGGCCAGTGCATCGCCCAGCACCAGGGCTGCGGTGGTCGAGGAGGTTGGCGCCAGGTTAAGCGGGCAGGCTTCCTGTTGCACACGGGCGTCAAGGTTGACTTCGGCGGCTTTGGCCAGTGGCGAATCCGGGTTGCCGGTGAGGCTGATGAGTTGAATGCCCAGGCGTTTGATCAGCGGCAGCAGGGTCACGATTTCAGCGGTTGAACCGGAGTTCGACAACGCCAGGATGATATCGTCACGAGTGATCATGCCCATGTCGCCATGGCTGGCTTCGGCAGGGTGGACAAAGAACGCCGGTGTGCCGGTACTGGCCAGGGTTGCGGCGATCTTGTTGCCGATGTGCCCCGACTTGCCCATGCCGACTACCACGACCCGGCCTTTGCTGGCCTGGATCAGCTCGCAGGCCTTGACGAAATCAGCGTCGATATGGGCAAGCAGGCCTTCTACCGCTTCAAGTTCGAGGCGGATGGTGCGTTGTGCGGATTGGATCAGGTCGCTGGATTGGCTCATGTGGAAAATCGGATTGCCTGATGAAAAGGCGGCGATTATAGCGGGAATGCGCGAAAGCCTCACCTGCGAATCGCTGTCAGTGGCGTGTCAGTCGTTCATTTTTGGCTCAAGGAAGTCTGCGCAAGCGCTGCGATGGCCTTGGGGCGGCCCTTTCTGCGGTGCTATAGTTCGCCGCCAGTTCGGCCCGCTCAGGGCGTGCGTGCCTCCATGAAGGAGGTGGACGTCTGAGTGAGAAGGCTGCATCGCAAGGAGTTTAGATGAGCGTTGATAACGCCTACGCGGTCGAGTTGAAGGGCGTAACCTTCAAGCGCGGTTCGCGCAGTATCTTCAATAATGTCGATATACGCATTCCCCGAGGCAAGGTCACCGGCATCATGGGGCCATCCGGGTGTGGCAAGACCACGCTGCTGCGGCTGATTGGTGCGCAGCTGCGACCGGCCAGCGGCGAAGTCTGGGTGGCGGGGCAGAATTTGCCGACCCTGTCACGAAGCGACCTGTTCGATGCACGCAAGCAGATGGGCGTGCTGTTCCAGAGTGGCGCCCTGTTCACGGATCTCGACGTGTTCGAGAACGTCGCCTTTCCCCTGCGCGTTCATACGCAATTGTCTGATGAGATGATTCGCGACATCGTGCTGATGAAGTTGCAGGCGGTGGGCTTGCGCGGTGCCTTCGAGCTGATGCCCGACGAGCTGTCAGGCGGCATGAAGCGCCGTGTGGCGCTGGCCCGTGCAATTGCCCTGGACCCGCAAATCCTCATGTACGACGAACCCTTCGTTGGTCAGGATCCGATCGCAATGGGCGTGTTGGTACGCTTGATCCGCCTGCTCAACGATGCCCTGGGTATCACCAGTATCGTCGTTTCGCATGACCTGGCGGAAACCGCCAGCATTGCCGACTACCTCTATGTGGTGGGTGATGGGCAGGTATTGGGGCAAGGTACGCCGCAGGAGCTGATGAGCTCCGATAACCCCCGTATCCGTCAGTTCATGAAAGGCGATCCGGACGGCCCGGTGCCCTTCCATTTTCCTGCGCCTGACTACCGCGCCGATTTGCTGGGGAAGCGTTAGATGCGCAGAAAATCGTTACTTGAGCGTATTCGTCTTTTCGGTCGCTCGGCCATTGATGTGCTCGCCGTGCTGGGTCGCTCCTGGCTGTTCCTGTTACATGCGTTGATTGGGCGTGGCGGTATTGGCGGCAGCTTTCAGTTGCTGATCAAGCAGCTCTACTCGGTCGGCGTGTTGTCGCTGGCGATCATCGTGGTTTCCGGTATTTTCATCGGCATGGTGCTGTCGTTGCAGGGCTTCAATATCCTGAGCAGCTATGGCTCGGAACAGGCAGTAGGGCAGATGATTGCCTTGACCTTGCTGCGTGAGCTTGGCCCGGTGGTGACCGCGCTGCTGTTCGCCGGGCGGGCCGGTTCTGCATTGACCGCTGAAATCGGCAACATGAAGTCCACCGAGCAACTGTCCAGTCTTGAGATGATCGGTGTCGATCCGCTCAAGTACATCGTTGCCCCACGCCTGTGGGCAGGCTTCATTTCCCTGCCGCTGCTGGCAATGATTTTCAGTGTGGTGGGTATCTGGGGTGGGTCCTGGGTCGCGGTTGACTGGCTGGGGGTCTATGAAGGCTCTTTCTGGTCCAACATGCAAAACAGTGTGTCCTTCACCGATGATGTGCTTAACGGGATCATCAAGAGCCTGGTATTTGCCTTTGTCGTCACCTGGATCGCCGTATTCCAAGGCTATGACTGTGAGCCCACCTCAGAGGGGATCAGCCGTGCCACTACCAAGACCGTGGTCTATGCCTCGTTGGCAGTCCTGGGTCTGGACTTTATTCTGACCGCCTTGATGTTTGGAGATTTCTGATGCAAAACCGCACCCTGGAAATCGGTGTCGGCCTGTTCCTCCTGGCCGGGATCCTGGCGCTGCTTCTGCTGGCACTGCGTGTCAGCGGCCTGTCTGCCAGCCCGAGCAGCGATACCTATAAACTTTATGCCAACTTCGACAATATCGCCGGTTTGACGGTCAGATCCAAAGTGACCATGGCCGGTGTCACCATCGGTCGGGTCACGGCCATCGACCTCGACCGCGACAGCTTCACCGGTCGCGTGACCATGGAACTGGAAAAACGCCTGGACAATCTGCCTTCGGACTCCACGGCATCGATCCTGACCGCGGGGTTGCTGGGTGAAAAGTACGTGGGTATCAGTGTCGGTGGCGATGAGACGGTGTTGAAGGATGGCGGCGTCATCCATGACACCCAGTCGTCATTGGTGCTTGAGGACCTGATCGGCAAGTTCCTGCTCAACAGTGTTGGCAAAGAAGCCAAATAAGGAGTTTCTATGATCTCTATTCTGCGACGCGGCCTGCTGGTGTTGCTGGCGGCACTGCCAATGTTTGCGGGCGCGGCAGTGGCCCCGTCGGCTCATGACCTTATCCAGGGCACGACCAATGAACTGCTGTCCGACCTGAAGTCGAATAAAGAGCAGTACAAGGCCAACCCAAGCGCCTTCTACGACGCCCTCAACCGTATCCTGGGGCCGGTAGTGGATGCCGATGGCATCTCGCGCAGCATCATGACCGTTAAGTATTCGCGCAAGGCCACGCCTGAGCAGATGACGCGCTTTCAGGAGAACTTCAAGCGTAGCTTGATGCAGTTCTACGGCAACGCACTGCTGGAGTACAACAACCAGGGTATTACGGTCAGCCCGGCCAAGGATGAAAGCGGTACTCGGACCAGCGTTGACATGAAGGTCACGGGTAACAACGGCGCGATCTATCCGGTTTCCTACACGCTGGAGAAAATCGATGGCGTCTGGAAAGTGCGCAATGTGATCGTCAATGGCATCAACATCGGCAAGTTGTTCCGTGACCAGTTTGCCGATGCCATGCAGCGCAACGGTAACAACCTGGACAAAACCATCGATGGTTGGGCTGGCGAAGTCGCCAAGGCCAAGGAAACGGCGGAGCAGTCCACCGAGAAGCAGACGCAATGAGCAGTGCCTCTGTTCAGTGGGGTGAGGCCGGTGTCCTGAACCTTTCGGGTGTTCTGGATTACCGCACGGGCCCGACCTTGCGCAAGGAAGGTAAGGTGCTGATTGCTTCCGAGAAGGCGCCCGCGCTGGTGCTCGACTGCTCTGCGGTGGAGAAGTCGAGCAGTGTAGGCCTTTCCCTGTTACTGGCTTTCATGCGTGATGCCAGTGCAAGCGGGAAAACCGTCGAAGTGCGCGCAATGCCCCAGGACATGCGCGAAATCGCCGAGGTCTATGGCCTCTCCGAACTGTTGGCGGGCCGATAATCGGCCCCGTCTAGCGGCCCCTCGGTCAGAGTCCTCGTTTACGGGGTTCGCAGGCGAGGGGCTTTTTTGTATGATGGCCGACCCGCGCGCACAGGGCGCCGATTGAGGTTGAGCATGCAGGCCGTAGAAGTTAAGAGCTTCCTTGAAGAAAAGTTGCCGGGAACCCGGGTCGAAGTTGAAGGCGAAGGCTGCAACTTCCAGTTGAATCTGATCAGCGACGAGTTGGCGGCCCTGAGCCCGGTCAAACGTCAGCAAGCGATCTATGCTCACCTGAACCCGTGGATCGCCGATGGCAGCATCCATGCGGTAACCATGAAATTTTTCAGCAGCGCAGCCTGGGCTGAGCGCACCTGAGCCAATTGGCGCGAGACTCAAATGGATAAACTGATTATTACTGGCGGTTCTCGTCTTGATGGCGAAATCCGCATTTCCGGGGCGAAGAACGCCGCCCTGCCGATTCTGGCTGCCACCTTGTTGGCTGACGGCCCTGTGACGGTTGGCAACCTGCCACACCTGCACGACATCACCACCATGATCGAGCTGTTCGGACGTATGGGCATTGAGCCTGTCATCGATGAAAAGCTTTCGGTGGAAATTGACCCGCGCAGCATCAAGACGCTGATCGCGCCTTACGAGCTGGTGAAAACCATGCGCGCCTCGATCCTGGTACTCGGCCCGATGGTCGCGCGCTTTGGCGAGGCTGAAGTGGCCCTGCCTGGCGGTTGCGCCATCGGTTCGCGTCCTGTCGACCTGCACATTCGTGGCCTTGAAGCCATGGGCGCGAAGATCGAAGTCGAGGGTGGTTACATCAAGGCCAAGGCACCTGAAGGTGGCTTGCGTGGTGCGCACTTCTTCTTCGATACCGTCAGTGTGACCGGTACCGAGAACATCATGATGGCGGCGGCGCTGGCCAAAGGCCGCAGCGTACTGCAAAACGCCGCGCGTGAGCCGGAAGTGGTCGACCTGGCCAACTTCATCAACGCCATGGGCGGCAAGGTTCAGGGCGCTGGCACCGATACCATCACCATCGATGGTGTCGAGCGCCTGGGTTCGGCGACCTACCGCGTCATGCCTGACCGTATCGAGACCGGTACCTACCTGGTGGCTGCCGCCATTACCGGTGGTCGCGTCAAGGTCAAGGACACCGATCCAACCATCCTCGAAGCGGTTCTTGAGAAACTCAAGGAAGCCGGTGCCGAAATCACCACGGGTGAAGACTGGATCGAGCTGGACATGCACGGCAAGCGGCCTAAAGCCGTGAACCTGCGCACCGCCCCATACCCGGCGTTCCCGACGGACATGCAGGCGCAGTTCATCTCCCTCAACGCCATCGCCGAAGGCACTGGCGCGGTGATCGAGACGATCTTTGAGAACCGTTTCATGCACGTGTACGAGATGCACCGCATGGGCGCCTTGATCCAGGTCGAAGGCAACACTGCCATCGTTACCGGGACCAAGACCCTCAAAGGCGCGCCAGTGATGGCGACTGACCTGCGGGCTTCGGCCAGCCTGGTGCTGTCGGCGCTGGTTGCCGAAGGTGATACCCTGATCGACCGCATCTACCACATCGACCGTGGTTATGAGTGCATCGAGGAAAAACTGCAGATGCTGGGCGCGAAGATCCGTCGCGTACCGGGCTAGTCTGCCTGCGGCGCAAGGACGCGCCACACATTGCTGGACCGAATTGAATGCTGTCGAGCCTGCTGTGCGGCTCGACGGGCACATGCCGCATAAGGACCGACGTTTCATGTTGACCATCGCGCTGTCCAAGGGCCGTATTCTTGACGATACCCTGCCGTTGCTGGCAGAGGCGGGCATTGTCCCGACCGAGAATCCGGACAAGAGCCGCAAACTGATCATCCCGACGACCCAGGCCGATGTACGCCTGCTGATCGTGCGGGCCACCGACGTGCCGACGTATGTCGAGCATGGTGCCGCCGATCTGGGTGTGGCTGGCAAGGACGTGTTGATGGAGTACGGTGGTCAGGGCCTTTACGAGCCACTGGATCTGCAGATTGCCAAGTGCAAGCTGATGACCGCTGGCGCAGTCGGTGCTGCCGAACCCAAAGGCCGTCTGCGGGTGGCGACCAAGTTCGTCAACGTTGCCAAGCGCTACTATGCCGAGCAGGGCCGTCAGGTCGATATCATCAAGCTCTATGGCTCGATGGAGCTGGCGCCTTTGATTGGCCTGGCTGACAAGATCATCGACGTCGTCGATACCGGTAATACCCTGCGGGCAAACGGTCTGGAGCCCCAGGAACTGATCGCGACCATCAGCTCCCGCCTGGTGGTCAACAAAGCGTCCATGAAAATGCAGCATGCGCGTATTCAAAGCCTGATCGATACCCTTCGTCAGGCCGTGGAATCGCGACACCGCGGTTGATACCTGCGCGCGACCTTCGCTGTCGCGCCCGTCTATCCGCGTCATAGCCAACTTTTTCAGGTGCCCTCGCGGATCGGCTGCTACGTTAAGGGCGCCTGAGCATCCGCCAATTATTGAGGCCCTCGCTATGACCACGTCCACTGCTATTGCCCGACTCAATGCCGCTGACCCGGATTTCGCCCGACATCTGGATCATCTGCTGAGCTGGGAAAGTGTGTCCGACGACACGGTCAATCAGCGCGTGCTGGACATCATCAAGGCCGTGCGCGAGCGCGGTGACGCCGCACTGGTGGAGTTCACCCAGCGTTTTGATGGGGTTGAAGCCACCTCGATGAGCGACCTGATTCTCGGTCGCGAGCGCCTGGAACTGGCCCTGAGCCGAATCACTGTCGCCCAGCGCGAAGCACTGGAAAAGGCTGCTGCGCGGGTTCGCAGCTACCACGAAAAACAGAAGCAGGACTCCTGGACCTACACCGAGGCCGATGGCACCGTGTTGGGTCAGAAAGTCACGCCGTTGGACCGTGCGGGCTTGTACGTACCCGGTGGCAAGGCCTCCTACCCGTCGTCAGTGCTGATGAACGCCATTCCGGCCAAGGTCGCTGGTGTTGCCGAGGTGGTGATGGTCGTGCCGACTCCGCGTGGCGAGGTCAATGAACTGGTACTGGCTGCTGCCTGCATCGCTGGCGTTGATCGCGTCTTCACCATTGGTGGCGCCCAGGCCGTTGCAGCGCTGGCCTATGGCACCGAAAGCGTGCCGCAGGTCGACAAGGTGGTAGGGCCGGGCAACATCTACGTCGCAACCGCCAAGCGCCATGTGTTCGGCCAGGTAGGGATCGACATGATTGCCGGTCCTTCGGAAATCCTGGTGGTGTGTGATGGCCTGACCGATCCGGACTGGATCGCGATGGACCTGTTCTCCCAGGCCGAGCATGACGAAGATGCCCAGGCCATTCTGGTAAGCCCGGACGCGGCCTTCCTTGATCGCGTCGCTGCGAGCATCGACAAGCTGTTGCCGACCATGGACCGTGCCGAGATCATCAAGACCTCGATCAATGGCCGTGGCGCCCTGATCCAGGTGCGCGACATGCAGCAGGCTATCGAGGTGGCCAACCGTATTGCCCCTGAGCACCTGGAGCTGTCGGTTGCCGACCCGCAGGCCTGGCTGCCGCAGATCCGTCACGCCGGGGCCATCTTCATGGGCCGTCACACCAGCGAGGCACTGGGCGACTACTGCGCCGGGCCGAATCACGTCTTGCCGACTTCCGGCACGGCGCGCTTTTCCTCGCCTCTGGGGGTGTATGACTTCCAGAAGCGTTCCTCGATCATCTTCTGCTCCGAACAAGGCGCTTCCGAACTGGGCAAGACCGCTTCGGTCCTGGCCCGTGGCGAATCGCTCAGTGCTCACGCGCGCAGCGCCGAATACCGCATCATTGCCGACAACGAGGGGAACTGAACATGAGTAAATTCTGGAGCCCCTTCGTCAAGGACCTTGTGCCTTACGTGCCGGGTGAGCAGCCGAAACTGGCCAAACTGGTGAAGCTCAACACCAACGAGAACCCGTATGGGCCCTCGCCGAAAGCCCTTGAGGCCATGCGCGCCGAGTTGAATGACAACCTGCGTCTGTACCCTGACCCGAACAGCGATCTGCTCAAGCAGGCAGTGGCCGAGTACTACGGCGTGCAGGGTAACCAGGTGTTCCTGGGTAACGGTTCCGATGAAGTGCTGGCGCATATCTTTCACGGTCTGTTCCAGCATGACGCGCCGCTGCTGTTCCCGGACATCAGCTACAGCTTCTATCCGGTTTACTGCGGCCTTTACGGTATTCCGTACGAGGCGGTAGCGCTGGATGAGCAGTTCCAGATTCGCGTCGAGGATTATCAACGAGCGAATGCCGGGATCATCTTCCCGAACCCCAACGCGCCAACTGGCTGCCTGCTGGCCCTGGACGCCATTGAGCAGTTGCTCAAGGCCAACCCTGATTCCGTGGTGGTGGTCGACGAGGCCTATATCGACTTCGGTGGGCAGACGGCGATCAGCCTGGTTGGCCGTTATCCGAACCTGCTGGTCACCCAGACCCTGTCCAAGTCGCGTTCGCTGGCCGGGTTGCGTGTGGGCCTGGCGGTCGGTCATCCAGACCTGATCGAGGCGCTGGAGCGGATCAAGAACAGCTTCAACTCCTACCCGCTCGACCGTATGGCTATTGTCGGGGCTGCTGCGGCGTTCCAGGACAAGGCTTACTTTGACGAGACCTGCCGCAAGGTCATCGACAGCCGCGAACATTTGGTGGCCGAGCTCACCGCGCGCGGTTTTGAAGTGTTGCCGTCGGCGGCGAACTTTATCTTTGCCCGTCATCCTGAGCAGGATGCTGCCGACCTGGCTGCCCGTCTGCGTGAACAGGGCGTGATTGTGCGGCACTTCAAACAAGCGCGTATCGCGCAGTTCCTGCGGATCACCATCGGTACCCCGGAGCAGAATCAGGCGTTGCTCGACGCGTTGAACTGATATCGGTTGGGCCCTCTCGCCGGCCAGGCTTGCTCTTGCGCACGTGTATTGCTCTGGAGTTGGTCTGGCCGGCGATTGCATTTGTATCGCTGTCTAACCCCTTTGCTGGAGCCCGATGGATGAACCCTGAACACGCTGCTGCCCGTGATCGCGAAGCGCGTGGAGCGGAACTCGACGAACTGCTGATCGACGCTGAAGCTGATGATGAGCAGGTTCAACAGCAGCCCGTGGTGTTGCAACGCCCTTGGTTGCTGCTTCTGGGGCTGGTGTTGGTGGCCCTGAACCTGCGCCCGGCGTTGTCGAGCATGGCGCCGGTGCTCGGGCAGGTCTCTGAGAGCCTGGGGCTGAGTGCTTCCCAAGCGGGCCTGCTGACCACCTTGCCCGTGCTGTGCCTGGGCCTGTTTGCACCGTTGGCGCCTGTGCTGGCGCGGCGTTTCGGCAGTGAGCGGGTCGTGCTGGGTGTTCTCCTGTGCCTGGCGGCCGGTATTTTCCTGCGCAGCGTCCTGGGCAGTTTCGGGGTGTTTGTCGGCAGCATACTGGCCGGCGCCAGTATTGGCGTGATCGGCGTCTTGTTGCCGGGTATCGTCAAGCGTGATTTTGCCAAGCATGCCGGTACGCTCACCGGCGTCTACACCATGGCCCTGTGCCTCGGCGCTGCAGTTGCCGCTGGCGCCACCGTGCCGCTTGGTCGTTACTTTGATGACAGCTGGTCGATGGGGCTGGGCTTCTGGTTGCTGCCAGCGGTCGTTGCGGCGCTGTTCTGGCTGCCTCAGGCTCGTCAGGGCCATGCGGCGCATAGCGTCGCCTACCGGGTGCGCGGTGTGTGGCGTGATCCGCTGGCCTGGCAGGTGACCTTGTACATGGGGCTGCAGTCGTCGTTGGCCTACATCGTCTTCGGTTGGCTGCCTTCGGTGCTGATCGGGCGCGGCCTCAGCCCGACCGAGGCAGGCCTGGTGTTGTCCGGTTCGGTCATTGTTCAACTGCTCAGCTCGTTGACTGCACCTTGGCTGGCCACCCGGGGCAAGGATCAGCGCTTGGCCATTGTGTTGGCCATGCTGATGACGTTGGCCGGGTTGTTCGGTTGTCTTTATGCGCCGCTGAACGGCCTCTGGGGCTGGGCGGTGGTCTTGGGCTTGGGGCAGGGCGGAGCGTTTGCGCTGGCATTGACCCTGATCGTGCTGCGCTCCCGGGATGCCCATGTCGCGGCCAACCTGTCGAGCATGGCGCAAGGGGTGGGTTACACCCTGGCGTCCCTTGGGCCTTTCGCCGTGGGTGTGGTGCATGACCTGACGGGCGGGTGGAAGGCTGTGGGGTGGATTTTCGCGGTGCTCGGTGTCAGCGCCATAGTCTTCGGCCTCAAGGCCGGGCGCGCCTTATATGTGAACGCGACCAGCGAGCGGGTCTGATCCGCGCTGGCGGTCAGCGATTGATTTCAGGTGGTGCGCGCTATTCGCCGTGCAAATGTCCGTAGCTTTTCGGCCTTGGCCCGGACTATCGTTCCAGACTCTCTTCTCGGTAATGGATCTGCCCATGAGCGATGCCCACAGTGCCCTGATCACCCGCTTCTATCAGGCCTTTCAGCGGCTGGATGCCGAGGCCATGGTGGCCTGCTACAGCGACGATGTGCTTTTCAGCGACCCGGCCTTCGGCATTTTGCAGGGCAAGGATGCGGGTGATATGTGGCGCATGCTGACGACTCGCGCCAAGGATTTCTCCCTGACGTTCGACAATGTGCGCGCCGATGAGCGCAGTGGTGGCGCTCACTGGGTGGCCACCTACCTGTTCAACCAGACCGGCCGGGTCGTGATCAACCACATACAGGCGCGCTTCGTGTTTCGCGACGGCAAGATCTGTGAGCACCATGACAGTTTCGAAATGTGGCAATGGGCGCGCCAGGCGTTAGGCATGAAAGGTTTGCTGCTGGGGTGGACGCCATGGCTGCAGGGTAAGGTGAGGGCGCAGGCGTTGAAGGGCTTGCGGACGTTTCAGGCTGCCCGCTGAGGCGGTAAGCTGTGAGCCTTGTCGTCTTCTTTACGAATATGCCGTGACCGATAGCCTCTGTGAACCCACCAGCAAACCTTGGTACGTCTACCTGGTGCGCGCCGCCAACGGCTCACTGTACTGCGGTATCAGTGATAACCCGCAACGACGTTTCGAGGCTCATCAGAAGGGGCGGGGCGCTCGCTATTTCAGCACCAGCCCGGCGGTCGCGCTGGTGTATGTCGAGGTGTGGCCGGACAAGGCTGAAGCCCTGCGCCAGGAGCGGCTGGTGAAGAAGCTGCGCAAAAGTGCCAAGGAGGCGTTGGTCGCCTCCTATCTCGCGGTCAGTCCTTGCGACGCTTGAGCTGATCGGTCAGCTGTGTCGGCAAGCCTTTGATGATCAGTGTTCCGGCTTCCTCGTCATATTCGATCTTCGAGCCAAGCAAGTGCGCTTCAAAGCTGATCGACAAGCCTTCGGCTCGACCGGTGAAGCGGCGGAACTGATTCAAGGTGCGCTTGTCGGCAGGGATTTCCGGTGACAGGCCATAGTCCTTGTTGCGGATGTGGTCGTAGAAGGCCTTTGGGCGGTCCTCATCGATCAGGCTGGAGAGTTCTTCCAGGGTTACCGGCTCACCGGCTTTGGTCTGGCTGGTGGCGTAATCGACCAGGGTCTGGGTTTTCTCTCGGGCGGCTTCCTCGGGCAGGTCTTCGCTTTCGACGAAGTCACTGAAGGCCTTGAGCAGGGTGCGGGTTTCGCCGGGGCCGTCCACGCCTTCCTGACAGCCAATGAAGTCGCGGAAGTATTCCGAGACTTTCTTGCCGTTCTTGCCCTTGATGAAGGAAATGTACTGTTTCGAGTTCTGGTTGTTTTGCCACTCGGAAATGTTGATGCGTGCAGCCAGGTGAAGCTGACCCAGGTCCAGATGGCGCGACGGGGTGACGTCGAGCTCGGCGTTAACCGCCACGCCTTCACTGTGGTGCAGCAGGGCGATGGCCAGGTAATCGGTCATGCCTTGCTGGTAGTGGGCAAACAGCACATGGCCACCCACCGAGAGGTTGGACTCTTCCATCAGCTTCTGCAGGTGTTCGACGGCGACACGGCTGAAGGCGGTGAAGGTCGTACCGTTGTCCAGGTACTCCTTGAGCCAGCCACTGAACGGGTGCGCCCCGGATTCGGCATGGAAGAAACCCCAGGCCTTGCCCTGTTTGGCGTTGTAGCTGTCGTTGAGGTCGGCCAGCAGGTTTTCGATGGCGGTCGACTCGCTCAGTTCAGAGTCGCGGGCATGCAGCACGGCTGGGCTGCCATCGGGCTTTTTGTCGATCAGGTGGACGATGCAATGACGGATCGGCATGGGATTCTCGGCTGAAAAAGGGCAGGGCGCTGCCATATTGCAAAGTCGCCCAGTGTAACCCAGACCTGGGGCTGCGCCGTGTCTGGATGTATTGTGAAATGGCCTTTGTTCATTTTTTGTTCGATTTTTTGCGTTTTTTGGCGCAAACCCCCGAAAAACCTGAACATTTGCCTTGCTTGAGGCGGATATTTATTCGCCTCTGTGGTAGCTTTGCCCCCGTCTTGCGCCCCCCTATGTGGCGCATCGCTGGCAGACCGCTCGTGTCACATCGAACCAAACGTCATTTTGCGTATCTACATACGCGATTGGTGTGGCTGTAACACCGAGCCGCCGGGCATTTGCAGGCCTGGCCCGATAGCTGACGCGGCACTCTGCAAACCAACTGAATTTGATAGGGAAGGAACACCACCATGGCATTGACCAAAGACCAACTGATCGCCGATATCGCTGAAGCTATCGACGCGCCAAAAACCACCGCGCGTAACGCTCTGGAGCAACTGGGCCAGATCGTTGCTGATCAACTGGAAAATGGCAGCGAAATCACTCTGCCAGGTATTGGCAAACTGAAAATCACCGAGCGTCCTGCCCGTACCGGCCGTAACCCATCGACTGGCGCTGCCATCGAAATCGCGGCCAAGAAAGTTGTCAAGTTCGTTCCAGCCAAAGTGCTGACCGACGCTGTCAACAAGTAAGTCGTAAGCTGTTCCTGAAGCCGCGCCTGATGTTTGTCTGGCGCGGCTTTTTCATGCCTGCCGTTCGGCCCAGCGTTGCTGGCGCCATTGTTGCCGGGCGGCTGTGTCCTTGAAGGTCCAGGCCACCAGACGGCTTTGCTTCTGCCCTTGCCCCATCTCGACGACGCGATGCTCGAGAGCGCCCGCCTTGTTCAGGGCCGCCTGAATGCCAGGCAGGTTGGAGGCTTTGGAGACCAGGCTGGTGAACCACAGCACCTGTTGACCCATCGCCGCGCTTTCGGCCACCAGTTGGCTGACGAAACGTATCTCGCCACCCTCGCACCACAGTTCATTGTTTTGCCCGCCAAAGTTGAGCACAGGCAGTTTGCGCTTGGGGTCGGCCTTGCCCAGCGCCCGCCATTTGCGCTGGCTGCCACGGGTGGCTTCGTCGCGCGAGGCATGGAAGGGCGGGTTGCACAGGGTCAGGTCAAAGCGGTCTTCAGCGCTGAGCAGGCCGAGCAGGATGTGTTTGCGGTTGCTCTGCAGGCGAAGGCCAATGGCCTTGCCCAGCCCATTGGCCTGGACGATGGCTTTGGCCGAGGCCAGTGCGACGGTATCGATGTCCGAGCCTACGAAGCGCCAGCGGTAATCGCTATAGCCGAGCAACGGGTAGATGCAGTTGGCGCCCACACCGATGTCCAGCGCCTGGATTTTCGCCCCGCGAGGAATTTCGCCGGCGTTGTCGTCGGCCAACAGGTCGGCCAGTGCGTGCAGGTAGTCGGCGCGTCCGGGGATGGGCGGGCACAGGTAGTCTGCCGGTATGTCCCAGTGCTGGATGCCGTACTGGGCCTTGAGCAGGGCCCGGTTGAAGACCCTTACGGCCTCGGGGTCGGCAAAATCAATGCTGGGTTTGCCGTACGGATTCGTGATCAGGAAACGGCCCAGTTCCGGGCTGCTTTTGATCAGTTGGGGAAAGTCATAGCGGCCCTGATGGCGATTGCGCGGGTGCAGGGTCGGTTTGTTGGGTGTGCTCATGAGGGTGTCCTGTGGAACGCATCGCGGGCAAGTCCGCTCCTACACGGTTGGTTGTCAACCTGTAGAAGCGGGCTTGCCCGCGATGGCGTTACGGCGGCGTACTAGCGGTTACAGGCTGGCAATCCGCGCATGCTGCTCGGTGAAGTTGGCCAAGGCCTGCTCGGCTTCAGCCAGCTTGGCGCGCTCCTTGTCGATGACGGCAGGTGGCGCCTTGTCGACGAACGCTGCGTTGGACAGCTTGCCGCCCACGCGCTGGACTTCGCCTTGCAGGCGCTGGATTTCCTTGTTCAGGCGCGCCAGCTCGGCATCCTTGTCGATCAGGCCGGCCATGGGAACCAGTACCTGCAGATCGCCTACCAGTGCGGTAGCGCTCAGTGGTGCCTCGTCCTGTTCGCCCAGCACGGTGAAGGATTCGATCTTCGCCAGCTTCTTGAGCAGCGCTTCGTTTTCCTGCAGGCGGCGCTGGTCTTCGCTGCTGGCGTTCTTCAGGAACAGTTGCAGTGGTTTGCCCGGGCCGATGTTCATTTCGCCACGGATGTTACGCACGCCGAGCATCAGTTCCTTCAGCCACTCGATGTCGCCTTCGGCAGCCGTATCGATGCGGCTGTCGTTGGCCACTGGCCAAGGCTGCAGCATGATCGTCTTGCCTTCAGCACCGACCAGCGGCGCCAGGCGCTGCCAGATTTCCTCGGTGATGAATGGCATGAATGGGTGAGCCAGGCGCAGCGCGACTTCCAGTACCCGTACCAGGGTGCGACGGGTGCCGCGCGCGCGCTCGACAGGCGCGTTTTCGTCCCACAGCACAGGCTTGGACAGCTCCAGGTACCAGTCGCAGTACTGGTTCCAGATGAACTCGTACAGCGCTTGAGCTGCCAGGTCGAAACGGAACTGCTCCAACTGACGGGTCACTTCGGCTTCGGTGCGCTGCAGCTGCGAGATGATCCAGCGATCAGCCAGTGACAGTTCGTAGGCTTCGCCGTTCTGGCCGCAGTCTTCGCCCTTGTCCAGCACGTAGCGGGCGGCGTTCCAGATCTTGTTGCAGAAGTTGCGGTAGCCTTCGACGCGGCCCATGTCGAACTTGATGTCGCGGCCAGTGGACGCCAGCGAGCAGAAGGTAAAGCGCAGGGCATCGGTGCCGTAGCTGGCAATACCTTCCGGGAACTCGGCACGGGTCTGCTTGGCGATCTTCTCGGCCAGTTTTGGCTGCATCATGCCGCTGGTGCGTTTTTCCAGCAGGGCATCGAGGGTGATGCCGTCGACGATGTCCAGCGGGTCAAGGACGTTGCCCTTGGACTTGGACATCTTCTGGCCCTGGCCATCGCGCACCAGGCCGTGGACGTAAACGGTCTTGAACGGTACCTGCGGGGTGCCATCCTCGTTCTTCACCAGGTGCATGGTCAGCATGATCATCCGGGCAACCCAGAAGAAAATGATGTCGAAACCGGTGACCAGCACGTCGGTGGAGTGGAACTTCTTCAGGAATTCGGTCTGCTCTGGCCAGCCGAGGGTCGAGAAGGTCCACAGGCCCGAGCTGAACCAGGTGTCGAGTACGTCGTTGTCCTGGTTCAGGACAACCTCAGCGCCCAGGTTGTGCTTGCTGCGCACTTCCTCTTCGCTGCGCCCGACATAGACCTTGCCGGCTTCGTCGTACCAGGCTGGAATGCGGTGGCCCCACCACAGCTGGCGGCTGATGCACCAGTCCTGAATGTCCCGCATCCAGGAGAAGTACATGTTTTCGTACTGCTTCGGTACGAACTGGATACGGCCATCTTCGACGGCGGCAATGGCCGGCTCGGCCAGGGGCTTGGTCGACACGTACCACTGGTCGGTCAGCCACGGCTCGATGACGGTGCCGGAGCGGTCGCCCTTCGGTACTTTCAGGGCGTGGTCGTCAACGCTGACCAGCAGGCCTGCGGCTTCAAAATCGGCGACGATCTGCTTGCGCGCGACGAAACGGTCGAGGTTGGCGTAGCGGGCAGGCAGGGTGGCATCGATGGATTCGTTGACGCTGCCGTCGAGGTTGAATACCTGGGCTGCCGGCAGCACCATGGCGTTCTTGTCGAAGATGTTCAGCAGTGGCAGGTTGTGACGCTTGCCGACTTCATAGTCGTTGAAGTCGTGTGCCGGCGTGATCTTCACACAGCCGGTGCCGAATTCCGGGTCGCAGTAGTCATCGGCGATGATCGGAATGCGGCGGCCAACCAGTGGCAGCTCGACGAACTTGCCGATCAGGGCCTGGTAGCGCTCATCGTTCGGGTTAACGGCTACGGCGGCGTCGCCCAGCATGGTTTCCGGACGGGTAGTGGCAACGACCAGGTAATCCTTGCCTTCAGCGGTTTTCGCGCCGTCGGCCAGCGGGTAGCGCAGGTTCCACAGGTGGCCTTTCTCGTCGTGGTTTTCCACTTCAAGGTCGGAGATTGCGGTGTGCAGCTTGGTGTCCCAGTTGACCAGGCGCTTGCCGCGGTAGATCAGGCCGTCTTCGTGCAGGCGCACGAAGGCTTCCTTGACCGCTTCGGACAGGCCGTCGTCCATGGTGAAGCGCTCGCGGCTCCAGTCTACCGAGGAGCCCAGGCGGCGGATCTGGCGGCTGATGTTGCCACCGGACTGGTCTTTCCATTCCCAGACCTTTTCCAGGAACTTTTCCCGGCCCAAGTCGTGGCGGCTCTGGCCCTTGGCTTCCAGTTGACGCTCCACCAGCATCTGCGTAGCGATACCGGCATGGTCGGTGCCTGGCTGCCACAGGGTGTCGCGGCCCTGCATGCGGCGGAAACGGATCAGGGCGTCCATGATCGCGTTGTTGAAGCCGTGACCCATGTGCAGGCTGCCGGTGACATTCGGCGGCGGAATCATGATGGTGTACGGCTCGCCCGCACCTTGCGGGGCGAAGTAATTCTCGGACTCCCAGGTCTGGTACCAGGAAGTTTCAATAGCGTGCGGCTGGTAGGTCTTATCCATGCGCGGCGGGACCCTATGGCGTTTATTCGGGAAAGCCGAGAAGTATAACGGGGAATAGGCGCTGGGGCGTAGCCTGAGGTGATGGCAGGAGGCAGAAAACGTCGTTTCACCCATTGCGGGCACGACCGGTATGGCGATCGCAGAGCAATGCGGGCCAACGGCCCGCGGATTTACTCTGGCAACTGGTTCAGCAAACGCTCAAGACGCGCATCCAGCCGACGCTTGATCTCGGTTTCGATGTGCGGGGCGAAGTCATCGATCACGTCCTGCATGATCAGCTGTGCGGCAGCACGTAACTCAACGTCCAGGTGCAGGAGGGTATCCTGTCTCCTGGCCTGAGGGTCAGGTGCTTCCTGTGCCGGTGGCTGAGCGCTTGGCACTTCAGCTTCAAGCGTTGGCACAACCGGTTCGATGGCCTCTTCAAGCAGCAGTGGAATCTGCTCGTTGTGGTCCACGGTTTCGGTCAGCAAGGGTGGTTGCAGGGTATCGTCGCCGAGCAGTTGGCGGATCGACTCAAGGTCATCCAGCAAGTGCGCGGACTTGGAGTGGGGCGTGGGTTTGTCCATCGTCGTCAGAGTCGCTGTAAGCGGTGATCTTGCAGAGCATAGCCCTGTTGTCGGTAGAAACGGAAACTCTCCCGTGTCGCCTGGCGAATCGCGGGGTCTTCGACCACGATTTCAGCGATGCGGGCAAAACGGTCAGCGAAGCCTGGCACCTTCAGGTCGAGGTTGATCAGCAGGTCCTGATGGCTGCCGGGCGTGTCGCCCAGGCCCAATACCACAGTGGCCTCGGGGTCGTCTTCGGCATTGCTGTGCGGTACGAATGCCTCGCCCTTGAAGCGCCAGAGCAGTTCGTCCAGCTCGTCGCGCTGGGTGCTGTCGCTGCAGTTGAGGTAGACCTGGTGGCCGAGGCGCCAGGCTTTCTCGCACAATTTGCAGGCGAACACCAGCCGCGCCGAAAGGGCCGGGCTTGGGAGGATGTAGAAGTCGACTTGGCTCATGGTGTGGGGTGCCTGCCGGCTGCGCGTATGCGGCGCAGCCGGGCAGGGCGGCCTCAGCCGTTGGCGCGATCGAGCAGGTACTGGGTCAGCAATGGAACCGGGCGACCTGTAGCGCCCTTGTCCTTGCCGCCACTGACCCAGGCGGTACCGGCGATATCCAGGTGCGCCCACTCATAGGCCTTGGCAAAGCGCGACAGGAAGCAGCCCGCCGTGATGGTGCCGGCCTTTGGTCCGCCAATGTTGGCGATGTCGGCGAACGGGCTGTCGAGCTGTTCCTGGTACTCGTCGAACAGTGGCAACTGCCAGGCACGGTCGTCGGCGCGTTTGCCTGCTTCGAGCAGTTGCGCGACCAAGGCGTCATTGTTGCCCATCAGGCCCGAGGTATGGCTACCCAGGGCAACGATGCAGGCGCCGGTCAGGGTGGCGATATCGATCACTGCCTGCGGCTTGAATCGCTCGGCGTAGGTCAGGGTGTCGCACAGCACCAGGCGGCCTTCGGCGTCGGTGTTGAGGATCTCGACGGTTTGCCCGCTCATGGTCGTGACAATGTCGCCTGGACGGGTGGCGCCGCCGCTTGGCATGTTCTCGGCGCAGGCCAGCAGGCAGACCAGGTTGATGGGCAGTTGCAGTTCGAGCACGGCATGCAGGGTGCCGAAGACGCTGGCAGCACCGCACATGTCGTACTTCATTTCATCCATGCCGGCGCCAGGCTTGAGGCTGATACCACCGGTATCGAAGGTAATGCCCTTGCCCACCAGCACGAACGGCTTCTCGCTTTTCTTGCCGCCCTGGTAGTTGAGCACGATCAGTCGCGGTGGCTGGTCGCTGCCTTGGCCAACGGCGACAAAGGCCCCCATGCCCAGTTCCTTGAGCTTCTTCTCGTCGTGGATTTCGACCTTGAGGTTCTTGTGAGCCTTGCCCAGTGCCTTGGCTTCGTCCGCCAGAAAGCTTGGGTGGCACAGGTTGGGTGGCAGGTTGCCAAGGTCACGGGTGTAGCTCATGCCGCTGGCAATCGCACTGGCGTGCTTGACCGCGCGCTCGGTCTCGGCCTGGGTGGCCTTGTCGGTGAGCAGGGTGATTTTCTTCAGCGCCCGAGGCTCGGCTTTCTTGCTCTTGAAGCGGTCGAAGACATATTCGCCGTCGAGCAGGGTTTCGGCCAGCAGGCGGGTTTTTTCGTAAGGGGCATCACGGCCAGTGACCGCTACATCGTCCAGCGCCAGCACGGCATCGCTGCCGCCCAGGCCCTTGAGCACGTTCAGTACGCTGGACACGACTTTGCGCCAGCTGCGATCACCCAGTTCGGCGTCTTTGCCGGTGCCGACCAGCAACAGGCGCTCGGCCTTCAGGCCAGGCAGGCTTTGCAGCAGCAGCGTCTGGCCCACCTTGCCGGCCAGGTCGCCGCGCTTGAGCAGTGCGCTCAGGGCGCCGTCGGTCGCGTCGTCGATGCCTTTGGCGGTGGTGCCGAGTTTGCGGCCTTCACCGACAGCCAGTACCAGGGTTGCGGTCTTCAACGATGCTGCGGCTACACTTTTTACAACCAATTCCATGTCAGGGTCCCCAATGATCGGTCTGTGCGCTGTCTGTGCAGGCGCTTGGAGCGGCCTGGCGGCGCATCTGCGTGCCAGTGATAAAGCCGCCAGTTTGAGCCTGCTGCGCCCAGCCTGACAACCCCGAGATGACGCTTTGCGTACGCCAAGTGACAGGCACGGCCAATCACAGGATAATGCGCCAACTTTTTTGCCGGTTTCACGTCTGCAGCGTGCATCCGGTGCGACTGCTACGTTTCCCTTGTTCGGCTGTTTGAGCCTGACAACCCAGGAGTGTCTGGTTTGATCGTCTTTCGTTATCTGTCTCGCGAGGTCATGCTGACCTTGAGTGCCGTCAGCGCCGTGCTGCTGGTTATCATCATGAGCGGGCGCTTCATCAAGTACCTGGCTCAGGCCGCACAGGGCCTGCTCGACCCGAGCGTATTGTTCATGATCATGGGGTTCCGCTTGCCGGGTTTCCTGCAACTGATCCTGCCGCTTGGCCTGTTTCTGGGCATTTTGCTGGCATACGGCCGGCTCTACCTGGAAAGCGAGATGACCGTGCTCGCCGCCACCGGGATGAGCCAGCAGCGCCTGCTGGCGATGACCATGGCACCGGCCTTGCTGGTGGCCTTGCTGGTTGCCTGGTTGAGCCTGGGCCTTGCGCCTCAGGGCGTTGCGCGGGTGGCACAGATCATCAATGAACAGGACGCCTTGACCGAGTTCGACACCCTGGTTCCGGGACGCTTCCAGACCCTGCGTGACGGTTCACGTGTTACCTATAGCGAGCAGCTATCCGATAACCGTGAGAATCTGGGCGGGGTGTTCATTTCCGAGAAACGCGTCTCCCAGGACAAGAGCAAGGACCGCGGCCCTTCTGTGCTGGTGGCCGAGAAGGGGCGTCAGGAAGTGCAGGCGGATGGCAATCGTTACCTGATCCTGGAAAACGGCTACCGCTATGACGGTAATCCGGGGCAGGCCGATTACCGCATCATCAAGTACGACACCTACGGGGTGCTGTTGCCCAAGCCGGAAGTCAGCGAGGAAGTGACTGATCGGGAAGCAATCCCGACGTCGAAGTTGCTGGGTGCCAAGACCCTGCGCGAGCGCTCCGAGTTGCAATGGCGGATTTCGTTGCCATTGCTGGTGTTTGTCGTGACCGTGCTGGCCGTGCCGCTGTCGCGCGTCAATCCGCGGCAAGGACGTTTCCTCAAGCTGCTGCCGGCGATTCTTTTGTATATGGCGTATCTGACAATGTTGATCGCTGCGCGTGGTGCCCTGGAAAAAGGCAAGCTGCCGATCGCCTTGGGGCTTTGGTGGGTGCATGGCTTGTTCCTGCTCATCGGCCTGGGGTTGATGTACTGGGAGCCGTTGAAGCTCAAGCGTGCTGCTCGCCGTGCGGAGGTGGCCCGTGGTTAAACTCGACCGTTACATCGGCAAGAGTGTATTCCTGGCAATTATTGCCGTACTGGGGATCATTCTCGGCCTGGCCTCGCTGTTTGCCTACATTGATGAAATGAGCGACATCAGCAACACCTATACCCTGATGGATGCGGCTAGTTTTGTGCTGTTGACCGCGCCGCGTCGGCTCTACGACATGCTGCCGATGGCAGCACTGATCGGTTGCCTGATCGGTCTCGGCAGCTTGGCCAGCAGCAGTGAGCTGACCATCATGCGCGCGGCTGGCGTGTCTATTGGCCGTATCGTCTGGGCAGTCATGAAGCCGATGCTGGTGCTGATGCTGGTCGGCGTGCTGATTGGTGAGTACCTGGCCCCGGTCACCGAAAACAAGGCCCAGGCCGAGCGCTCCCTGGCGCAGGGCGGTGGTGAGGCGCAGTCTTCCAAACGCGGTATGTGGCATCGTCAGGGTGATGAGTTTGTCCACATCAACAGCGTCCAGCCCAACGGCCTTTTGTATGGCGTAACGCGCTACCGCTTCGACAGCGAGCGCCGCATGCTGACGTCCAGCTTTGCGCGCAAGGCCCAGTATCAGAACGATCACTGGTTGCTCAGTGGCGTCACCACCACGCACTTCCGCGGCGACAGCACTGAAGTGCTCAAGAGCCCCGAGGAGCGTTGGGATGTGGCGGTTACCCCCGAGTTGTTGAATACGGTGGTCGTTGCCCCGGACTCTCTCTCTATTTCCGGGTTGTGGGACTACATTCACTACCTGTCCGACCAGGGCTTGAACAACGCTCGCTACTGGTTGGCGTTCTGGACCAAGGTGATGCAGCCGATTGTGACGGCGGCGCTGGTGCTCATGGCGGTGTCGTTCATCTTTGGCCCTTTGCGTTCGGTGACCTTGGGGCAGCGGGTGTTTACCGGCGTGCTGGTGGGGTTCACCTTCCGGATTGCCCAGGACCTGCTGGGGCCGTCCAGCCAGGTGTTCGGTTTCCCGCCATTGTTGGCCGTGCTGATTCCGGCAGGTATCTGCACGTTGACAGGGGTATGGCTGTTGCGCAGGGCCGGTTAAGCCGTAACGCGTATGAAAAAGCCGACCCTGGGGTCGGCTTTTTCATGGGCGACTGATCACGGTTTCAGCGCTCAGGCCTTTTCCTTGCCCTTCTTGGGGATGCGCACCAGCTGACTGTCGGAATACATGTCATGCCAACTGCGCTTTTGTTTGTCGATCAATACCCAGAAGAAACCCAGGCCCAGGCACAGCCAGGAGGCGATGGAGACAACAAAGCGCAACAGTGCCTGCCACAGGCCGATGGCGCTGCCATCTGCGTTTTGTACGCGAATCCCCCAGACCTGCATCCCCAAGGTCTGTCCACCGTGGGTCCAGAATTTGGCGAAGAAGCCAAACAGCATGAACACCAGAATGGTCGACAGCAGCGGGTCGGTGTCCAGGGCGCCAGCATCGGTCAGTTCGCGCATCCGCGCCTCGCCGATGAAGGCCATCATGATCATCTTGTAGACCAGGGTGGTGACCATCAGCAGCGCTGTACACAGCAGGAAATCGTAGAACATTGCCGCAAGGCGACGCCCCAGGCCGACGGCTGGGAAATCGCCCTGAGGCTTCAACAGGTGCTTGGGCATACAAGAAGCCCTCCTTGCGCAAAACGCCCATTCTACGGAATAACAGGCACAAAAAAGCCCCTGCTGTTGCCAGCAGGGGCTTTTTATCGGGAAATCAATTTTCCGCGATAACTTCGTCAGCCTGCATGCCTTTTTGGCCCTGCACGGCGATGAAGGTAACTTTCTGGCCTTCTTTCAGGCTCTTGAAGCCGTTGCCCTGAATAGCGCGGAAGTGTACGAACAGATCCGGACCGCTTTCTGGAGTGATGAAACCAAAACCTTTTTCGTCGTTAAACCACTTGACGGTACCGCTCTGACGAGTCGACATAGCTTATTTCCTTTGGAACTTAGAATTAGTAACAGCTTCTTTCAAATGAAAGAGTACTGGGCTGGGTTGCAGGAAAGTAAGAGACGTCGAACGGGTTGTAGCAAATCTCAGAGCTACTGCCCAGGTCACGAACCATAGCGACCCATGCAAACACAGTGAACAGACAATACGCTAACTTTGAAGACAAAAACAAGCCCTGAAAAGCGCCGGATTTTGACCTTTTTAGCCGCTGCTTGGGCGATTTTTTCTGGTGCATTCCAAGCGGTTTTTCGGCTGTGTTCACATGTTGTGAAACGCGTTCGGTTACGAAAATCTCGAACGCGTTTCATCACGCTTCTGGGCGGGTATCAGCCGCGGTAGTAGCGTTGGGCAACAAAAGGCATCTTGCTGACTTTCATCGCTACGCGTTTGCCACGCACGATGGCCCACACAGGAGTATCCAGAGCGGCATGGGCAGTGTCCAGGTAGCCCATGGCTACAGGGGCGCTCAGGCTCGGGCCGAACCCACCGCTGCAGACACGGCCAATGACGCTGCCGGCTTCATCGACGATCTCGGCATCCTCACGGACAGGTGTGCGCTCTTGGGGCAGCAGGCCGACCCGCTTGCGTGCAACACCGTCTTGCTGCTGAGCGAAGATCCGCTCGGCACCCGGGAAGCCGCCCGCACGCGCGCCGTCGGCACGGCGTACTTTGGAGATGGCCCAGAGCAGGCTGGCCTCGATGGGGGTGGTTTGCGCGTTCATGTCGTGGCCATACAGGCACAGGCCGGCTTCCAGGCGCAGTGAGTCGCGCGCACCCAGGCCGATCGGGGCCACTTCCGGCTCAGCCAGCAGGCGACGTGCCAGGGCGTCGGCATTGGCCGCCGGTACGGAAATTTCAAAGCCGTCTTCACCGGTATAGCCGGATCGGCTGACGTAGCAGTCCACACCCAGCAACTGCACGCTGGTGAACTGCATGAAGGTCATGCCCGCGACTTCGGGAGCCAGACGCTCGAGTACCTTGACTGCCGCCGGGCCCTGCAGGGCCAGCAGGGCGCGTTCCTCAAACAGGGGCTGGATTTCGCACTGGTTGCCGATGTGCTGGCGCAGGTGCGCCAGGTCCTGCTCCTTGCAGGCCGCATTGACCACCAGGAACAAGGTGTCGTTGCCCAGGTTGGCGACCATCAGGTCGTCGAGGATACCGCCCTGTTCGTTGGTGAACATGGCATAGCGCTGCATGCCTACCGGCAAGTCGATGATGTCCACCGGCACCAGGCTTTCCAGTGCCTTGGCGGCTTCACTGCCCGTCAGGCGGATCTGGCCCATGTGCGAGACATCGAACAACCCGGCCTGTTCACGGCTGTGCAGGTGCTCTTTCATCACCCCCATTGGGTACTGCACGGGCATGTCGTAGCCAGCGAAGGGCACCATGCGTGCGCCCAGTTCCAGGTGCAGGGCATGCAGTGGGGTGGTGTGCAGTGTTTCGGTGGACATTGATGACTCCTTGGGACTTGAGAAGGGGTGTCAGCATTCGATGATGTTGACGGCCAGACCGCCGCGGGCGGTCTCCTTGTATTTGCTTTTCATGTCGGCGCCGGTCTGGCGCATGGTGCGGATAACTTTGTCGAGCGAGACGAAATGCTGCCCGTCGCCACGCAAGGCCATGCGTACCGCATTGATCGCCTTGACCGAGCCCATGGCATTGCGTTCGATACACGGCACCTGAACCAGCCCGCCGATGGGGTCACAGGTCAGGCCGAGGTTGTGTTCCATGCCGATTTCGGCGGCGTTCTCGACTTGCTGCACACTGCCGCCCATCACTTCGCAGAGGGCACCGGCGGCCATCGAGCAGGCCACACCGACCTCGCCCTGGCAGCCGACTTCGGCGCCGGAGATCGACGCGTTTTCCTTGTAGAGAATGCCAATGGCTGCGGCGGTGAGCAGAAACCGCACAACGCCGTCTTCGTTGGCACCCGGGATAAAGCGCATGTAGTAGTGCAGCACTGCTGGAACGATGCCGGCGGCACCGTTGGTCGGTGCGGTAACCACGCGTCCGCCAAAGGCGTTTTCCTCGTTGACCGCCAGTGCATAGAGGTTGACCCAGTCGAGCACCGAGAGCGCATCACGCAGGTTCGCTTCCGGGTGCTGACACAGTTGCCGGTACAGCGCGGCGGCCCGGCGCTTGACCTTGAGCCCACCCGGCAGGATGCCTTCATTGCGACAGCCAGCGGCCACGCAGTCCTGCATCACCTGCCAGATTCGCAGCAGGCCACTGCGGGTTTCGCTTTCCGGGCGCCAGGCGGCCTCGTTGGCCAGCATGACCTGGCTGATCGAGAGGTTCTGTGTGGTGCAATGGCTGAGCAGTTCCTTGGCAGTCTTGAACGGCAATGGCAGCACCGTGCGGTCCTCGACGATGCGGTCGGCCCCGGCTGCATCATCATCCACGACAAAGCCGCCACCGACCGAGTAGTACTCGCGGCTGCGAATTTGCAACCCGGCAGCGTCGAAGGCGCGAAAGATCATGCCGTTAGGATGGTAAGGCAGCGGTTTGCGAATCATCGCCAGGTGCTGCTTTTCAATGAACGCGATGCTGTGTTCGCCTAGCAGTTTCAGCTGTCCGCTGCTGCGGATGGCCTGTAGGCGAGCAGGAATGGTTTCGGTATCGACGCTGTCGGGATGCTCGCCTTCCAGGCCGAGCAAAACCGCCTTGTCGCTGCCGTGGCCTTTGCCGGTGGCGCCGAGCGAGCCGTGCAGCTCGACTTTGACGCTGACGGTGGCGCCCAGCAGGTGATCGCGGCGTAACCCTTCGGCGAAGCGCGCAGCGGCACGCATCGGGCCGACGGTGTGGGAACTGGAGGGGCCGATGCCAATCTTGAACAGGTCGAAGACGCTTAGTGACATGGTCGTGCCCTCAGGGGTGGGACGGTTGCAGGAGCCGGTTGTGCCGGCTCCTGCCGTTCAGGCATCAGGCGTCCTGATAGCTCTCGATCGACGGGCAAGCGCAGACCAGGTTACGGTCGCCGAACACGTTGTCGACCCGGCCAACCGGCGGCCAGTACTTGGCTTCGATCAGCGTTGGCAGTGGGTACACCGCCTGTTCGCGGCTGTAGCCATGTGCCCATTCACCCACCAGTTCGGCTGCCGTGTGTGGCGCGTTCTTCAGCGGGTTGTCGTCCTTGTCCAGGCTGCCATTTTCTACCGCGCGGATCTCTTCTCGGATGCAGATCATCGCGTTGCAGAAGCGGTCCAGTTCTTCCTTGGACTCACTCTCGGTAGGCTCGATCATCAACGTGCCGGCTACCGGGAAGGACATGGTCGGTGCGTGGAAGCCGAAGTCGATCAGGCGCTTGGCTACATCGTCAACGCTGATACCGCTGCTGTCCTTGAGTGGGCGCAGGTCGAGGATGCATTCATGGGCAACCAGGCCATTGCTGCCGGTGTACAACACAGGATAGTGCTCTTCCAGGCGACGGGCGATGTAGTTGGCGTTGAGGATCGCCATCTGCGAGGCGCGTTTGAGGCCGGCACCACCCATCATGCGAATGTACATCCAGGTGATTGGCAAAATGCTCGCGCTGCCGAACGGTGCGGCGCAGACCGCGCCTTCCTTGCGCGCCATGTGCCCGTGGCCAGGCAGGAACGGTGCCAGGTGGGCCTTGACGCCAATCGGACCAACGCCCGGGCCGCCACCGCCGTGCGGGATGCAGAAGGTCTTGTGCAGGTTCAGGTGCGACACGTCGCCACCGAACTTGCCAGGGGCGCACAGGCCGACCATCGCGTTCATGTTGGCGCCGTCGATGTACACCTGGCCGCCGTTGTCATGAATGATTGCGCAGATCTCGCCAATGGCTTCCTCGAACACGCCGTGGGTCGACGGGTAAGTGATCATCAGCGCGGCGAGGTGTTCGCGGTGCTCGATGGCCTTGGCGCGCAGGTCGTCGATATCGACGTTGCCGCGGGCGTCACAGGCAGTGACGACCACGCGCATACCGGCCATGTGCGCAGTGGCTGGGTTGGTACCGTGGGCCGACGACGGGATCAGGCAGATGTCACGACGATCGTCGCCACGGCTCTGGTGGTAGGCGCGAATGGCCAACAGGCCAGCGTACTCGCCCTGAGAGCCGGCGTTAGGCTGCAGCGATACTGCGTCGTAACCGGTGGCAGCGCAGAGCATGGCCTCCAGCTCGTCGGTCAGTTGCTGGTAACCCTGGCTTTGTTCGGCCGGGGCAAAGGGGTGCAGGTTGCCGAACTCTGCCCAGGTGATCGGAATCATTTCGCTGGCAGCGTTGAGCTTCATGGTGCAGGAGCCCAGCGGAATCATGGTGCGGTCCAGCGCCAGGTCCTTGTCGGCCAGCTTGCGCAGGTAACGCATCAGCTCGGTTTCGCTGTGGTAGCGGTTGAACACCGGGTGCTCGAGGATCGCTGACTGGCGCAGCAGTGCTGTTGGCAGGCGCGATTCGACGCGGGCTGCCAGTGCGGCGAAGTCTGGCAGTGCCTGACCGTTGGCAAACAGCGCCCAGAGTGTTTCAACATCGGCCTGACGGCTGGTTTCATCCAGCGACAGGCCCAGGCGCTGGGCGTCGATCTGGCGCAGGTTCAGCTGTTGGGCGCGGGCGCGCTCATGCAGCGCAGCGGTGTTGCTGCCGGTGGCCAGGGTGAGGGTGTCGAAGAAGCTCTGTGGCTCGACGGTGACGTCCAGTGCCTGCAAGCCGGCAGCGAGGATGGCGGTCAGCTGGTGGGTGCGCTCGGCGATCTGCTTCAGGCCTTGCGGGCCATGATAGACCGCGTACATGCTGGCGATGTTGGCCAGCAGTACCTGAGCGGTGCAGATATTGCTGGTGGCCTTCTCGCGGCGAATGTGCTGCTCGCGGGTTTGCATGGCCAGACGCAGTGCAGTCTTGCCGAAACGATCGATGGACACACCGACCAAGCGGCCTGGCATGTCGCGCTTGAAGGCGTCGCGGGTGGAGAAGTAGGCGGCGTGCGGGCCGCCGAAGCCCAGCGGAACACCAAAGCGCTGGGCGCTGCCGATGGCCACGTCGGCACCGAATTCCCCTGGTGGCGTCAGCAAGGTCAGGGCCAGCAGGTCAGCGGCAACCGCGACCAGGGCATTGGCGGCGTGGAAGCGTTCGGTCAGCTCGCGGTAGTCGAAGACCTCACCGTTGCTGGCCGGGTACTGCAGCAGGGCGCCGAAGAACGCGCTGACGTCGCTGAGCTCGCGCTCGTCGCCAACCACCACGTCGATACCCAGCGGTTCGGCGCGGGTGCGCAGTACGTCGAGGGTCTGTGGGTGGCAATGCACGGAGGCAAAGAAGGCATGGCTGCCTTTGTTCTTGCTCAGGCGCTTGCAGAAGGTCATGGCTTCAGCAGCAGCGGTGGCCTCATCGAGCAACGAGGCGTTGGCAATCGGCAGGCCGGTCAGGTCGCTGATCAGGGTCTGGAAGTTCAGCAGGGCTTCCAGGCGGCCTTGGGAAATTTCGGGTTGGTACGGGGTGTAGGCGGTGTACCAGGCCGGGTTTTCCAGCAGGTTGCGCAGGATCGGCGCAGGGGTATGGCAGTTGTAGTAGCCCTGGCCAATAAAGGTCTTGAACAGTTGGTTCTTGCTGGCGATGGCCTTGAGTGCTGCCAGTGCGTCTGCTTCGCTCTGGCCGGCGCCAGCATCGAGCACGCTGGTGCCCTTGATGCTGTCGGGAATCACGCTGGCGCTCATGGCGTCCAGCGAATCAAATCCCAGTGTGGCAAGCATGCTCTGCTCGTCGCTCTGGCGTGGGCCGATGTGCCGGGCGATGAATTCGTTGGCAGTGCCGAGGTTGATAGTCATGGCGGCTCCTCAGGCGTCGGCGCTGGCTTTGATCAGGCGGTCGTAGGCGTCCTGGTCGAGCAGTTGCTCGACGGCGCTGGCATCGGCCGGGATGAAGCGGAAGAACCAGCCTGCGCCCAGTGGGTCTTCGTTGACCAGCTCAGGGCTGTCTTCCAGGCCGTCGTTGACGGCAACGACTTCGCCGTCGAGTGGCATGTAGACACCACTGGCGGCCTTGACCGACTCGACGGTAGACGCTTCGGCGCCTTTTTCGTAGTGCTGCAGTTCCGGCAGTTGCACATAGACCACATCGCCCAGCGCGTTCTGGGCGAACGCGGTGATGCCAACCGTGACGCTGCCGTCAGCTTCGACACGCAGCCATTCGTGATCTTCGGTAAAACGCAACTCGCTCATGGGAATTCCTCGGGGGACACGGTGACGGGCCGGTTACGCAACCAGGCCTAGGACTGGTAACTCCTTAGCAATTTTGTGGCCAATTCAATAAATCTCTTTTAAATCAATTAGTTATGATTTTTCATGAATGCGAGATGACACGGCTGTAGCGAAATCGCTACAGCCGGGGTGCGAGAAAAAAGCTCAAAGGGATCAAAACCTTGCGTTGTAGCGCAAAAAACGTGCTGTATCGAAATCGTTACGCCGTAGCGTTTTCAGTACGCTGAATGTCGCTTTCAGTGCTTTCCGGGGATGCCGTACTTGCGCAGGCGATGGGCGATGGCCGTGTGAGAGGTCTGCAGGCGGTTGGCCAACTGCCGGGTGGAAGGGTAGGTGGCATAGAGTTTTTCCAGCAGGCTGCGTTCGAAGTCTTCCACGGCCTGTTCCAGGCTGGTCACTTCACCATCCTGTTCGCGGGCCACAGACGTGCCGGCGATGTCCAGGTCGCCGATGTCCACCAGGCTGCTTTCGCAGATCGCGGCGGCGCGGAAGATCACGTTCTGCAATTGCCGCACGTTTCCAGGCCAGTGGTTGCTGAGCAGGGCAGGGTACGTTCCGGGGGCCAGACGGCAGAGCGGACGCTGGATCTGGGTGCAGGCCTGTTGCATGAAGTAGCGGGCCAGCAACAGGATGTCCTGGCCGCGCTCGCGCAGTGGTGGTACTTGCAGGTTAAGCACGTTCAGGCGGTAGAACAGGTCCTCGCGAAAGGTACCCTCGGCGACCATTTTCTCCAGGTTGCGGTGGGTGGCGCTGAGGATCCGCACGTTGACCTTGACCTCACGGTCGCCGCCCACCCGGCGAAAGCTGCCATCGTTGAGAAACCGCAGCAGCTTGGCTTGCAGGTAGGGTGACATTTCGCCGATCTCGTCGAGAAACACCGTACCCTGGTTGGCCAGTTCCATCAGCCCCGGTTTGCCGCCACGCTGCGCACCTGTAAAGGCCCCGGGGGCATAGCCGAACAGTTCGCTCTCGGCAAGGTTCTCCGGCAGGGCAGCACAGTTCAGGGCCAGGAACGGTGCAGTGTGTCGGCTGCTGATGGCATGGCAGGCGCGGGCCACCAGCTCTTTGCCGGTACCGGTTTCTCCATGGATCAGCAGCGGTGCGTCGAGGGTAGCGACCCGCAGTGCGCGGGCCTTGAGCGTACGGATCGGCGGTGAGTCTCCGAGCAGCGCATCGAAGCCCTCGGCGTGGTCGTGATGCAGGGCCGACAGGCGCTCACCGATGCGGTTGGGTTGGTACAGGGTCAGCAGGGCACCGGCATTGGTGATCGGGGTGGCGTCGAGTAGCAGGCTCTGGCCGTTGAGGACCATTTCACGCATGGGCAAGCGAAAACCGTTTTCGAGCAAGGTATCAAGCAGGCCGGGGTCGCCGAAAAACTCCCCCACCGAGCGCCCCGCCGGCTCCTGGCCGCAGAGCGCAATCAGCGCCGGATTTGCCAGCAGGACAGTACCTGCACTGTCCAGGGCCAGCACCGGGTCGCTCATTGCCGCCAGCAGTGCATCCAGTTGCAAGTGCCGACGCTGGCCGGGGAGGATGTCGACGACCTTCACCGTTTGCACGCCGCGCACATTGAGCAGGGCGTCGTGCAACTCCTCGAGTACATCGGGGCTCAAGGTCGGCGCATCGATGTAGACGTTTGGGGGCACCATCTCCACGGCATCCAGGTTCAGATGACGGGCACCGAGCAAGGCCAGGACTTCCTGGGTGATACCGACGCGGTCGATGAAGCTGACGTGGATGCGCATGGGGCGTTAACGGGTCTGTACTGCCGGGGGAGGCTAGTATGCCTTGCGCCTGCGATACGGTCGAATCGCTGGCAGGTGTGTGCCCATTACCACGCTGGCGATGAGGCCCTGACGGCTAGGCGAGATGTTCCGGTTTGATCGGGTCTCCGGGTTTTACGTCGAGCTGTCGGCGCACGTCTTCGAATACCTGGTCGTAGTAACTGTGCATTGAGCCGATGCCTGCGGTTTTGGGCATGCCGTATTGTTGGGCGATGCGTGTTGCATGGCGGGCAAAATCGAAAGCCTGATCCTTGGGCAGGAAGAAGTCTTCCTTGAGGCTATTGCCCTCGATCGTACCGTGAAGGGTAAAGAGCATGCCTTTACCTTCCTTGGGGTCGTGCGTGACTTCATAGTCAAGACACAGGTTGTAGCTGTAGTCATCCTTGTTCAGCGCATGGCGCTCGAAATGCAAATGACCGGGTTCAAACTTGGCCATGGTGTGCTCCTTTGGGTTTAGAACTGACGGGCGCGCACGCCCGTCACACGGGTCAAAGGTAGCGGATACCTGCTGTGGCCGTGCTGACGCGAGTGCCTGCAGTACCTTTGACGATGTCTTCAATGTCGGCCAACGATCCGATGACCGCCACTTTGCCGGTGTTGCGTGCAAAATCGCAAGCTGCCTGCACCTTTGGTCCCATAGAGCCGGCGGCAAAACCGAGCTTTTCCAGTTCGTCCGGGTGCGCCTGGGCGATGGCTTTCTGGGTAGGCTTGCCGTAGTCGATGAACGCAGCGCTGACATCTGTAGCGATCACCAACAGGTCCGCTTCCAGTTGCTCGGCCAACAGTGCCGAGCACAGGTCCTTGTCGATCACCGCCTCGATACCCTGGAGCTTGCCGTTGGCATCGTACATCGTTGGAATGCCGCCCCCACCGGCACAGATCACGATGCTGCTCTTTTCCAACAGCCATTTGATCGGGCGAATTTCAAAGATGCGCTTGGGTTTTGGGCTGGCGACCACGCGCCGGTACTTGTCGCCGTCCGGGGCGATGGCCCAGCCTTTCTCCTTGGCCAGGCGCTCGGCGTCTTCCTTGCTGTAGACCGGGCCGATCGGTTTGCTCGGATGCTTGAACGCCGGGTCATTGGCATCAACTTCGACCTGGGTAAGCAAGGTGGCGAAGGGCACTTCGAAATCCAGCAGGTTGCCCAGTTCCTGTTCGATCATGTAACCGATCATGCCCTCGGTTTCGGCCCCGAGCACATCCAGCGGATAGGGGGAAACCGACGTGTAAGCCGCCGCCTGCAGCGACAGCAGGCCCACTTGCGGGCCATTACCGTGAGCGATGACCAACTGGTTGCCGGGGTGAACCTTGGCGATCTGTTCGGTGGCAATCCGGATATTGGTGCGCTGGTTGTCCGCAGTCATTGGTTCGCCACGGCGCAGCAGAGCGTTACCGCCCAATGCAATAACGATACGCATGGTGATGTCCTTTTAGCGAAAGGGGAGGAAGCATGTTGGCTGTTTGGCAACCGTCACGTTCGGGTGCAGGCAGCGCTGCCCCCGCACGTGCTTAAGGCCGAGGGCCTACAGGTCTGCCAGGGTCGACACTAGGATTGCCTTGATGGTGTGCATGCGGTTTTCCGCTTGCTCAAAGGCAATACAGGCTGGCGACTCGAAGACGTCGTCGGTCACTTCGATGCCATTGGCCAGGTATGGGTACTGCTCGGCGATCTGCTTGCCGACCTTGGTGTCGGCGTTGTGGAAGGCCGGCAGGCAATGCATGAACTTGGTCCGCGGGTTGCCAGTGGCTTTCATCAGTTCGGCGTTGACCTGATACGGCAGCAGTTGCTGGATGCGTTCGCCCCAGGCTTCGACGGGCTCACCCATCGACACCCAGACGTCGGTATGGACAAAGTCGACGCCCTTGACCGCTGCTTTCGGGTCTTCGGTGAGGGTGATACGTGCACCACTTTCCTCAGCGAATTTCTTGCAGCGAGCCACCAGGTCATCATGTGGCCACAGGGCTTTGGGCGCGGCAATGCGCACATCCATGCCCAGTTTGGCGCCGATCAACAGCAGCGAGTTGCCCATGTTGTTGCGGGCATCGCCCAGGTAGGCGTAGCTGATGTCGTGCAGCGGTTTGTCGCTGTTCTCACGCATGGTCAGTACGTCGGCGATCATCTGGGTCGGGTGATACTCGTCGGTCAGGCCGTTGAACACCGGTACGCCAGCGTACTTGGCCAGTTCTTCGACGATCTCCTGCTTGAAGCCACGGTACTCGATGGCATCGTACATGCGCCCGAGCACGCGGGCGGTGTCCTTCATGCTTTCCTTGTGGCCGATCTGCGAGGAGTTGGGGTCGATGTAGGTCACGTTGGCGCCCTGGTCGTAGGCGGCCACTTCAAAGGCGCAGCGCGTGCGGGTCGAGGTTTTCTCGAAGATAAGCGCAATGTTGTTGCCTTTGAGGTGCTGCTGTTCGGTGCCGGTGTACTTGGCGCGCTTCAGGTCGCGTGACAGGTCAAGCAGGTAACGCAACTCGCGTGTGGTGTGGTGTTCCAGGCTCAGCAGGTTACGGTTGTGGATGTTGAACGCCATGATGATTCTCCTTGGATTCGGTGATCGGCCCGGCCAACGCCGGGTAGGCGTGGCCGGGGTGATGGTCGTTTAGTAATCGATCGGGTCACGTACGATTGGGCAGGTCATGCAGTGGCCGCCGCCACGGCCACGGCCCAGCTCGCCAGCGCTGATGGTGATGACTTCGACACCCGCCTTGCGCAGCAGGGTGTTGGTGTAGGTGTTACGGTCATAGCCAATGACCACACCAGGCTCCAGGGCCACCACGTTGTTGCCGTCGTCCCACTGTTCGCGCTCGGCAGCGAAGCTGTTGCCACCGGTTTCCACAACGCGCAGTGCTTTCAGGTTCAAGGACTCGGCTACGACATCAAGGAAGGATTTGTTCTCCCGTCGTACGTCCAGGCCATAGCTGTTCTTGCTGTCCGGACGGATGATGAACGGGATGATTTCCTTGACCACTTCCGGGAAGACCGTGACCAGGTCGCGGTCGCAGAAGCTGAACACAGTGTCCAGGTGCATCGCCGCACGGGATTTCGGCAGGCCGGCGACCACGATTTTCTCTGCGGCGCCCTTGGCGAACAGCGATTGCGCGAGTTGGCCGATGGCTTGGCGCGACGTACGCTCACCCATGCCGATCAGAACCACGCCGTTGCCGATCGGCATCACATCGCCGCCTTCCAGCGTTGCCTGGCCATGGTCCTTGTCCGGGTCGCCGTACCAGATTTCAAAGTCGGCGTTGATAAACTCCGGGTGGAACTTGTAGATGGCGGTGGTCAGCAAGGTTTCCTGGCGTCGGGCCGGCCAGTACATCGGGTTCAGTGTCACGCCGCCGTAGATCCAGCAGGTGGTGTCCCGGGTGAACTGGGTATTGGGCAGCGGTGGCAGCAGGAAGCTGGAGTGGCCGAGGTAGTCGCGGTACATCTTGATGACGCTGGCGCCTTCACTTTCTGGCAGGTCTTCACCGGCCACGCCGCCGATCAGGAATTCGGCCAGCTTGCGGGGCTCCAGGCTTTCCAGCCAGCCGCGCACTTCATTGGTCAGGCCGACGCCGACGGTGTCCGGGGTGATCTTGCGGTCGAGAATCCACTTCAGGGCTTCGGGGTTTTGAATGGTTTCGGTCAACAGGTTGTGCATTTCCAGCACTTCAACACCGCGCTCACGCATCTTGGTGACGAAGTCGAAGTGATCACGCTTGGCCTGGTTGACCCAGATGACGTCATCGAACAGCAACTCGTCGCAGTTGCTCGGCGTCAGGCGCTGATGCGCCAGGCCGGGGGAGCAAACCATCACTTTGCGCAGTTTGCCGGCTTCGGAATGTACGCCGTACTTAACTTTTTCCGTGGACATGGCTTATTTCCTCCAAGTTGCGAATACGGGGGTTACAGGGTCAGGAAGCCGTCATACAGGCCGTAGGCTGCCACCAGGGCGCCGACGATCACGGCGGCGAAAATCAACTTCTCCACGTTGGTAAAAATGGGTTGGCCGACTTCACGCTTGGCCTTGGCGAACAGAATCACGCCGGGGGCATAGAGCAACGCCGAGAGCAGCAGGTACTTGACGCCGCCGGCGTACAGCAGCCAGATCGCGTAGATCAAGGCGATCCCACCGATGAACAGGTCCTTCTTGCGCTCGGCCAAGGCTTGCTCATAGGTTTCATTGCGTACCGCCAGCAGCACGGCATAGGCTGCCGACCACAGGTAAGGCACCAGGATCATCGAGGTGGCGAGGTAGATCAGCTTCAGGTAGGTGCTGGCAGAGAACAGGGTGATGACCAGGAAAATCTGCACCATGGCATTGGTTAGCCACAGGGCATTGGCCGGTACCTGCTTGGCGTTCTCACGGCGCAGGAATTCCGGCATGGTGTGGTCCTTGGCCGCTGCGAACATGATTTCGGCGCACAGCAACACCCAGGACAGCAGCGCGCCCAGCAGCGAGATGACCAGGCCGACACTGATCAACACCGCGCCCCAGTGACCGACCACGTGCTCAAGCACCGCCGCCATCGACGGGTTTTGCAACTTGGCCAGTTCGGGCTGCGTCATGATGCCCAGCGATAGCACGTTGACCAGCACCAGGAAGAGCAGCACGGTAATGAAACCGATGACCGTGGCCTTACCCACGTCCGAGCGTTTTTCTGCCCGCGCCGAGAAGATGCTCGCGCCTTCGATACCGATGAACACCCAGACGGTGACCAGCATCATGTTGCGCACCTGGTTCATCACGCTGCCCAAGTCCGGGTTCATGCGGCCCCAGATGTCAGCGGTGAAAATGTCCAGTTTGAAGGCAAAGAGGGTGATCAGAACAAACAGCACCAGTGGCACCACCTTGGCGACGGTGGTGATCAGGTTGATGAAGGCCGCTTCCTTGATCCCGCGCAACACCAGGAAGTGTACGGCCCAGAGCAGGATTGACGAGCCGACGATCGCGGCAGGCGTGTTGCCCTCGCCGAAGATCGGGAAGAAATAGCCCAGGGTGCTGAACAGCAGCACGAAGTAGCCGACGTTACCTATCCAGGCGCTGATCCAGTAACCCCAGGCCGATGAGAAGCCCATGTAGTCGCCGAAGCCGGCCTTGGCATAGGCATACACCCCGCCGTCCAGATCCGGTTTGCGGTTGGCCAGGGTCTGGAAGACGAAGGCCAGGGTCAGCATGCCGACTGCGGTAATGGCCCAGCCGATAAGGATGGCTCCGACATCAGCGCTGGCGGCCATGTTTTGCGGCAGTGAAAAGATACCACCGCCAATCATTGAGCCCACCACAAGTGCGACTAGCGCACCGAGCTTTAGTTTTCCAGGAGCGTCTGACATTGGATAACTCCATTCCAGGAGAAGAGAGAGGCCAGCATAAAATCGGCGACTTTTGGATGAACTGATTCAGGTCAGTTCATGGCTACATTCCATTGTTGTTCAACTAGTTAGGCGGTGTATTCCTGTCTGTTTTTGAAGTGCTGCAGCCCCCGTCTGGCTGGGCTTTCATGGGTTTTTAGAGCATTTTATCTAGGGTGATTCGAGATTTGACGCTAGCCCCTTTTTCGGGATTCGCAAATTTTTGTCGGGAGAAATTCCTATTAAGTTGATGGAGATCAAGTGCTGTTCAAAACTATTGTTTTAATGCCGTTGGTATAGATGCGCCAGTTATTAGCGCTCTGGTTTGAATGCGTCATTACCTATAAACACGCACGGAACAAATGCCGTTAATTCAGGTGCATCGCCAACGTTACAAATGCGGGACAGGGCGGGATGTCCGAAGGCTCGGCGCTGGGGAAGGCAACCGCTATCGGTTGTATGTCGGGGAGGAGGTATTGCCGGTGCCGGGGCTTTGCTGGCGTGCGCAGATGCGACCTGGGGTCGATGCTGCGGACGCCAGCATGGGCTAGAGGGTCAAACCTTGAACTGCTCGATCAAGGCCATCTGTTGCGAGGAGAGGGTGTTGAGTCGATTGCTGATTTGCGCCGACTCGGCCGCCTGGCCGGTCAGGGTTTCGGTGACACCACGAATTGCCGAGACGTTGCGGTTGACCTCTTCTGCCACTGAGCTTTGCTGTTCGGCGGCGCTGGCGATCTGAAGGTTCATGTCGCTGATGACTGTCACCGCTTCGCTGATGCGGTTAAGGGCTGCGACGGCCTGATGAATCTGCCCGGCGTTCTCCTGAGCCTTGCCTTGGCTTGCATGCATGGTTGCGACCACGCTGCGGGTATTGCTCTGGAGGCGTTCGATCACCTGGCGAATTTCTTCCACGGACTCCTGGGTGCGCTTGGCCAGGTTGCGCACTTCATCGGCGACCACGGCGAAGCCACGGCCACTCTCACCGGCACGTGCGGCCTCAATGGCGGCATTGAGGGCCAGCAGGTTGGTTTGTTCGGCAATGCTGCGAATGACTTCCAGTACAGAGCCGATCTGTTCGCTGTTGGCCGCCAGGGTTTCGACTTCGCCAACCGCCTTGCTGACATCCTCGGCCAGCAGGGCGATGTCACGGGTGCTGCGCTCGATGATTGCACTGCCGTCCTTGGCGGACTGATCGGCACCACGGGCGGCATTGGCAGCGCTTGCGGCACTGTTGGCGACGTCATGGGCGGTGGCGCTCATTTCATTGGAGGCGGTGGCCACCTGGTCGATTTCGCGGAACTGCACCTGCATGCCGTCGCTGGTACGTTGGGCGATGGCTGAGGACTGGTCGGCGGTGGCGCGTGCTTGAGTGATGCTCTGTTTGATCTGGGCGATGATCGGCTGCAGCTTGTCGAGGAAGCGGTTGAAGCCGCCGGTCAGTCGTCCCAGTTCGTCCTGCCGGGCATAGTGCAGGCGTTGGGTCAGGTCGCCGTCGCCGCTGGCGATGTCTTCAAGCATCGCGGCCACGCTGTTCAGTGGTCGGGTTACGCCGGTGGCGGTCATCCAGATCACCAGCAGGCCGCCAAGACCGGCCAGGGCTGCGAGCAACAGAACCTTCAGGGTGCCGCTGGTACGGGCCTCTTGCAGCACCTTTTGCAGGGCACTGGCATCGGCCAACAGTACGTCTTTTGGCAGGTCGATCAACACCCCCCAAGGTTTGCTGCCCGGGATCGGTTCGACCGGGTACAGGGCGCGAACCATTGTCCCCTGCTCGATGACGTGAGGGCGTTTGTCGGTAAGCCTTTCCAGTGCCTGCCGACCTTCCTGGCCAAGGGCCTGCTCAATACCTCGGCCGACTTTGCTGGCGTCATTGCTGTTGGCGGCGAGCAGGCCACCTGAAGAAACGACCAGCAGGTGGCCGGCACCGTCGAACAGTTCACGCTGGGCGGCGCTGGCAGCGGTTTGCAGATCGTCCAGCGCCATGTCGACGCCGGCCACACCAATCACCTTGCCGTCGCTGAGCAGCGGCACGGTGATACTGGTCATCAGCACTTTTTTGCCGCCGACGGTATCTTCATAAGGTTCCAGCAGGCAGGGCTGGGCGCTGTTGAAGGTGCAGGTGTACCAGCTGTTGTAAGGGGTACCGCTGAGGTTGAGCTCGGTTTTGGCCAGGTCGCCTTCGACAATCAGTGTGTTCAGCGCGGTGCCCTGGGCGCGGCTCCAATAGGTGGCGAAGCGCCCGCTGTCGTTGCCGCCATTTGCCAGTGTATTGACGAACGCGCTGTCGCGGCCGTCCAGCGCATTGGGCTGGAACACCAGCCAGAGGCCGAGGATGTCGGTGTTGCGATTGAACGCGGTCGCCAGGCTTTGGCTCAGGGCGGCGCGTACACTGGCCGCGTCCATCGTCTGGGCCTGGCCCAGCTTGCGAAGGTCCAGCGCCTGGTCGCCGACGCCAGTGGCCAGGGTCAGCTTGTTGCTGAAGGTGCGTTTGAGCAGCTCGGCCTTTTCACCCGCCCGCGCTTGCAGCAACGCCTGTACGTTGCGGGTGAGCATGGTGCTGCTGGCTTTATCGACCAGTTGATCGCTGTCGTGGGACTGGTACAGGTTGATGCTGACGACCAGAGCAACGACCCCCAGCAGGCAGAGGCCGGAAAGCAGAACGATTTTCAGACGAATCGAAAGCGTGTCGAACATGAACGTACTCGCAAATGAACGGGTCGTTGAAAAGCCGAGTTGCTCGGCGCTGTTCGCCAGATGAGTTCAGCGATATCGGTGTATCGGCAGGGCCTTGTTAGACTTTAGTCGTATGCGGTGGGCGGTCATCTGTTTGTCACAGAAACCTGTTCCGGGCGTGACCAGATCCACAGGTTGACCAGGGCCATGCCCGCGAGGGCGCAAAACAGCGGCCAGCGATGTTCGAGCATTACCAGCATCAGTGCGCTGCACAGCAGCATGCTCACGGAGGCGCTGAACTTGGTCTTGCGGGTTATCACCTTGCCGTTGTGCCAGTTGTGCAGCATGGGGCCGAACAGGCGGTGATTTTCCAGCCAGTGGCTCAGGCGCGGGGAACTGCGGGTGGCGGCCCAGGCAGCGAGCAGAATGAACTCGGTGGTCGGCAGGCCGGGAACGAAAATGGCAATCAGGCCAATAGTCAGGCTTGTATAAGCCAGTAGGCCGAACATCAGGCGGGACAACTTGGAGGCGGGTGGGCGAGGCATGGGCGCTTTGACTGTGCGGGTAGGGCCCGGTTGCCGTCAGTGGCGATAGCGGGCTTGAAGGGAGCTTCGTCGCGCAGTTTGCGGCCTTTGGCGATGAAGATCCAGCACGTCTTGGCTTGGCTGCTTGTGCTTACAGGGGGGCAGGTGCGGCAGGGTTATGGCTGCGGGCCGCGAAAGGGAGGCGCTCCCCTTCGCGTTGTTATCGCCTGCATCGACTCATTGCGCGTTGCACAGCGCCAGGCAGTTATCCAGCATGCGGTTGGAGAAGCCCCACTCATTGTCGTACCAGGCCAGCACCTTCAACAGCTTGCCGTTGGCCTTGGTGTGGTTGGCGTCGAAAATCGATGATAGCGGGTTGTGATTGAAGTCGCAGGAAACCAGCGGCAGGTTGTTGTAACCGAGAACCTTCGAGTGTTGGCTGGCTTCCTTGAGCAGGGCGTTGACCTCCTCGGCACTCGCCTCGCGCTTGAGGTTCACCGTCAGGTCGACCAGCGACACGTTGATCACGGGTACCCGCACCGCCATCCCGGTCAGCTTGCCGGCCAGCTCCGGCAACACCAGACCCACCGCCTCGGCGGCGCCGGTCTTGCTCGGGATCATCGATTGGGTGGCCGCGCGGGCGCGGAACGGGTCGCTGTGGTACACGTCGGTAAGGCTCTGGTCGTTGGTGTAGGCGTGGATCGTGGTCATCAGGCCTTGCTCGATGCCCAGTTCGCGGTGCAGCACCTGGGCCACCGGTGCCAGGCAGTTGGTGGTGCAGGAGGCGCTGGAGATGATCTGGTGCGATTGGCGCAGAATGTCGTGGTTGACGCCATAGACGATGGTGGCGTCAGCGCCCTTGGCCGGTGCCGAGATAATGACTTTGCGTGCCCCGGCAGTAAGATGGGCGGCCGCCTTGGCGCGGTCGGTGAACAGCCCGGTGCATTCAAAGACTACGTCGATGGCCTCGGCCTTCCAGGGCAGCTCGGCAGGGTTGCGAATGGCGCTGACGGCAATGCGGTCACCGTTGACGGTCAGGCTTTCCTGATCGGACGCCACGCTGGCCTCGAATATCCCATGGACGCTGTCGTATTTGAGCAGGTGAGCGTTGATCGCGCTGTCCCCCAAATCGTTGATGGCGACGACCTGCAGGTCCTGGCGGTAGCCTTGGGTATAGAGTGCACGAAGAATGTTGCGGCCGATGCGGCCAAAGCCATTGATTGCAATTCGTAGGGTCATGGAGCTGCCTCTTGCAGACCAGGTGAAGCCCGAGATGCGAGTGAACACTTCACTGAATCTGATTTTGTTGTTGGAATAACAAGATTATTCCTAAAAAAATAGAAAACAAGCCTTTTTGATGGCAGTATTTTGTTCGATATACAACGAGTGACCTGGCAGGTCGTCCTCCCGATACGACCGATCCCCTGTACAAGAGCCTAGGCGGGGATTGGCGATAAGGGAAACTGCTGCACCGGTCGCAATCACCGCTAGCCTGGAGTCCAGTACATGCATCCGCGCATCCTTGAGGTCACCGAACGGTTGATCGCTCGCAGTCGTCCTACCCGCGAGCGCTACCTGCAACTGATTCGCGGGGCCGCCAGTGACGGACCGATGCGAGCCAAGCTGCAGTGCGCCAACTTTGCTCACGGTGTGGCCGGCTGCGCCCCTCAGGACAAGCAGAACCTGCGCCTGATGGACTCGGCCAACGTCGCCATCGTTTCGGCCTATAACGACATGCTCTCGGCGCATCAGCCCTACGAGCACTTCCCCGAGCAGATCAAGCAGGCATTGCGCGAGGTCGGATCTGTCGGCCAGTTCGCAGGCGGTGTGCCGGCAATGTGCGATGGTGTCACCCAAGGTGAGCCCGGCATGGAACTGGCCTTGGCCAGCCGCGAGGTGATCGCCATGGCGACTGCGGTGGCGCTCTCGCACAACATGTTTGACGCAACGCTGTGCCTGGGGATCTGTGACAAGATCGTTCCCGGATTGATGATGGGTGCGCTGCGTTTCGGTCACCTGCCGACGATGTTCGTCCCGGGTGGGCCGATGCCGTCGGGGATCTCCAACAAGGAAAAAGCCGACGTACGCCAGCGTTATGCTGAGGGCAAGGCCAGCCGCGAAGAGCTGCTTGAGTCGGAGATGAAGTCCTACCACAGCCCCGGTACCTGCACCTTCTATGGCACTGCCAACACCAACCAGTTGCTGATGGAAGTGATGGGGCTGCACTTGCCGGGCGCTTCGTTCGTCAACCCGTACACGCCACTGCGTGATGCCCTGACCGCCTATGCGGCGCAACAGGTTACGCGGATGACCAAGGCCAGCGGCAACTTCATGCCCTTGGGTGAAATCGTCGACGAGAAGGCGCTGGTCAACTCCATCGTGGCGCTGCACGCCACTGGCGGTTCGACCAACCATACCCTGCACATGCCCGCCATTGCGCAGGCGGCCGGTATCCAGCTGACCTGGCAGGACATGGCCGACCTCTCCGAAGTCGTGCCGACGCTGTCGCATGTTTACCCCAATGGCAGGGCCGACATTAACCATTTCCAGGCCGCTGGCGGCATGGCGTTCCTGATTCGCGAGCTGCTCGATGGCGGCCTGTTGCACGAGGACGTCAACACTGTTGCGGGGCACGGGCTGCGTCGCTATACCCAGGAGCCGTTCCTTGAGGAAGGCAAACTGGTCTGGCGTGACGGCCCCACGGCCAGCCTGGACGAGAGCATCCTGCGACCACTGGCCCGTCCGTTCTCGCCTGAGGGCGGTTTGCGGGTCATGCAGGGCAACCTGGGGCTGGGCGTAATGAAAGTCTCGGCGGTGGCCCCGGAGCATCAGGTGGTCGAAGCCCCGGCGCGGGTGTTCCATGATCAGCAGGCATTGGCCGATGCCTTCAAGGCCGGCGAGCTGGAGCGCGACTTTGTCGCGGTGATGCGTTTTCAAGGGCCGCGCAGCAATGGCATGCCGGAGCTGCACAAGATGACGCCGTTTCTGGGTGTGCTGCAAGACCGTGGCTTCAAGGTCGCGCTGGTCACCGACGGGCGCATGTCTGGCGCCTCGGGCAAGATCCCCGCGGCTATCCACGTTTGCCCGGAAGCCTTCGATGGCGGTCCGCTGGCGCGGGTACGCGATGGCGACATCATTCGTGTCGATGGTCATACGGGTACGCTGCTTGTGCGTGTCGATGAGACCGAGCTGGCGGCAAGGCCTCTGGCGCAAGCCCCAACCGGCAATGACCTGGGCTGTGGGCGCGAGCTGTTTGGCTTCATGCGCCATGCGATGAGTTCGGCGCAGCACGGCGCCAGCGCCTTCACCGCTTCACTGGAGGCGCTGAAATGAAGCGTGCGCTGGTGGGTGACATCGGTGGCACCAATGCCCGTTTTGCCTTGTGGGAAAACGATCGGATGCACTCGGTCAAGGTCTATCAGACCGCCGACTACACCAGCCCGGAACAGGCCATCGACGCTTACCTGAGCGACCATGGCCTGGCGCGTGGCGCCTTGGGCGCTGTGTGCCTGGCGGTCGCAGGGCCTGTAGACGGCGATGCGTTTCGTTTCACCAACAACCACTGGCGGCTCAGCCGGCAGGCATTCTGCAAGACCCTGCAGGTGGATGAGCTGCTGCTGATCAACGACTTCTCGGCCATGGCCCTGGGCATGACCCGTTTGCAGCCCGGCGAGTTTCGCGAGGTGTGTGCCGGGCAGGCCGAGGCGTTGCGCCCGGCGGTGGTCATCGGCCCGGGCACAGGCCTGGGCGTTGGTACCCTGCTGTCATTGGGCGAAGGGCGCTGGATGGCCTTGCCGGGCGAGGGCGGCCATGTCGATCTGCCGGTCGGCAATGCCCGTGAAGCGGCGATTCGCCAACAGATCGAGCGTGAAATCGGCCATGTCAGCGCTGAAACCGTGCTCAGTGGCGGCGGTTTGCTGCGCTTGTACCAGGCGATCTGCGTATTGGATGGCCATCGTGCAGTGCTGCAGACCCCGGCTGCGATCACCGAGGCGGCTCTGGCTGGCGAGCCGTTGGCGTGTTCGGTAATTGAGCAGTTCTGTCGCTTCCTGGGGCGGGTGGCGGGCAACAATGTACTCACCTTGGGCGCACGCGGTGGTGTGTACATCGTTGGCGGCGTGATTCCGCGCTTCGCCGAACTGTTCCTGAACAGCGGTTTTGCCGAGTGTTTTGCTGACAAGGGCTGCATGAGCGGTTATTTCAAGGATGTACCGGTATGGCTGGTGACGGCCGAATTTTCCGGCCTGCTCGGTGCCGGTGTCGCCTTGCAGCAGAAACAGGCCTGAGGGCCTAAGCGTGCAGCGGGCAACAAGACCCGCCAAGGATCAATGCATTGAGTACTGCCGGTAAGTCGATCCTGTTGGTCGATGATGACCAGGACATTCGTGAACTGCTGCAAGCCTACCTGAGCCGTTCAGGCTTTGCCGTGTGCGCGGTGGCCAACGGTCAGGGGTTTCGTCAGGCATTGGACGAGGGTGGTCATGATCTGGTGATCCTCGACGTGATGCTCCCGGATGAAGATGGTTTCAGTTTGTGTCGCTGGACTCGCCAACATCCGCGCCAGTCCCAGGTGCCGATCATCATGTTGACGGCCAGCTCCGATGAGGCCGATCGGGTGATCGGCCTGGAGCTGGGGGCTGACGATTATCTGGGCAAGCCGTTCAGCCCGCGCGAGTTGCAGGCGCGTATCAAAGCCCTGTTGCGCCGGGCCGGTTTTGCTCAAGAGCGTAACGGCGGCGAGGTCCTGGCGTTCGATGAGTGGCGGTTGGACACGGTCAGCCACCGGCTGTTTCACCGCGACGGTGAAGAGGTGATTCTGTCGGGGGCGGATTTTGCCCTGCTCAAGCTGTTTCTCGATCATCCACAACAAATCCTCGACCGCGACACCATCGGCAATGCCACCCGTGGTCGGGAACCGATGCCGCTGGACCGGATTGTCGACATGGCGGTCAGCCGCCTGCGTCAGCGTCTGCGTGACACTGACAAACCAGCCCGTTTGATTCGTACTGTTCGCGGCAGCGGTTATCTGCTGGCAGCCCATGTCGCGCCTGCGCACTGAGCGGCGCTGGCGCCTGCCGTGGCCGCGTTCGCTGCTCGGGCGCATGCTGCTGTTGACGTTGTTGGCGGTGTTGCTGGCCCAGGGGCTGGCCAGCCTGATCTGGCTATCGCAGCTGCGGGCCAGCCAATTGGAGGGCTTGGTGGCCAGTGCGCGCAGCCTGGCTCACTCGATGACCGCCAGCGTCAGCTACTTTCGCTCGCTGCCTGTGGCCTATCGGCCGATGGTGCTGGACCAGTTGCGTAGCATGGGCGGTACCCGTTTCGTGGTGTCGCTCAATGATCATCCATTGGACATGCAGATGTTGCCGGCCACACCGCGCAAAAAAGCAGTGATCGAAGCCGTGGAACAGGTGTTGCGCCAACGTCTGGGTGAGCAGATGAATATCTCTGTGGAGTTCGTCAGCCCAAAGGAACTGCGGGTGTTCAACAGCGGCCTGAAGCTGGACGAACTGCCGCGATCCTGGGCGCATTACGCGCTGACCCTGGCGCCGCTTGATCCGCCGGTGCTGGTGACACAAATCGGTTTGGCGCCGGGTGAGTGGTTGTACATCGCCTCGCTGTTGCCTGAGCCGTACACCAGCCTGGAAGAGGAGGGCGTGCCGGGTCAGCAGATCGGTTTCATGGTGCTGACCAGTACCTTCCTGTTGCTGTTCATCGGTGTACTGGTGCATTGGCAGAGCCGTCCGTTGAAACGCCTGGCGCGGGCGGCGCGGGACCTTTCGCTAGGGGCGGCCGAGGTAGAGCCGGTGGTCGAAGGCGGTGGCAGCGAAGTGGTCGAGGTAGGCCGTGCCTTCAATGCCATGCGCGAGCGCATCAGCCGTTATTTGACGGAGCGCAGCCAGTTGTTCAGCGCGATTTCCCATGATTTACGCACCCCGATCACCCGTTTGCGGCTGCGGGTCGAGTTGTTGGATGACGAGCACGTGCAGCACAAGTTCAGCCGTGATCTGGATGAGCTGGAGATGCTGGTCAAGGGCGCGCTGCAGTGTGTGAAAGATACCGACATCCACGAGAACATCGAACCGATCGATCTTGCGCAGGCGCTGCATGACCTGATCGAGCCGTACCTGGGGACCGGTCAGGTCACCCTTGAGGGGCAGGTGCTGGCGCCATACCCCGGCAAGCCGCTGGCGCTGCGCCGGTGCATGGGCAACCTGATCGACAATGCGCTCAAGTACGGCCAGCGTGCGCACCTGCGGATCGAGGACAGCGATCAGGCGTTCGTGCTGCATGTCGATGACGAGGGTCCTGGCGTGCCCGAGCAGCGCCTGGAACAGGTGTTCGAGCCACACTTCAGGCTGGCCGGGCAGCAGCAGGGTTATGGCCTTGGCCTGGGGATCGCCCGCAATATCGCTCACAGTCATGGTGGCGAGCTGACCCTGCAAAACCTGCGTGAAGGGGGGCTGCGGGTCACCCTGCGCCTGCCGCGAACCGGTGATTGAGTTCACTGAATTGGCGGTCGGCCGGGACAGGGCGGCGCTTGCACAATGTCACTGTTTGGTGACATTCGCGCATCCCTTCGTTACGTCCAGCGGGCGGGCCTCTGGTTAGACTGCCATGCAGCGCAAGCACCACGACTTGCACCTGCATAACAACAAGAAAAGGTTCCCTTCGATGAATGCGATTACTCGCCTCGCCGCTGTCATTTCTCTTGCTTCCTTGTTCCCCCTGAGCGCCGTCGCTGCCGATCCCGGTACAGTGGAAGTGCTGCACTGGTGGACGTCCGGTGGTGAAGCAAAGGCCGTGGAAACCCTGAAGGAACAGGTCAAGAAAGACGGTTTCGTCTGGAAGGACAACGCCGTTGCCGGCGGCGGTGGCGCAGCCGCCATGACCGTACTGAAAACCCGGGCCATTTCCGGTAACCCCCCTGCCGCCGCCCAGATCAAGGGCCCGGACATCCAGGAGTGGGGCGCCCTCGGCCTGCTGACCGAACTGGATGACGTGTCCAAGGCCAACCACTGGGATGCGTTGCTGCCCAAACAAGTCGCCGACATCATGAAGTACGACGGCCACTACGTTGCGGTGCCGGTGAATATCCACCGAGTCAACTGGCTGTGGATCAACCCGCAGGTGTTCGAGAAAGCCGGTGCCAAGGTGCCGACCACCCTTGATGAGCTCTTTGCTGCTGCCGACAAACTCAAGGCCGCAGGCTTCACTGCGCTCGCCCATGGCGGTCAGCCATGGCAGGACAGCACGGTTTTCGAAGACCTGGCACTGAGCATTCTGGGGACCAAGGGCTATCACGCGGCGTTCGTTGAGCTGGATGAACAGGCCCTGACCGGCGAGAAAATGGTCGAGGTGTTCAAGACCTTGCAGCGCCTGGGCACCTACATGGACCCGAACCGCGCGGGGCGTGACTGGAACATTGCGGCGGCCGAGGTCATCAGCGGCAAGGCGGGCATGCAGATCATGGGCGACTGGGCCAAGAGCGAGTGGACCGCTGCAGGCAAGGTCGCCGGCAAGGACTACTTGTGCGTGGCCTTCCCCGGAACCCAGGGCAGTTTTACCTACAACATCGACTCGCTGGCGATGTTCAAGCTCAAGAACGCGAACGACATCAAGGCCCAGAACGATCTGGCCAAGGTCGCGCTGGAGCCTGAGTTCCAGACCGTGTTCAACCGGAACAAAGGCTCGCTGCCGGTGCGTCAGGACATGGACATGAGCCTGTTCGACGCCTGCACGCAGAAGTCGTCGGTGGACTTCAAGGACGCCGAAAAAGGTGACGGCCTGCAACCGAGCATGGCGCACAACATGGCCACGTCGCTGGCCGTGCAGGGGGCCATCTTCGATGTGGTCACCAACTTCCTCAATGACCCGAGCGCCGATCCGGCCAAGGCGGTCAAGCAACTGAGTTCGGCGATCAAGTCGGCCAAGTGAGGCTGTGAGCCTGCTCTACCCGCTGTAGGAGCCGGCCTTGCCGGCGGTGCGGTGCTTCGCGCCGCCCTCCATTCGAGATTTCCACGATGAGCACTGTTGTTGCACTCAACAAGGCCTCGCCCCTCGACGCATTGCAACGCTGGCTGCCAAAACTGGTGCTGGCGCCAAGCATGCTGATCGTCCTGGTGGGGTTCTATGGCTACATCTTCTGGACCTTCCTGCTGTCGTTCACCAACTCCAGTTTCATGCCCAGCTACAAATGGGTAGGGCTGGCGCAGTACGCCAAGCTGCTGGAGAACGACCGTTGGTGGGTGGCGAGCAAGAACCTGCTGGTGTTCGGTGGGCTGTTCATCAGCATCAGCCTGGTGGTCGGCGTGCTGCTGGCGGTGTTGCTCGATCAGCGCATCCGCCGTGAAGGCTTTATCCGCACCATCTACCTGTACCCGATGGCGCTGTCGATGATTGTCACCGGTACTGCTTGGAAGTGGTTGCTCAACCCCGGCCTGGGCCTGGACAAGCTGCTGCGTGATTGGGGCTGGGAGGGCTTCCGCCTGGACTGGCTGGTCGATCCGGACCGAGTTGTCTACTGCCTGGTGATTGCCGCGGTGTGGCAGGCCTCGGGCTTTGTCATGGCCTTGTTCCTGGCGGGCCTGCGGGGTGTCGATCAGTCGATCATCCGTGCCGCCCAGGTCGATGGGGCAAGCCTGCCGAGTATTTACCTGCGCATCGTCCTGCCCAGCCTGCGCCCGGTGTTTTTCAGTGCACTGATGATCCTGGCGCACATTGCGATCAAGAGTTTCGACCTGGTAGCCGCGATGACTGCAGGTGGCCCGGGCTACGCCTCCGACTTGCCGGCGATGTTCATGTACGCCTTCACCTTCAGCCGCGGGCAGATGGGCATGGGCTCGGCCAGCGCGATTCTGATGCTGGGGGCGATCCTGTCGATCCTGGTGCCTTACCTGTACTCGGAATTGAGGAATAAGCGCCATGACTAAGCCTCTTGCTTCGCGTGGCTTCAGCCTCAGCCGCCTGGCCATCTACGGCACCTTGCTGCTGGCCTGCGCGGTCTACCTGATCCCGCTGATCGTGATGCTGCTGACCAGCTTCAAATCACCGGAGGACATCCGCACCGGCAACTTGCTGAGCTGGCCCGAGGTGATCACGGGCATCGGCTGGATCAAGGCCTGGGACACCGTGGGTGGCTACTTCTGGAACTCGGTGAAAATCACCGTACCGGCGGTGGTGGTTTCGACGCTGTTGGGGGCGCTTAACGGGTATGTGCTGTCGATGTGGCGCTTCCGTGGCTCGCAGTTGTTTTTCGGCTTGCTGTTGTTCGGTTGCTTTCTGCCGTTTCAGACCGTGCTGCTGCCGGCCTCGTTCACCCTCGGCAAGCTGGGCCTGGCCAGCACCACCACGGGCCTTGTGCTGGTGCATATCGTCTATGGCCTGGCCTTTACCACGCTGTTCTTTCGCAACTACTACACCAGTGTCCCGGATGCCCTGGTGCGGGCGGCACGGCTCGATGGTGCGGGCTTCTTCACCATCTTCGGGAAGATCCTGCTGCCGATGTCGGTGCCGATCATCATGGTCTGCCTGATCTGGCAGTTCACGCAGATCTGGAACGACTTTCTTTTCGGCGTGGTGTTTGCCAGCGGCGATGCCCAGCCCATCACGGTGGCGCTGAACAACCTGGTCAACACCAGCACCGGGGTCAAGGAATACAACGTCGACATGGCGGCGGCGATGATCGCCGGGTTACCGACCCTGTTGGTCTATGTGATGGCTGGCAAGTATTTCCTGCGCGGGCTCACTGCCGGCGCGGTCAAGGGGTGAATTATGGCAACGCTTGAATTGCGCAACGTCAACAAGACCTACGGCAGTGGCCTGCCGGACACCTTGAAGAACATCGAGCTGAAGATCGACTCGGGCGAGTTCCTGATTCTGGTTGGCCCCTCGGGCTGCGGCAAGTCGACCTTGATGAACTGCATCGCCGGGCTGGAGCAGATCAGCGGCGGGGCGATCCTGGTGGATGAGGCTGATATCAGCGGCATGAGCCCGAAGGACCGGGACATTGCCATGGTCTTTCAGTCCTATGCGCTGTACCCGACCATGAACGTGCGGGAGAACATCGCCTTCGGCCTGAAGATCCGCAAGATGCCCGCCGCCGCCATCGAAGAAGAGGTGGCGCGGGTGTCCAGGCTGCTGCAGATCGAGCACCTGCTCAATCGCAAGCCCGGTCAGCTCTCGGGTGGTCAACAACAGCGCGTGGCGATGGGCCGGGCGTTGGCGCGGCGGCCGAAGATCTACCTGTTCGATGAGCCACTGTCCAACCTCGATGCCAAGTTGCGGGTGGAGATGCGCACCGAGATCAAGCTGATGCACCAACGCTTGAAGACCACCACGGTCTACGTGACCCACGACCAGATCGAAGCGATGACCCTGGGTGACAAGGTTGCTGTGATGAAGGACGGGCTGATCCAGCAGTTCGGAACCCCGCAGCAGATCTATAACGACCCGGCCAACCTGTTCGTCGCCAGTTTCATTGGCTCACCGCCGATGAACTTCATCCCTTTGCGTCTGCAGCGCAAGGACAGCCGGCTGCTGGCGCTGCTCGACAGTGGTCAGGCGCGCTGCGAGTTGCCGATGGGCATCGACGATGCGGGCCTGGAAGAGCGTGAAGTGATTCTGGGCATTCGCCCCGAACAAGTCTGCCTGGCACCGGAACAGCCCAATGGCCTGCCCAGTATTCGTGCCGAGGTGCAGGTGATCGAACCTACCGGCCCGGACACTCTGGTGTTCGTCAGCCTCAACGGCACCAAAGTCTGCTGTCGCCTGGCGCCTGACTGCCCGGTGCAGGTGGGGGACAACCTGAACCTGCAGTTCGACCCGGCGCGGGTGTTGCTGTTCGACGCCGTAACGGGTGAGCGATTGGGTGTGGTCGGCAACCCGCAAGTGCATGCGCCCAAGGACAATGTAGCCAAGGACAATGTGGCGCAGTTCAAGGGGCGCTGAGCCGTTTGCAGGACGTGTAAATCCATCGATAACAATAAGACGAGGAAACAAGGGATGGCTCATTACAAACGCATCAGGTCGCTGGCTCCGCTGACCTTGCTGGCTGCGTTCGGGGTAAACGGTGGTGCTCATGCTGCCGGTGCTTTCGACCCGGAATCGAAATGGATGACCGGAGATTGGGGCGGCACGCGTACCGAGTTGCTGGAGAAGGGTTACGACTTCTCGCTGGAGTACGTGGGCGAGGTGGCTGGCAACCTCAGCGGTGGCTACAACGATGACAAGACGGCGCGCTACAGCGACCAGTTTGCCTTGGGCGTGAAGCTGGACCTGGAAAAGATCCTCGGTTGGCAGGATACCGAGTTCAAGCTGGCCGTTACGGAACGCAGTGGCCGTAACCTGTCCAACGACCGCATCAGTGATCCGCGTGCCGGGCAGTTCAGTTCGGTGCAGGAAGTCTGGGGGCGCGGCCAGACCTGGCGGCTGACCCAGATGTGGATCAAGCAGCAGTATTTCGATCAGGCGCTGGATGTCAAAGTCGGCCGCTTCGGCCCGGGTGAGGACTTCAACAGCTTCCCCTGCGACTTCCAGAACCTGGCGTTCTGTGGATCCCAAGTTGGCAACTGGGTTGGCAGCATCTGGTACAACTGGCCCGTCAGCCAGTGGGCGTTGCGGGTCAAGTACAACATCACCCCGGAGTTCTTCGCTCAGGTCGGCGTGTTTGAGCAGAACCCGTCCAACCTGGAAACCGGCAACGGTTTCAAGCTCAGTGGCAGTGGTACCAAGGGCATGATCCTGCCGGTGGAAATGGTCTGGTCGCCCAAGGTCAACGACCTGCCGGGTGAGTACCGTCTGGGTTACTACTACAGCACCGCCAAGGCTGACGATGTCTTTGAAGACGTCAATGGCCAACCGCAGGCGCTAACCGGTAATGACTTCAAATCGCACAGCAGCAAGCATGGCTGGTGGGTTGTCGCCCAGCAGCAGGTTACTGCGCACAACGGCGATGCCGCACGTGGTTTGAGCCTTTTCGCCAACTTCACTGTTCACGACAAGGCCACCAACGTGGTCGATAACTACCAGCAGGTCGGCCTGGTCTACAAAGGTGCCTTTGACGGGCGACCCAAGGACGACATCGGCTTTGGCGTGGCGCGTATTCACGTGAACGACGATGTGAAAAAACGTGCAGAGTTGCTCAATGACGTCAGTGGTATCAACGACTACGACAACCCGGCGTTCGTCCCTGTCCAGAAGACCGAATACAACGCCGAGCTGTACTACGGTTTTCACGTCACCAACTGGCTGACCGTACGGCCGAACCTGCAGTACATCCGCAGCCCAGGGGGTGTGGATGAGGTGGACAACGCGGTCGTCGCCGGCTTGAAGATTCAGTCGGTGTTCTGACCTAATATGTTGTAAATTTACGCCATTTGTTGCAGCTGATTGCCGGCTTGCTCAGCACCTGCCTGTAGGTGCTGAGCTGGCTGGCGATAAAGCCCGTCAGTCAATCAGAGTTCCTAGCCATGCAAGAGCATCCGCTCCAGCGCTTTTTCACCTCGCGCCGGCCGCGTCCGACCTTTGAGTGGGAACGCCATCAGCAGCGCGACGTGCTGATCATTGATCACCCACGTTGCCAGGCGGTGTTCAGTCGTCAGGGCGCCCAGTTGCTGCATTTTCAGCCGCAGGGCCAGCGCCCGTGGTTGTGGTGTGCCGCACAGTGGCCACAGGTTGGGGCGATCCGTGGCGGTGTGCCCGTGTGCTGGCCCTGGTACGGTCGTCACCCCAGTGAAGACCTCTGGCCTTCTCATGGTTGGGCACGGCTGCTGGACTGGAAGCTGATCGACAGCTCAGAGGATGCCGAAGGGGTTAGCCTGACCTGGCGTTTGCAGCTGTGTGACTGGCAGGTTGACTTGCAGGCGCGGCTGGGTGATGGCATGGAGTTGCAGTTGCGTACTGAGCATCAGGACAGCTTGCCCTGCCAGTTGAGTCATGCGCTGCTGGCTTACTGGCGTATCAGTGACGTCTCAAAGATAGCGCTGTCTGGGCTCGAAGGTGCGGAAGGTTACGACCAGTTGAGTCGTCAAACCTGCCGGCAGAAAGGTGAGCTGAAAGTGCAGGGCGGCTGTCAGCGGGTGTTCCAGAATGCGGCAACGCTACAACTGCACGACCCGGCCTGGAAGCGCCAGCTGTGCATTGATATGGGCGACAGCGAGGACACGGTGGTCTGGCACCCCGGTAGTCGGCCGCTGATGGGTGTCAGTGGCAGCGAAACCCTCGGCTTTGTCTGCGTCGAGGCGACCAGTGGCCACAACGACAGCCTGAGCCTGGCACCGGGCGAGCAGGCTCATCTGCGGCTGCAGGCGCACCTGTTCAATTGAGTTCATCGTCGATCGGGTAGCGGCTGGCGTTGAGGCTTTCCTTGATTTTGCGCAGGTGTGGCTGGAAGTCCACGCCACGGCGCAGGGTCATGCCGGTGGCCAGTACATCGAGTACCGTCAGCTGGATGATCCGCGAGGTCATCGGCATGTAGATGTCGGTGTCTTCCGGCAGCGGGATGTTCAGGCTCAGGCTGCTGGCCTTGGCCAGTGGTGAGCCGGCAGCGGTCAGGCCGAGCACCGAGGCACCGTTTTCACGGGCCAGGCGTGCGACTTCGACCAGTTCGCGGGTGCGCCCTGTGTAGGAAATGATCACGAACAGCTCGCCAGTGTGCGCCACCGACGCCAGCATGCGCTGCATCAGGACATCGGCATGGGCCGACACGGCAAGGTTGAAACGGAAGAACTTGTGTTGGGCATCCAGTGCCACCGGGGCCGAGGCGCCGAGGCCGAAGAAGTGGATCTGTCGGGCCTGGATCAGCATGTCGACGGCGCGGCTGATCAACTGCGGGTCGAGTTGCTGGCAGGCGCTGTCCAGCGAGGCGATGGCACTGCCGAAGATTTTCTGGGTGTAGGCGGCCGGATCATCGTCGGCCTCGACCGCGCGGCTGACGTAGGCGGCGCCACTGGCCAGGCTCTGCGCCAGTTGCAGTTTGAGTTCCGGGTAGCCGCTGACATCGAACGAGCGGCAGAAGCGGTTCACGGTCGGTTCGCTGACCTTGGCCGCCTGGGCCAGGGCGGCAATGCTGAAGCGCGTCGCTTGCTGGGGGTTGAGCAGGATGACTTCGGCGACTTTGCGCTCGGCCTTGTTCAGCTCTTCAAGGCGGCCCTGGATCTGTTCCAGGAGGTTTCGCACGCGGTCCATGGTTTATGTCCTTGGGTCGAGGATGCAGCCAATAGCGGGCAGCAGCGGGCTTTTTGGGGGTGGCCTATCGTACTGATGGCCTGATTGCTTCACCACTTGAATCTGTCCAAGGGGTCAAATGTTGTGTTTATTACTACATAATCCCCTTGATTACTGCCCTTGAACAGGGTATTTGTACGTCAACTTGATAAAAGAACCAACATCATGTCTTCGATCTCCGTTGAGCCTTGTACGTTTGCCCTGTTTGGCGCCCTTGGCGACCTGGCATTGCGCAAGCTGTTTCCGGCGCTGTATCAGCTGGATCGCGCCGGGCTGTTGCATGCTGACACCCAGGTGCTGGCATTGGCCCGCGAGCCGGGCAGCGTCGAGGAGCACCTGCAGCGAATCGAAGCGCACCTGCATGAATTCGTCGAGGCCGGGCAGATAGAGGCCATCCCTCTGCAACGCTTCCTGGCCCGCCTGAGCTACCTGCATGTGGACTTTCTCAAGGCGGATGACTATCAGGCGCTCGCCGAAAAGGTCGCTCCCCAGGCACCACTGATCGCCTACTTCGCAACGCCTGCAGCGGTTTATGGCGGCATCTGCGAAAACCTCGACAAGGCAGGCCTCGGCCCGCGTACCCGGGTTGTGCTGGAAAAACCGATTGGCCACGACCTGGAGTCGTCACGGCGGGTCAACGATGCCGTGGCGCAGTTTTTCCCGGAAAACCGGGTCTACCGCATCGACCATTACCTGGGCAAGGAAACCGTCCAGAACCTGATTGCGCTGCGTTTCGCCAACAGCCTGTTCGAAACCCAGTGGAACCAGAATTCGATCTCCCATGTGGAGATCACCGTGGCGGAGAAGGTGGGTATCGAAGGGCGCTGGGGCTACTTCGACAAGGCCGGCCAACTGCGGGACATGATTCAGAACCACTTGCTGCAATTGCTTTGCCTGATCGCCATGGACCCGCCCAGCGACCTGTCGGCCGACAGTATCCGTGATGAGAAGGTCAAGGTGCTCAAGGCGCTGGCGCCGATCACCGGTGAAGGCCTCGGCAGCCGCGTGGTACGTGGCCAGTACATCGCCGGTTACAGTGAGGGGCGCCCGGTACCGGGATACCTGGAAGAAGACAACGCCAACCCGCAAAGCAATACCGAAACCTTTGTTGCCTTGCGTGCCGACATTCGCAACTGGCGCTGGGCCGGTGTGCCGTTCTACCTGCGTACCGGCAAGCGGATGCCGCAGAAATTGTCGCAGATCGTCATCCACTTCAAGGAACCGCCGCACTACATCTTCGCGCCGGAGCAGCGTTTACAGATCGGTAACAAGCTGATCATTCGTTTGCAGCCGGACGAAGGTATTTCTTTGCGGGTGATGACCAAGGAGCAGGGCCTGGACAAGGGCATGCAGTTACGCAGCGGCCCGTTGCAATTGAATTTCTCCGACACCTACCGCAGTACACGCATCCCCGATGCCTACGAGCGGTTGTTGTTGGAAGTGATGCGCGGCAATCAGAACCTGTTTGTGCGCAAGGATGAAATCGAATACGCGTGGAAGTGGTGCGACCAGTTGATTGCCGGTTGGAAGAGTTCGGGCGAAGCGCCCAAGCCCTACGCCGCCGGGTCCTGGGGGCCGATGAGCTCGATCGCGCTGATAACCCGTGATGGGAGGTCGTGGTATGGCGATATCTGAACTGCAATGGCCGGCTAACGTGGCGACGCATACCTATGCAAGCCCGGCGCTGCTGGCTGAAGACCTGGCCAAGAATGTCGCCGAGCGCCTGAGTGCGGCCATTGCCGCCAACGGGCAGGCCACCCTGGTGGTCTCTGGTGGTCGTAGCCCGGTGATGTTTTTCCAATGCCTGGCACGCCGGTCGCTGGACTGGTCAAAGGTAGTGGTCAGCCTTGCGGATGAGCGCTGGGTGCCGGTGGAGCATGTCGACAGTAATGCCGGGCTGCTCAAGCGCTACCTGTTGGTCGGGGCGGCGGCCAAGGCTCGTTTTATTGGCCTGTATCGTGCCAGTGCCAGCCTTGAAGCGGCTGCCCTGGACGCCGATCAGGCCTTGGCCGAGTTGCCGCCGATTGATGTGCTGGTGCTGGGTATGGGCGATGACGGGCATACAGCGTCGCTGTTTCCGGCCAGCCCGAACCTTGCCCAAGGCCTGGCAGCCGACAGCCCTCGACGTTGCCTGCCCATGCTGGCGCCGAGCGTTCCGCATCAGCGCCTGAGCATGACCCGTGCCTTGCTGGGGACTGCCGCATTCACTGCCTTGTCCGTGCAAGGGCAAGGCAAACTCGCTACCCTGCGCGCCGCGCTGGCAGGGGATGACCCTGCCGAAATGCCAATTCGCGCCTTTCTACATGCTTCCCTGGATATTTTCTGGTGCCCATGAGCCAAGGACCCGCCGTTATGACCACGCATGAACATTCGCAACCGGGCATCTCCATGGCCGACAAAATCGCGCAGATCGACCGTATCTGCGGTGAGGCGCGCATCCTTCCGGTGATTACCATTGCCCGCGAGGAAGACATTCTGCCGCTGGCCGATGCGCTGGCCGCGGGTGGCCTGAAGACGCTGGAGATCACCCTGCGCTCCGAACATGGCCTGAAAGCCATTCGTATGCTGCGTGAGCAACGCCCCGAGTTGTGCATTGGTGCTGGTACCGTGCTCGACCGCTCGATGCTGAAGGCGGTTGAGGCGGCGGGTGCACAGTTCATCGTCACCCCCGGCTGTACCCAGGACATCCTTGAGGCGGGCGTCGAAAGCGCCTTGCCATTGCTGCCGGGCATCAGCAGCGCTTCGGAAATCATGATGGGCTATGCCCTGGGCTACCGTCGCTTCAAGCTGTTTCCAGCGGAAATCAGTGGTGGCGTCGCAGCGATCAAAGCCTTTGGTGGCCCGTTTGGTGAGGTGCGTTTCTGCCCGACTGGCGGGGTGAATGAAAGTAACCTGAAGAGCTACATGTCCCAGCCCAATGTGATGTGCGTGGGCGGGACCTGGATGTTCAACAGCGCCTGGGTCAAGGACCGTGACTGGGCGCGTATCCAGGCCTGCAGCGCCGAGGCCTTGGCCCTGCTGGACTGATCCCTATTCGTTATGTGCTACACGGCTTTAGGTGCGCTTGGTCGGCGCACCTTTTTTTTGCCTGTCAGAAACACAGGAACCAGTCTGCACCTGCTTCGTTGTAGCAGGCTTGCCTGCGCTGGCTTCGGCGGGGTACCAGTGAGTTCGCGGTGCCTGCATCGCGGGCAAGCCCGGCTCCTTCAGGCTGCGCGGTCTTTGGCTTAAAAAAAAGAACCCCCGCAATAAAAGCGAGGGTTCTTCGGTAGCCTGTGCCCGGCTCTTTCAAGACGGGCATTTTCAACGGCTGGGTGCCAGGCCGGTTTACGCGGCTTTGGCGGCCTGTTGGCTCAGCGAGCGGTTCAGGGCGCTGAACAAGGCCTTGAAGCTGGCGGTGGTGATGTTTTCATCGATACCGACGCCATGCACTGGGCGGCCACCGGCCACGCGCAGCTCGATGTAGGCCGCCGCCTTGGCGTTGGTCCCGGCACCGATCGCATGCTCGTTGTAGTCCATGATTTCGACGGCAACCGGCAAGCCGGCAACCAGTGCTTCCAGGGCGCCGTTGCCCTTGCCGCGCCAGTGCAGGGTGGTCTCGCCTTCGCCAGCGACTTCCACTTCCACGGCGCTGTGACCGTTCTCTTCCTGCAGGCGGTGGCTGACCAGCGCATACGGCGAGTTGGCCTGCAGGTATTCACGGTGCAGCAAGTTGTAGATCTGCTGAGCGCTCATTTCCAGGCCCAGGCGGTCGGTTTCGCCCTGTACGACCTGGCTGAACTCGATCTGCATACGACGCGGCAGGCTGATGCCGTATTCCTGTTCGAGCAGGTAGGTGATACCGCCCTTGCCGGACTGGCTGTTGACGCGAATCACGGCCTCGTAGCTGCGGCCGATGTCGGCCGGGTCGATCGGCAGGTACGGTACTTCCCAGAGGGCGTCATCTTTCTGCTGGGCAAAGCCCTTGCGGATGGCATCCTGGTGGGAGCCGGAGAACGCTGTGTGAACCAGGTCGCCAACATACGGGTGACGTGGGTGCACGGGCAGTTGGTTGCACTCCTCGACCACCTTGCGCACGCCGTCGATGTCGGAGAAGTCCAGTTCAGGGTCGATACCCTGGGTGTAGAGGTTCAGCGCCAAGGTCACCAGGTCGACGTTGCCGGTACGCTCGCCGTTGCCGAACAGGCAGCCTTCGGCACGGTCGGCGCCCGCCATCAAGCCCAACTCGGTGGCAGCAACGCCGGTACCGCGGTCGTTGTGGGTGTGCAGGCTGATGATCACGCTGTCACGACGCGAGATGTTGCGGCAGAACCACTCGATCTGGTCGGCGTAGACGTTCGGCGTCGATACTTCAACGGTGGCCGGCAGGTTGAGGATGACCTTGTGTTCCGGGGTCGGATTCCAGACTTCGATCACCGCATCGCAGACTTCCTTGGCGAACTCCATTTCGGTGGCGCTGAAGGTTTCTGGCGAGTACTCGAACGTCCAGTGGGTGTCCGGCTGTTGGGCGGCATATTTGACGAACAGCTTGGCTGCGTTCACCGCAATGTCTTTCACGCCTTGCTTGTCCTGGTTGAAGACAATGCGACGGAACGATGGGCTGGTGGCGTTGTACAGGTGGACGATGGCCTTTTTCGCGCCGCGCAGCGACTCGAAGGTACGGGCGATCAAGTCTTCACGAGCCTGGGTCAACACCTGAATGGTGGTGTCGTCAGGAATGTGGCCGTCTTCGATCAGGGTGCGAACGAAATCGAAGTCGGTTTGCGAGGCGGAAGGGAACGATGCCTCGATTTCTTTCACACCAACGCTGACCAGGGTCTTCCAGAAACGCAGCTTCTTCGCCGAGTCCATTGGTTCGATCAGCGACTGGTTACCGTCACGCAAGTCCGAGCTGCACCAGATCGGCGCCTGGGTGATGGTCTTCGATGGCCAGGTACGATCCGGCAAGTCGATGGTCGGAAACGCGCGGTATTTTTTCGAAGGGTCTTTGAGCATGGACATGGAAGCAATCCTTTAATGTGCGGCCTTGAAAGGGGCCCGCCGAGCAAACAAAAAGATGGAAAGGCGAGGCGACGCGATTCAGCTTGGTAGTCGGGCACTGACCAGGCAAAGGCTGCGGTGTTGGCGAAGCTGGAAGAGGTTCTGGAAGGTTTTCATGAGCTCAACCCTACCCAGTGGGGTGAAAGATGGCAAGCACTCGAAAAAAATTGATAGAAATGCTTAAAAAGTACTTTTTTGCGAGATTTTATAGCGCTTCATAGCGCAAAAGACCGCGTCTATTGCGCGGTCTTTTTAAATGGCGCAAACCTGCCTCAGGGCTGGAAGGCGCCGATGAAAATGGCCGGATCGACCCGTGCATCGTTCAGGCTGACGTTCCAGTGCATGTGCGGGCCAGTGGCGCGCCCGGTGGAACCCACCCGCCCGATGACGGCGCCGCGACTCAGTGTCTGCCCGGGTTTCACGTCGATTTTCGACATGTGGCAGAACATGCTGATAAAGCCTTGGCCGTGGTCGACGAAAACGGTATTGCCATTGAAGAAGTAGTTACCGACCAGGATGACCTTGCCATTGGCCGGCGTCTTGATTGGCGTGCCGGCCGGTACGGCAAAGTCCAGGCCCGCATGGGGATTGCGCTCTTCGCCGTTGAAGAACCGACGTACGCCAAAACGGCTGGACAGGGGGCCGTTGACCGGCTTGTCGAGTAGCAGGTTGCTTGGCAAGCCTGGGCTGAAGCTGCGGTAGGCGCGAACCTGTTCGGCCAGTTCGGCGTCGATGCGCTTCAGGTCAGCCGGGTTGGGATTGACCTGGCGCTTGTTCTTCAGGGTGATGTGCTGCTCTGGGTATTGCTTGCTGCCGACGGTAAAAGCCAGCGTCCGCGTGCCGAGGCTGAGTGTCGCCGGGCCGGGTTTCTGAGTCAGGGGCACGCCGACAATAGCCAGCCATTTGTCCTGTTCCTTTACCACCAGCACCGGTTTGCCCTCGAAGCGAGCATTGGGCGCCTGAGCGCCTGGGCCCAAGTCAATGACTGCGACGCCGCCGGGCACCGGCTTGTTCAGTTTCTGGGTGATGTAACTGGCGTGGGCGGTGCCGGCCAGTGTCAGGCAAAGCAGAAAAGCGAGCAGACGGGGCATGGATCAATCCAGTAGAGAAAGCGTGACCGGGGTCTGGTGGTTGTCTTCGACGCGCACCAGTAGCTGACCTTCGCCGAGGCGCGCAGTCAGGCGTTGGCCGTTTTGGGTCTGGCTGGCGCTGCGAATGGCCTGGCCACGCTCATCCAGCAGGATGCTGTAGCCGCGGCCCAGGGTGGCCAGCGGGCTGACCACCTGCAGGGTCTGGACGGTGGCCTGCAACTGCTGGCGACGATCCTTCAGGGCTTCACGCATGGCGCGTGGCAGGCGCTCGGAGAGGCTGTCCAGGCGTTGCTTGAGCAGTGCCAGTGTGCGCCCGGGGTGCTGCGCGGCCAGCCGTGTGTCAAGCCGGGCCAGGCGCTCGCGGCGTTGGTTCAGGCGTTGCTCGAATGCGCGGCGCAGGCGCATATCCAGGTCATCCAGGCGTTGTGCTTGTTGGCGCAGCCGTTCGCCGGGGTGGCGCAGGCGTCGGCTCAGGCCTTCGACACGCAGGCGCGCATGGGCCAGACGGTTTTGCATCTGCAGCAGCAGGCGCCGTTGCAGGCTGTCGATGCGCCGTTGCAGGTCACTGCTGTCTGGCGCCAACAGTTCGGCTGCAGCCGACGGGGTAGGCGCGCGGACGTCGGCGACGAAGTCGCTGATCGAAACGTCGGTTTCATGGCCGACTGCGCTGACGATCGGTGTTACGCAGGCGGCGATGGCTCGGGCCACATCCTCTTCGTTGAAGCACCAGAGGTCTTCAAGCGAGCCGCCGCCACGGGCCAGGATCAGCGCGTCGAAACCCAGGCTGTCGGCCCGTTGCAGTGCGCGAACAATTTGCCCGATGGCTTCACGGCCCTGCACGGCAGTCGGGATCAGGGTCAGCTCAACCTGCGGCGCACGGCGCCGAAAGACACTGATGATGTCGCGGATCACCGCGCCGGTGGGTGAGCTGATAATGCCAATGCGCTGCGGATGCGCGGGCAGGGCAACCTTGCGTTCACTACTGAACAGGCCTTCGGCGCCAAGCTTTTCCTTCAGCGCCTCGAAGGCCAGACGCAAGGCGCCATCACCGGCCGGTTCCACGGTGTCGAGAATCAGCTGGTAGTCGCCACGCCCCTCAAACAGAGAGACCTTGCCGCGCACCTTGACCGCCAGGCCATCGCGCAACGCTTGACGCACCCGTGCGGCGTTGTTGCGAAACAGCGCGCAGCGCACCTGGGCACCACTGTCCTTGAGGGTGAAATAGATATGGCCGGAGGCCGGGCGGGCGAGGTTGGATATCTCGCCCTCGACCCAGATACTGCTGAAAACATCTTCAAGCAGCACCCGGGCGCGGCCGTTGAGTTGGCTGACGGTCAGGACTTCGCGGTCCAGACCGAGTCGTTCGAAAGGGTCTCTGATCATGGGTCGCATCATAAAGGATTGTGAGCGCATTGCGCGCTATCGACGGTTCGAATGCAGCCGGTCGCGTCGAGCCGTTGCATCGCTGCTGGCTTGAGAGTGGGTTAAATCGAATGCTCCATGCGTGTGGTCAATGACCTGCGCTGCAGCCGAACAGTGAGGGTTGTTTAGGGAAACGTTGAGCCATTCACCCGTTCGCTTAGGAGAGGTCCTGCATTAATTCTGGAATCGGCTGATATACGCCCTCTAGCTAAAGTTGATTAGCTGTCATGCAGGCACAAGGCAAAGCGGTATGTGCAGCAAGTGTAGGCTGACATTAATGCTGCAATGGCCAATCTCGGGGTATTGGGCAATGCCTCTGCGCTGGAAACAACTCAAAGATGGCTGTAGGCCCTTGAATACCTGATGGTCACGAAAAATAGCGCGTAATGCACGCAGCATAAGCCAATGAAATTTACGCTGGCAGCCCTTTCACCACGATACTCAATGCATTTTGGGGAGTTTGAAATGAGTTATCTAGAGGATGTCATAATCAATGAGCCCATCGCTGACGTGCTGACTGCATTCATTCCCAGAGTCCCATACCAGACGATTGATCGTCTGTACGTCCAATTCAAGTTCGAGGTCATCGCCAATGGTGAGCTTATTAAGGTGTATAAACAGCTTTTCAAAGACGGGGTTTTTGTCAAAAACGAAAAAGGCCTGCCGATGAAAGGCCCGAACTGGTCAGTTCCAGATTTTGTAACCTTGAACAAGTACAGGACCGACTCGTTGGATACACCCTCCAACCCGGTTTGATTGAGTGAGGGTTAAATCATAACCATTTAGAACATTCCGATCACTCACGCACAGGTCAGACGGCCTGTGCTGACGTGATCGGAGTTTTCATGGCCTTTACTGGCGAGGGCAGAAATGAGGGGCTGGAGCGCTATCGAGTGCTCAGCATGAAGATAGGCGTGCATGGAACGATGCTTATACGGTAACCCTTGAGGGCTATGAGGGCTATGAGGGCTATGAGGGCTATGAGGGCTATGAGGGCTATGAGGGCTATGAAGAAGCGGACCCGCTTTACACAGCAGAAGCGGAAGAAGCGTATATCGGCGACAGATGGAAAATGAAATGGGGTGTGAGCAATGAGTTATCTGGAGAAGATCATAGTCAACGAGTCCATCGCTGACGTGCTGACGGCATTAATTCCCATCTCTTCATATCCAATGATTGACTGTATGTACGTTCGATTCAAATTCGAAGTCGTCGCCAGTGGTGAACTTATGAGAGTGTATGAGCAGCTTTTCACAGATGGTGTGTTTGTCACGAACGAAAAAGGCAGGCCTATAAAAGGCCCAAACTGGTCAGTCCCAGATTTTGTAACCTTGAACAAATACAGGGCCGACTCGTTGGATACACCCTCCAACCCGGTTTGATCGAGTGAAGGTTCAATCGCAACCATTGAGAGTATTCCGATCACGTCATCACAGGTCAGACGGCCTGTGATGACGTGAGCGGAGTTTTCCTAGCGTTTACTGACGAGGGCAGAAATAAGGGGCTGGAGCGCTATCGAGTGCTCGGCATGAGGATAGGCGTGTATCGAACGATGCTTATACGGCAACCCTTGATGACTATGGGGCGATGAAGAAGCGGACCCACTTTACAAAGCATAAGCGGAAGAGGCGTATCGGCGACAGATGGAAAATGAAATGAGGTGTTAGCAATGAGTTATTTAGAGGATGTCATAATCAATGAGTCCATCGCTGACGTGCTGACTGCATTTATTCCTGGAGTCTCATACCAGACGATTGATCGTCTGTATGTCCATTTCAAGTTTGAGGTCATCGCCAATGGTGAGCTTATAAAAGTGTATGAGCAGCTTTTCAATGATGGGGTGTTTGTCACGAACGAAAAGGGCCTGCCGATGAAAGGCCCGAACTGGTCAGTCCCAGATTTTGTAACCTTGAACAAGTACAGGACCGACACACTGGATACACCCTCCAACCCGGTTTGATCCAGTGAAGGTTCAATTACAACCATTGAGAACATTCCGATCACGTCAGCACAGTTCAGGCGGCCAGTGATGACGAGATCGGAGTTTTCCTAGCGTTTACTGACGAGGGCAGAAAATAGGGGCTGGAGCGCTATCGAGTGTTCGGCATGAAGATAGGCGTGTATGGAACGATGCTCATACTGCAACCCTTGAGGGCTATGGGGGCGATGAAGAAGCGGACCCGCTTTATGCAGTAGAAGCGGAAGAAACGCACCGAAGGCAAACAGATAAAGAGAAGTGGGGAGTTTGCAATGAGTTATCTAGAGAGTGTCATAATCAATGAGCCCATCGCTGACGTGCTGACGTGCTGACTGCATTCATTCCCAGAGTTCCATACCAGACGATTGATTATCTGTACGTCCAATTCAAGTTCGAGGTCATCGCCAATGGTGAACTAATTGAGGTGTATAAGCAGCTTTTCAAAGACGGGGTTTTTGTCAAAAACGAAAAAGGCCAGCCGATGAAAGGCCCGAACTGGTCAGTCCCAGATTTTGTAACCTTGAACAAGTACAGGGCCGACACGTTGGATACACCCTCCAACCCGGTTTGATCCAGTGAAGGTTCAGTCGCAACCATTAACGGTTGGCAGATGAGTCAGCCCTGTTCACGCAGGTGCTTAACAAACTGCTGCACCAACGGCCCGGCATCACGCCGATAGGCGACGGCCACGGTGCTGGTACAGCCCTCATCGGCCAAGGGCACGAATGTTAGTCCGCTGGGCGCGATATCTTTCATGCAGCGCGGTAGCAGGGCCACGCCAAACCCGGCCTGAATCAACTGCAGTTGCGTGGTCTTGCGTGACACCACTCGCGCAGCCTTGGGAAAGAATCCCGCTTGCATGCATAACTGCGCAGACAGGTAGCTCAAGCCGCCTCGTTGGCGATGGGGGATGGAGATAAAGGCTTCTTCTCGCAATTGCGCCAGGCTGGCTGTGGCCGTGCTGGCCAAGGGGTGGTCGCTGGCCACCGCTAGCAGCAGCGGTTCCTCGAACAGTGGCTCAATGCACAAGGCTTCATGCTGGCGCAGTACGGGGAGGCGCAGCAGGCCCAGTTCCAGCCGGCCTTCGACAAGTTCTTCGAGCTGCGCTTCGGAGGACTGCTGGGCAATCTCCATGGAGACCTTTGGGTTGTCCTGCAGGTAGCGGCTGAGCCGGGCGAGCAAGTGCCCTGTCAGCGGTACGGTGCTGGAGTGACTGAGGCGAAGGCTACCGCGCAGGCCATTACCGATTTCGTGGGCCATGCGACTGGCTTTTTCCAGTTCGCTGAGCAGGCTGCGTGCGCGTGGCAGGAACGCCTCGCCCGCCGTTGTCAGGCGCGGCTGGCGGGCGGTGCGCTCGAACAGTGGCGTGTCGAGCAGGTCTTCCAGCACCTTGATCTGCCGGCTCAAGGCCGATTGGGCGATGTACAGGCGCTCGGCGGCGGCACTGAAGCTGCCGCTGTCGGCGATTTCAACGAAGTAGCGCAGCTGTCGCGTGGAGATCATTGAGCTATGCCTTTTAAAGATACCTTCTGCATGAATTGCATATTAGTCGGCATGGCTGGTGAGTGGATAAAGTTTCCGCGTCTTCCTTAGAGGTCGCTCGCTATGACGGTGGCAATGGTGTTTTCCCTACTTCCCTTTTCGGCGATTGACTGGCTGCTGATCATGCTGGGTGTCGGTGCGGCCTATGTTGTCTTTGGTGTCGCCGGGTTTGGTACAGCGCTGGTCGCGGGGCCGGTGATGATTCAGTTCATGCCGTTGTCGCGGATTATCCCGTTGTTGGTGCTGCTGGATTTCGTGGCGGCGTTTGGTAACTGGCTACCGGCACGCAAGGCTGTGGTTCGCAGCGAGCTGATGCGTCTGCTGCCGTGCATGGCGCTGGGCTGCACCCTGGGTGTGGTGTTCCTGCTCAACCTCAAGTCCGACCTGCTGTTGCTGCTGATGGGGCTGTTTATTACGGCGTATGCCGTCTACAGCCTGGCAGTGACCGTCAAGCCTGCACGCCTGGCGCCTGGCTGGGTGGTGCCAATGGGTACGGTTGGTGGCCTGTTTGGGGCGCTGTTCGGGAGTGGCGGCTTTCTTTATGCGATCTACCTTAATGCCCGGTTGCTCTCCAAGGATCAGGTGCGTGCCACCCAGAGTGCCTTGATCAGTTGCAGTACGCTGGTGCGCCTGAGCCTGTTCCTGCTGGCGGGTGTGTATGCCGACCTGCCGTTGTTGCTGCTGGCGCTGTGCCTGGCGCCGATGATGCTGCTGGGCGTGTGGGTGGGCCGACGGCTGACCCTGAACATGTCGCGCGAAGCGTTTGTGCGCATGGTCACCTGGCTGGTGCTGGCCAGTGGTATTGCACTGATCGGTCGCTATCTGAGTGCCTGAGCACGGGTTAAACTGGCGACTTTGAATTGGTTTGGCCGTCGTTATGAATACCCAGTGCATCATCGTCCCGAAAATTTCCACGGTCCCGGTACACGAGCCGAGAGCCCGGGCGATCCTGCGTTGGCTAGTGCGCGAAAACATTGTCGAAGAACAGCTGAGCACCTGCGGGCGTACCGGCAATCGCATGGCGTATGCCATCGCGCCGGGCGCACGCAAGGTGGTGCTGCATCCGGAACTGCTGCCGTTCGATCAGCCGGTCAATGGCCTTGAGGTGGTCACCAAGCGTTGCATCTATACGCCGGTGCAGGGGTTTCTGGAGGAGGCCGGGTGTGCCGAATGCCGTCGCGAGGTTGGCGAGGCGCTGTTCGAGAGCCTGGAAGAGTGGATGCCTGGGCAGACCGATAACTTCACCTGCCCCGAGTGCGGCCATGAGGACGATATCAACGGCTTCCTGTTCCTGCAGCCGTGTGGTTTTTCCAACCTGGGGTTTATCTTCAACAACTGGGCCGAAGCTGGTTTCAAACCCTCTTTTATCGAAGCATTTGCCGATTGGCTGGACCAGCCCGTGGCCGTGGTGCAGGTGACATTGAACGACAACTGACCGAAGGGCCATCTATACATTGAGTGAAGGCCCGGGTATGAGTATAATGGCGCGCTTCCATTTTTCCCGCCCGGGAGCCCCCGCGATGCTGCGTATCAGCCAAGAAGCCCTGACCTTCGACGACATTCTCCTAGTGCCTGGTTATTCCGAGGTACTGCCCAATGAAGTCAGTCTCAAGACCCGTTTGACCCGTGGCATCGAGCTGAATATTCCGTTGGTTTCCGCCGCCATGGATACCGTGACCGAAGCCCGCCTGGCCATTGCAATGGCACAGGAAGGTGGCATCGGCATCATCCACAAGAACATGACCATCGAGCAGCAGGCTGCCGAAGTGCGCAAGGTCAAGAAGTTCGAGGCTGGCGTGGTCAAAGACCCGATCACCATCGACGCTGACGCTACCGTGCGCGACTTGTTCGAATTGACCCGCCTGAACAATATCTCCGGTGTACCGGTACTGCACAAGGGTGACCTGGTCGGTATCGTGACCTCCCGTGACGTGCGCTTCGAGAACCGTCTGGACGCCACCGTGCGTGAAGTGATGACGCCGAAAGAGCGTCTGGTCACTGTCCGCGAAGGCGCCGACAAGAACGAAGTCCGCGAGCTGCTGCACAAGCACCGCCTGGAAAAAGTCCTGATCGTCGACGAGCAATTCGCCCTCAAGGGCATGATGACCGTCAAGGACATCGAAAAGGCCAAGGCCTACCCGCTGGCCAGCAAGGACGACCAGGGTCGTCTGCGCGTCGGCGCCGCTGTCGGCACCGGCAAGGACACTGGCGAGCGCGTTGCCGCACTGGTTGCTGCTGGCGTTGACGTGGTTGTGGTCGACACCGCGCACGGTCATTCCAAAGGCGTTATCGACCGCGTTCGCTGGGTCAAGGAAAACTTCCCTGAAGTGCAGGTCATCGGCGGCAACATCGCCACTGGCGCTGCGGCCAAGGCACTGGTTGAAGCTGGCGCTGATGCGGTCAAGGTCGGTATCGGCCCAGGCTCGATCTGCACCACCCGTATCGTTGCAGGTGTTGGCGTGCCGCAAATCAGCGCCATCGCCAATGTCTCTGCTGCACTGGATGGCACCGGTGTGCCATTGATCGCTGACGGCGGTATCCGTTTCTCCGGTGACCTGTCCAAGGCCATCGTTGCAGGCGCTTCCTGCGTAATGATGGGTTCGATGTTCGCCGGTACCGAAGAAGCGCCAGGTGAGATCGAGCTGTTCCAGGGCCGCTCCTACAAGGCGTACCGCGGCATGGGTTCGCTGGGTGCTATGTCCCAGGCCCAGGGCTCTTCCGATCGCTACTTCCAGGACTCCTCGGCCGGTGCCGAGAAGCTGGTACCGGAAGGTATCGAAGGTCGCGTTCCGTACAAAGGCTCCCTGACCGCAATCATTCACCAGTTGATGGGCGGTCTGCGCTCCTCGATGGGTTACACCGGCAGTGCCACCATCGAAGAGATGCGCACCAAGCCTGAGTTTGTCCGCATCACCGGTGCCGGCATGGCCGAGTCCCACGTGCATGACGTGCAGATCACCAAAGAAGCGCCAAACTACCGCGTAGGTTGATGCTTCTGGCAGTACTAGCAAGCGGGGCTGTTATCGACAGCCCCGTGTCGTTTCCGATTACCACTGACGAGATTGAGTCATGGCCCTCGACATTCACGCTCACCGCATCCTGATCCTCGATTTCGGTTCCCAGTACACCCAGCTGATCGCTCGTCGCGTTCGCGAAATCGGTGTGTACTGCGAACTGCATCCGTTCGACATGGACGATGAAGCGATTCGCGAATTCGCCCCGCGCGGCATCATCCTCGCAGGCGGCCCCGAGTCGGTCCACGAAGCCAACAGCCCACGTGCCCCGCAAGCCGTTTGGGACCTGGGTGTACCTGTGTTCGGCATCTGCTACGGCATGCAGACCATGGCCGAGCAATTGGGCGGCAAGGTTGAAGGTTCCGATCTGCGCGAATTTGGTTACGCCCGTGTCGATGTCGTCGGCAAGAGCCGCGTGCTGGACGGCATCGAAGACCATGTAGACGACGATGGCGTATTCGGCCTCGATGTCTGGATGAGCCACGGTGACAAGGTTACCGAGATTCCAGCCGGCTTCCATATTCTGGCCAGCACCCCGAGCTGCCCGATCGCCGGTATGGCCGACGACACCCGTGGCTACTACGGCGTGCAGTTCCACCCGGAAGTGACCCACACCAAGCAGGGCGGTCGCATCCTGTCGCGCTTCATCCTCGACATCTGCGGCTGCGAAGCACTGTGGACTGCGTCGAACATCGTTGAAGACGCCATTGCCCAGGTGCGTGAGCAGGTGGGTTCGGCAAACGTACTGCTGGGTCTGTCTGGCGGTGTCGACTCTTCGGTGGTGGCTGCGCTGTTGCACCGTGCCATTGGCGATCAACTGACCTGCGTCTTCGTCGACAACGGCCTGCTGCGTCTGCACGAAGGTGAGCAAGTGATGGCCATGTTCGCCGAGAACATGGGCGTCAAGGTGATTCGTGCCAACGCCGAGGAACAGTTCCTGTCCAATCTGGCCGGCGAAGCCGACCCAGAGAAGAAGCGCAAGATCATCGGTCGCACCTTCATCGACGTGTTCGATGCTGAGGCGAGCAAGCTGGAGAACATCCAGTTCCTGGCCCAGGGTACCATCTACCCTGACGTGATCGAGTCGGCCGGTGCCAAGAGCGGCAAGGCTCACGTGATCAAGTCGCACCACAACGTTGGTGGCCTGCCAGAGGAAATGAACCTCAAGCTGGTCGAGCCGCTGCGCGAGCTGTTCAAGGACGAAGTCCGCCGTATCGGTCTGGAACTGGGCCTGCCTTACGACATGGTCTACCGTCACCCGTTCCCGGGCCCAGGCCTGGGTGTGCGGATCCTCGGTGAGGTGAAGAAAGAGTACGCCGACCTGCTGCGTCGTGCCGACCACATCTTCATCGAAGAGCTGCGCAAGGCCGACTGGTACCACAAGGTCAGCCAGGCGTTCGTGGTGTTCCAGCCCGTCAAATCCGTTGGCGTGGTAGGTGATGGCCGTCGTTACGCCTGGGTCGTGGCCCTGCGTGCCGTGGAAACCATCGACTTCATGACCGCCCGTTGGGCGCACCTGCCGTACGAGCTGCTGGAAACTGTCAGTGGTCGCATCATCAACGAGATCGATGGCATCTCGCGGGTGACCTACGACGTGTCGAGCAAGCCGCCGGCAACCATCGAGTGGGAATGATCCCGCGTCCGGCATAGGCTACTGACAAACCCCCGCTTTTTAGCGGGGGTTTGTTTTTTAAGCCGAGTGGATTCTGGCACTGATCCCTATAGGCGTTGGCGTGCCAATGATGCCGGCGCCGCATGCCCGCTGACACTCCGCTTCGCGCAGTGCTGTCAGGCAACAATATGTGCAAAGATAAGCTTGGAAATCTCGACGATCGCGGTCTTGCCGGTGAACTTGAACTTCACTTTGCCCAGCGACGAAAAGTAAATTTCCAACTCCGAGTCCAGGTCGAACGTGCCGGAAGTTTCAACCGAGTAGGTCACGATATTTTTGTAGGGCAGGGAGGTGAAATCCTTTTTGCTGCCGTGCATCTTGGTTTCCGCCAAACGTCGGCGGTAAGCCGGGCAGCACAGAAGCATCGCTCACGTTGACGTACCTCGGGGCTAAAACGGGTGGCTTCAGTGTTCATGACTCGATATTCTTGAATCAATATTTTTACAGGTTGGTGTTTTCATGCATAAGAGGATAAACCCAGGTTTTTTATTTGATAGCACACAATACGGATTCAGCCAGGCTGTTGTTTCAAAAGGAAGTAATCACATTTTCTTATCAGGGCAAGTTGCAGCCAATGCAGATCAGTCTCTGCACAGCGTTGGCATGTACGAGCAAGCAATACGGTGCTTAAAATGCATTGAAAGGTTGTTGGCAGAAGTCCCTGCGCGCTTGAGTGATGTAACTATTCTCAGAATCTATATACGAGCTGATGCGAGTAATCCAGATTCTCAGAACGATATCTCAAGAGCACTGCATGACTCATTTGGAGACAAGTTGCCAGCCTCCTCGTGGATCTTGGTTTCGGGGTTGGCGAGCCCAGACTGGCTCCTGGAGATCGAAGCTCAAGCCGTTACTGAATAATGTGATCGCGCTCGGGCGTGTAAACGCCTGAGGCAGGCGTTTACACGATTTGTTCTAATGGTTGCCCGGCGAAACGCTGGAAGAAGCCATTGACCGTTACCAGGGCAAGCCTGGATCCCACAGGGAGCGCCCATGTTCTGCGCGGTCCCCTGTGGGAGTTGGCTTGCCAACGATGCAGGCGCCGCATGCTCGCTGGCACCCCGCTTCGCGCAGTGCTGTCAGGCAAAAATATGTGCAGAGATAAGCTTGGAAATTTCGACGATCGCGGTCTTGCCGGTGAACTCGAACTTCACTTTGCCCAGCGACGAAAAGTAAATTTCCAGCTCCGAGTCCAGGTCGAACGTGCCGGAGGTTTCAACCGAGTAGGCCACGATATTTTTGTAGGGCAGGGAGGTGAAATCCTTTTTGCTGCCGGTGAGGCCTTGCACGTTCACTGCGATGATGCGCTTGTTGGTGAACACCACGCCGTCGCGCATGGATTTGTAAGCGTCGATGACGTGTTCGCCGTCTAGCAGCAGGGCGGTTACGCGTTCGGCGTATTCGTCGTTTTGCTTGAGTTTGAAGAAGCCTTTGTTGTTGAAGTCGATCATGCGTGGATATCCCTATGAGGTGAGCAACAGTCCAGGTTTTTCAATGGCAGGGGCTGGTCGGGGGGATTCTGGTGCAGATGGGGTGGGTGCCACAAGGCGGGTGCGACAAAGTCTTCACTTAATCTTTCTCAAATGCAGGTGTATCGTATTCGCCCTTCATCGCTGGCACAGTGCGCCAGCCTGTTGAGTCTGCAGTACGAGGTGCTTGCTCCGATGTCCTTTACCCGGCGACAAATTCTCGGTGGCCTTACTGGCTTGGTGGCGGTTGGCCTGGGGGCGGGTGGCGCTGCGCGCTATTGGCTGGGCAGGACCGACCCGAATGCTGGCCATGACTACGAGCTGATTGCCGCACCCTTGGATGTGGAGCTGGTATCGGGCTACAAGACACCGGCGTGGGCGTTTGGGCCTTCGGCGCCGGGCACCGAGTTGCGTGTACGTCAGGGCGAATGGCTGCGTGTACGCTTCATCAATCACCTGCCGGTTCCTACAACTATTCATTGGCACGGCATTCGCCTGCCGCTGGAAATGGATGGCGTACCCTACGTTTCGCAACTGCCGGTATTGCCGGGCGAATACTTCGACTACAAATTCCGTGTGCCGGATGCCGGTAGCTACTGGTATCACCCGCATGTGAGCAGTAGTGAGGAGCTGGGACGCGGGCTGGTGGGGCCGTTGATTGTCGAGGAGCGCGAGCCCACCGGGTTCAAGCACGAACGCACCCTGAGCCTGAAGAGCTGGCATGTGGACGAGCAAGGGGCCTTTGTGGCCTTCAGCGTGCCTCGTGAAGCTGCCCGGGGTGGTACGGCAGGGCGCTTGCTCACCATCAATGGTGAACCCAATGCTGTTGTCGATCTGCCGGCTGGGCAGATTGTCCGCGTGCGCTTGCTCAACCTGGACAACACCCTGACCTACCGGATCAACCTGCGCGGGAATGCCGAGGCGCGTATTTATGCGCTGGATGGCAACCCGATCACGCCGCGTCCGCTGGGCAAGGACTACTGGTTGGGCCCGGGAATGCGTATTTGTCTGGCGATCAAGGTGCCGCCGGCGGGTGAGGAAATCTCCCTGCGTGATGGCCCGGTACGCTTGGGTACCTTGCGCTCGGTCGCCAGCAATGACACGCCGAGTGACTGGCCGCCAGCGCTGCCGGCCAACCCGGTGGCCGAGCCGGATCTGGCCAATGCCGAGAAGCTCCACTTCAATTTTGAGTGGGCAGGTTCGGTGTCGGTGAATACCGAGAATCGACCGCCAAGCCTGTGGCAGATCAATGGTGTTGCCTGGGACATCACGGACAAGACCTGCTCTGATCGCCCGATTGCTACGCTGAAGAAGGGCAAGAGTTACATCTTCGAGCTGAAGAACATGACCCAGTATCAGCACCCTGTTCACCTGCATGGCATGTCCTTCAAGGTGATTGGGTCGAACCGACGCAAAATCGAGCCGTACTTCACCGACACCTACCTGTTGGGCAAGAACGAACGTGCCCAGGTCGCCTTGGTAGCCGATAACCCGGGAACCTGGATGTTCCACTGCCATGTCATCGATCACATGGAAACCGGCCTGATGGCTGCAATCGAGGTAGCCTGATGCGCCAGCCCCAGATCATTGATCGCAGTCGCGATCAGGTTTTCATGCAGATGGCCCTGGACCTTGCGGCCCAAGGCGCGGCCTTGGGTGAAGTGCCGGTGGGTGCGGTGTTGGTGCAGCATGGTGAGGTCATTGGTCGGGGGTTCAATTGCCCGATCAGTGGCAGTGATCCCAGCGCGCATGCCGAGATGGTCGCCATTCGTGCGGCTGCGCAGGCTGCCAGTAACTACCGCTTGCCGGGCAGTACCCTCTACGTGACGCTGGAGCCGTGCAGCATGTGCGCAGGGCTGATCGTCCATTCGCGTATTGCCCGTGTGGTGTTCGGGGCGCTGGAGCCTAAAGCCGGGGTGGTGCAGAGCCAGGGGCAGTTTTTTACCCAGGGTTTTCTCAATCACCGCGTGCTGTTTGAGGGCGGGGTATTGGCCGAGGAGTGCGGCAGTATTCTCACTGAGTTCTTCAAGGCGCGGCGTGCGCGATCCTGAGCGGGCATGCCGCTGGGAAGTGCGCGATGACTGAACGCAGGGCTCAGAGGGACGATGGCTGCTCAGGTGGTTTGGTCTTGTTGACCCCCGGCACATGCAGGTTGCCTTCGGCCACCTGATTGCCCTCAAGCTGTGGCTGCGTAACCCAGGTCAGGATGTCGTAGTAGCGACGGATGTTGGCCACGAAGTGCACGGGTTCACCGCCGCGGGCGTAGCCATATCGGGTTTTGCTGTACCACTGCTTTTGCGACAGGCGTGGCAGCATTTTCTTTACATCCAGCCACTTGTTCGGGTTCAGGCCTTCCCGGGCCGCCAGTTTGCGTGCGTCGTCCAGGTGGCCGCTGCCCACGTTGTAGGCCGCCAATGCGAACCAGGTACGGTCCGGCTCTTCGATCTTGTCGTCCAGCTCGTTCTTGACGTGCATGAAGTACTTGGCGCCACCGCTGATGCTCTGCTTGGGGTCCAGTCGATTGGAGACGCCCATGGCCTGGGCCGTGCGTTGGGTGAGCATCATCAGCCCGCGAACGCCGGTCTTGGAGGTGACCTCTGCCTGCCACATCGACTCTTGGTAGCCGATGGCCGCCAGCAGGCGCCAATCAACCTTTTCTTTCTTGGCCGTGGCCTGGAAATGCTTCTCGAAGCGTGGCAAGCGTTGCTGCAGGTGTTGGGCGAAGGTATACGCGCCGACGTAGCCAAGTACATCGACATGGCCGTAATAGCGGTCTTTCAGGCGTTGCAGGGTGCCGTTCTTTTGGGCCTTGTCGAGGAAGGTGTTGATTTCGTTGAGCAGGCTGTTGTCGTCGCCAGCGGCGACGGCCCAGCGCTGGTCGCGGGCATCCCCCAGATCAAACGCTACCCGTACGTTGGGGAAGTAAACCTGGTTCATTGCCAATTCGTTGGAGTCGACCAGGGTCAGGTCGATCTGGCCTTCGTCGACCATGCGCAGCAGGTCGACCACTTCGACCGCCTCGGACTCTTCGTAACTGAGCTTGGGGTACTGTTTCTTCAGTTCCGCCAACTGCTCGGCATGGGAGCTGCCCTTGAGCACCATGATGCGCTTGCCGACCAGGTCGGTGACGTCGGTAGGGCGTGAGCGGCCGTTGCGATAAATGATCTGGGGCGTGACTTCCAGATAAGGGTGGGAAAAGCGCACCTGTTGTTTGCGCTGTTCGCTGCTGACCAGGCCGGCGGCCGCCAGTACCGGGCCTTGTGGCTTGCCCAGTTGTCCGAACAGGTCGTCAAGGTTGTCAGCGGTTTCGATCTTCAGCTCTACCCCCAGATCGTCGGCAAAGCGCTTGACCAGTTCGTATTCGAAGCCGGTTTCGCCGTTGCGGTCCTGGAAGTAGGTGGCCGGGCTGTTGCGGGTAACCACGCGCAGCACGCCATCCTCTTTGACTCGCTCGAGTGTGCTGGGTTTTTCAACGCAGGCACCGAGCAGCAGTAAGAGTCCGGTTGCGATGAGCCATTTGGCGCAACGCTGGCGCAAAGCAGTCTGGGCAAACATAACGTGCAGTATACGCAAAGGTCAGGCCCAGCCATATCTCGACAATGGGTGGCTTGTCTGTTAGCGATGGGCAAAAATGTACGCGCAAAACGTAGGGTTTTTACCGTCTTTTTCAATTTAAGAGGTGGCGCTGTTGTAGGCCGTCAGCAGATACCGATATTCGGGCAGGGGTGGATGCAGCGTTTCGAGTGCCTGACGCGCCGGTTTAGGCTACAATGCACGGCCTCTAAGCACACCCCCTTCCTGAGGCTGTCCCGACGATGTTGATCCTGCGCGGCGCTCCTGCCCTTTCTGCCTTTCGCCACGGTAAGTTAATCGAGCAACTGAGCCAGAAAGTCCCCGCTGTTAGTGGTTTGTATGCTGAATTCGCTCATTTCGCCGAGGTTGACGGTGATCTGACCGCCGATCAACAGCAGGTGCTTGCACGTCTGCTCAAGTACGGCCCTAGCGTACCGGTTCAGGAGCCCACTGGCCGCCTGTTTCTGGTAGTGCCACGTTTCGGCACCATTTCGCCCTGGTCGAGCAAGGCCAGCGACATCGCCCACAACTGTGGCCTGACTAATATCCAGCGCCTGGAGCGGGGTATCGCCTTCTATGTCAGCGGTGAGCTGAGCGAGGCTGATGTCGTTGCTGTTGCCGACGTGCTGCACGACCGCATGACTCAGCTGGTGCTGAGCAAGCTGGAAGATGCCGCGGGTCTGTTCAGTCACGCACAACCCAAGCCGTTGACGGCGGTCGATGTACTGGCCGGTGGCCGCGCCGCACTGGAAAAGGCCAACGTCGAGTTGGGCCTGGCCCTGGCTGACGATGAGATCGATTACCTGGTCAATGCCTTCCTGGGCTTGAAGCGCAATCCGCACGACATCGAACTGATGATGTTCGCCCAGGCCAACTCCGAGCATTGCCGGCACAAGATCTTCAATGCCAGCTGGGATATCGATGGCGAAAGCCAGGAAAAAAGCCTGTTCGGCATGATCAAGAACACCTACCAACTGCACAGCGAAGGCGTGTTGTCTGCTTACAAGGACAACGCCTCGGTGATCGTAGGTTCCGTGGCCGGTCGTTTCTTCCCGAACCCTGAAACCCGCCAGTACGGCGCGGTGCAGGAGCCGGTCCACATCCTGATGAAGGTCGAGACCCACAACCACCCGACCGCTATTGCGCCGTTCCCGGGTGCTTCTACCGGCTCCGGTGGCGAGATTCGCGACGAAGGCGCTACCGGCCGTGGTGCCAAGCCGAAAGCGGGCCTGACCGGTTTCACCGTTTCCAACCTGCGCATCCCCGGTTTCGAACAGCCTTGGGAAAAGCCTTACGGCAAGCCTGAGCGCATCGTCAACGCGCTGGACATCATGATTGAAGGCCCACTGGGTGGTGCGGCGTTCAACAACGAATTCGGTCGTCCAGCCCTGACCGGCTACTTCCGTACCTTCGAGCAGTCGATCACGACCCCGCACGGTGATGAAGTCCGTGGCTACCACAAGCCGATCATGCTGGCCGGTGGTATGGGCAACATCCGTGAAGATCACGTGCAGAAGGGCGAAATCAGCGTCGGCGGCAAGCTGATCGTGCTGGGTGGCCCGGCCATGCTGATCGGCCTGGGCGGCGGTGCCGCCTCGTCGATGGCGACCGGTTCCAGCTCGGCTGACCTGGACTTCGCTTCCGTTCAGCGGGAAAACCCTGAAATGGAGCGTCGTTGCCAGGAAGTGATCGACCGCTGCTGGCAGCTGGGCGACAACAACCCGATCAAGTTCATTCACGACGTCGGTGCGGGCGGCCTGTCCAACGCTTTCCCTGAGTTGGTTAACGACGCCGGTCGCGGCGGTCGTTTCGAACTGCGCAACGTGCCGAACGACGAGCCAGGCATGGCGCCGCTGGAAATCTGGAGCAACGAATCCCAAGAGCGTTATGTGCTCTCGGTCGATGCGGCCGATTTCGAGCGTTTCAAGGCGATCTGTGAGCGTGAGCGCTGCCCGTTCGCGGTGGTTGGCGAGGCCACTGCCGAACCGCATCTGACCGTTACCGACAGCCATTTCGGCAACAATCCGGTGGATATGCCACTGGACGTACTGCTGGGCAAGCCGCCAAAGATGCACCGTTCGGTGACCCGTGAAGCGGAACTGGGCGATGATTTCGATCCAAGCGCACTGGCGCTGGATGACTCCATTGATCGCGTATTGCGTCACCCTGCGGTGGCCAGCAAGAGCTTCCTGATCACCATCGGCGACCGCACCATCACGGGTCTGGTTGCTCGCGACCAGATGGTCGGCCCGTGGCAAGTGCCCGTGGCCGATGTCGCTGTCACCGCCACCAGTTTCGATGTCTACACCGGTGAAGCGATGGCCATGGGTGAGCGTACCCCGCTGGCCCTGCTCGATGCCCCGGCGTCCGGTCGCATGGCGATTGGCGAGACCCTGACCAACATGGCTGCCTCGCGGATCGGCAAGCTGTCCGACATCAAGCTGTCGGCCAACTGGATGTCTGCCGCAGGTCACCCGGGTGAAGATGCGCGTCTGTATGACACCGTCAAGGCCGTTGGTATGGAGCTGTGCCCAGAGCTGGGCCTGACCATTCCGGTGGGCAAGGACTCCATGTCCATGAAGACCCGCTGGAGCGAAGAGGGCGAGGAGAAGAGCGTTACCTCGCCGCTGTCGCTGGTTGTCACCGGTTTTGCGCCTGTGACTGACATTCGCAAGACCCTCACCCCAGAGCTGCGCATGGACAAGGGCGAGACCGATCTGATCCTGATCGACCTCGGCCGTGGCCAGAACCGCATGGGCGCCTCGATCCTTGCACAGACCCACGGCAAACTGGGCAGCCAGGCGCCGGACGTCGACGATGCCGAAGACCTGAAAGCCTTCTTCGCCGTGATCCAGGGCCTGAACGCTGACGGTCATCTGTTGGCCTACCACGACCGTTCCGATGGTGGTCTGCTGGTCAGCGCACTGGAAATGGCCTTTGCCGGTCACTGTGGCCTGAGCCTGGAGCTCGACACCCTGACCAGCAAGCGTGAGAAGGTCGCGGCGATTCTTTTCAACGAAGAGTTGGGTGCGGTCATCCAGGTGCGTCAGGACGCTACGGCAGAGGTGCTGGCACAGTTCAGCGCCGCAGGCCTTGGTGAGGACTGTGTTGCCGTGATCGGTCAACCGATCAACAGCGCCGAAGTGCAGATCAGCCTGAACGGCGAAGTGCTGTTCGACGGTGAGCGCAGTGTGTTGCAGCGCACCTGGGCAGAAACCAGCTACCGGATCCAGCGTCTGCGTGATAACGCTGACTGTGCCGATCAGGAGTTCAATGCCCTGCTGGAAGAAGATAACCCAGGCTTGAACGCCAAGCTGGGCTTTGACGTCAACCAGGATGTCGCGGCGCCTTACATCAAGACCGGTATTCGCCCGCAAGTGGCTGTACTGCGTGAGCAGGGTGTCAACGGCCAGGTAGAAATGGCTGCTGCGTTCGACCGCGCCGGCTTCAATGCCATCGACGTGCACATGAGCGATATCCTCGCCGGTCGCGTTGACCTGAACGACTTCAAGGGGCTGGTCGCCTGTGGTGGCTTCTCTTATGGTGACGTGCTGGGTGCCGGTGAAGGCTGGGCCAAGTCGGCCCTGTTCAACAGCCGTGCCCGTGATGCCTTCCAGGGCTTCTTCGAGCGTAACGACAGCTTCACCCTGGGTGTCTGCAACGGTTGCCAGATGCTCTCCAACCTGCACGAGCTGATTCCGGGCAGCGAGCTCTGGCCGCACTTCGTGCGTAACCGTTCCGAGCAGTTCGAAGCCCGTGTGGCCATGGTTCAGGTTCAGGAGTCGAACTCGATCTTCCTGCAGGGCATGGCCGGTTCGCGCATGCCGATCGCCATCGCTCACGGTGAAGGTCATGCCGAGTTCCAGAGCCCTGAGGCGCTGCTTGAGGCAGACCTGTCCGGCTGCGTGGCGCTGCGTTTTGTCGACAACCATGGCAAGGTCACCGAAGCTTACCCGGCCAACCCTAACGGTTCGCCGCGCGGTATCACTGGCCTGACCAGCCGCGACGGTCGCGTCACCATCATGATGCCGCACCCTGAGCGGGTCTTCCGTGCCGTACAGAACTCCTGGAAGCCGGACGAGTGGAATGAAGACGGTGCGTGGATGCGGATGTTCCGTAACGCGCGCGTGTGGGTGAACTAAGCCGGATGTACAAGCTCGCCTTCTTCGTACCGCCTAGCCATCTAGAGGTGGTCAAGGCTGCCGTATTCGCCGCCGGTGGCGGCCGAATCGGTGACTATGATTGCTGCGCCTGGCAGGTACTTGGCCAAGGCCAGTTTCGCCCACTGGACGGCAGCCAGCCGTTCATTGGGCAGGCGGGTGTGGTTGAGCAGGTGGAAGAGTGGCGCGTAGAGTTGGTGGTGGCCGACGCGTTGATTGAGTCGGTCGTCACCGCTCTGAAGCAGAGCCATCCGTATGAAACCCCGGCCTATGAAGTCTGGCAGCTCGCCAACTTTTGAGGGGTTCAATAAAAACGCCGCGATCGGTACCGATCGCGGCGTTTTTTTATGGGTTCAGTTTACTGTTCTTGCTGCCTCAGGGGCGGATCTCGATCAGGGTGCCGTCTTTGACCAGGCTCCAGACTTCGCGCATGTCGGCGTTCTTCATGGCGATACAGCCTTCGGTCCAGTCCAGGGTATGGAAGTACCACTCCGGGTACTCGTCATTGAGCGGGGTACCGTGGATCATGATCATGCCGCCAGGCTCGACACCTTCGCGGCGCGCTCGGGCGGCATCGCTGACGTTCGGGTAGGAGACATGCATGGCCAGGTTGTAGCGATCGCTAACCTTGCGCCAGTCAAGCCAGTACAGGCCTTCCGGGGTGCGTTTGTCACCTTCGCGCTGTTTCGGGCCGTTGGGCTGCTTGCCCAGGGAGATGCGGTAGCTCTTGAATGGTTCGCCGGCGCTGATCAGTTGCAGTTGACGGGCTGATTTGATGACCAGCACTTTCTCGACGGTGCGTTGCTGTGGGACCGGCTTGGTCACGATGGTTTCGGTGAAGGCCGCCTGAGATACCGAGGCCACTGTGAGGCAGAAGAGGGCAAGCAACCATCGCATGAAACAATATCCCTGATAAGTAGCCAGATCTAAGTCGTGAATGTCGGGCCGAACAGGGGGGGTAGGCATTCGTTACCGACCGGGAAGCGCTGCTCGACGAGGTCACGATAATAGCATTCTAGGGTACGACTGATGGTGCGGAAAGCCAGCTCATCCCAAGGTATTTCGCTTTTTTCAAACAGCCGTACTTCCAGGCTTTCCTCGCCAATGGCGAAATCCAGATCGCTCAGTTCGGCGCGGAAGAACACGTGTACCTGGTTGATGTGCGGCAGGTCGAACAGTTGGTACAGACTCATTGGGCCAAGTCGCGCGCAGGCCTCTTCGATGGTCTCGCGGCGAGCGGCCTGTTCGATGGTCTCACCGTTCTCCATGAAACCAGCCGGCAGGGTCCAGTAGCCGCGTCGGGGTTCGATGGCGCGGCGGCACAGCAGTATCTGGCTGCCCCAGATTGGCAGAACGCCGGCGACGATGTTCGGGTTCTGGTAATGAACGGTCTGGCAATGCTCGCACACATAGCGCAGGCGGCTGTCGCCTTCGGGGATGCACTGAATGACCGGTTTGCCGCAGGCGCTGCAGAAATTCATGATCGGATTATCCTGATGGTTAGGCCTATCTTCGCGCCAGCGTCGGCAGGCCTGCAAGCGGGTTTGCCGCAGGGGGTTGGGCAGGGCGGTGCATTTGGTGCATGATGAGGAGAGTCCTTGAGTTGAGAGAGACCATGCTGGACGAGTTACTTCGCCGAGTGAGTAGTCATACACCGAGTACCCTGGAGACGGATCGACGTTTTCCCGAGGCCGCCGTGTTATTGCCCATCACGCGCAGCGACGAGCCTGAGCTGGTGCTCACCTTGCGCGCCAAGGGGCTTTCCACCCATGGTGGTGAAGTAGCCTTCCCGGGTGGTCGACGCGACCCGGAAGACCCCGACCTGATCTTCACCGCCTTGCGCGAGGCCGAGGAGGAGATTGGCCTGCCGCCGGGCCTGGTGGAGGTCATCGGCCCGTTAAGCCCATTGATTTCCCTGCACGGCTTGCGCGTCACGCCCTTTGTCGGGGTGATTCCTGACTATGTCGAGTACCGCGCCAACGATGCCGAGATTGCCGCGGTGTTTACTGTGCCGCTGGCGTTCTTTCGTCAAGACCCGCGCGACCATACGCACCGCATCGACTATCAGGGGCGCAGTTGGTATGTGCCCAGCTACCGATTCGGCGAATACAAGATCTGGGGGTTGTCGGCGATCATGATCGTCGAGCTGGTCAATCTGGTTTACGATGCCGGCATCAGTTTGCACAAGCCGCCAGAGCGTTTCATTCCAATCTGAGCGGGCTCACCCGCCATGATCCAATCGTGAGGAACCACGCATGAAATACCGTCTGGGCGACCTGCGGGTCGAAGCTCATCCGCAGAGCTGGGCTGCGCCCACCGCCACCCTGATTGGCAAGGTGCGCCTGCAGGCGGGCGCCAGTGTCTGGTTCGGTGCGGTACTGCGTGGTGACAACGAGCTGATCGACATTGGCGAGAACAGCAACGTTCAGGACGGTACGGTGATGCACACCGACATGGGTTCGCCGCTGACCATCGGCAAGGGCGTGACGATTGGTCACAATGCCATGCTCCATGGCTGCACGGTGGGTGACTACAGCCTGATCGGCATCAACGCCGTAATCCTCAACGGCGTGCGTATCGGCAAGCACTGTATTATCGGCGCCAATGCACTGATTCCCGAAGGCAAGGAGATCCCCGATGGCTCCTTGGTCATGGGCTCGCCGGGCAAGGTCGTGCGCGAACTGACAGAAGCACAGATGAAAATGCTTGAAGCCAGCGCGGCCCACTACGTTCACAACGCACAGCGTTATGCCCGTGATCTGGCTGAGCAGGAGGCATGATGGTCAGCCCGGAGCGCCCGGTGGCGTCACCTTGTGTCAACGTGTGCGCACTGGACGAGCAGGATATCTGTACCGGTTGTCAGCGTACCGCCAGTGAAATCACGCGCTGGGGGCGCATGGACAACAGTGAGCGGCGTAAGGTGCTGCTGTTGTGCCACGAGCGCGCGCTGGCTGCGGGTTTGATACTGCCGACGGCCCAGCCATCGGCTTGAGCCTTACCGGGGCGGTCAAGTATTCTGTGCGGCTTGCCCTTCGGTTACCCCTATGTTCTTTCTGATCGCTTACATCAGCAGTGTCGTGCTGATCAACTACGCCTTTTCCAGCGCCCCGCACCTGGACATCATCTGGTCTGCCTGGGGTGGGCTGGTGTTTATCCTGCGCGATATGGTGCAAACCCGCTTTGGGCATGGCGCTCTGATCGCCATGCTGGCAGCCCTGGTACTGTCCTACCTGACCTCCGAACCGGCCATCGCCCTAGCCAGCGCCACGGCCTTTGCGGTCTCCGAGTGCATCGACTGGCTGGTCTTCAGTATCACCAAGCGGCCCTTGCATGACCGCCTCTGGCTCAGCTCGGCGCTGAGCATTCCGCTGGACACCTTTATCTTCTTCGGCATGATCGGCGCGCTGACGCCTGCGGTAGTCGGTACTGCACTGGGCTCCAAATTTGCCGGTGTGACGGTGGTCTGGCTGGCGATGGCCTGGCGCGCGCGGAAAAACGCCTACGCCAGCTGAGGCTTAGATGCCCGGTTCATGTAAAATGTGCCCCCTATTACCGGGTTGCACCGAGCGCGGGGCGGCCCTGGACTCCTTCCTTTTGAGGACCTGAGATGACCCGTATCGGAACCCCATTGTCGCCGACCGCGACCCGCGTACTGCTGTGTGGCTGCGGCGAGCTGGGCAAGGAAGTGGTAATCGAGCTGCAACGCCTGGGTGTTGAAGTGATTGCCGTGGACCGTTACGCCGATGCGCCGGCCATGCAGGTGGCGCACCGTAGTCATGTGATCAACATGCTCGATGGTGTTGCCCTGCGAGCTGTGATCGAAGCCGAGAAGCCGCACTACATCGTTCCGGAAATTGAAGCCATTGCCACCGCGACCCTGGTCGAGCTGGAAGCTGAAGGCTTTACCGTTGTGCCGACAGCCCGTGCTGCGCAATTGACCATGAACCGTGAAGGCATCCGTCGTCTGGCCGCTGAAGAGCTCGACCTGCCAACCTCGCCGTATCATTTTGCCGACACCTTCGAAGACTATCGCAAGGCTGTTGAAGACCTAGGCTTCCCGTGTGTGGTCAAGCCGGTGATGAGCTCCTCGGGCAAGGGGCAAAGCCTGCTCAAGAGCGCCGATGACCTGCAGAAGGCCTGGGACTATGCCCAAGAGGGCGGTCGTGCCGGCAAGGGGCGGGTGATCATCGAGGGCTTCATTGACTTCGACTACGAAATCACCTTGCTGACCGTGCGACACATTGGCGGTACGACGTTCTGCGCACCTGTCGGCCATCGTCAGGAAAAGGGCGATTATCAAGAGTCCTGGCAGCCGCAGGCCATGAGCCCGGTGGCACTGGCTGAGTCCGAGCGCGTGGCCAAGGCCGTCACTGAGGCCCTGGGCGGGCGTGGCCTGTTCGGTGTCGAGCTCTTCGTCAAAGGCGATCAAGTGTGGTTCAGCGAAGTATCGCCGCGCCCGCATGACACTGGTCTGGTTACCCTGATTTCCCAGGACCTGTCGCAGTTCGCCCTGCATGCGCGTGCCATTCTTGGCCTGCCAATCCCGTTGATTCGTCAGTTTGGCCCGTCGGCGTCGGCGGTCATTCTGGTTGAGGGGCAGTCGCAGCAGACCGCATTTGCCAATCTGGGGGCCGCGCTGAGCGAGCCGGATACCGCGCTGCGTCTGTTTGGCAAACCGGAAGTGAATGGTCAGCGCCGGATGGGTGTGTGCCTGGCGCGTGACGAGTCGATCGAGGCCGCCCGGGCCAAGGCGACCCGCGCTTCGCAAGCGGTCAAGGTTGAGTTGTAAGGTTTAAGCACCCTCGGAGGCAAGCCTGATTCCTGCTGGAGGCAGGCTTGCTACCGATGCGCCGACGATGCCACCCAGGTTATAGGCTACCGAAGCGCCGGTGTAGCGCACAGGGGGCGGGATCAGCTCAGTGCGCTATGGGTAAGCGTGCATCGAGTACCGCTAGCGGGTTACCGTCCAGACCAGCACGCGACTGGCGCAATTGTCCTCGGTTTCGAGGATTTCCATGCGATATCGGCCTATTTTCAGGCATACAGCGCTTTCGGGGATACTTTCCAGGGCCTCGGTAACCAGCCCGTTGAGCGTTTTGGGCCCATCGCTGGGCAGATGCCAGCCGAGGCAGCGGTTCAGTTCGCGCAACGAAGCAGCGCCTTCGATGACAAAACGGCCGTCGGCCTGCGGATGGATATGCGGGTTGTCCAGGCTGTGCTCATCCTCAAACTCGCCGACGATCTCTTCGAGGATGTCTTCCAGGGTGACGATGCCCAGCACTTCACCATATTCGTCGACCACCACGCCGAGGCGGCGTTGCTGTTTGTGGAAATTCAGCAACTGCAACTGCAGGGGCGTGCTTTCGGGGACGAAGTACGGTTCGTAGCAGGTTGCCAGCAAGATTTCCTTGGTCAGTTCGCCCTTGGGTAGCAGGTGGCTGATCTGCCGGGTGTTGAGTACCGCTTCGACCTGGTTGATGTCGCTGTGGAACACCGGCAGGCGCGTGTGGCGGCTGATGATCAGCTGTTCGATGATGGTTTCGATCGAATCATCCAGGTTAATGCCGTCCACGTCGTTGCGCGGCACCAGGATGTCGTTGACCGTCACCTTGTCCAGGGTCTGCAGGCTATGGAGCAGCGGGGCTTTGTGGTGGCTGTGGTCCAGTGCGGCGTCCTGCTCGCTGTGCGCATCCTGCTCGCTGTTTTCGTGCTGGCTGACCGTACTGGCCTTCAGGGCAAAGGGGCGTATCAGCAGGCGGGCAATACCATCTAACACGCAGGCCAGTGGTTGAATGGCGTGCAGTGGGTACTTGAGCAGGCTGTTGCCGAGGCCAACGATTGCCTCTGGGCAGCGTCGCGCCAGCCGGCGAGGCATGTACTCGGCGAACACCAGCAGGGCTGCGGCTGCGGCGCCTGCGCCTGCCCAGAAGCCGGTATCGCCCATGCAGCGCAGGCCAAGCAGCACGGCCAGGGCAAACACCAGCAGTTTGCCGAGGCTTGCGCAGAGGATCAGGGCGGACAAGGGCAATTCGAGCAGGGGTCGCTCGCCTTGCTGACCGTTGCGCCGCTGCAGCATCTGCTGTCGGGCCGCGTCCACTGTGGCGAAGAGTGCCGACCATATCAGTGCCAGCGCCAGTGCGCCGAGCAGTGGGCCTAGTGGCAGGTTGTCCATGAGTGGCGGCCTGTCAGATATGCAGGATGAATTCGCGTACCAGCTTGCTGCCGAAATAGGCCAGCATCAGCAGGCAGAAACCGGCTAGGGTCCAGCGGATCGCCTTGTGCCCGCGCCAGCCGAGGCGGTTGCGTCCCCAGAGCAGCACGCTGAACACGATCCAGGCAAGGCAGGCCAGTAGCGTTTTATGCACCAGGTGTTGGGCAAAGAGGTTCTCGACGAACAGCCAACCGGAGATCAGCGAGAGCGACAGCAGCCCCCAGCCGGCCCAGAGAAAGCCAAACAGCAGGCTTTCCATGGTTTGGAGGGGTGGGAAGTTCTTGATCAGGCCGGAAGGGTGCTTGTGCTTGAGCTGGTGGTCCTGCAGCAGTAATAGCAGCGCCTGGAATACGGCGATGGTGAACATGCCATAGGCCAGGATCGACAGCAGGATATGCGCGAGGATGCCAGGTTCTTCATTGATTAGCGGCGGCGTGCCGGCAGGCGCGAACTGCGCACTCAAGGCGGTGACCAGCCCGAGTGGGAACAGCAATACCAGCAGGTTTTCCACCGGGATGCGCAGGCAGGCGACCAGCGTCAAGGTGATCACCGCCGTCGCGATCAGGCTGGCGGCGCTGAAAAAATCCAGGCTCAAGCCCAGTGGCGTCAGCAGTTGGCAGTACAGTGCGGTGCCTTGTGCGGCAACGGCAAAGCAGCCTAGCAGGCTGAGCAGGCGTTTGTTGGCCTTGGTGCCCTGTGCGAGGCGTGTACCGTGATAGAGGGTCGCGGCGGCGTAGAGGCAGGCGGCGATCAAATTGGGTAGCAGACTGGGTGACAAGGGGAGCATAAGTCCTGTTAGGCAAGCCCGAAAGAAACTGAGTTTGGCATAGAACGCGTGCACCAAGGAAGACTGCAAGCCGACGGCCTGGTGTGCTTAGTGCTCAGTCTTCGTTATAATCGTCGGCCTGCCTTCGCCCTAGGCTGGCCGAGCGCGCCAGAGGCAGCTGATAAACCTCGGTTCAACAGAGCCTGAAAGGATCCCCATGTTTGAAAACTTGACCGACCGTCTGTCACAGACGCTGCGCCATGTCACCGGCAAAGCCAAACTGACCGAAGACAACATCAAAGACACCCTGCGTGAAGTGCGCATGGCGTTGCTCGAGGCCGACGTCGCCCTGCCGGTGGTCAAGGATTTCGTCAACAAGGTCAAGGAACGTGCGGTCGGCACTGAAGTGTCGCGCAGCCTGACACCAGGCCAGGCGTTCGTGAAGATCGTCCAGGCCGAGCTTGAAGGCCTGATGGGGGCGGCCAACGAAGACCTGGCGCTCAATGCCGCTCCGCCCGCCGTAGTTCTGATGGCCGGCTTGCAGGGTGCGGGTAAAACCACCACCGCCGGCAAGCTGGCGCGCTTCCTTAAAGAGCGCAAGAAAAAGACCGTGATGGTGGTGTCTGCCGACGTCTACCGTCCTGCGGCAATCAAGCAGCTGGAAACCCTGGCCAACGATATCGGCGTGACGTTCTTTCCGTCGGATATCAGCCAGAAGCCGGTAGCTATCGCTGAAGCGGCAATTCGCGAAGCCAAGCTGAAGTTCATCGACGTGGTGATCGTCGATACCGCCGGTCGCCTGCACGTCGACGCCGAGATGATGGCCGAGATCAAGCAGCTGCACGCCGCGGTCAAGCCGATCGAGACCCTGTTCGTGGTTGATGCCATGACCGGTCAGGATGCGGCGAACACGGCCAAGGCCTTCGGTGATGCGCTGCCCCTGACCGGTGTGGTGCTGACCAAGGTTGACGGCGATGCCCGTGGTGGTGCTGCACTGTCGGTGCGTGCGATTACCGGCAAGCCGATCAAATTCATCGGTATGGGCGAGAAGACCGAAGCCCTCGAGCCCTTCCACCCGGACCGTATCGCCTCGCGAATCCTGGGTATGGGTGACGTGCTCAGCCTGATCGAGCAGGCCGAGCAGACCCTCGACAAGGAAAAGGCCGACAAGCTGGCCAAGAAGCTGAAGAAGGGCAAGGGCTTCGACCTCGAAGACTTCCGTGACCAGCTCCAGCAAATGAAGAACATGGGCGGCCTCGGCGGCCTGATGGACAAGCTGCCAAGCATCGGTGGGGTCAACCTGGCGCAGATGGGCAGTGCCCAGGGCGCGGCCGAGAAGCAGTTCAAGCAGATGGAAGCGATCATCAACTCGATGACTCCGGCCGAGCGCCGTGACCCCGAGATGATCAGCGGTTCGCGCAAGCGCCGCATCGCCATCGGTTCCGGTACCCAGGTGCAGGACATCGGTCGCTTGATCAAGCAGCACAAGCAAATGCAGAAAATGATGAAGAAGTTCTCCGCCAAAGGCGGTATGGCGAAAATGATGCGTGGCCTGGGCGGCATGATGCCAGGCGGCGGCATGCCGAAGCTGTAACCTCAAATTCAAGGCGTCGGTCGGGCCTGTTAGGCCTGTACTGATGCACTGGGTTCCGCCATTGGCGGATACAAACGCCGCTGTCAGCAGCGGCACAACTGGCAAATCTGCAAGGCGCCCCTGGGGTCGCCGGAAAAAGGCATTTGCAAAAGTCCGTATATTCCTTGAGAATATGCGGCCTTTCGGGCACCCGTGCCCGCTGTGCATTACAGATTTGCAGCACCGACTACAGGAATGATGTTCACATGGTAACCATCCGTCTTGCCCGTGGCGGCTCCAAAAAGCGCCCGTTCTACCACCTCACAGTGACCAACAGCCGCAATGCGCGCGACGGTCGTTTCGTTGAGCGTATTGGCTTCTTCAACCCGGTTGCTGCCGGTGGTGAAGTTCGTCTGTCCGTGAACCAAGAGCGCGCCACCTACTGGCTGAGCCAAGGTGCACAGCCGTCTGAGCGTGTTGCTCAGCTGCTGAAGGACGCTGCTAAGGCTGCTGCCTGAGCAGTATGAACGCGACGCCAGAAAGTGCTGATGACCTGATCGTTGTTGGCAAGATTTTTTCGGTTCACGGCGTTCGCGGCGAGGTGAAGGTTTATTCCTTTACCGATCCGATTGAAAACCTGTTGTCGTACCGTAACTGGACGCTTCGTCGTGACGGTTCGGTAAAACAGGTAGAGCTGGTCAGTGGCCGTTCCACTCAAAAGGACCTGGTCGCGAAGCTCAAGGGGCTCGATGATCGTGATGAGGCGCGTCTTCTGAGCGGTTATGAGATTTGCATCTCACGTAGCCTTTTGCCCAACCTGACCAACGGCGAGTACTACTGGTACCAGCTGGTGGGTCTGAAAGTTATCGACCAACTCGGGCAACTGTTCGGGAAGATCGATCACCTGTTGGAGACCGGCGCGAACGATGTAATGGTGGTCAAGCCCTGTGCTGGCAGCCTGGATGATCGCGAGCGGTTGTTGCCCTATACAGAGCAATGCGTGCTGGCTATCGACCTGGGTGCAGGTGAAATGAGGGTGGATTGGGACGCGGATTTCTAAGCAATGGCGAGCCTGCGCGTAGAAGTCATCACGTTGTTCCCCGAGATGTTCTCGGCCATCAGTGAGTACGGCATTACCAGCCGCGCGGTGAAACAGGGGTTGTTGCAACTGACTTGCTGGAACCCGCGGGACTACACCACAGATCGTCACCATACGGTGGATGATCGGCCGTTTGGCGGTGGTCCGGGGATGGTAATGAAGATCAAGCCTCTGGAAGATGCCTTGGTGAATGCCAGGCAGGCAACCGGGGGGGCGGCGAAGGTTATTTACCTGTCGCCACAAGGCCGCAGGCTGACTCAGTCGGCGGTTAAAGACCTGGCCAAGTCTGAATCGTTGATTCTGATTGCCGGTCGTTATGAAGGCATTGACGAGCGTTTTATTGAAGCTCATGTCGATGAAGAGTGGTCGATTGGTGACTATGTCCTGTCTGGCGGCGAGCTGCCGGCGATGGTACTGATCGATGCGGTTACGCGGCTGCTGCCCGGAGCTTTAGGGCATGCGGACTCGGCGGAGGAAGACTCCTTCACCGATGGTCTGCTTGATTGCCCGCATTACACCCGTCCGGAGGTGTATGCGGATCAGCGTGTTCCCGACGTGTTGCTAAGTGGCAACCATGCACACATCCGGCGATGGCGTTTACAGCAGTCCCTTGGGCGGACCTATGAACGACGCGCCGATCTTCTGGAAAGTCGCTCACTTTCTGGAGAAGAGAAGAAGCTGCTCGAGGAGTATCTCCGCGGGCGGGACGATAGTTAACGTATCGATGGTAGATCCGACGATTTACCTTAGGAGCACAGCATGACCAACAAAATCATTCAGCAGATCGAAGCTGAGCAGATGACCAAAGAGATCCCGACCTTTGCCCCGGGCGACACCATCGTCGTTCAGGTGAAAGTGAAGGAAGGTGATCGCGCTCGTCTGCAGGCTTTCGAAGGCGTTGTTATCGCCAAGCGTAACCGTGGTCTGAACAGTGCTTTCACTGTTCGCAAGATCTCCAACGGTGTTGGCGTTGAGCGTACTTTCCAGACCTACAGCCCGCAAATCGACAGCCTGGCCGTGAAACGTCGTGGTGACGTGCGTAAAGCCAAGCTGTACTACCTGCGCGACCTGTCCGGTAAAGCCGCTCGCATCAAGGAAAAACTGGCTTAAGTCCAGTTTGACCGGCGGCTGCGGCCGCCATGCGAAAAAAGCAGCCTTCGGGCTGCTTTTTTGTTGCCCGAAATTTTTCCAAGATGTGATGTTGATGAGTAGTAGAGAGCAGGAAATCGAGCGTCGTACCGAATTGTCGGTGACCCGTGTAACCAAGGCGGTATTCCCGTCGACCACCAACCACCACAACACCTTGTTCGGTGGCACCGCGCTGGCCTGGATGGATGAAGTGTCGTTCATCGCGGCCACGCGTTTTTGCCGGTTGCCGCTGGTTACCGTCTCCACTGACCGTATCGATTTCAAGCACCCGATCGCGGCGGGTTCGATTGTTGAGTTGGTGGGGCGTGTGGTCAAGGTGGGTAACACCAGCCTCAAGGTTGAAGTTGAAGTCTTTGTCGAGAGCATGACCTGCGATGGGCGTGAAAAGGCTATCCATGGCCTGTTCAGCTTTGTTGCGATAGACGAGGAGAAACGCCCGGTTCCAGTACTGCCAGGTTTCTAGCTGAAGCCTGGGGGGCAGGCTGACGCGCGCAGCGTTTGTTCATTCGGGTTTCCCAGGCTGGCAGTGTTATGGAAGACTAAAGGCATTACGTTGTTTCGTTTGCCTGCCATCGAGTTCACATGCCCGCTCTAGAACACCCGCTGATTGACCAGTTCCTCGATGCCCTGTGGTTGGAAAAGGGCTTGGCCGACAATACCCGTGAGTCCTATCGAAGCGACCTGGCCTTGTTTAACGGCTGGCTTCAGGAAAAAGGCATTGCGTTGCCTGATGCTGGCCGAGAGTTGATTCTCGATCATTTGGCCTGGCGCCTCGATCAGGCTTACAAGCCGCGTTCGACAGCGCGGTTTCTATCGGGCTTGCGTGGCTTCTACCGTTACCTGTTGCGGGAGAAGCTGATTGCTACCGACCCTACATTGTTGGTGGAGATGCCACAGTTGGGCAGGCCGTTGCCCAAGTCGCTATCGGAAGCTGATGTCGAAGCCCTGCTGAAGGCCCCCGACCTCAGCCAGCCTATTGGCCAGCGTGACCGTGCCATGCTTGAAGTGCTGTATGCCTGTGGTTTGCGGGTGACCGAGCTGGTCAGCCTGACCCTTGACCAGGTCAACCTGCGCCAGGGGGTATTGCGGGTGATGGGCAAGGGCAGCAAGGAGCGCCTGGTGCCGATGGGGGAGGAGGCGGTGGTGTGGGTTGAGCGGTTTTTGCGTAATGGCCGCAATGAGCTGCTGGGTGAGCGTCCTAGCGATGTGCTGTTTCCGAGTCAGCGCGGTGAGCAGATGACCCGCCAGACGTTCTGGCATCGGATCAAGCACCAGGCGCTGGTCGCCGGGATCGACAAGGCATTGTCACCGCATACCTTGCGCCATGCGTTTGCCACCCATTTGCTCAATCACGGCGCAGACCTGCGCGTAGTGCAGATGCTGTTGGGGCACAGCGACCTGTCGACCACGCAAATCTATACCCACGTGGCCAGGGCGCGCTTGCAGGAACTGCATGCACAGCATCACCCGCGGGGGTGAGGGCATATGTCGTACACAGTCGGAGTGGCGCGGCTTCTGTGGTAGGCTTGGACGGTTTAGCTTTTCAGGCGATGGTCCCGCGTGTTTCCAGCACGGTCTGGCTGTCCAGAGCCCTTGTCCGCCTTCAGGAGTTCCCATGCGCGTGACCCAGATTTTTGCCGCCGCCGCACTGGCGTTGGTCAGTACCTTTGCCGCGGCTGCCGATGAGGCCGAGCAGACCATTCGCAAGACCCTGCAGTCGCTTGAGCTGGATGTGCCAGTGGAGAGCGTTGCGGCCAGCCCGCTCAATGGCCTGTATGAGGTCAAGCTCAAGGGCGGCCGTGTGCTCTATGCCAGTGCCGATGGCCAGTTTGTCATGCAGGGCTACCTGTTTCAGATCCAGGATGGCAAGCCGGTCAACCTGACCGAGAAAGCCGAGCGTCAGGCAATCGCCAAGACCATCAACGGCATTCCAGCCGGGGAAATGGTGGTTTATCCTGCGGTTGGCCAAGCCAAGTCGCACATTACCGTTTTTACCGACACCACCTGCCCGTACTGCCACAAGCTGCACGCCGAAGTGCCTGAGTTGAACAAGCGCGGTATTGAAGTGCGTTATGTTGCTTTCCCGCGTCAGGGCCTTGGCTCACCGGGCGATGAGCAGTTGCAGGCGGTCTGGTGTTCCAGCGACCGCAAGGGCGCACTGGACAAGATGATCGACGGCAAGGAAATCAAGGCGGCCAAGTGTGCCAACCCGGTCAGCAAGCAGTTCCAGCTGGGTCAGTCGATCGGCGTCAACGGTACACCAGCCATCGTGCTGGAGAACGGTCAGGTGATTCCAGGTTACCAACCAGCTGCGCAAGTAGCCAAGCTGGCGTTGGCCGACAAGTAATTCAATCGCGAGCCGCGACCTGAGGTCGTGGCTGTTTTCACGACCGGCCTCATGCCGGTCGTTTAATGGGGAGTTCACAGTGAAACCGGTCAAAGTAGGCATCTGTGGGTTGGGGACCGTCGGTGGCGGTACCTTCAATGTACTTCAGCGTAACGCCGAGGAGATTGCCCGCCGCGCCGGGCGTGGAATCGAAGTGGCACAAATTGCCATGCGTTCGCAAAACCCGAATTGCCAGATTACCGGTACCCCCATTACCGCTGACGTGTTCGAGGTCGCGAGCAACCCTGAGATTGATATCGTCATCGAGTTGATCGGCGGTTACACCATCGCCCGCGATCTGGTGCTCAAGGCCATCGAGAATGGCAAGCACGTGGTCACCGCGAACAAGGCGCTGATCGCAGTGCATGGCAACGAGATTTTCGCCAAGGCCCGCGAGAAGGGCGTTATCGTCGCCTTCGAAGCTGCCGTTGCAGGCGGCATTCCGGTGATCAAGGCGATTCGCGAAGGCCTCTCGGCCAACCGCATCAACTGGGTTGCCGGGATCATCAACGGCACCGGTAACTTCATCCTCACCGAAATGCGCGAGAAAGGCCGTGCATTCCCTGATGTGCTGGCCGAAGCCCAGGCATTGGGCTACGCCGAAGCCGATCCGACCTTCGACGTCGAAGGTATCGACGCGGCGCACAAGTTGACCATTCTGGCGTCCATCGCCTTTGGTATTCCGCTGCAGTTCGACAAGGCCTATACCGAAGGCATCACCAAGTTGACCACGGCTGACGTCAACTACGCCGAGGCACTGGGCTATCGCATCAAGCACCTGGGCGTGGCCCGCAGCACTGCCAATGGTATCGAGCTGCGCGTCCATCCGACCCTGATCCCGTCGGACCGCCTGATCGCCAATGTCAACGGCGTGATGAATGCTGTGATGGTCAATGGCGATGCGGCGGGTTCGACCTTGTTCTATGGCGCGGGTGCCGGCATGGAGCCGACCGCCTCCTCGGTTATTGCCGACCTGGTGGACGTGGTTCGTGCCATGACCTCGGACCCGGAAAACCGTGTGCCGCACCTGGCGTTCCAGCCAGACTCGCTGTCTGCTCACCCGATTCTGCCAATCGAAGCCTGCGAAAGTGCTTATTACTTGCGTATTCAGGCCAAGGATCATCCGGGCGTGCTGGCCCAGGTGGCGAGCATCCTGTCGGAGCGCGGTATCAATATCGAATCGATCATGCAGAAGGAAGTCGAGGAACACGACGGCCTGGTACCGATGATCCTGCTGACTCACCGAGTGCTCGAGCAGCGTATGAACGACGCCATCACCGCGCTGGAAGCCCTGCAGGATGTCGTGGGCAACGTGGTGCGTATTCGCGTCGAACAACTGAACTGAGCAGTCTTTGCGTTAGAGGAATAGGTCATGCGTTACATCAGTACCCGCGGCCAGGCACCGGCCCTGAATTTTGAAGACGTGTTGCTGGCAGGTCTCGCCAGCGATGGCGGCCTGTACGTGCCTGAGAACCTGCCACGCTTCACCCAGGAAGAGATCGCTTCCTGGGCTGGTCTGCCGTACCACGAACTGGCATTCCGAGTGATGCGCCCGTTCGTCACCGGCAGCATTGCCGATGCCGATTTCAAGAAGATTCTCGAAGAAACCTACGGTGAGTTCGCCCACGCAGCCGTTGCTCCGCTGCGTCAGCTGAACAGCAACGAGTGGGTGCTTGAACTCTTCCACGGCCCGACCCTGGCATTCAAGGATTTCGCCCTGCAACTGCTGGGTCGCCTGCTTGACCACGTTCTGGTCAAGCGCGGCGAGCGCGTGGTGATTATCGGCGCTACCAGCGGCGACACCGGCTCGGCCGCTATCGAGGGTTGCCGTCGTTGCGACAACGTCGATATCTTCATCCTGCACCCGCACCAGCGTGTTTCCGAGGTTCAGCGCCGCCAGATGACAACCATCTTCGGTGAGAACATCCACAACATCGCCATCGAAGGTAACTTCGATGACTGCCAGGAAATGGTCAAGGCCAGCTTCGCTGACCAGGGCTTCCTCAAGGGCACGCGCCTGGTGGCAGTGAACTCGATCAACTGGGCGCGGATCATGGCCCAGATCGTCTACTACTTCCACGCTGCCCTGCAGTTGGGTGGCCCGGCGCGTTCGGTTGCCTTCTCGGTGCCAACCGGTAACTTCGGTGACATCTTCGCTGGCTACCTGGCACGTAACATGGGCCTGCCGATCAGCCAACTGATCGTCGCGACCAACCGCAACGACATCCTGCACCGCTTCATGAGCGGTAATCAGTACGTCAAGGAAACCCTGCACGCGACCCTGTCACCGTCGATGGACATCATGGTCTCGTCGAACTTCGAGCGTCTGCTGTTCGACCTGCATGGGCGTAACGGTGCGGCCATCGCTGAGTTGATGGACAACTTCAAGCAGGGCGGCGGTTTCAGCGTCGAGCAGGATCGCTGGACCGAAGCGCGCAAGCTGTTCGACTCGTTGGCGGTCGACGACGCGCAAACCTGCGAGACCATCGCTGACGTCTTTGCCCAGACTGGCGAAGTGCTCGACCCGCACACCGCCATCGGCGTCAAAGCCGCTCGTGAGTGCCGTCGTAGCCTGGACACTCCGATGGTGGTGCTGGGCACAGCGCACCCGGTCAAGTTCCCGGAAGCGGTAGAGAAGGCGGGTGTTGGCAAGGCACTTGAGCTGCCGGCTCACCTGGCCGATCTGTTCAGCCGTGAAGAGAAATGCACGGTGTTGGCGAATGACCTGAAGGCTGTACAAGCTTTCGTCAGCCAGCATGGCAATCGCGGCAAGCCGCTGTAATCGGCTGATCCGAGAAGAGAAAAACCCGTCATTTGACGGGTTTTTTTTCGCTCGCGTTTATGGTGAGTTGATTGTGGACTTATCCCGGCAGTGTTTCGGAATTGTCCTATGGGATGTCTGTGAGGGGTTTTCTAGAGTGTACCCGCGTGTTCGACCGATCACGCCTGCAACAGGAAAACCGCCATGCAAACCCTTAATGTACTGGTGCTTCAAGAGCAGCCCTTTCAGCTGATGGCATTGCATCAAATGCTCAACGCCAATGGGGTGTTCAACGTGCTCACCGCTGATACCCTGGTATCAGCCATGGACGTACTGACGCGTTGCAAGCAGGTCGACCTGTTGATCTGCGATGACGCCATGTCTGAGCAGGCGAGTGAGGCATTGCTGGCGTACCTGCTCGATCACTCAGGCGTCAGGGCGCTGCTCGTTGTCGGTGAGGTAGATCCCACGTCACCCAACAGCCTCTGCAGCAGGGCGCGCGCGCAAGGGGTATGGGTGTTGGGTGGCCTGCCATGGCCTGTTACGGTGCCGGCGCTGGACCAGCAGTTGCGTCGCTACCGTGAAGGGTATTCATGTGGCAGCGCACGGCCCCAGTCGCTCATGTCGACTCAAGGCGTCTGCGCCGCAGCGTCTGCTGCCCGCTGATCGAAAAAGTGCCGGGCGTCATTCAGGTAGCTGTCGCGCAGCTCCGGATCCAGCCAGCGTGCATAGGCTGTTGGCATCAGGTCCTGACGCAGTGACTGCAGCAACTGATCAATGTGCTTGATGGCTTCGTTACCTTGCGGGGTATCTGAACAGCCGACGTGGGTGAACTGATAGCGTGGGAGGCCTTTGAGCGGGTACACCGTCAGGTGCTCCGCGTTCAGTTGCTGCTGTTTGCTCAGGTAGCGAATTTCCGGCAGATAGCCCAGTAACAGGTGCAGGCGCCCTAGATGCTGCATCTGCAGCAGGTTGGTCACAGCATCGTTGCCATAGTGTCGACTCAGGGTCTCCTGAGGCGCGGCTTTCAGCATGTCATCGATGACCGGGCCGTAGCTGCGTTCGGCGACGATGCCGAGTTTGAGCAAGCGACTGGCAAGCAGCGCTTCCAGGTCGACCTTGCCATCCTTGAGAAACGGCGTGATCAGCGAGGCGTCCTGTTTGCGCACGACCAAGCCGTTACTCAATGCGCCGAGGTTCGGGATTGAATACGTCACATAGCGGTCGCGTTCAGGTGTCCAGATCAACGTCGGGTCGCAGGTGAAGGTCGGCGATTGCAGCATTTGCAGGGCACGTGCGCGGTTCACCCTGACGATACTGTGATCGTACTCGGGCATATTGGCGATCAGCTCTTTGAGTAACAGATCGACCACACCCTGGCCTTTCTGTGGGCCTTCAAAGATTGTCAGTGGCGGAAGGTCGCGCAGCAGCCAAGTCAGCGTTTCCTTGGCCGAGGCGGAAGTCGGCAGGGCAATGCCGAGCAATATGCCCAGCACAGCGCCGAGCATGCTCCGTTTGCGCGCCCTGTTCAGACCGCGCCCTGCTCGCGCAGGCGGGCGACCGCCTGTGGGTCATAGCCCAGGTCCTTCAGCAGGGCATCGGTATGGGCGCCCAGCTCGGGCCCCACCCAATCGCTTGAGCCGGGCGTTTCGGACAGTTTGGGCACGATGCCAGGCATCTTGAAGGGCTTGCCATCGGGCAGCTTGGCCTGGAGGAACATCTCGCGAGCGAGGAATTGAGGGTCGCTTAACATGTCTTCGGCAGAGTAGATGCGGCTGGCAGGCACTTGTGCGTCGTTCAGCGTCTGCATCAGGGCGTCCAGTGGCAGGCTCTGGGCCCAGCGGTCGATCACCCCATAGAGTTCGTCGCGGCGCAGGTCGCGGCCATCGTTGCTGGCCAGTGCCGGATCGTCGGCCAGGTCGTCGCGCCCAATCGCGTGCATGAAGCGCTTGAAGATCGCATCGCCATTGGCGCCGATCTGCACGTGCTTGCCGTCGGCACTGGTATGGATCGATGACGGTGTGATGCCGGGCATGATGTTGCCGGTGCGTTCACGAATGAAACCGAACACGTCGAACTCCGGGACCATGCTTTCCATCATGGCAAAGATGGCTTCATACAGAGCAACGTCGACCACTTGGCCCTGGCCGCCATTGACTTCGCGATGACGCAGGGCCATCAGTGCGCCAATCACACCCCACAAGGCGGCGATGGAGTCGCCGATGGAGATGCCGGTGCGTACAGGCGGGCGGTCCTCGAAACCGGTGATGTAGCGCAGCCCGCCCATGGACTCGCCGACGGCACCGAAGCCGGGTTGGTCTTTCATCGGGCCGGTCTGACCGAAGCCGGAAAGCCGCACCATGACCAGTTTCGGGTTTAGTGCATGCAGGGTGTCCCAGCCCAGCCCGAGCTTTTCCATTACGCCGGGGCGGAAGTTCTCGATCAGGATGTCTGCGTCGCTGAGCAACTGCTTGAGGATGCCCAGGCCTTCGGGGTGTTTCAGGTTCAGTGTCAGCGACTTCTTGTTGCGTGCCTGTACGAACCACCACAGCGAGGTTCCTTCATACAGCTTGCGCCATTTGCGTAACGGGTCGCCGCCATCCGGGGACTCGACCTTGATCACCTCGGCGCCGAACTCGGCGCAGATACGCGAGGCAAAGGGGCCGGCGATCAGGGTGCCAAGTTCGATGACTTTCAAGCCGGCGAGTGGTTTGCTGGGCGTAGACATTAGGCATCCGTTGCAACTGGGCAGAGCACTGTTTTTATCACAGCTGTGCGACGACAGATACTGCTCTGGCGCAGGTTTGTAAGGGACTGGGTGTCGAGATCGGTTAGACTGGGCGACTTTCTTTTTTCGCAAGAAGCCCGTTCATGGCCCAGCCGTCCACTACCTACAAGTTTGAACTGAATCTTACTGACCTCGATCGCGGTGTGTATGAAAGCGTCAAGCAGACCATCGCCCGCCATCCTTCGGAAACCGAAGAGCGCATGGCCGTACGCCTGCTGGCTTATGCCTTCTGGTACAACGAGCAGTTGGCGTTCGGCCGAGGCTTGTCGGACGTCGACGAGCCGGCACTCTGGGAAAAGAGCCTGGATGATCGCGTCCTGCACTGGATTGAAGTTGGTCAGCCAGATGCCGATCGCCTGACCTGGTGCTCGCGACGCACAGAGCGCACCAGCCTGTTGGCCTATGGCAGCTTGCGTGTCTGGCAAACCAAGGTCGTCGATGCGGTCAAGGGTCTGAAGAACGTCAACATCGCAGCGGTGCCCCAGGACGTGCTGGAGACGCTGGCCACGGACATGCCTCGTGCAATCAAGTGGGACGTGATGATCAGTGAAGGGACCATTTTCGTCACCGATGATCGCGGTCAGCATGAAGTTCAGTTGGAGTGGCTGCTCGGCGAGCGCGTCTGAGCTCACCCTTCGTTTTCCCGAATGCCAGAGAAGCCCTTTTAGCCCCATGCGTATCGAACCGCGGCCCTTGCCGACCACATTGCCGTTCCTTGGCGATCTGCCACCCCTGTTGACCCGTTTGTACGCTGCGCGTGGCGTGCAGTCCGAGGCCGAGCTGGATAAAAGCCTGGCGCGCCTGTTGCCGTACCAGCAGATGAAGGGCATTGATGCGGCGGTCGACCTGCTGGTCGAAGCCCTGGAGCAGCGCCAGCGTATTCTGATTGTCGGTGACTTCGATGCCGACGGCGCGACCGCCAGCACGGTGGGCATACTCGGTTTGCGTTTGCTGGGGGCGGCCCACGTCGATTACCTGGTGCCCAACCGTTTCGAGTTCGGTTACGGCCTGACCCCGGAAATCGTTGCAGTAGCCCTGGAGCGTCAGCCTCAGTTGCTGATTACCGTGGACAACGGCATCTCCAGTGTCGAGGGCGTGGCGGCAGCCAAGGCCGCCGGGCTCAAGGTATTGGTGACCGATCACCATTTGCCCGGCAACGAACTGCCGGCAGCGGATGCCATCGTCAACCCGAACCAGCCGGGCTGCACCTTCCCGAGCAAGGCATTGGCCGGGGTAGGGGTGATCTTCTATGTGCTGATGGCGCTGCGGGCGCGGCTGCGCGGCCTCGGGCATTACGCCAACCGGCCGCAGCCGAACATCGGCGAACTGCTTGATCTGGTGGCCCTGGGCAGCGTCGCCGACGTTGTGCCACTGGATGCGAACAACCGCATTCTGGTGCATCAGGGCCTGGAGCGCATCCGCGCCGGGCGGGCCCGGCCTGGGCTCAAGGCCATTCTGGAAGTGGCCCGACGTGACCATCGGCGTATTACCTCGACTGACCTTGGGTTCATTCTTGGGCCACGGCTCAATGCGGCCGGGCGTCTGGATGACATGAGCCTGGGCATTGAATGCCTGCTCAGCGAGGATGCGGGCCAGGCGCAGGAAATGGCGACCCAACTTGACGAGTTGAACCAGGACCGCAAATCCATCGAGCAGGGCATGCAGCGTGAGGCGCTGGCCCAGCTCAAGGACTTGCCACTGGAGTCGATGCCGTTCGGCCTGTGCCTGTTCGAGCCCGACTGGCACCAAGGCGTCATCGGTATTCTCGCCTCGCGACTGAAGGAGCGTTACCACCGCCCGACCATCGCCTTTGCCGACGCCGGTGAGGGCATGCTCAAGGGCTCGGCCCGCTCGGTGCCGGGGTTCCATATCCGCGATGCACTGGACGCGGTAGCTGCTCGCCATCCTCAGTTGATCAGCAAGTTCGGTGGCCACGCGATGGCGGCCGGTCTGTCATTACCGGCAGAACACTTTCCGGCGTTCGCTCAGGCCTTTGATGAGGAAGTGCGTCGGCAATTGCGTGAAGAAGACCTGACCGGTCGGTTGTTGTCCGACGGCAGCCTTTCGGCTGAGGAGTTTCACCTGGAACTGGCGCGGGCTTTGCGTCATGCCGGTCCATGGGGGCAACACTTCCCTGAACCGCTGTTTCACGGGGTGTTTCAACTGGTCGAGCAGCGGGTGGTGGGTGAGCGCCACCTGAAAGTGGTGCTCAAGAGTGAGTGTGGCTCGGTCAAGCTCGACGGTATTGCCTTTGGCATTGATCGGGATATCTGGCCCAACCCTACCGTGCGTTGGGTGGAACTGGCCTACAAACTCGACCTCAACGAGTTCCGAGGGCAGGAAACCGTGCAATTGATGATCGTCCATATGGAGCCGCGCTGATTGCAGGGAGCAAAGTGGTCTAGGCTCTAAAAAGGGTTGATCGGGTCGAAGAGCCTGCGGGGAAGATTCTGTGGTCGGCCGATCAATGCCTCTGGAGCCTTACCACTTAATTTGAGAGGTGCCCCATGAGCTTGCTGCTTGAGCCCTACACCCTGCGCCAACTGACCCTGCCCAACCGAATCGCCGTATCACCCATGTGCCAGTATTCGGCCGCGGATGGGCTGGCCAATGACTGGCATCTTGTACATCTGGGGAGCCGCGCGGTCGGTGGTGCCGGGTTGGTCTTTACTGAAGCGACTGCGATCACCGCCGAAGGCCGGATCACCGCTCAGGACCTTGGCCTGTGGAACGATGCACAGATCGCCCCATTGCAACGTATTACCCGGTTCATAACTGCCCAAGGCGCGGTACCCGGCATTCAGCTGGCGCATGCCGGGCGTAAGGCCAGCACCCATCGGCCCTGGCTTGGCAAGCGTGGCAGCGTCAAACCCGAAGACGGTGGCTGGGTACCGGTGGGGCCGTCGAAAATTGCCTTCGACCCTGAGCACACCGCCCCCAGTGAATTGAGCGTGGCGCAGATTCACGAGGTGATTCAGGCCTTCGTCAGTGCGGCCAAGCGTGCGTTGACGGCCGGCTTCAAAGTGGTCGAGGTGCATGCTGCCCATGGTTATCTACTGCACCAGTTCCTGTCGCCCTTGAGTAATCAGCGCCGTGATGAGTACGGCAGCAGCTTTGAAAACCGAATTCGTTTGACGCTGCAGGTCACCGAAGCTGTCCGTGAGGTCTGGCCCCGTGATCTGCCCGTATTCGTACGGGTGTCGGCCACTGATTGGGTCGAGGATGGCTGGAACCCGGATGAAACCGTCGAATTGGCCAGACGCTTGAAAGCCCTGGGGGTCGATTTGATCGATGTGTCCTCCGGCGGGACCTCGGTGCATGCCGAAATCCCGATCGGGCCAGGCTACCAGACCCGATTTGCCGAGCGGGTACGCAAGGAGTCGGAAATCGCTACCGGCACAGTGGGCATGATCACCGAGCCGGCCCAGGCCGAACATATCCTGCGCACCGGTCAGGCCGATATTATCCTGCTGGCCCGAGAGCTGCTGCGCGATCCTTATTGGCCGCTGCATGCCGATGATGACCTGGGCGGCAACAAGGCGGTCTGGCCTGCACAATACCAACGAGCCACCAGCCGCGAGCAGCCGATTCACGAGTCAGATTTGCGCGATTGAAGGCGAGCCTTCATCGTCGACGCTCTGGAAAGCATCGCAGGCAAGCCCGCTGCTGCCATTTGGGCTTGCCTGCGCTTGGGCGGTCAGTGCTTGAACATTACATGGCGGATGCAGGTGTAGTCCTCTAGCCCGTACATCGACATGTCCTTGCCGTACCCGGACAGCTTTTGCCCGCCGTGCGGCATTTCACTGACCAGCATGAAGTGGGTGTTCACCCAAGTGCAGCCGTACTGAAGGCGTGCCGAGATACGGTGTGCACGGCCCACGTCGGCGGTCCAGAGCGAGGAGGCCAGGCCGTAGTCGGAGTCGTTGGCCCAGGCCACTACTTGTGTTTCATCCTCGAACCGGGTCACGGAAACCACTGGGCCAAACACTTCACGGCGGACGATTTCATCGTCCTGCTGGGCGTCGGCCAGTACGGTTGGCTCGAAGAAGAAACCATGGCCAGGCACTGATTTGCCGCCCGTGATCAGACGGATATGTGGCTGGGCAATCGCGCGCTCGACGAAGCCGGCAACGCGCTCACGGTGCTGGGCGGTGATCAATGGGCCGAGTTCGGTACTGGGGTCGCCTTGCTTGCCGTACTTGATGGTGGACACCGCCTTGCCGAGTTTCTCGACAAAACGTTCATAGATACCGCTCTGGGCGTAGATGCGGCAGGCGGCAGTGCAGTCCTGGCCTGCGTTGTAGAAGCCGAACGTGCGGATGCCTTCGACGGCGGCATCGATGTCAGCGTCGTCAAAGATGATGACCGGTGCCTTGCCGCCCAGCTCCATGTGCATGCGTTTCACGCTGTCGGACGTGCTGGAAATGATGTTGGCGCCGGTGGCAATCGAGCCGGTCAGCGAGACCATGCGCACTTTCGGGTGCGTCACCAGCGGCGTGCCGACACTCGGGCCACAACCAAACAGGATGTTGAGGACCCCCGCCGGAAAGATCGGTGCGGCCAGTTCGGCCAGGCGCAGGGCCGTCAGAGGGGTCTGCTCCGAGGGCTTGAGCACCACGGTATTGCCGGCGGCCAGCGCGGGGGCGATCTTCCAGGCGACCATCATCAGCGGGTAGTTCCACGGAGCGATGGAGGCAACAACACCGATCGGGTCGCGACGGATCATCGACGTATGCCCCGGCAAATACTCGCCCGCCGCCGAACCGCTCAGGCAACGGCTGGCGCCGGCGAAGAAGCGGAACACATCAGCAATGGCCGGGATTTCGTCATTCAGGGCCGCGTGGTACGGTTTGCCGCAGTTGTCCGACTCCAGTTTTGCCAGCTCGCCACCATGCGCTTCGATGGCATCGGCCAGTTGCAGCAACAGGTGTGAGCGGTCTTTCGGCGTCGTCTGCGACCAGCTTTCAAAGGCCAGGTCTGCCGCGCGGACGGCGCTGTCGACTTGCGCTTCGCTGGCTTCATTGATTTCTACCAGCACGCTGCCCTGTGCCGGGTTGATCACTGGGTAGGCGCTACCTTCGCCGGCAACCAGTTGGCCGTTGATCAGCAGTTTGGTTTGCATGTTCGAGTCCTCCAGGAGTTATTTGCCGCTGCCGGCAACGCTTTCGCCGCCGCGGGTCAGGTAGTAGGCGCCAAGGATCGGCAGCATGGTCACCAGCATCACCAGCATTGCGACGACGTTGGTGACAGGTACATCGCGTGGCCGGCTGAGCTGATTGAGCAGCCAGATCGGCAGGGTGCGCTCATGGCCGGCGGTAAAGGTGGTGACGATGATTTCATCGAACGACAGGGCAAAGGCCAGCATCCCGCCCGCCAACAGGGCTGAGCCCAGGTTGGGCAGAACGATGAAGCGGAAGGTCTGCCAGCCATCGGCACCCAGGTCCATGGACGCCTCGATCAGGCTTTGCGAGGTTCGGCGCAGGCGAGCGATGACGTTGTTGTAGACGATCACCACGCAGAAGGTGGCGTGGCCGACGACGATGGTGAAAATACCCGGCTCGATGCCCAGGCGCTTGAACGCGGAGAGCAGAGCGATACCGGTGATGATGCCAGGCAGGGCAATCGGCAGGATCAGCATCAGCGAGATGCTTTCCTTGCCAAAGAAACTGCGCCGGTACAGGGCCGCGGAGGCCAGGGTTCCCAGTACCAGGGCAATCAGGGTGGCCATGCAGGCGACCTGCAACGAGAGCTTGATCGACTCCAGCACGTCGGGGCGCGAGAACGCCACGCTGATCCACTTCAGGGTGAAGCCCTGAGGCGGAAAACTGAAGGCGGCGTCTTCAGTGTTGAAGGCGTAGAGGAAGATGATCAGGATCGGGAAGTGCAGGAACACTAGCCCGCCCCAGGCAGCCAGGCGCAGGCCCAGGGACGCTTTTTCAGAGTGCATCGAAGGCCCCCAGTCGTTTGACGATGGACAAGTAGATGGCAATCAGCACGATCGGCACCAGGGTAAAGGCTGCGGCCATCGGCATGTTGCCGATAGCGCCTTGCTGGGCATACACCATGCTGCCGATGAAGTAGCCGGGCGGGCCGACCAGTTGCGGCACGATGAAGTCGCCCAGGGTTAGCGAGAAGGTGAAGATCGAACCGGCGGCAATGCCCGGTACCGACAGTGGCAGGATGACCTGCATGAAGGTTTGCCGGGGTTTGGCGCCCAAGTCCGCCGAGGCTTGCAGCAATGAGGGCGGCAGGCGTTCCAGCGATGCCTGGATCGGCAGGATCATGAACGGCAGCCAGATGTAGACAAACACCAGAAAACGGCCCAGGTGCGAGGTCGACAGGGTGCTGCCGCCAACGCCGGGAATACCGAGGATGACATGCAGCACTGGCTCCAGATTCAGTTGCTGAATGAACCACTGGGCAACCCCGCCCTTGGCCAGCAGCAGGGTCCAGGCATAGGCCTTGACGATGTAGCTGGCCCACATGGGCATCATCACGGCAATGTAGAAAAAGGCCTTGGTCTTGCCACTGGTATAGCGCGCCATGTAGTAGGCAATCGGGAATGCCACCACTGCGCTGGCCAGGGAGACCGCGACGGCCATGCCCAGGGTGCGCAGGATGATGTCGAAGTTTGACGGGTTGAACAGGGCGGTGAAGTTCGCCAGGGTCAACTCGGGGGTGACCGCCATGGTGAAGTCGTCGAAGGTGTAGAACCCTTGCCAGAGCAACGTCAGCAGTGAGCCCAGGTAAATCGCCCCGAACCAGATCAGTGGCGGCACCAGCAGCAAGGCCAGGTACAGGTTCGGCCGTCGGTAGAGCAGGTTGGAGAAGCGTCGCAGCGCAGGCTCGTGCTGTACGGGCGCCTGTTTATCCAGGGTCAGGCTCATCTTACTGACCCTCGTGCAACGCGGTTTCCTGCAGGGCGGTCATGGCCTCGCGGGCCCAACGCGCGGTCAGGCGTTGGCCAGGCTGAAATACCGGCGACTGGGCTTGCCACTGGTTATTGGCCTGGCTCACCGCCAGGGTCTGGCCGCTGTCCAGCGTCAGTTCGTAGCGGGTGGCGCTGCCCTGATACTGAATGTCATGGAGCAGCCCGCTGACCTGCACCTCATGGCTGGCCAAGGGGCCTTCGCCAAAGCGGATATGTTCCGGGCGAATGGAGAACGGCAGGCTACTGCCATTGAGCTGTTGGGCCAGTTCGCCACGGACCACGTTGGAGGTGCCGACGAACTCGGCGACGAACGTGGTGGCCGGCTGCATGTAAAGATTGCGTGGGGTATCGACCTGTTCGATGCGCCCTCGGTTGAATACGGCTACGCGATCAGACATCGACAGCGCTTCGGTCTGATCGTGGGTGACGAAGATGAAGGTAATGCCCAACTGACGCTGGAGCTTCTTCAGCTCACTCTGCATCTGCTCGCGCAGCTTCAGGTCGAGGGCGCCCAAGGGTTCGTCGAGCAACAGTACGCGCGGCCGATTGACCAGGGCGCGGGCCAGGGCCACGCGCTGGCGTTGACCGCCGGACAGTTGTGCCGGCTTGCGCGCGCCGTAGCCCCCCAGCGCGACCATGGCCAAGGCTTCTTCGGCGGCGGCGTGGCGTTCGTTTTTTGAGACGCCTTTGACCTTCAGGCCGTAGGCGACGTTATCGAGAACGTTCATGTGCGGGAACAGGGCATAGTCCTGAAACACCGTGTTGACGTCACGCTGATAGGGCGGCAGGCCGGCAGCCTCCACGCCGTGTATGCGAATCGAGCCGGCACTGGGTTGTTCGAAACCGGCGATCAGTCGCAAGCAGGTCGTCTTGCCTGAGCCGGACGGGCCCAGCATGGAGAAGAACTCGCCGTCCTGAATATCAATGGAAACCCGGTCTACGGCCTTCACTTCGCCGAACAGGCGGGAAACGTGGGTGAACTGGACTGCAAGCGTCATGGTGCGGTGCTCCGGATAGGCGTAAGGGCGCGCAGCGCGCCCAACGCCTGGACTGCTGAAATCGATGTAAGGTGTCTCTCAAGGCATTGACCTTGCCGGTGCAGGGTTGTTACTGCACCGGCAAGGTCGGCACTTGAAGCTGTCAGCGACCGCCCATGATCGCGATGTAGTCTTGAGTCCAGCGGCTGTAAGGCACGAACTTGCCGCCTTCGGCCTGCGGGGTCTTCCAGAAGGCGATCTTGTCGAACTGGTCGAAGCCGTTGGTTGCACAGCCTTCTGCGCCCAGCAGTTCACTGGCCTTGCAGGCCGCAGGGACGGCGGGCAGCGAGCCGAACCAGGCCGCTACATCGCCCTGGACCTTCGGTTGCAATGACCAGTCCATCCACTTGTACGCGCAGTTGGGGTGCTTGGCTTCGGCATGCAGCATGGTGGTGTCCGCCCAGCCCGTGGCGCCTTCCTTGGGAATAGTCGAGGACACAGGCTGTTGCTCGGCTTTCAGGCCGTTGACCATGTAGCCCCACGAGCTGGAGGCAACCACGCCTTCGTTTTTCACGTCGCTCATCTGGACGGTTGCGTCATGCCAATAGCGGTGAATCAGCGGTTGCTGCTGACGCAGCAGGTCAAGCACGGCCTTGTACTGGGTTTCGGTGAGTTCATAGGGGTTCTGAATACCCAGTTCCGGTTTGGCCGATTTCAGGTAGAGCGCCGCATCGGCAATGTAGATGGGGCCGTCATAGGCCTGGACCCGGCCCTTGTTGGGTTTGCCGTCTGGCAGGTTCTGTGGCTCGAACACCACGCTCCAGCTGGTCGGGGCCTGCTTGAACACATTGGTGTTGTACATCAGCACGTTCGGGCCCCATTGGTACGGGGTGCCATAGACTTGCTTGTTGACCACATACCATGCGCCATCTTTCAGGCGCGGATCGAGGTTCTTCCAGTTGGGGATCAGTGCGGTATTGATCGGCTGTACGCGTTTGCCAACGATCAGGCGCAGGGAGGCATCGCCCGAGGCAGTGACCAGATCGTAACCGCCTTTGGCCATCAGGCTGACCATCTCGTCGGAGGTCGCGGCGGTTTTCACGCTGACCTTGCACCCGGTCTCTTTCTCGAAACCGGTTACCCAATCGTAGTTCTTGTCACTTTCGCCGCGTTCGATGTAGCCGGGCCAAGCGACGATATCCAGTTGGCCTTCACCCGCGCCAACAGCCTTGAGTGGTTCGGCCGCTTGCAGGCTGGCACTGGCCAGCAGTGCGGTAGCCAAGGAACTGAGCACTGCAGTCTTGTTCACGAACATGGTTATCCCTCTTCTTTAAATTATGGTCGGGGCAGTAGTGAAGGCGTTATCTGATCTACTTCTTATAAGCGTAGTGCGGTTCTGCGGGTCTAACCCCATGGTTCGCCCTGGCGGGCCATGATGTGCCGGACCACGCTGTAGTCCTGCAGTGAGTCGCTGGACAGGTCCTTGCCATACCCGGAGCGCTTGAGCCCGCCGTGAGGCATTTCGCTGACCAGCATGAAATGGCTGTTGATCCAGGTGCAGCCATACTGCAGTCGAGCCGCGACCTGCAGGGCTTTATCCAGGTTCTGCGTCCATACCGATGAGGCCAGGCCGTATTCGGAGTCGTTGGCCCAGTCCACGGCCTGGGACAGTTCGTCGAAGCGGGTGACGGTCACCACCGGGCCGAATACCTCACGCTGGACAATTTCGTCGGTCTGTTTGCAGCCAGCCAGCAGGGTCGGCTGGTAAAAGAAACCTGGCCCGGAATGCACCGCAGCCCCAGTGATGCGTTCAATGTGGGGCTGGCTCAGGGCGCGCTCGACGAAGCTTGCGACCCGGTCCCGCTGGCGGATACTGATCAGTGGGCCGATCTCGTTGTCGGCATCGCGCTTGCCGGCAAAGCGTACGCTGGAAACGGCGCTGCCGAGCTCGCTGACCAGCCGATCATGGATGCCGGCTTGGGCATAGATGCGACAGGCCGCGGTGCAGTCCTGGCCGGCGTTGTAGTAACCGTAGGTGCGTACAGCCTCGACGACGGCCTTGAGGTCGGCATCGTTGCAGACGATCACCGGTGCCTTGCCGCCCAGTTCCAGGTGTGTGCGCTTCAGGGTTTTGGCCGCGCTCTGGAGGATTTTCTGGCCGGTGACGATATCGCCGGTCAACGACACCATGCGTACCGCCGGGTGGCTGACCAAGTGGCTGCCAACCCCCTCGCCACCGCCACAGACAATATTCAGTACCCCGCGTGGCAGGCGTTCGGCCAGCGCCGGGGCCAGTGCCAGGATCGACAGTGGTGTGTGCTCGGAAGGTTTGAACACCACGGTGTTGCCGGCGGCCAGCGCAGGCGCGATCTTCCAGGCGGCCATCATGATCGGGTAGTTCCATGGCGCAATCGAGGCGACCACACCGAGTGGATCACGGCGCACCATGCTGGTGTAGCCGGGCAGGTACTCACCGGCCAGTTGACCGGTCTGGCAGCGCACGGCCCCGGCGAAGAACCGGAACACGTCGATGGCGGCTGTCAGGTCGTCCTGGCGTGCCAAATGCAGGGGTTTTCCGCAGTTCATGGCGTCAAGGCGTGCCAGCAGGTCTGCCTGCGCTTCGATGGCATCGGCAATCGAGAGCAGGGCGCTGGAGCGTTGCTGTGGTGTTGTGCGGGCCCAGCCAGCAAATGCCCGTTGAGCCGCCTGAATGGCCTGTTCGACCTGCTCGGTGCTGGCGTCGGCAACCTGAGTCAGCACCTCGCCGGTCGCAGGATTGAGGATCGCTTCGGCCCGACCGTGACCGGCCACCTGTTCGCCGTCAATCAGCAGATGGGTCAGCAGTGGGGGCGTGCCAGCCATAGTGCGAGTTCTCTTTTGTTCTGTCGGTGCCAAGTGCTTCGTCGGGAAGCCTGGGGCCTTGCGTGCTCGTCACGGAGAGACTAGTGGCCATGAGCTAGGCCTACAAATTCTAAATACTGAAGGCTGCGTTCGATTAAATAGATGGCTTGCGCCCGGAGGGTTGTTCGCGGGCCACGGTGAGAAAGGGGTCGACCAAGGCCGGCCTTGCCGTGCCTCGGCGCCAGGCCAGACCGACGTCGAGGGTCTGGTTGAGGTCGGCCAGGGGGCGGGCCTCGATAATGTCGCCCTCCAGCGACCAGGGGCGGTAGGTCATGTCCGGTTGTATCGAAACCCCCAGGCCGGCCGCGACCAGGCTGCGCACCGCTTCGGTGGAGGCGGTGCGAAGGCTGATGTTGGCCTGCAGGCCGGCACCCGCCCAGATGCGCTGGGCATTACGCTCCATTTCATCGACGTTGAGCTGGATCAGCGGTTCGCGGGCAACGTCGGCCAGGCTGATGCTGTCGTGTTCGAGCAGGGGGTGACGCGCGGGCAGCCAGAGCCTGTGGGGTGAGTGGGTGAGGACTTCAGTCTGCAGGGCCAGGCGGTCTTCAAGGTTGGACAGGATCAGTACCCCGACATCAATTTCACCGTTGACCAACAGGTGCTCGATGTAGGGGCGTTCGTCCTCGGTCACGCGGATATCGACATTCGGGTAGGCCCGCTGGAAGCGCGTCAGCAGGTCGGCCAGGTAGTAACCGGCGACCAGGCTGGTTACGCCAATGGTCAGTTGCCCGGCAACCTGATCGGTACTCTGCTGCAGGCTGCGCTTGGCATTGTCGACCGTGGCGAGGATCAGGTGGGCCTGACGCAGGAACTGATGGCCCTGATGGGTCAGGGTCATTCCCTTGGCGTGCCGACTGAACAGGCTGACGCCGATGTCCTGCTCCAATTGCTGGATCGCCAGGGTCAGGGTTGATTGGGAAATGAACGCGGTTTGAGCGGCGGCGGAAATGGACCCGGTTTCAGCGACGGCGATGAAATGTCGGATCTGGCGCAAGGTCATCATGGCGTTGGCTTTTATGAGTTTTTATGGGATTTGTGAGTCTATATCGTTTTTATCAATAGGCGTGTTTTGCGTCGGGTGCAACATCCAGAAGCAAATACACCGGTATGCAGGAAAGCCGATCGGCTTAATCTGGACGGCAGTTTTTCGTCCCTCTCTTGGAGGTTGTGAATGGATACCCGTGGCTTGCTCGACCAACTACTCAAATCCGGCAAGGACCTGTTGCAGAACCAGGCTGGCAATGTGACTGCCGCAAAGCCAACCAAGAGCGGCGGGCTTGGCAGCTTGCTCTCGGGCGCCGGAGGCGGCGCGCTGGCTGCCGGAGCCATGGGGTTGTTGCTGGGTAACAAGAAGGCGCGCAAGTATGGTGGCAAGGCGTTGACCTATGGCGGTTTGGCCGCCCTGGGTGTGCTGGCCTACAAGGCGTATGGCAACTGGCAGGCCAGTCAGGCCTCGGCACCGAAGGGCGAGCCGCAGACCCTTGATCGCCTGCCTCCTGCGCAGGTCGAACAGCACAGCCAGGCGATCCTCAAGGCGCTGGTGGCGGCAGCCAAGGCCGATGGGCATGTCGATGAGCGCGAACGTGCACTGATCGAGGGTGAGTTCGTCAAACTGACGCCGGATCAGGCATTGCGCCAATGGTTGCATGCCGAGCTGAACAAACCCCTGGATCCGGCGGATGTTGCCCGTGCAGCCAGTACGCCGGAAATGGCCGCCGAAATGTACATCGCCAGTGTCATGCTGGTGGATGAAGAGCACTTCATGGAGCGCGCCTACCTCGATGAACTGGCCAGGCAACTGGGGCTCGACCCGGCATTGAAGCAGGCACTGGAGGTACAGGTTCGCGAAGCCTGAGGTCAAAAAATATGGGCTGATTGCCACTATTTATGACTTTCAGCCAGTTCCATGCGCTATGTCAGCCGCAAAAGCGACGAGTGGCGGGCTATAATCCGCCCATTTTTCCGCTCGCGTAGAACACTTGAGGGCTGACTGTGAATAATTGGACATTGCGCCAACGGATCCTGGCGAGCTTCGCCGTGATCATCGCCATCATGTCGCTGATGGTGGTTGCTGCCTACTCACGCCTGGTGACGATCGAGTCCGGTGAGGAGGATGTGCGTGCCAACAGCATCCCGGGTGTCTACTACAGTTCGATGATTCGTGGCGCCTGGGTCGATAGCTACGTGACCACCCAGCAGTTGGTTGGGTTGAGTGACAACCGTGAAATCACCAGTGCTGACATGGCGCTCTACAAAAGCTTCGACGAGCGCGTGAAGCAACACATGGCCAGCTACCAGGCAACCATTGAGGACGCTGAGGAAAAAACCAATTTCGAGGAATTCGCGCGCCTTGAACAAGCGTACCGGGCTACCCTCGACAAAGTGCTTGATGCCTATCGCGGCAAAAACTACCCAGAGGCACGGCGTCTGTTGGAGCAGGAGCTGACGCCTGCCTGGATGAATGGCCGTAAAAACCTGACTGCAGTGATCGAGCGTAGCCGTCATATGGCCGAAGATGCGACGTCGTCGATCGTCAGCGCCGTGTCTACCGCCAAGGTCAGCATGATCATTTCGTTGTTGATGGCGATTGTGGCAGCCACCGTCTGCGGTCTGGTGCTGATGCGTGCGATCAGTACGCCTATGCAACTGATTGTTCGCGCTTTGGATGGGCTGCGCAGTGGTGACCTCAGTGTGCGTCTGGACCTGCACCGCAAGGATGAGTTCGGTGCAGTGGAAACCGGTTTCAACGACATGATGGTCGAGTTGACCAATCTGGTATCCCAGGCCCAGCGTTCTTCGGTGCAGGTGACCACCTCGGTGACTGAAATTGCCGCCACCTCCAAGCAGCAGCAAGCTACGGCGACGGAAACTGCAGCGACGACCACTGAAATTGGTGCTACGTCACGGGAAATCGCCGCCACCTCGCGCGACCTGGTGCGCACCATGACCGAGGTGACCAGCGCTGCCGATCAGGCCTCCATCCTGGCCGGTTCCGGGCAGCAGGGCCTGGCACGCATGGAAGAGACCATGCTTCAGGTCATGGGGGCTGCGGACCTGGTGAACAACAAACTGTCGATCCTCAATGAGAAGGCCGGCAATATCAACCAGGTGGTCGTGACCATCGTCAAGGTGGCCGACCAGACCAACCTGCTGTCGCTCAATGCGGCGATTGAGGCCGAGAAGGCGGGCGAGTATGGTCGCGGCTTTTCGGTGGTGGCTACGGAAGTGCGCCGTCTGGCCGATCAGACCGCCGTGGCGACCTACGATATCGAGCAGATGGTGCGGGAGATTCAGTCGGCGGTTTCGGCAGGGGTCATGGGCATGGACAAGTTCTCCGAGGAAGTCCGCCGCGGCATGTTTGAGGTGCAGCAGGTCGGCGAGCAGCTCTCCCAGATCATTCAGCAGGTTCAAGCCCTTGCACCGCGTGTATTGATGGTCAATGAAGGCATGCAGGCCCAGGCCACAGGCGCCGAGCAGATCAATCATGCGTTGGTTCAGTTGGGCGATGCCAGCAGCCAGACAGTGGAGTCGCTGCGTCAGGCCAGCTTTGCCATCGACGAGCTGAGCCAGGTCGCGAGTGGCCTGCGTGGCGGCGTTTCACGGTTCAAAGTCTGACACGCCGATGAACGACCTCCCGGCACACGGCAGCGCGGATGCGACCAACAAGGGCAGACTCTTCCTGTTGTTTCGCATTGGTGATCAGCGTTTTGCCCTCGACACCCATGAAGTGGTTGAGGTGTTGCCACGTTTGCCACTCAAGCCTATTGCCCAGGCGCCACATTGGGTGGCCGGGGTGCTGGCCCACCGGGGCGCTCTGGTGCCGGTGATTGATGTTGGCGCGTTGAGCTTTGGCCAACCGGCGCCTGTGCGTACTAGTACCCGACTGGTACTGGTGCATTACCGTGTCGATCCCGAACGACCAGATTTGTTGCTGGGGCTGATTCTGGAGCAGGCCAGCAACACCTTGCGCTGTGATCCTGACGAATTTCGCCCCTATGGCCTGGATAACAGCCAGGCGCCTTACCTGGGGCCGGTGCGCGAAGATGCGCAAGGCCTGCTGCAGTGGATTGGGGTTCAGGCGCTGTTGAGCGATGAGGTGCGCCAGTTGCTGTTTCCGGCCGTAGCCGATGCGGGCCAGGAGCAGCAGGCATGAACAGCGAGCAACGCTTCTTTCGCTTTCTTCAGGAGCGTATTGGCCTGGATGTCGCCTCGGTGGGTGAGCCAATGGTCGAGCGCGCCTTGCATCAGCGCTGCGCTGCGGTTTCGGCACGTGATCTGGACGACTATTGGCTGCAAATGCAGCAGTCGAGCCAAGAGCAGCAGGCGCTGATCGAGGCGGTCATTGTCCCTGAAACCTGGTTCTTTCGTTACCCAGAGTCGTTCGCGGCGTTGGCCGGCCTGGCCCTCAAGCGACTGGCCGTGATCGCGGGTAGCAGGCCATTGCGTATTCTCAGCCTGCCGTGTTCGACCGGCGAAGAGCCCTACTCGATTGCCATGGCCTTGCTGGATGCTGGCGTCCCTGCGCAAGCGTTTCGTGTGGATGGTATCGACATCAGTGGCGGCTCTATAGCCCGTGCGAAACAGGCTGTGTATGGCCGAAACTCGTTTCGTGGTCAGCAGCAGCACTTTCGCCAGACGCATTTCAGTGAGTGTGCCGAGGGGCATCGATTGGATGAACGCGTGCAGCAACAGGTCAACTTGCAGGTTGGTAATGTCCTGGACCCGATGCTGCGCACGCGTGAAGGGACGTACGATTTCGTCTTCTGTCGCAATTTGCTGATCTATTTTGACGTGCCCACTCAGCAGCGGGTCTTTGAAGTGCTGAAGGGCCTGACCCACGAAGAAGGGGTCTTGTTCATTGGCCCGGCCGAGGGCAGCCTGCTGGCGCGCCTGGGTATGCGTCCCTTGGGTATTCCCCAATCATTTGCCTATGTCCGTCAGACGCCGGTGGAACTGCCGGCGGAGCTGCCGGTCAGCAAGCCTGTGCCGGTATTGAAACCGGCACCAGTGGTTGTACCCCGCCCGGTGCTGGAACCTGCGCGACGGCCATTTACCGCGCCTCAGCTTAAGCCACAACCACAACCACAAGCACAGCCACAGGCCAGCACTGAAACCGCTGTGCAATTGCTGGCACAGATTGCCCAGTTGGCCAATAGCGGCAGCAGTGCGCAAGCGCGTGTCGTGTGCGAGCGTTACTTGCGTGAGCATGAGCCTTGCGCTCAGGTGTTCTACTGGCTGGGGCTGCTTGCCGATACGGCGGGTGACAGTGCCGACGCTGTGCGGTACTACCGCAAGGCCCTGTATCTGGAGCCGCAACACCCTGAGGCGCTGGTTCATCTGGCCGCCTTGTTGGCCTCTCAGGGTGACCTGGTCGGTGCGCGCCGATTGCAGGAGCGAGCGGGACGCTTGGAACGGGAGTCTGAACGATGAACGAGCACAAGGCATGGAGTGTGATTGCCAGCGACCAGCCGAGTTTCGACGACTGCTGGAATCGCATCGGTGTTCACGGCGACAAGCAGTGCGCGTTGTTGGTCGAGCATGTTCATTGTCGTAACTGCGCTGTTTATGCGGCTGCGGCAACCCTTTTGCTTGACCGTTATGCCCTGTCTCAGGATGCGCATCAGCAAGCGGAGAGTGTCCAGAACATTGGCCCTACACGGTCCTTGCTGTTGTTTCGATTAGGCGATGAGTGGCTGGCCTTGGCGTCGCGCTGCCTGGTGGAAGTCGCGCCGCTGCAATCGGTGCACTCCTTGCCGCATCAGCGTTCCCGGGTACTGCAGGGGGTTGCCAATGTGCGGGGGGCGCTGGTGCCATGCCTGTCGTTGGGGTATCTGCTTGGGCTTGAGGGGGGCGCGTCAACCTCGACGGTGTCGCGTGTGGTACCACGGATGTTGATTCTGGCCGCCGAAGGTGGCTCTGTCGTGGCACCAGTTGATGAAGTAGAGGGCATTCATGCCCTTGAGCTGTCCCGGCTGACTCAGGACAGCCCGCCCGAAGAGCGCTTTACCGAGGCTGTTTTGCAATGGCGTGGGCGCACGGTGCGGGTGCTGGATGAAAAACAATTGCTGTCTGCCGTGAGCCGGAGCCTGTCATGACCCCAGAGCAAATGCGTGATGCGTCGTTGCTCGAACTGTTCAGCCTTGAGGCTGAAGCGCAGACCCAGGTGCTGAGCGCCGGGTTGTTGGCCTTGGAGCGCAATCCGCGGCAGGCGGATCAACTGGAAGCCTGTATGCGTGCGGCGCACTCGCTCAAGGGCGCAGCGCGCATTGTCGGGGTTGACGCCGGAGTCAGCGTTGCCCATGTCATGGAAGATTGCCTGGTTGGTGCGCAGGAGGGGCGGTTGTTTCTGCGCCCGGAACATATCGACGCCCTGCTGCAGGGCACGGACCTGTTGATGCGCATCGCCACCCCTGGCGATGTTTCGATTGATGCGGCGGTCCAGGCGTTTCTGGTGCAGATGGCGGTGCTGCTGGATCCGGCGGCGACTGCTGCGGTCGTTCCCGAACCGCCCATCCCCAGCGCCCCAGTTGTCAGTCCGCCGGCACTCCTGTCCAGCGCGCCCGAGCACCTGTCGATGCCCGAGCCTGCGCCATTGGCGCCGCCAGACGAGCCCGTTGTTGCCGTGCCGGTCAGCGGGCGTCGGAGCAAGCGCAGCAGTGAGGGCTCGGAGCGCGTGTTGCGGGTGACCGCCGAGCGTTTGAACAGCCTGCTGGACCTCTCGAGCAAGTCGTTGGTCGAGACGCAGCGGCTCAAGCCTTACCTGGCCACCTTGCAGCGGCTCAAGCGCATGCAGAACCAGAGTATTCGAGCCCTTGATGGCCTGAAGCATCAATTGGAAGCAAGCGGTCAGAGCGCTGAAGTGCAGGAAGCGCTGGCGTTGGCACAGCGTCTGTTGGGTGAAACGCAACAGATCCTTCTGCAACAGGCCGCGGACCTTGACGAGTTTGGCTGGCAGGCCAGCCAGCGCGCGCAGCTGCTTTACGATACAGCGCTGGCCTGCCGGATGCGTCCCTTCGCCGATGTACTGACGGGACAGAGCCGCATGGTGCGCGACCTCGGGCGCTCGCTGAACAAGCAGGTGCGGCTGGAGATCGAAGGCGAAAAAACGCAGGTCGACCGCGATGTGCTTGAGCGGCTCGAAGCGCCTTTGACGCACCTGTTGCGCAACGCCGTTGATCACGGCATTGAAACGCCTGAGCAGCGGCTATTGGCGGGTAAGCCCCTGGAGGGACGAATTCGTCTTCGCGCCTCGCATCAGGCGGGATTGTTGGTGTTGGAACTGCGCGATGACGGTGCCGGGGTTGATCTGGAGCACTTACGTCACGCCATTGTCGAGCGCCAGTTGTCCCCTGCGGAAACCGTGGCGCAGATGAGTGAGTCCGAACTGCTCACCTTCCTGTTCCTGCCCGGTTTCAGTTTGCGCGATACCGTGACTGAAGTCTCCGGCCGTGGTGTTGGGCTTGACGCTGTGCAGCACATGGTCCGCCAACTGCGTGGGTCAATCGAGTTGACCCAGGTCAGCGGTCAGGGCAGCTGTTTCCACCTTGAAGTTCCACTGACCTTGTCAGTGGTGCGCAGCCTGGTCGTTGAGGTGGGGGGAGAGGCCTATGCCTTCCCGCTGGCCCATATTGAACGCACGCTGGAGTTGCCGGCTGAGGCGGTCGTGCAGATCGACGGGCGTCAGCACTTCTGGCATGAAGGCCGACATATCGGCCTGGTCGCGGCTAGCCAGCTATTGAACAGGCCGGCTAGCGCCTCTGATGGGCAAGACATCAAGGTGGTGGTGATCCGTGAGCGCGAGACACTCTATGGGGTTGCGGTCGAGCGCCTGATCGGTGAGCGGGTGCTGGTGGTGATGCCGCTCGACGCCCGTTTGGGCAAGGTCCAGGATATTTCTGCCGGTGCGTTGCTGGATGACGGTTCGGTGGTCCTGATCATTGATGTGGAGGACTTGCTGCGCTCGGTTGAAAAGCTGCTCAGTACCGGTAGCCTGGAGCGCATTGAGCGTGGTCGGGGCGTTGCCAGCAACAGCGTACGCAAGCGCATTCTGGTGGTCGATGACTCGCTGACCGTGCGTGAGCTGCAGCGCAAGCTGCTGAGCAATTGCGGTTATGACGTCGCGGTAGCAGTTGATGGCATGGATGGCTGGAATGCCCTGCGCAGCGAAGACTTTGATTTGCTCATCACCGATATCGACATGCCGCGCATGGACGGTATCGAACTGGTTACCCTGCTGCGTCGTGACAATCGATTGCAGTCGCTGCCGGTGATGGTGGTCTCCTATAAGGATCGTGAAGAGGATCGCCGACGTGGACTTGATGCCGGTGCCGACTACTATTTGGCGAAGGCCAGTTTTCACGATGATGCCTTGATCGATGCCGTGGTGGAACTGATCGGGGGAGCACAGGGATGAGAGTCGCCATTGTCAACGATATGCCCTTGGCGGTTGAGGCCTTGCGCCGAGCCTTGGCGTTTGAGCCCGCGCACCAGGTGGTCTGGGTCGCGAGCAACGGTGCCGAGGCGGTGCAGCGTTGCACCGAGTTGCTCCCGGACCTGATCCTGATGGACCTGATCATGCCGGTGATGGATGGTGTTGAGGCTACCCGGCGGATCATGGCCGAAACACCCTGCGCCATCGTCATTGTCACGGTCGACCGTAAACAGAATGTGCACCGGGTCTTTGAGGCCATGGGGCATGGCGCCCTGGATGTGGTCGATACGCCCGCCTTGGGCGGCGGTGAGCCCAGAGAGGCAGCGGCCCCGCTGTTGCGCAAGATCCTCAATATCAGCTGGCTGATCGGCCAGCGCAATGCCGCGCTGCAGCCGTTGAACACACACTTGCGGGATGCGGCGCAGCGTCAGAGGCTGGTTGCCATTGGCTCTTCGGCGGGTGGTCCGGCCGCACTCGAAGTGTTACTCAAGGGCCTGCCGCGCAACTTTTCCGCCGCGATCGTTCTGGTTCAGCACGTCGATCAGGTGTTTGCCGCCGGCATGGCCGACTGGCTGGCGAGTGCTTCTGGCTTGAACGTACGCCTGGCACTTGAGGGCGAGCCGCCGCAGCCCGGCCAGGTGTTGCTGGCGGGAACCAATCACCACATTCGGTTATTGAGCAATGGCACCCTTGGTTATACCGCTGAACCGGTGAATGAAATCTATCGTCCCTCGATCGATGTGTTTTTCGAGAGCGTGGCACGGTTCTGGCGTGGTGATGCGGTCGGTGTGTTGCTTACCGGTATGGGCCGCGATGGTGCCCAGGGGTTGAAGTTGATGCGCCAGCAGGGGTTTCTGACGATCGCCCAGGATCAGCAAAGTAGCGCCGTTTACGGTATGCCCAAGGCTGCTGCGGCCATTGATGCAGCGGTGGAGGTTCGTTCGCTGGAACGCATTGCCCCCCGACTGCTGGAAATTTTTTCAAAATGACAATATCTATTGAAGCGGGCCGTTTGGCCGGCAGAGGCCAGGTGACAGCGCATGAATGATTTACCGATCAGTGGCTTTCCGAGCACCAATGAGAATTCAGCGATGGTTCTGCTGGTAGATGATCAGGCCATGATCGGTGAAGCGGTGCGACGCGGCCTGGCCCAGGAAGAGAACATCGATTTTCATTTCTGTGCCGACCCTCATCAGGCGGTGGCCCAGGCGATCCGTATCAAGCCGACCGTGATCCTCCAGGATTTGATCATGCCCGGTCTTGATGGCCTGACGCTGGTACGCGAATACCGCAGCAATCCGGCCACCCAGGACATTCCGATCATCGTCCTTTCCACCAAGGAAGACCCTCTGGTCAAGAGCGCCGCGTTTGCTGCCGGTGCCAACGATTACCTGGTCAAGTTGCCGGACAACATCGAGTTGGTGGCGCGAATTCGTTACCACTCGCGCTCGTACCTGACCCTGCTGCAGCGTGACGAGGCCTACCGGGCCTTGCGGGTCAGCCAGCAACAGTTGCTCGACACCAACCTGGTGCTGCAGCGGTTGATGCACTCCGATGGGTTGACCGGGTTGTCCAATCGCCGCCACTTCGACGAGTACCTTGAGCTGGAATGGCGCCGTTCAATCCGCGAGCAGACACAATTGTCGCTGTTGATGATTGATGTCGACTACTTCAAGGCGTTCAACGATACCTTTGGTCACTTGGCCGGCGATGAGGCCTTGCGCAAGGTCGCCGAGGCCATTCGCAGTTCCTGCAGCCGGCCCAGCGACTTGCCAGCGCGCTATGGCGGTGAGGAGTTCGCGCTGGTGCTGCCCAACACCTCTCCGGGCGGCGCCCGCCTGGTAGCCGAGAAATTGCGCCAGACCGTGGAAGCGCTGCAGATTGCGCACACCCTGCCAGAGGCCGGCTCAAGCCTGACGGTCAGTATTGGCCTGGCGACGCACATCCCAGCGGTTGGTAGCCATTGCCGGCAGCTGATTTCGGCGGCGGACAAAGGCTTGTACCTGGCCAAGAATGGCGGGCGCAACCAGGTCGGGGTGGCCTGAGGCGAGTTTTCTTGCGGCAGGCCGTCGGGCGGGCTGCCGCAGGCATTTGAGTGCGTTATACTCTCCGGCTTTTGACAGATTACGCACGAGAGCTGCCCGCCCATGGAAATCAACCCGATCCTGAACACCATCAAGGACCTGACCGAGCGCTCCGAGACTATTCGGGGGTATCTTTGACTACGATCAAAAGCATGAGCGCCTGATCGAAGTCAACCGCGAGCTTGAAGACCCGAACGTCTGGAACAAGCCCGAATACGCCCAGGAACTGGGCCGTGAGCGCGCCATGCTGGCGCAGATCGTCGAGACCCTGGACGAAATGTCCGGTGGCCTGGCCGATTGCCGTGACCTGCTGGACATGGCCGTTGAAGAAGACGACGAAGCCGCTGTCGAGGACGTCGTCAGTGAACTCGACCGCCTGCGCGTCGCGCTCGAGAAGCTCGAGTTCCGTCGCATGTTCAGCGGCGAGATGGACATGAACAACGCCTACCTGGACATCCAGGCCGGTTCCGGCGGTACCGAGGCTCAGGATTGGGCCAACATTCTGCTGCGCATGTACTTGCGCTGGGCCGACAAGCGCGGCTTCGATACCACGATCATGGAGCTGTCCGAAGGCGAAGTGGCCGGTATCAAGGGCGCCACCCTGCATATCAAGGGTGAGTATGCCTTCGGCTGGTTGCGCACCGAGATCGGTGTTCACCGCCTGGTGCGCAAGAGCCCGTTCGACTCTGGCAACCGCCGTCATACCTCGTTCTCGGCGGTGTTCGTCTCGCCTGAGATCGACGACAAGGTCGAAATCGATATCAACCCGTCCGACCTGCGAATCGATACCTATCGTTCGTCCGGTGCCGGCGGTCAGCACGTTAACACCACCGACTCGGCGGTGCGGATTACCCACGTCCCGACCAACACCGTGGTCAGCTGCCAGAACGAACGCTCCCAGCACGCCAACAAGGACACCGCCATGAAAATGCTGCGGGCCAAGTTGTACGAGCAGGAAATGCAGAAGCGTAACGCCGCCTCCCAGGCCCTTGAAGACAGCAAGTCCGATATTGGCTGGGGGCATCAGATCCGTTCCTACGTGCTTGATGCATCGCGGATCAAGGACCTGCGTACCGGCATCGAACGCAGCGACTGCGACAAGGTGCTCGACGGCGATCTCGACGAATACCTGGAGGCCAGTCTCAAGCAGGGGCTATAACCCCTCCGAGACCTGCCACAAGTCCCTCGCCCGACGGGCGAGGGCAACGAACCCGTGATGGAAAATGTGAAGACATGAGCGACCTACAACTCGATCCGCAAGACCTGCAACAGGAAGAAAACAACCTGATCGCCCTGCGCAAGGAAAAACTTGCCGCTGTGCGCGAACAGGGTCAGGCCTTCCCCAACGACTTCCGCCGTGACAGCTACTGCAACGACCTGCAGAAACAGTATGTCGACAAGACCAAGGAAGAGCTGGAAGCTGCAGCGATCCCGGTCAAGGTTGCCGGCCGTATCATGCTCAACCGTGGTTCGTTCATGGTGATTCAGGACATGACCGGTCGTATCCAGGTCTACGTCAACCGCAAGACCTTGCCGGAAGAAACCCTGGCTGCGGTCAAGACCTGGGACCTGGGCGACATCATCGCCGCTGAAGGCACCCTGGCGCGTTCCGGCAAGGGCGACCTGTACGTGGAAATGACCAACGTGCGCCTGCTGACCAAGTCGCTGCGCCCGCTGCCAGACAAGCACCACGGCCTGACCGATACCGAAACCCGCTACCGTCAGCGCTACGTTGACCTGATCGTCAACGAAGACACCCGCCAGACGTTCCGCGTTCGTTCGCAGGTCATCAGCCACATCCGCAGTTTCCTGGCCAAGCGCGACTTCCTTGAAGTCGAAACGCCGATGCTGCAGACCATCCCTGGCGGCGCCGCGGCCAAGCCGTTTGAAACCCACCACAACGCGCTGGACCTGCCAATGTTCCTGCGTATTGCCCCGGAGCTGTACCTCAAGCGCCTGGTGGTCGGTGGTTTCGAGCGTGTGTTCGAGATCAACCGCAACTTCCGTAACGAAGGTGTGTCGACGCGTCACAACCCTGAGTTCACCATGCTGGAGTTCTACCAGGCGTACGCCGATTACGAAGACAACATGGACCTCACCGAAGAACTGTTCCGCGAACTGGCGCAACTGGTTCTGGGCAGCACTGATGTGCCGTATCAGGGCAAGGTGTTCCATTTCGGCGAGCCGTTCCAGCGTATCTCTGTGTTCGATTCGATCCTCAAGTACAACCCGGAAATCACCGCTGACGACCTGCAGGACATCGACAAGGCGCGCGCCCTGGCCAAGAAGGCCGGTGCCGACGTCAAAGGTTTCGAGGGCCTGGGCAAGCTGCAGACCATGATTTTCGAAGAACTGGTCGAACATAAACTCGAGCAGCCGACCTTCATCACCGAATACCCGTTCGAAGTGTCGCCATTGGCACGTCGCAACAACAAGAACCCGAACGTCACCGACCGTTTCGAGCTGTTCATCGGTGGCCGTGAAATCGCCAACGCCTACTCCGAGCTCAACGATGCCGAAGACCAGGCCGAACGCTTCATGGCGCAGGTGGCCGACAAGGATGCCGGTGACGACGAAGCCATGCACTACGATGCCGACTTCGTACGTGCCCTGGAGTACGGCATGCCGCCTACCGCCGGTGAAGGCATTGGTATCGACCGCCTGGTCATGCTGCTGACTGACTCGCCGTCGATCCGTGACGTGATCCTGTTCCCGCACATGCGCCCACAGGCCTGAGCGTACTGAACAAGCCGCCTTCCGGGGCGGCTTTTTCTTGCCCGCAATAAGTTGATCGAATCGACAGCAATTCATAGAGGTAGACCTGTAGTGACTCCTGCAATGGCTCAACAAGGTGCTGCTGGCGTGGCCACAGCGGTGGCGGAAAGTGTTCAGTACCAGGGGCGCAAGGCGAGCCGTCGTGGCAGTGAGCAGCGTCGTCAGGAGATTCTCGACGCGGCGATGCGCATCGTTGTCCGTGATGGCGTGCGGGGTGTGCGGCACCGTGCGGTAGCCGCCGAGGCAGGGGTGCCCTTGTCGGCCACCACCTACTACTTCAAGGATATCGAAGACCTGCTGATCGACAGCTTTGCCCAGTACGTGGAGCGCAGCGCTGCGTACATGGCCAAGCTCTGGGAGCACACCGAAGTGGTGCTGCGTCAGTTATTGTCTCAGGGCGACGGCAGTCCACAATCCCGGGCGCGGCTGGCCGACGAAGTGGCGAAGATGATGAGCGAGTATGTGCAACGCCAACTGCATAACCGCCGCAACTTCCTGATGGCCGAGCAGGCCTTTCGCCAGGAGGCGCTGCTGTGTCCGAAATTGGCCGAACTGGTCAAGTCGCACGAGCAGATTTTGCTACGCGGCGCGGGCCAGATGCTTCAGGTCGTGGGCTCTCGTGAACCTCAGCAGGACGCCTTGGTGTTGACGGCGATAATCGAGCAGATGGAATATCAGGGCCTGCTCGATGCTGAGCGACCGCACGCCGAAGCGCAGATGCTCGCTATTCTTACGCGATACCTGCATCTGGTATTGGCTGCGGTCTAAGGCACGATCCATTTCAAGGAGAACCTGATGAAAGCCTGGCGTGTGCTGTTGGCCTTGTCGTTTTTACTGCTTGGCGGTTGTCTGGTGACCTTCAATGAACCCATTCCGGCGAATCAGCCGGCGCCTAAGGCGTTGCTCGGTAGCTGGAGCAGCAAGGATGCCTGGGGCGAACCCTTGAAACTGCTGATCAGTCGCACGGGGGGCAATGCCTACAAGGCAGTGGCCACGGCCAAGGGCAAGCCACGGCAGGAATACACCTTCACGGTCTCGCGTCACGGTAACCGCTGGTATTTCTCGGCTGGCGTGCCGAAAAAGCTCGGCGGGAACTTCCTGATTGCCGGTTTTGACGTGATCGGTAACAACGAGTTAGTGCTCTACAACCTTGATGTTGAACGGATCAACCAGGCGTTGGAGCAGAAGGCACTCAGCGGTCAACGCTACGAAGTGCCGGAAGATAATGGTGAGGGTGTCTTGATCGACAGCCCTGCACAACAGGTTTTCGCCTATCTGGATGACCCTGCCAACTCCGATCTGTTCATCGAAGTCGCGCGGTTCCAGCGCGCAGGCAAATAACCGATTCGAAGCAAGGAGTGTGGTGTGGACGAGTACCAGCAGACGATACGCGGCCTGTCTGATCGCATTGTTCAGGCACAGACGCCGATCCGCGTGCTCGATGCGGTGAAGTGGGACGATAGCATCCGCCAGGGGTTCCTCAAGGCCAAGGGCAAAGAGTTGCCGAAGGTGGACCGTGAGTACTATCTGGGTCGACCACTGTCCTTTGACTCCAGTGCGGTGAAGCTTGAGTTTCAGAACATCGAGCGTGACATCACGCGCCAGCTTGGCCAGTTCAACCCGGTCGGGCAGATCATGCGACGCATGTGCAAGGAGTACCGCATGGTGGTGCGCATGCTCGAGGCGCGCGGCACCGAGGATTTCGGGCTGATCTCCCAGGAGCTCTACGGCGCCGCATCCGATGCCTTTCATGCCGGTGACCCGACCCTGTCCGATCTGGGCCTGATGCTCTCCGACTACCTGAACAACATCGATTGCCTGGGTGACTTGAAGGACGAGCCGAAGAACCTTACCGCCAAGCAGGCCGTGGAAATACTTCAGCATCGCTTGAACAAGGTGTTCGGTGAGGCTGAAGAGACCATCCGTGTATTCGAGTCGGACGGTATCGTCGCCGACGCGGCGGCCGGTGCCGACTACATCAAGATCCGCGCTGACGCGATGTTCAACAACCGCGATGTCCGCGCGTTGGAGGTCCATGAGGGGCTGGTGCATGTCGGCACCACCCTCAACGGCCTGAACCAGCCGATCTGTACCTTCCTTTCCAAAGGCCCGCCTTCTTCCACGGTCACCCAAGAGGGGCTGGCGATCCTCATGGAGGTGATTGCTTTCGCCTCCTACCCCAGCCGGCTGCGCAAGCTGACCAACCGCACCCGTGCCATTCACATGGTCGAGGAGGGGGCCGATTTCCTCCAGGTGTTCGAGTTCTTTCGCGCTCAAGGGTTTGGCATGCAGGAGAGCTATGGCAATGCCAGCCGCGTGTTTCGTGGCTCGGTGCCCAATGGCTTGCCATTTACCAAGGACTTGTCCTATCTCAAGGGCTTTATCATGGTTTACAACTATATTCAGTTGGCCGTGCGTAAAGGCAAGCTTGAGCAGATTCCTTTGCTGTTTTGCGGCAAGACGACGCTGGAAGATATGCGGACTCTGCGCCAATTGGTCGACGAAGGCCTGGTGGAGCCGCCCAAGTACCTGCCTGAGCAGTTCCGCGACTTGAACGCGCTGTCGGCCTGGATGTGCTTCTCCAACTTCCTCAATCACTTGAGCCTGGACCGTATTGAAGCCGACTACTCGAACATTCTCTGACGTCCTTGGCAGGCCGCTGTGCCTGCTTCTTGTGCTGTTGAGTCTGGCCGGCTGCAGTGCCTTGCTGTTTTACCCTGAGCCGGGCGAGCCCTTCACGCCGACGCGTGCCAAGCTTGAGTACCGTGACCTCACCCTGACCGCTGCAGACGGTACGCGCCTGCATGGTTGGTGGTTGCCGGCCAAGGAGGGGGTAGCGGTCAAGGGGACGGTGCTGCACCTGCATGGCAACGGTGGCAACCTGGCGTTGCACCTGGGCGGCAGTTGGTGGCTACCGGAGCAGGGCTATCAGGTGTTGATGATCGACTACCGGGGCTATGGCTTGTCGGAAGGCATGCCGAGCTTGCCGGAAGTCTATGACGATATTGCCGCTGCTATGGACTGGCTGCAGCAGGCGCCTGAAGCGCAGGGCAAGCCGCTGGTGTTGCTGGGGCAAAGCCTGGGTGGCGCCCTGGCCATCCATTACCTGGCGCAACACCCTGAGCAATCACATCGGTTCAAGGCCATGGTCTTCGACGGAGTGCCGGCCAGTTACCGGGATGTCGGGCGTAGCGCCTTGAGTTCGAACTGGTTGACCTGGCCTCTGCAGGTTCCGCTGTCATGGCTGGTGCCGGATGGCGACAGCGCCTTGCGCTCGGTCGGGCAATTGTCCGGGGTTCCGAAGTTGATCTACCACAGCATCGACGACACCACCGTACCCATGGTCAATGGTATCCGTCTGTATCAGGCAGCCCCACCACCGCGCGTGCTGCAGTTGACCCGTGGTGGTCATGTGCAGACCTTCAACGACCCGATTTGGCGTAAGGTAATGCTGCGCTTTCTGGAAGACCCTGAACATTTCAATGGACTGCGACGTTTGGCCGAAGTCCCCAATTACCCTGACGAGAAGTAGTAATGAGTGAAGAACGCAACGCCATCCCGCTGATCATCACCGGTGTCTGCAGCATCATTGGCACTGTCGGTGCGCTTTGGTATTACGGCTACCTGCATTTTGCCAAGCCGGAGGATGCGCTGCTGCTGTCCGACTTCACCATGCTCAAGACTGTTCCCGGTGAAGACTACAAGGTTTCGCTCAGCCCGGCGCCACAGGTGGCGCAATGCATCGATGGCGTGTTGGTGCTGTTCGACACCCAGCAGAAGGGCCTGACCGGCGTACTGGTCGACAGCAAGAAGCAGGCGGTGCGCTGCATGGGGCAGGAGACGCCGCAGCAGGTACAGTAATACCGTCAATTAGCGGCGTCCCTATCGCTGGCAAACCCGGCACCCACCGGTTTCAGTCGTTGGACGCCTCTTTTTCCGCGCTTAAGGTCTGCAGGTAGTGTCGTGACAACGCCAGAAACCGTGGCGTTGGCCCGATGTCTTCATACAGCGGATTGCCTTCTTCATCGGTTTCGATGACCTGTTGACCGCGGACATAAGGGAAGCTTGCCTCCAGCTCTTCGAGCGCGGCGCCGAGCAGTTCGCCGAGCAGTTCCTCGGGTTGACGCTTGGGGTACATCTCGGCCAGCGCCGCCAGACGCGCCGCGGCTTCGACATCCAGGTGCAACACATAGCCGGTAGGGCTCATGCGCCCCGTGGCGGTCTGTTCCCAGTTCTGGGCAAGTTCGCGGATTTTCATGGTGACCTCGTTGAAGACGGATGGCCTCCTTTCAGCGTAGCTACTGGTCGCACTTTGGTCTGCCTTGAAGCACAGGCGGTACTGCGGCACTCTGATGTCATCGCTGTTTGCCCGCGTTGGAGATGAAGGCTGATGACTGGTATTGATGTGCGCTTGCGTGAAGACGTCCATCTGTTGGGCGAATTGTTGGGGGACACCGTACGCGAACAGTACGGCGAAGCTTTCCTGCAGAAAATCGAGGATATTCGTCGCAGCGCCAAGGCGGACCGCAGTGGCAGTGCCGAGCAACTGAGCTCCAGCCTCGACGGCTTGTCCGAGGACGAGTTGCTGCCGGTGGCCCGAGCGTTCAACCAGTTTCTCAACCTGGCCAACATCGCCGAACAGTACCAGTTGATTCGCCGCCGCGACGCGGATCAGCCCGAGCCGTTCGAGGCCAGGGTGCTTCCCGAATTGCTCGACCGCCTGAAAAAGGCGGGCCACAGTCCTGACGCATTGGCCCGCCAGCTCGGCAAACTGAGCATCGAACTGGTGCTGACTGCGCACCCGACCGAAGTCGCCCGCCGCACCTTGATTCACAAGTACGATGCCATCGCCGCGCAGTTGGCGGCTCAAGACCACCGCGACCTGACACCCGCCGAGCGTGCGCAGGTCCGCGAGCGTCTGCAGCGGCTGATTGCCGAAGCTTGGCATACCGAAGAAATCCGCCGTACTCGACCCACCCCGGTCGATGAAGCCAAATGGGGCTTTGCGGTCATTGAAAACTCGCTCTGGCAGGCTATCCCCAACCACCTGCGCAAGGCGGACAAGGCCTTGTTCGCGGCCACGGGCCTGCACCTGCCGCTAGAAGCTGCGCCGATTCGATTTGCCTCGTGGATGGGCGGTGACCGTGACGGTAACCCCAATGTCACGGCCACGGTCACACGCGAAGTGCTGTTGCTGGCCCGCTGGATGGCGGCAGACCTGTTCCTGCGAGACGTCGATTTTCTGGCTGCCGAATTGTCCATGCAGCAGGCCAGCCCGGCGCTGCGGGCCAGGGTGGGTGAGCATGCCGAACCCTACCGGGCGTTGCTCAAGCAACTGCGCGAGCGCCTGCGGGCAACCCGAAGCTGGGCGCAGTCGTCACTGGCTGTTACGCAACCGGCATCCGCCGAGGTCTTGCACGACAATCACGACCTGATTGAGCCGTTGCGGCTCTGCTATGAGTCGTTGCATGAGTGCGGCATGGGCGTTATCGCTGATGGCCCGCTGCTCGACACCTTGCGTCGAGCAGTGACCTTTGGCCTGTTCCTGGTGCGCCTGGATGTGCGTCAGGACGCAGCACGGCACGCTTCGGCGTTGAGTGAGATCACCGATTATCTGGGGCTGGGGCGCTATGAAGATTGGGATGAAGAGGCGCGTATCGCCTTCCTGCAGACCGAACTGAACAACCGTCGTCCGTTGTTGCCACGGCATTTCCGGCCTCAGGCCGAGACGGCTGAAGTGCTTGCGACCTGCAGTGAAATCGCTGCCGCCCCGGCGGCATCGCTGGGGTCTTATGTGATCTCCATGGCCGGCGCGGCTTCAGACGTGCTGGCGGTACAGTTGCTGCTCAAGGAGGCAGGCGTTGCCCGTCCGATGCGGGTCGTGCCGTTGTTCGAAACACTGGCCGACCTGGACAATGCCGGGCCGGTCATGCAGCGTCTGCTGGGCCTGCCGGGCTATCGTGCGGGGTTGCACGGCCCTCAGGAAGTGATGATCGGCTACTCCGATTCGGCCAAGGACGCTGGTACCACGGCGGCGGCCTGGGCCCAGTACCGCGCCCAGGAAACCCTGGTGGAGATCTGTCGAGGGCAGAACGTCGAATTGCTGCTGTTCCACGGTCGTGGCGGTACTGTGGGCCGTGGCGGCGGCCCGGCCCATGCGGCGATCCTGTCGCAGCCACCGGGCTCGGTGGCCGGCAGGTTCCGTACCACCGAGCAGGGCGAAATGATCCGTTTCAAATTCGGCCTGCCGGACATCGCGGAGCAGAACCTCAACCTGTACCTGGCTGCGGTGCTCGAGGCGACCCTGTTGCCGCCGCCACCCCCACAACCGGCCTGGCGCGGCTTGATGGACCAACTCGCGGCGGATGGTCTGAAGGCTTACCGCAGTGTGGTGCGTGACAACCCGGAGTTCGTTGAGTATTTCCGTCAGGCCACGCCGGAGCAGGAACTGGGCCGCTTGCCGTTGGGCAGTCGGCCGGCCAAACGCCGTGCGGGCGGTATTGAAAGCCTGCGGGCGATTCCGTGGATCTTCGGTTGGACCCAGACGCGGCTCATGCTGCCGGCCTGGTTGGGCTGGGAGGCGGCGTTGAGCAACGCACTGGCGCGCGGGCAAGGTGGGCTGCTGGCAGAAATGCGTGAGCAATGGCCGTTCTTCCGTACCCGTATCGACATGCTCGAAATGGTCCTGGCCAAGGCCGATGTTGAAATTGCGCGTTCCTATGATGAGCGTCTGGTGCAATCGCAACTGCGACCTTTGGGTGCACATCTGCGCGACCTATTGTCGCAGGCGTGCCAGGTTGTACTGGGGCTGACCGGGCAGCCGGTGCTACTTGCACACAGCCCCGATACCCTGGAGTTCATTCGTTTGCGCAATACCTATCTGGACCCGCTGCATCTGCTCCAGGCTGATCTCCTGGCCCGCTCGCGCACCCGTGATGCCGCTCTGGACAGCCCTTTGGAGCAGGCATTGCTGGTGACGGTGGCAGGTATCGCGGCAGGCTTGCGGAACACGGGTTGAGGTGTACTTGCGCCGGGTTGCGCCCGGCGCAACCAGAGCATGACAGGGTCTTCGGCAGCAGGTTATTCCGACTTGGGGGCGCTTGTGTGGCCGAAAGCTGCTGTGTATCTTGAGCAGCCTTTTGACCGAATTGTGGTCATGACCTAATTCCGGGATTTTGCCCTAGCGGCGAATCCTTTGATTTGCTTATAAAAATTGAGGAGCACAAGATGCGTGTAATTCTGCTGGGAGCTCCCGGGGCCGGTAAAGGTACTCAGGCAAAGTTCATCACCGAAAAGTTTGGTATTCCACAGATCTCCACCGGTGACATGCTGCGTGCCGCCGTCAAGGCGGGTACTCCGCTGGGCCTCGAGGCCAAGGCGATCATGGACGCTGGCAAGCTGGTTTCCGACGAGTTGATCATCAACCTGGTCAAGGACCGTATCGCTCAGCCTGACTGCGCGAAGGGCTTCCTGTTCGACGGTTTCCCTCGCACCATTCCCCAGGCCGAAGCCCTGGTAACTGCCGGTGTTGAGCTGGATGCCGTTGTCGAGATCGCTGTGGCTGACGAGGAAATCGTCAAGCGTATTGCCGGCCGCCGTGTTCACGAGGCCTCGGGTCGCGTCTACCACGTGATCTACAACCCGCCAAAGGTTGAAGGCAAGGACGATGAGACCGGCGATTCGCTGGTTCAGCGTAAAGACGACACTGAAGAAACCGTACGTCACCGCCTGGCGGTCTACCACGACCAGACCAAACCGCTGGTGGACTTCTACCAGAAGCTGGCTGCCGCCAATGGCAAGCCGAAGTACAGCCACATTGAAGGCGTTGGCTCTGTTGAGGCCATCACTGCCAAGGTGCTGGAAGCGCTGAGCTGATTTATTGCTCCAGCCCTTGAACAACGGCCCGCTTGCGGGCCGTTGTTGTTTATAATGCCGCTCTTTTTTCTTTCGCCTGGAATCACCGATGACCACTTTGCTGGCCCTGGATACCGCCACTGAAGCCTGCTCCGTTGCCCTGCTGCATGACGGCAAGGTGTTGAGCCACTACGAGGTGATTCCGCGCCTGCATGCGCAGAAGCTGCTGCCAATGATCCAGACCCTGCTCGCCGAGGCGGGTATCGCGTTGTCGGCGCTTGATGCCATTGCCTTCGGTCGCGGTCCAGGCGCTTTCACCGGTGTCCGTATCGCTATTGGTGTGGTCCAGGGCCTGGCCTTCGCGCTGGAGCGTCCGGTGCTGCCGGTATCGAATCTGGCCGTGCTGGCGCAGCGGGCAATGCGTGAACAGGGTGTGCAGCAGGTCGCCGCTGCCATCGACGCCCGTATGGATGAAGTGTACTGGGGCTGCTACCAGTCGACGGCAGGTGAAATGCGCCTGCTGGGTGAAGAGGCTGTGCTGCCACCGGAGCAGGTGGCCTTGCCAGCAGGTGCTACCGGGGACTGGTTTGGTGCGGGTACGGGCTGGGGCTATGCCGAGCGCCTTGCGGTCAAGGTCAGCGCCCAGGACGCCAGCCTGCTGCCTCATGCCCAGGACCTGCTCAGCCTGGCAACGTTTGCCTGGCAGCGTGGCGAGGCAATCGCAGCTGATCTGGCGCAGCCGGTCTACCTGCGCGATAAGGTGGCCACGCCTAAGGCGCGCTGAGCGCCGCCGGTCAGTTAGCGCCAGCAACCCCGAATCTTTTGCCTGATCTGTGGTCCAGTTATCAGTCAGGCATTTGCGAAGGCTCTCGGGTGCCGCTAAATTGCCATCATTGCTCCTGAGTATTCCGCCATGCGTATCGACGGTTTTTCCTCGCAGTCTTATCCGGTCAAACGCTCCGCGCGTAAGGCGCCGCTGCGTGAAGAAGAACTGGACGACGATATTCCGGGTGAATTTGAAACCCAGGCGCAGCCATCGGCGGGTACAGGTGCCAGCCGTAGTGCGGGTCTTCCCGTCCGTCAGCAGGACATGATCTTTCCTCGGGCCAGCAACAAGCGCACTGCCAAGGCCCTTAGCAGCTACCTGACCACCGCCGGCTTTGTGGATTGGGAGATGGAAGTGCTCGGGCTGGACCTGTACATTTGACGGATGATTCCCTCATCCCTTCCTTATTTTCTGGGTTGCCCGTCCTGGAGTGAAAGCGCCTGGCGCGAGTACCTGTACCCCGCTGACGCGAAAACCACCGACTTCCTTGGGCTTTACTGCCAGGTGTTCAATGCCGTAGAAGGCAACACCACGTTCTATGCCCGCCCGGCTGCTGCCACGGTTCAGCGTTGGGCGCAGATCATGCCTGAGCACTTCCGTTTTACCGCCAAGTTTCCTGGCGACATCAGCCATGGCGGTGACCTGCGCGAGCAACTGAGTGCTGCCCAGGGTTTCATTGAGTTGCTGCGGCCTTTGGGGCAGCGGGTCGCCCCTTACTGGCTGCAAATGCCGGCCAGTTTTGGGCCTTCGCGGCTTGCGGAGTTGGTCGGGTTTCTGGACGAAGTCGGTGTGCCTGTCGCAGTAGAGGTTCGCCATGCGGACTTCTTTGCCAAGGGGGAAGAGGAGCGCCTGCTCAATCGCCTGCTAATGGAGCGGGGCGTGGAGCGTATTTGCCTGGACCCGCGTGCGTTGTTCAGTTGCACATCCCGCGAGGCCTCAGTGCTGCATGCCCAAGCCAAGAAGCCCAAGGTACCGCCACGGCCCGCCGCATTCACCGCGTGCCCGCAGGTGCGTTTTATCGGGCACCCCGAGCTTGCTGCCAATGAGCCATTTTTGCGGCCTTGGCTGGATAAGGTTGCGGCCTGGATCGAAGAGGGGCGCACCCCCTACGTTTTCCTGCACACAGCCGACAATCGCCTGGCCGCTGCGCTGGCTCAACGTTTTCATCAGGGCTTGATGGAGCGGCTGCCGGGTCTGGCGCCATTGCCTGAGTTGGAAAGGGCACCACTTGCCGAGCAGTTGGGCCTGCTCTAGTCGGTTAGTGGACGGCTTGCCGTCACGCGGCGAGGCGTACGTTGTTCAGGACCACCGGGCGAGCCCAGCGCAGGTCGAAGTCCAGGTGCTTCTGTTGTTCGATCAGCGTGTGCTCATCGAATGGTTCTGCAGCCTTGTCCAGCAGGTCCATCTCGAACTCGGCTATTGGCAGGTGCAGTGGGCGTGCTTGAGGGGCCGGGCCTGGCTCAGGTGTGGGCTGCCCGGCGCTGAGTACGATTGGCCGAACCCAGCTGTTGCTGATGTCCAGTTGGCGTTGTTGCTCGATCAACTCGGCGGCGCTGAAGGGGGGCGCCGGTTTTTCCAGCAGTTCCGGCTCGAACTCGGCGATCGGCAGAAACAGGGGCTCAGGTGGGATGATCTCGCTGTCCTGAACATCGCAGTCGCGCTGGCTATTGATCTGTGCCAGGGTCTGGCTGCCGCCTACGGGTTCGCCTGTGGTGGCATCTACCGGGGCACTCGCCAGTGTTGTCGCTTCACTGCCTTCAGCCTGTTGCTCCGCCAAGGCCCGGGCAAAGAAGTCTTGCCACAGGTGGCTTACGCCACCCAATGCCTGGGTGTTGTGGCGGCTGTAATCGCCGACGGGCGACAGGTAGCCTGAATTGAGCTGAAGAATGTCTGACATGGCAGTCGGAGGCTGTCCGGGTCTGGCAAAATACTGAGTACTTTCGTTATCGGCCACGGCCGCCGATCATTTAATTTTTTTTGGATGCACGAACTATGGTTGAGCAACTGGCGGACAGCCGTCTGCGGGTCGAGGCGTTGTCGCCCGAGTATCAGGGGCATGCCGAGCAATGGGCACAACGCCTGGGCTTGCCGCTGGATGACGACGCTGCTGGCTTCGCCGTTCAGGTTGGGAGCGAAGGGCTGCAGATCCAGCAGTTGGGGCCGCAGGCGCCCGGCCCTGTGCGGGTCGACTTCGTGGAAGGGCAAGCCGCTCACCGACGGCTGTTCGGCGGCGGAAGCGGGCAGATGATCGCCAAGGCCGTGGGCATCGCCCAAGGCGTGCGCCCGCGTGTACTGGATGCCACGGCGGGCTTGGGCAAGGATGCCTTTGTCTTGGCCAGCCTGGGTTGCGAGATGCAACTGATCGAGCGTCAGCCGCTGGTCGCCGCGTTGCTTGAGGACGGATTGGCGCGAGGACGGGGTGATGCCGAGGTCGGTCCAATCGTGGCACGTATGCACCTGCAGACCGGCAACGCGATTGAGCTGATGCGCCATTGGCAGGGGGACGCGCCGCAAGTGATCTACCTCGACCCGATGTTCCCGCACCGGGACAAGAGCGCCCTGGTCAAGAAGGAAATGCGCGTGTTCCGCCCGTTGGTGGGTGACGATCTCGATGCCCCGGCGCTGCTTGAGGCCGCCTTGGCGCTGGCCACTCACCGGGTCGTGGTCAAGCGCCCGCGCAAGGCGCCGATCATCGAAGGCGCCAAGCCAAGCCACAGCCTGGAAGGCAAGTCGAGCCGCTACGACATCTATCCGAAGAAAGCCCTCAAGGCCTGATCAGGGCGCGAAGGCGCGCATGAACAGGCTGACCACATCCTGTACGTGCGCTTCGGCGCCCTCGGCATCCAGCGGTTCGCCGCAGCCGAGCAGCAAGCGGAAGTTGGGGGCGCCCTTGAGCAGGCAGAAAAAGTGCTCTGCAGCATTGCCCGGATGCTCGATACGCAGCAGGCCGAGTTCGTCAGCCTTCTGCAGCAGTGCCTCCATTTCCCTTAGCAAGCGCATCGGGCCTGCCTCGAAGAAAATCTGGCAGAGCTTGGGGTCCTGGCTGCCCAGCGCCATGATCAAGCGGTGCAGCTTGACCGACTCTTCGCCGTTGATCAGCCCCTGGAAGCCACGGCCAATGTTCAACAGCACCTGTTGCAGTGAGGCGCCGTCGGGCAGTTCGAAAATCAACTCGGGCAGTTGTGCCTTGCAGGTTGCCACCACTGCCGTGCAGAACAGTGTCTCTTTGTCGGTGAAGTGGCTGTAGACCGTCAGTTTCGAAACACCTGCCGCTGTCGCGACTGCATCCATGCTGGTGCTGGCATAGCCATGGGTCAGGAACAGTCGCTTGGCCGCTTCAAGAATGGCCTGGCGCTTGGCCAGGTCTTTCGGCCGGCCTGGACCGTTGGGTGCGGGGGTTTCGTTGAGCATGGTGTCCTTAGGCAGCGGTTAAAGGGCGTTCATGGTACATCGCGTGCTCCTTGTGCGAGCGGGAAATTCGACTGGCCGGTCAAGCGCGCTCAAAAAATTGTCGGACAAAAAAACGGGACTTTCGCTTCCCAGTGCTATGGGCTCTGATTAATATACCGATCAGTTCAAATATTAAAAGCGCCACTCGCGAAAGGGTTTTCCATATGTTGCGCCATTTCCTGCCCCTTGCTTTGCCCGTCAGTTTTGCCGTGTTACTGAGTGCGTGTGGCCAGGAAGGCCCGCAACAGGTAACCATTCGGCCGGCCATGGTGGTTCAGCCACAACCGGCCAGTGCGGCGGTCGCCAGTTATCCGGGGGAAGTGCGCGCGCGGTTTGAGCCAGAGTTGGCATTTCGCATTGCTGGCAAGGTCAGCCGGCGCTTGGTGGAGGAGGGGCAGCGGGTCAAGGCCAATCAGCCACTGGCCGAGCTTGACCCGCAGGACGTGCGCTTGCAGTTGGAGGCCGCGCGTGCCCAGGTTGCGGCCGCTGAGGCCAACCTGAGCCTGGTGCAGGCTGAGCGCGATCGCTACCAGAAGTTGCTGGAGCGGCAGATGGTCAGTCGCTCCCAGTATGACAACGCCGAGAACCTCTACCGTGCAGGCCAGGCTCGGCTCAAGCAGGTACGTGCCGAGTTCGATGTGGCGGGCAACCAGGCCGGCTATGCGGTGCTACGCGCGCCGCAGGATGGGGTGATCGCCAAACGCCAGGTCGAGGTCGGGCAGGTGGTGGCGGCAGGGCAGACGGTGTTCACCCTCGCGGCCGATGGCGAGCGTGAGGTGTTGATCAGCCTGCCGGAGCAGAATTTCTCCCGCTTCAAGGTGGGCCTGCCGGTGTCGGTGGAACTCTGGTCGCAGCCTCAAGAGCGGTTCGATGGGGTCATCCGTGAGCTGTCGCCTGCTGCTGATCCACGCTCGCGTACGTTCGCCGCCCGTATTGCGTTCAATGTCGGCAAGGTTCACGCGGAACTCGGGCAAAGTGCGCGGGTGTTCATCCAGCACGTCGAGCAGGTACCGCTGGCGGTGCCGCTTTCGGCGTTGACTGCCGAGAATGGCCAGACCTACGTCTGGCGAGTGGACGCCAACAATACGCTCAAGCGAACGCCGGTACGTGTCGGTGCCTATGGCGAGACCAGCGTGCCGGTGCTTGAGGGCTTGAGCCCCTCTGACTGGGTGGTTGCTGCGGGTGTGCATGTATTGCACGACGGCCAGCAGGTACGCCCGGTGGACCGTTCCAACCGTGTGGTCAATCTGGCGACTAAGGAGTAGTCCCTGATGGGTTTCAACCTTTCTGCTTGGGCGTTGCGTAATCGCCAGATCGTCCTGTTCCTGATGTTGTTGGTCGCCATAGTCGGCGCATTGTCGTATACAAAACTCGGCCAGAGTGAAGACCCGCCATTTACCTTCAAGGCCATGGTGGTTCGTACCCTCTGGCCTGGCGCGAGTGCCGAGGAAGTGTCGCGCCAGGTGACCGAACGTATTGAAAAAACGCTGATGGAAACCGGCGAGTACGAACGGATCGTGTCGTTCTCTCGCCCCGGCGAATCGCAAGTCACCTTCATGGCCCGGGACTCCATGCACTCGGACGAGATCCCTGAGTTGTGGTACCAGTTGCGCAAGAAAGTCGCGGACATCCGCCACACCTTGCCACCGGGCATTCAGGGGCCGTTTTTCAATGATGAATTCGGTACCACGTTCGGCAACATCTACGCCCTGACAGGCAAAGGCTTCGATTATGCCGTGCTCAAGGACTACGCCGACCGTGTGCAGGTCCAGCTGCAACGGGTCAATGATGTAGGCAAGGTCGAACTGCTGGGGCTGCAGGACGAGAAAATCTGGATCGAACTGTCGAACGTCAAGCTGGCCACCCTTGGCTTGCCATTGGCGGCGGTGCAGCAAGCACTGGAAGAGCAGAATACGGTCAGCACGGCGGGCTTCTTTGAAACGCCCACCGAGCGTTTGCAGTTGCGCGTCAGTGGTCAGTTCGAGACGGTTGAGCAGATCGAGCAGTTCCCCATTCGTGTCGATAACCGCACCTTCCGCATCGCCGATGTCGCCGACGTGCGTCGTGGCTTCAACGACCCGCCTGCGCCACGTATGCGCTTCATGGGCGAGGACGCCATCGGTCTGGCGGTGTCGATGAAGCCCGGTGGCGACATTCTGGTGTTGGGCAAGGCACTGGAAGCCGAGTTTTCGCGGATTACCCGCAACCTGCCTGCCGGCATGGAGCTGCGCAAGGTGTCTGACCAACCTGCGGCGGTGAAGACCGGTGTCGGTGAGTTCGTCAACGTACTGGTCGAAGCCTTGGCCGTGGTCTTGCTGGTGAGTTTCTTTTCCCTGGGCCTGCGCACCGGGCTGGTGGTCGCGTTGGCGATTCCAGTGGTACTGGCAATGACCTTCGCCACCATGTACTACCTGGGCATCGGTCTGCACAAGATCTCCCTGGGGGCGCTGGTACTGGCGCTGGGGTTACTGGTGGACGATGCGATCATTGCGGTAGAGATGATGGCGATCAAGATGGAGCAGGGCTTTGACCGCTTCAAGGCCGCCAGCTTTGCCTGGACCAGCACGGCATTTCCGATGCTCACCGGCACGCTGATCACTGCGGCAGGCTTCCTGCCGATCGCAACAGCGCAGTCAGGTACTGGCGAGTACACCCGCTCGATCTTTCAGGTGGTGACGATTGCGTTGTTGGCGTCCTGGATTGTCGCGGTGGTGTTTGTGCCTTACCTGGGCGAACGGCTGTTACCGGACCTGGCCAAGTCGCATGCGGCTAAACACGGTACGAACGGCAACGCGCCTGACCCCTATGGCACGCCGTTCTATCAACGGGTTCGGCGAGTGGTGGCGTGGTGTGTACGGCGGCGTAAGACAGTCATTGTGCTCACCATCGGCATGTTCATCGCGAGCATCCTGTTGTTCCGTTTCGTCCCTCAGCAATTTTTCCCGGCTTCCGGGCGTCTGGAGTTGATGGTTGACCTGAAACTGGCTGAAGGCGCCTCGCTGAGCAATACCGCTGAGCAGGTCGAGCGGCTGGAGGCGATGCTCAAGGCGCGTCCTGATATTGAAAACTATGTGGCGTATGTCGGCACTGGTTCGCCACGCTTCTACCTGCCTCTGGATCAGCAACTGCCCGCAGCGAGTTTTGCCCAGTTCGTGGTGTTGGCCAAGACCATCGAAGACCGTGAGGCGCTGCGTAGCTGGTTGATCGAAAACCTGAACGAACAGTTCCCGCAACTGCGCTCGCGTGTCACTCGGCTGGAAAACGGCCCGCCGGTTGGCTATCCGGTGCAGTTCCGGGTCACGGGGGAGCACATTGAGGTCGTGCGAGCGTTGGCGCGCAAGGTTGCGGCCAAGGTCCACGAGAACCCCCATGTGGCTAACGTGCACCTGGACTGGGAAGAGCCAAGCAAGGTGGTTCACCTGATCATCGATCAGGATCGTGCCCGTGCACTCGGCGTGAGCACGGCCAACCTCGCCCAATTCCTGCAAAGCACCCTGAGCGGTTCAGGGGTTAGCCAGTACCGGGAAGACAATGAGCTGATCGAGATACTGCTGCGTGGCACGCTACAGGAACGGCGTGAGCTTGCGAACCTGCCTAGCCTCGCGGTACCGACTGATAATGGCCGCAGCGTTGCGCTGTCGCAGATCGCGACCTTGGAATACGGTTTTGAGGAAGGCGTGATCTGGCACCGTAACCGCTTGCCGACGGTCACCGTGCGCGCCGATATTTACGGCAAGGAGCAGCCGGTGACCCTGGTTCAACAGATCCTGCCAACACTTGAGAGCGTGCGTGCGCAACTGCCGGATGGCTACTTGCTGGAAGTGGGCGGTACGGTCGAGGATTCCGCGCGAGGGCAAAACTCGGTGAAAGCCGGTTTCCCGTTGTTCATCGTGGTGGTGCTGACCTTGCTGATGCTGCAGTTGCGCAGTTTCTCGCGCACGGTGATGGTGTTCCTGACGGCCCCGTTGGGCGTAATCGGCGTGACCTTGTTCCTGTTGGTGTTCCGACAGCCGTTCGGTTTCGTCGCGATGCTTGGCACCATTGCGTTATCAGGGATGATCATGCGCAACTCGGTGATCCTGGTGGACCAGATCGAGCAGGACATTGCCGCAGGGCTTGACCGTTGGCAGGCGATCATCGAAGCCACGGTACGGCGTTTCCGGCCGATTGTGTTGACGGCGTTGGCGGCGGTGCTGGCCATGATCCCACTGTCGCGCAGTGTGTTTTTCGGGCCGATGGCGGTAGCCATCATGGGCGGCCTGATCGTCGCGACGGTGTTGACCCTGTTGTTCCTGCCAGCGCTGTATGCGGCCTGGTTCAGGGTCAAGAAACCCTAGAAACCGGCATCGCGGGCAAGCCACCCCCACAGTGCGCAACATGTGTGGGAGCGGATCTTGCCCGCGATGGTATGGGGTGTCATGCCTTATGTGGCGACCCCTGCCGTGTCAGAGCGCGCCAAACACCTTCTTCGCCAGGCTGGTGGCAGCACCGGCCGGGTTTTCACGAATGCTGGCTTCCTGCTTGCCGATCATCTCGAACAGGCCATTGAGCGCTTGCTCGGTCACGTAGTTCTCGACGTTGGCATTTTTCGAGTCCAGTACACCCAGGCTCGCAGCCTGGCCGGCGAAGCTGTTGTACTGCTGCGCCAGGCCAACCTGGTCGGTGGCCTGCTTGACGATTGGCAGGAACTTGGCGCGGATCTGTTCACGGCTGGTCTTGTTCAGGTACTGCGTCGCCGAGTCGTTGCCGCCGCTGAGAATGCTCTTGGCATCGGCCACGGTCATTTTCTTCACGGCATCCACCAGCAGTGCCTGAGCTTGCGGTACGGCCGCTTCGGCGGCTTTGTTCATGCTGGCTTCCAATTGGTCGACTTCAGCACCCATGCCGAACTTGCGCATCGTTTTGGCGGCCTTGCCAAGGTTGCCAGGCAGCTCGATGCGTACATCCGGGTTGTTGCTGAAACCACCTGGGGTACCCAGTTGCTTGACGGCAATCTGGGCGCCTTGGGTCAAGGCATCCTTGAGGCCACCGCTGGCATCCTGTTGCGAGAGATCGCTCAACGACAGGGCCATGGCGCTGGCCGAGAGCAGCAGGCCTGCACACAGGCTGGTAAAGGTGAGAACGGGGCGAAACATGGCAGCATCCTTTTCTGGGAACGAAGGGGGAAATCAGCGAATCGCGTCGACCTTGATGCGCACGGGTTGCGGGTCGTGGCCATCAAGTTGCACGGCATGCTGTTCGGTGTTGATGAACATCAGTTTACCGTCCAGCTCGATACGTGCGCTGACGGCATAGCGGTGGCCTGGTTTGACCTGGCTCGGGTCGTAGGTGAGGTGGAACGGCAGCGGAACCTGACCGTTTACCGGGCCGCTCTGCCTGGCCAGCGTGACGGCTGGCGCGTCAGCCAGGGAGACATCTTGCAGGCTGACACTCAAGGTCGCGCTTGGAGGCAGGGCGATACGCTGAAGGTAGAACACTTCGCCGTCCAGGCTGGCCTTGGGGGTTGGGGGCGTACTGCTGCAGGCTGCCAGCAGGCTTCCGATCAGGGCCAGGGTCAATTTTTTCATCAGGATCTCCTTATCGAAGGCGCCGTGACGTCGGCGCCCACGTTGTTTCGTGGTCGTGCTCCGGGCAAGACCACGTAGGGTTCATGTCGTCGTTTCGGGGTTATCGTCATTGCGATGCAGGGCCACCTGACGGATTGACAGGCGCACCTCCGCCGAGAGCACACGCTTGGCCGCCCCCTCTGCCAACTCACTGAGTTTTTCGTGGTATCCCAGTTTGCCAGCGGTATCGGGGCGCAGAACTCCCTGTTCGATCAGGGTTTGAATGAAGTGGCGGAACAGGCTTTTATCGAAGAACTCCGGGGCATTGAGCCCGTGCAGGATCGACAGCCGCTGGGCCATGACCACGCAGAGGTCTTCCAGTGCTTCGGCGCTGAGGCTGTGTTGGCCGCTATTGAGCAGCAGGGCGGTGGCCATGTAGAAGCGCTGCAGGGTCTGGGTAATGGCCCGGGCCAGGAGGGTCAGCAGCACGAATTGGCGCGAACTCGGGGCAGGGCGCAGGTAGACGCCATTTTCAAAGCGCAGCAGGCCTTGGTCGACAAACGCCTGCAGCCATTGGTCAACCACCGCGTCCAGTTCGTCCAGCGACCAGCGGATAAACAACTCGGATTGCAGGTACGGGTACAGTGCCCGTACGTATTGCAGGATCAAGTCGCGGCTCATCCGCGAGCTGCTCTGGAAGAAGCTCGCCAGCAGGGCGGGCAGGGCAACAATGTGCAGGACGTTGTTGCGGTAGTAGGTCATAAGGATGGCGTTCTGCTCATCCAGATAGAGGATCTTGCCCAGCGCATCACGCTGTTCAGCAAGCATGTCCATATCCCTGACGTGGGCGATCAGCGCCAGGCCGTCACCCTCTGGCAGCGTCGTGTGCGGTGAGTAGGGCACTTGCCGCAGCAGTGTAAGGTACAGGTCCAGCACGCGTGCTAGGGCACGTTCGTCGAGGGCCAGCTTGCTGGTCGACAGCAGGGCCAGGGCCACCAGGTTGACCGGGTTGATTGCCGCCGCTTCGTTCAGGTGCCGGGCGACTGTCTCGCCCAGGCGTGAGGTGGTCTGGTTGAGCCAGGCCGGGCGGAACTGTGGTCCATGCTCCTGCTCGCGCCAGCCGGGCTGCTGCGCGTCGAGGAAACTGGCCAGGCGAATGGGGGCGCCGAAGTTGACCGACACTTGGCCAAAGCGCTGTTTGAGGGCACCGAAGACCTTGAAGATATCGAAAATCGACTCTTTCTTCTTGCTCGCACCGCGCAGTTCACCCAGGTAGGTACGCCCCTCCAGGACGCGTTCGTAGCCGATGTACACCGGTACGAAGACAATAGGTGTGCGTGAGGAGCGCAGGAAGCTGCGCAGGGTAATTGCCAGCATCCCGGTTTTGGGTTGCAACATGCGCCCGGTTCGCGAGCGTCCACCTTCGACGAAGTACTCCACGGGGAAGCCTTTGCTGAATAGGGTGTGCAGGTATTCGTTGAACACGGCGGTGTACAGCGGGTTGCCCTTGAACGTACGGCGCATGAAGAATGCACCGCCTCGGCGTAGCAGGCTACCAATGACGGGCATGTTCAGGTTGATGCCGGCGGCAACATGCGGCGGGGTTAGGCCATTGCGGAACAGCAGGTACGACAGCAGCAGGTAGTCGATGTGGCTGCGATGGCAGGGGACGTAGATCACCTCATGTCCCGGCGCGATACCTTGCACCTGCTCGATGTGGTTGACCTTGATGCCATCGTAGATCTTGTTCCAGAACCAACTGAGCACAACCTCAAGGAAGCGAATGGCGGTGTAGGTGTAGTCCGAGGCGATTTCGTTGCCATAGCGCAGTGCCTGGGCTTCGGCCTTGGCCAGCGGGATGTTCTCGCGTTCGGCTTCCTCGGCGATGGCCTGACGTACCAACGGGTCGTGGATCAGGCCCTTGACCAGGTTGCGCCGGTGAGAAATGTCCGGGCCGATGACGGCTGTCTTGAGGTTGCGAAAATGAACCCGTAGCAGGCGTTGGGCCATGCGTACCGTGCGCGCCTGCCCTTTTTCGTGTTGCACCAGTTCGCGCAGATGGATCGGTGCGGAGAACTGCACGCGGGTCTTGCGCCCCAGGATCAGAATGCTCAGCAGCTTGCGCAGGCGCCCGGTCACGGCCCAGCTGTCGGCGAACAGCAATTTCCACGGGCTCGATTCACTGGCCGGTGACTGGCCCCAGAACACACTGACCGGGATGATCTGTGCATCGTTTTCATCATGCAGGCTGACCGCGTTGACCAACCGAGCCAGCGTTGGTGGTGCGCCGCGTTTGTCATGCCGGCCGAGCCAGTCCGGGTCTGGGGTCAAATAGAAGAAAGCGGCCGGTTCTTCGAGGTTACCGAGTGAAACGGGTAACACAGGGCGTGGCAGCCCGGCTTTGGTGCATTCACTGTCCAGCACGGCCAGGTCGGCCAGCGACGGTGATTGCAGGGCATAGAACACCGGGCGACTGCGGTCCAGGTTCAGGGTGAAAGACGACTGGTTGATTGTCTCGGAGCGAACCCATAGGTACAGCAGGCGGCGCAGAGCACCGAAAATCAGGCGGTGCAAAGGTGAACGGGTCATACAGGCTCTGCTCTGGATATTGAATTCAAGCAGGTTAGTGTGCCGTATCTGCGCAAGTTCAGCAAAAAGGACTCAGGTCATAAAAATTCTTTGAAGGCTGCCTTATACTCGGTCCGCAGCTTGCAGGTTTTTTGTTGCAAGCTGCGTCGGTAGAGGGTGGTGACCCCTGCCTGCAAGGCGATTCCAAAATAAAAAACCGGAGTAGTAAAGATGTCGTCTCGTGAGACTGGGAACGTGAAGTGGTTCAATGACGCCAAAGGTTATGGCTTCATTCAGCGTGAAGGCGGTGCCGATGTATTTGTTCATTACCGTGCGATTCGTGGCGAGGGGCATCGCACCCTGAGCGAGGGGCAGCGAGTGGAGTACGCATTGGTAGAAGGCCAGAAAGGCCTTCAGGCTGAAGACGTGGTTGGTCTCTAAGCCGTGAACGAAAAGGCCCGTCGCCGGACGACCGGGACGGGCCTTTTCGAGAGTGCAGGTTACTGCGTGCGCCAGGTGATTTCCTCTTCACCGTCGGCACTGATGCGAATCCAGCGATCGGCGTCTTCCTCGCCTTCTTCTTCTACCCAACTACCCGGTGCGCAGCGTACTTCGACGTTCAGTACGGCAAATGCTGCACGCGCGCAGGCAATGTCGTCCTCCCACGGGGTCTGGTCGCTTTCCAGGTAAAGGCTGTTCCATTTGCCAACGGCTTTCGGCAGCCAGGTCACAGGCACGTTTCCTGCCCTGCATTTCCAGGTCTGGCCTTTCTGCACCCACTCAGTGCATGGGCCGAGGGCTTCGCTTAGCCAGGCAGCAATGGCTTTGTGGTCGACGTCCGCATCCTTGAGGTAAATCTCGATATCGGGTTGACGCATGGGGCAATCCTCCGGGTTCGGCTCAGCCTTGCCGTACAAAATAGTCGTAACGCATGGACACCGTCACCTCAAAGGGCTCGGTCTGGTCGATGACCGCGGTGCGTTTTTCTGCGCTGGCACGCCAGCCATGAGGAGTCATTGCCAGCAGGTCGGCACGGGCCTTTGGTGTGTCCAGGGTCAGGCGAAAGGTCAGGGTTTCGCTGTGATCGTGAACCATGCCCTCGGGGACCAGCGCCAGGTGTTTATCATCGCTGTAGTCGCGCACTTCATCGTACAGACGCTGGCGCAGCTCCATCAGGTGCTCACGGGTCGGGCCGATACGCATCAGGCCACCCCCCGGCACCAGCAGGCGTTTCGCCTCTTGCCAGTCCAGCGGGCTGAAGACGCTGGCCAGAAAGCCGCAACTGGCATCGGCCAGCGGTATCCGGGCCATGCTCGCGACCAGCCAGGTGACTGCGGGGCTACGCCGGCAGGCACGCTTGACCGCTTCTCGGGAGATGTCCAGGGCATAGCCTTCTGCCGCAGGCAGGGCTTCGGCGATCTGCGCGGTGTAGTAGCCTTCGCCACAGCCGATGTCCAGCCAGCGCTGAGGTGCACGCTCAGCGGCCAGTTCGGCCAGGCGGTGTGCAACCGGAGCGTAGTGGCCTGCGCTGAGAAAATCCCGACGCGCCTCGACCATGGCCTGGTTGTCGCCCGGGTCACGGCTGTTCTTGTGCTGCACCGGCAGCAGGTTCAGGTAGCCCTGACGAGCACGGTCGAAACGATGACCTGCGGGGCAGGCCACGCCATTTTCGACGCTGGCCAGTGGCGCACTGCAAAGAGGGCAGATGAGCATCAGGCAAGCAGCCGGGTCAGGGTCTGGTAGTAGATCTCGGTCAGCACATCGAGATCGCTGGCCAGGATACGCTCGTTGACCTGGTGAATAGTGGCATTGACCGGGCCCAGTTCGACGACCTGAGTACCGAGGGTCGCAATGAAGCGGCCATCGGAGGTACCGCCGCTGGTCGACGGCTGGGTCTCGCGGCCAGTGACGGCCTTGATGCTCGCCGATACCGCATCGAGCAGTTCGCCCGGTTCGGTCAGGAACGGCAGGCCTGACAGCGCCCATTCCACATCCCAGTCCAACTGGTGCTTGTCGAGGATGGCCGCGACGCGCTGCTGCAGGCCTTCGACGGTCGACTCGGTGGAGAAGCGGAAGTTGAACAGGGCGGTCAGTTCGCCAGGTACGACGTTGGTGGCGCCGGTGCCGGAGTTGAGGTTGGAGATCTGGAAGCTGGTCGGCGGGAAGAAGGCGTTGCCTTCGTCCCAGTGCTCGGCGGCCAGTTCGGCCAATGCCGGGGCAGCCAGGTGGATCGGGTTCTTCGCCAGGTGCGGGTAGGCCACATGGCCTTGTTTGCCGCGTACGGTCAGCTTCGCACCGAGGGAGCCACGTCGACCGTTCTTCACCACATCACCCACCAGGGTGGTGCTCGACGGTTCGCCGACGATGCACCAGTCCAGGCGCTCCTGACGGGCGGCCAGGCGTTCGATCACCGCCTTGGTGCCATGGTGGGCCGGGCCTTCTTCGTCGCTGGTGATCAGGAACGCAACCTTGCCGCGATGGTTGGGGTAGTCGGCTACGAAACGCTCGGTGGCCACGACCATGGCGGCCAGGCTGCCCTTCATGTCGGCTGCGCCGCGGCCGCAGAGCATGCCGTTTTCGTCGATCAGCGCTTCAAACGGATCGTTCTGCCAGGCCTGTACCGGGCCGGTAGGCACTACGTCGGTATGACCGGCAAAGCACAATACCGGGCCGTCCTGAGTGCCGTGGGTGGCCCAGAAGTTGTCTACGTCTTCGATACGCATTGGCTCCAGCATGAAGCCGGCATCGCCCAGGCGCTGCATCATCTGTTTCTGGCAGTCGGCGTCGAGCGGGGTCACCGAGGGCCGACGGATCAGGTCGCAGGCCAGTTCAAGGGTAGGCGAGAGGTCGGCTGGGGCCGTCATGAAAGACTCCGGAAGCAAGGCAAGGCACAAAATTAGGGGCGTTATCTTATAGCAAAAACGGCGGCCCAAGGCCGCCGTTTAGAGGTTGTGCAGATTTTATCCGGCGGTGGCCGGCTGTACCTCATTCGACGGTTTCGGCAGCGACGACAGCATCGCCATGATCAGTGCGGCCAGGTAGGGCAGCGACTGCACCAACAGCATGGCCACCCAGAAACGCATGTCGGCGCTCGGCATGCCTTGAACCAGGTAGATACCGGCCGCGGCACCCCAGAGCAGGAGCATGATGAACAGCTCTTCGCGCGCCTCGGAAATCGCCACCAGCAGACCATGGCTGTCGGCGTTTTTCGGGGTGCGGAAGAACGGAATGCTGCTGGTGAAGAAGCCGTACAGCACCGCCTTGGCAATGGTGTGCGACAGGGCCAGGCCAGCCAGCGCCGCAGCGAAGGCATCCTTGAGGTTCACCCCGACCGCGCGGCGATAGAGGAACACGATCTTGCCGACCTTGAACACGAACAATGCCAGTGGCGGGATGGCGAAAATCATCAGCGGCGGGTCGACCCGCTGCGGCACGATGATCATCGCTGCCGACCAGAGCAGTGCCCCGACGGTGAAGAAAATGTTCATGCCGTCGGCGATCCATGGCAGCCAGCCGGCCAGGAAGTGGTAGCGCTGGCCGCGTGTCAGCTCGGTGTCCTTGCCGCGCAACAGGCTTGCAGCGTGCCGCTTGATGATCTGAATCGCGCCATAGGCCCAACGGAAGCGCTGCTTCTTGAAGTCGATGAAGGTGTCGGGCATCAGGCCCTTGCCGTAGCTGTTGTGGGCATAAGCCGCCGAATAGCCTTTTTCGAACACGCGCAGGCCCAGCTCGGCATCCTCACAGATACACCAGTCGGCCCAGCCCAGTTCTTCGAGCACCGAGCGGCGGGTCATGGTCATGGTGCCATGCTGGATGATCGCGTCACGGTCGTTGCGGGTCACCATGCCGATATGGAAGAAGCCCTTGTACTCCGAGTAGCAGAGCTTCTTGAAGGTGCTTTCATACTGGTCGCGGTAGTCCTGTGGCGATTGCACCACGGCGATTTTCGGGTCGGCGAAATGCGGCACCATGTGTTTGAGCCAGTTGCGGTCGACGCAGTAGTCCGAGTCGATCACCGCGATCACTTCGGCGTCCTTGGCCGTATGCGGGATGAGGTAGTTCAATGCCCCGCCCTTGAAACCGGCCAGTGGTGCGACGTGGAAGAACTTGAAGCGCTCGCCGAGCAGTTCGCAGTGGGCCTTGATCGGCTCCCAGACCGCCGGGTCCTTGGTGTTGTTGTCGATGATCAGGACTTCGTAGTCCGGATAATCCAGTGCGGCCAGCGCGTCGAGGGTCTGTTTGACCATTTCCGGCGGCTCGTTGTAGCAGGGCACATGGACCGAAACCTTGGGGCGGTAGGCGCTGTCGGCCTGTACCGGAAGGAACTCGCGACGCCGCTTGTGTATCCACACGGCTTCGGCCAGTTCATGAGCCTCGGTCAGCAGCACGATGAAGACGCCGAGTGCCCCGAGGGCAAGCAGGAAGCCCACCGTCAGGCTGAACCAGGTGCTGTACTGTTGGCTGTAGTCGTAGCCGATCCAGACCAGTACCGAACCGCACAGGAAGGCGATGAAGGTCAGGAAGGTACGGCCGCGCTGACGCAGGGCCGAGCCGTCGATCAGCAGCAGGGCCAGCGAGAGCATCGCCAGGACCACGGAACTGATGGCCAGCAAGCGCCATTGTGGGATCGCGACCACAGGGCCTTCAAAGTTGAACTTCTGTTGGCGAGCCGCGTTGAATACGCCCCAGTACGCGCCGACCGAACCTTCGTCACTGGCTTTCCAGGGTTGGTCGTAGGCTTCGATGACGAAGTAGTTGTAACCCTGGCGGTTCAGTTTGTTGACCAGTGTGCGCAGGTAGATGGCCTGATCGGCCTGGGTTGCTTCAGCACCACCACGCATACGGCCATTGCTCGGCCAGCCGACTTCCGAGAGCAGCAGTGGCTTTTTCGGGAACAGGCGCTTGAGGTCGCGGGCACGGTCGAGAACGAATTGGCCGGCGTCCTGCATCGGGATGAATTCCCAGTACGGCAGGATGTGCGCCGCCACCAGATCGACGTGCTTGGCCAGTTCGGGGTGTTCTTTCCAGATGTGCCATTGTTCAGAGGTTGTGACCGGTACCTTGACGGCTGCGCGCACCCGATCCAGGTATTGCATCAGCGCTTCGGGGGTGATCTCCTTGCGGAACAGGGCTTCGTTACCGACCATTACCCTCACTACGCTGCGTGAGCTGTTGGCCAGTTCGATGGCACGCTGGATTTCCCGTTCGTTACGCTCCTGGTCGGGGCTGATCCATACCCCCAGCGTTACTCGCAGGCCAAACTCCTCGGCCAGTGCCGGAATCTGGTCCTGGGTGCCGTCCACGGTATAGATACGGATACTGTCGGTCAGCTTGCTCAACTGCTCCAGGTCCTGGCGCATCTCGTCAGTGGTTGGGTATTGCCCTTTCTGCGGGCTTTGCCCCAGGCGGAAAGGCGAGTAGGAGAAGCCGGAAATCTGCTCCGGCCAGTTGGGTGTGGAAACCGGGCGGTTGATCAGCGCCCAGAACCCGGTGAACAGCGCGGCGATTGCCACGACGATGACCAGGTTAAGACCAAATTTACGCGATGACATAGGTAGTTCGGGTTCCAAAGGGTGGAACGGGCAAGCGCCGTACAGCGCAAATCCTGATCGTTACCTGCCGTGCAATACAGGCAGGTATCAACTTGGATTTTCATTAGCAGCTTTAGTTCTGACGCCCGTGCAATTGTCGTCCAGGACTTGGGGTTACGCTGGACATTAAAGCAGCATTGCAACCGGTATGACCAATCGGCTGTCTTGGCTGTCGGTCAGGCACGGTATGGCATCGAACGCAGAGCAGCCTATAATGCGCGCCGGTTTTTTCGGGGTAGGGCCATGAGTACAGAAGATCCACGCTTTGCCGGTGTTGCCCGGTTGTACGGGCTGGAGGGGCTGCAGCGCCTGCGTGACGCCCATGTGGCGATCATCGGCATCGGTGGCGTCGGTTCATGGGTGGCAGAAGCCATTGCCCGCAGTGGGGTAGGTGAAATCTCGCTGTTCGACCTGGATGATGTGTGTGTCAGTAATACCAACCGTCAGTTGCATGCGCTGCAAGGCAATGTCGGCAAACCGAAGGTGGACGCCACAGCCGAACGCTTGAGGGCGATCAACCCGGCATGCACGGTACATGCGGTGGCGGACTTCGTGACCAAGGAAACCCTCGCCCAGTACATCACCGAAGACCTGGATTTTGTCATCGACTGCATTGACGCCGTGCAGGCCAAGGCGGCGCTGATTGCCTGGTGCAAGCGTCGGAAGATCTCGATCATCACCACCGGTGGCGCGGGTGGGCAGATCGACCCTACCCAGGTTCAGGTCACCGACCTGAACCGTACCTATAACGACCCATTGGCTTCGCGTGTGCGTTCGACTCTGCGCCGCGATTATGGGTTCTCGCGCAATGTCAGCCGCAACTACAGCGTGCCGTGCGTGTTCTCCACCGAGCAGTTGCGCTACCCGAAGCCGGACGGCGGCGTTTGCCTGCAGAAAAGTTTTGTCGGTGATGGGGTCAAGCTGGACTGCTCTGGTGGCTTCGGTGCGGTCATGATGGTCACCGCGACCTTCGGCATGGTCGCGGCGAGCAAGGCACTGGACAAACTGGTGGCGGGTACCCGGCGCCCATCCGAGCGCAAGCCGGCTCAGGCGCCAGAGGCGAGCTGAGCCATACGTTGCAGCACGGCATTGAGGCCGTTGCTGCGCGAGGGCGATAGTTGTCGCCCCAGGCCCAACTGGTTGAACCAGCCGGGCAGATCCAGCTGTTGCAAGGCGCTGCTGGACAGGCCTTCAACCCGGACCAGCAGCAGGGCGAGCAAGCCACGGATCATCCGGGCATCGCTGCTGGCGCGAAAGTGCCAGTGCCCGGCGCGCTGTTCGGCTACCAACCACACCTGGCTTTCACAGCCATGCACGCGGTTGGCTTCGCACTGTTCGTCACTGCTCAAGGCTGGCAGGCGCTCGCCCCATTGCATCAGCAAGCGGGCACGTTGCTCCCAGCCTGCGGCCTGTTCAAAGCTATCAAGTGCCTCTTGGGCAGCGATTGGCAGGGTCATCGCAGCAGCTCCAAGGACTGGTCCAGTGCTTCAAAAAAGCGTTGCAGGTCATCCGAATCGCTATACAGGGCCAGTGACACCCGTACCGCACCTGCAAGGCCGAGGCTTTTCAGCAGTGGCATGGCGCAGTGGTGGCCGGCACGTACGGCGACGCCCTGCTCGGTCAACAGGTGGGCCAGATCGGCGCTGTGTACACCGTGGATGACGAAGCTGGCCACTGCCACGTCGGGCGTACCGAGCACCCGCACACCTTCACGGTCGTTCAGGCCGCGCAGCAGCAGGCGGTGCAGGGTGGCCTCGTGTTCGTCAACGGCGGATGGGTCCAGGCTGGCCAGGTAATCAAGGCTGGCGCCCAGGCCGATGACGCCGGCTATCGGCGGTGTACCCGCTTCAAAACCCAACGGGGCGGGGCGGAACGTGGCCTCTTGATAGTCGGCCAACTGCACCATCTCGCCGCCGAACTGCCAGTGCTGCAGCAGGTTCAGTGCCTGGTACCGACCGTAAAGCACGCCGACACCGTCCGGGCCATAGAGCTTGTGGCTGGAAAAGACATAGAAGTCACAGCCCAGTTGCTGGACATCATGCCGCCCATGGACCACGCCCTGGGCGCCATCGACCACACTCAGTGCTCCTTGAGCCCGGGCATGGGCCAGCAAGGGCGCGAGGGGTTGCCAGGTACCCAGTACATTCGACAGTTGACTGAGTGCGACAAGGCGTGTGCGCGGGCCAATCAACTGCAGCGCAGCCTCGACATCGATGAAGCCCTCAGGGGTGATGGGCAATATCACCAGCGTGAGGCCGCGTCGCCGGGCCAACTGCTGCCAGGGCAGCAGGTTGGCATGGTGTTCCAGGGCGCTGACCGCGATCTCATCGCCGGGATGAAAGCGCGCTTCCAGGCCGTAGGCCAGCAGGTTCAGTGCCGAAGTGGCGCCGTGGGTGAAGATGATCTCGTCGGTGCTGGCGGCATTCAGCCAGCCGGCAACCTTCTCCCGGGTGCGTTCAAAGGCTTGTGTCGCCAGCGCGCCGGGCAGGTGTTGGGCACGGTGAACATTGGCGGCACCGTGACTGTAATAGTGGCTCAGGGCATCGAGCAGGGCTTGAGGCTTCTGAGTAGTCGCAGCATTGTCCAGATAGGTCTGGTGCTGTCGTTGCAGGGCAGCGATGGCCGGAAAGTCAGCGCGCCATGGAGAAGGCAGGAACATGATGGTCGGGCTCTGGGCATCGGGCTTGGCAAGCGCCAAGCCCGATCGTACCACTTAGTTGTGAGCGTGCAGCGCTTCGTTCAGCTCGATAGCCGACTTGTGGGTCTTGCACTCCACTGCGCCGCTGACCGAGTTGCGACGGAACAGCAGGTCTGGCTGGCCAGCCAGGTCGCGTGCCTTGACCACTTTGACCAGTTGGTTCTGCTCGTCAAGCAGGGCCACCTTTGTGCCTGCTGTGATGTACAGGCCTGCTTCAACGGTATTGCGGTCGCCCAGCGGAATACCGATACCGGCGTTGGCGCCGATCAGGCAGCCTTCACCGACCTTGATCACGATATTGCCGCCACCCGACAGGGTGCCCATGGTCGAGCAGCCGCCGCCCAGGTCCGAGCCCTTGCCGACGAATACGCCTGCCGAAACACGGCCTTCGATCATGCCCGGGCCTTCGGTGCCAGCGTTAAAGTTGACGAAGCCTTCGTGCATGATGGTGGTGCCTTCGCCGATGTAAGCACCCAGGCGTACCCGTGCGCTGTCGGCGATACGTACGCCGCTCGGCACGACGTAGTCGGTCATCTTCGGGAACTTGTCTACCGAGAAGACTTCCAGCAACTCGCCCTTCAGACGTGCTTCCAGTTGCAGCTCGGCCAGCTCGGCCAGGTCGATGGCGCCCTGGCTGGTCCAGGCCACGTTCGGCAGCAGCGGGAAAATGCCGGCCAGGCTCACGCCATGCGGTTTGACCAAGCGGTGCGAGAGCAGGTGCAGCTTCAGGTACGCTTCTGGGGTGGAGGTCAGGGCACCGTCTTCGGCCAGCAGGGTAGCGACCAGCGGCTTGCTGCTTTCTGCCAGGCGAGTCAGCAGGGCGGCCTGTGCGGCGTCGACGTTTTTCAGCGCTTCGGCCAGTTGTGCGGCCTGGGTGGTGTTGAAGGCAATGGCCTGGTTGCCACCTTCGTAACCGAGGATCGGGGCAATGGCCGCGATCAGTTCGGCAGCCGGGTTCACCAGCGGTTGTGCGTAGAAGACTTCCAGCCAGGCGCCTTGGCGGTTCTGGGTGCCAACACCAAAGGCCAGGCTGAACAGGGTAGTGGACATGCGGTTACCTCTTGGGAAATTGAATGAATGCGTGGCGCCGGTCAGGACAGGGCGGCCGCGTAAAGGTCGGGCTTGAAGCCGACCAGGGTTCGTTCACCCAGGTCGAGTACCGGGCGTTTGATCATCGAGGGCTGGGCGAGCATCAACGCGACGGCCTTGGCCTGATCAAGGTCGGCCTTCTGCGCATCGTCGAGCTTGCGGAACGTCGTGCCTGCACGGTTGAGGACAACCTGCCAGCCATGCTCGTCACACCAGCGTTCGAGGCTTTCGCGGTCGATACCCTGGCTCTTGTAATCGTGAAAGTCGTAGGCAATGGCATTTTCTTCGAGCCAGGTACGGGCTTTCTTCATGGTGTCGCAGGCCTTGATTCCGTAAAGGCGCAATGGCGTGTCGCTCGTAGTCAAGTCATGCCCCTCCTGGGAAAAAATGATGACGGATTATGCCACGACCTACACCGGGGAGTGGCGCTGGTCATGGTTCTTTGTAGCATTGTGTTACAGGTTGCGGCAGTGCTTGCGACTTTTGTGCAGCGGTGTGCGCGCAGCCTAAGCGGCTAATATGTCGCTTCAATGGCGTTTTCCGGCGCAGGATGCCTATCGCTATTGAACGCTTTGAAATCGAACAGGAATTACGCCGCATGCAGTCAGCCTATACCGTCTTAATTCTGCTGATGCTGGTCAGCGTTTCCAAGTTGGTCGGAAGGCTTGTTCCGCTACCTTTGCCGTTGGTACAGATTGCCGCTGGAGCCTTGCTGGCCTGGCCAACCCTGGGGCTTCACGTTGCCCTCGACCCTGAGCTGTTCCTCTTTTTGTTCCTTCCGCCGCTATTGTTTTCCGATGGTTGGCGCATGCCCAAGCGCGAGTTGTGGCGCCTGCGAGGGCCAATCCTGACCCTGGCGGTCGGGCTGGTGCTGTTTACCGTCGTCGGCGCGGGCTACTTCATCCATTGGATTCTGCCGAGTATTCCGCTGCCGGTGGCCTTTGCCTTGGCGGCCGTGCTGTCGCCGACTGATGCCGTTGCCGTTTCGGCCATTACCCAGGACCGTCTGCCGACACCCTTGATGCACATGCTTCAGGGCGAAGCCCTGATGAACGATGCCTCGGGCCTGGTGACCTTCAAGTTTGCCCTGGCAGCAGCCATTACCGGGGTATTTTCCCTGGCCGAAGCAAGCCTGACCTTTGTTTTGGTTGCGGTAGGCGGGCTGGCTATCGGCGTGGCGTTGAGCTGGCTGGTCGGACGTTTGCGTGCCTGGATGATTGCACGGGGGTGGGATGATCCGGCCACCCACGTCGTATTTATGTTGTTACTGCCGTTTGCCGCCTACGTGTTGGCCGAGCGTCTTGGGGCTTCGGGCATTCTGTCTGCCGTAGCGGCAGGCATGATGCAGAGCTGGCTTGATCTGTTGCCACGTCAGACCAGTACTCGCCTGCTCAATCGCAGTGTCTGGTCGCTGTTGGAGTTCGCCTTCAATGGTCTGATCTTCTTACTGCTGGGCCTGCAGTTGCCGGATATCGTCAAGGCGGTGACCAGTCACGAAGCGTCACTGTGGCCAACCCTGCTGTGGCGCTGCCTGGATGTACTGGCGATTTTCCTGGTGTTGATCGCACTGCGTTTTGTATGGGTGCAGAGCATCTGGCGCCTGATCGGTGCGATTCGCCGCTGGCGGGGCAAGGACGACCTGGTTCTGGTGCCCACCGCTCGTTCGTGCTGGCTGTTGACCCTGGGCGGTGTGCGTGGTGCGGTGACCCTGGCGGGTGTCATGTCGGTCCCGCTGTTGATCAGCGCAGGTAAAGCCTTCCCGGAGCGAGACCTGCTGATCTTCATCGCTGCCGGAGTGATTTTGCTTTCGTTGATCTCGGCCTGCATTACCTTGCCAGTGCTGCTGCGCGGTGTGACCAAAAGCCCGGACGATACCTTGCGCCAAGAGGCCAAGGAGGCCTGGCGGCGCACGGCTGAGGCGGCCATTCATGCGCTGGAGGCAGAGGAGGCGGTGGAATCAAGCCTGCCTCAGGATGCCGCGCAGGATGCCAATCACGCGGCGTTGGCGATAGAACTCAAGGGGCGTTTGATGGCGGAGTATCGGCATCAGCTCGATACCTTCAATGACAGCGCCGAAGCACAGGCGTTGGCCGAGCAGATGGACCATTTGGAGCGGCGTCTGCGCTTGCGCGCTCTGCGTGCGCAGCGGCTGGAGCTGTACAACCTGCGTCGCAATCATGAAATTGGTGATGACGTACTGCGTCAGGTATTGGGCGAGCTGGACATGAGTGAGGCCAACCTGGGGCCGGTCAAGTAGCCGGCTCAGGTGAAAAGCAGCGCCGACGGTCGCTCACGTGTGCCGACTCCCGTTTACTGTCTACGGGGGCCGGCTTGCCACGGTACTGGAGCCGCTGCTTAACCCTCGATGAACGCACGAATCCGCTGTGCGGCTTCAACGCACTCGGCCAGTGGTGCGACCAGTGCCAGGCGCACGCGGCTGGCGCCAGGGTTGACGCCATTGACCTCGCGAGACAGGTAAGAGCCCGGTACCACGGTCACGTGCTGCTGTTCGAACAGGTTGCGGCAGAAGGTGGCGTCATCCATCGGCACTTTCGGCCACAGGTAGAAGCCGCCGTCCGGTTTCTTCACATCCAGCACCGGCCCGAGGATTTCCAGCACAGCGTCGAATTTTTCGCGGTACAGGTCGCGGTTGGCGCGTACATGCGCTTCATCGTTCCACGCAGCAATGCTTGCCAGTTGGGTTTGTACCGGCATGGCGCAGCCGTGGTAGGTGCGATAGAGCAGGAAGCCCTTGAGTACATCGGCATCACCGGCGACGAAGCCTGAGCGCAGGCCCGGCAGGTTGGAGCGTTTGGACAGGCTGTGGAACACCACGCAACGCTTGAAGTCGCTGCGACCCAGTTCCGCACACGCACTCAGCAGGCCCGGTGGTGGGCTTTGCTCGTCGAAGTACAGTTCGCTGTAGCATTCGTCGGCGGCGATGATGAAATCGTACTGGTCAGCCAGGGCAATCAGTTTTTTCAGGGTATCGAGCGGAATCAGTGCGCCGGTCGGGTTGCCCGGGGAGCAGAGGAAGAGAATCTGGCAGCGTTGCCAGATTTCGGCTGGCACGGCGTCGAAGTCCGGGTTGAAGCCGTTCTGATCCAGGCATGGCAGGTAGTGTGGCTGTGCACCTGCCAGCAGGGCCGCACCTTCGTAGATCTGGTAGAAAGGGTTGGGGCTGACCACCAAGGCATCGTCGCTACGGTTGACGACGGCCTGGGTGAAGGAGAACAACGCCTCCCGGGTGCCGTTGACCGGCAGTACATGGCGGGCCGGGTCGATCCAGCCCGTTGGCACGTTGAAACGGCGCTCGCACCAGTGCGCAATCGCCTCGCGCAGTGCCGGCAGGCCCAGGGTAGTGGGGTAAACAGCCATCTGATCCAGATTGTCGGCCAGTGCCTTGGCGACGAACGCCGGTGAGGTGTGCTTCGGCTCACCGATCGACAGGGCGATGGCGCGTTTGTCCGCGGCCGGTTGTACAGCGCCGAGCAGGGCGCGCAGTTTTTCAAACGGGTAAGGCTGAAGCTTTTGCAAGGCGTTGTTCATCGGCGCTGAATCTCGTCAAACGTTAAATGGTCAAGCGGGACATTTCGACACCGGCCTGGTCGGCCTGCAGCTGCTGCACGATCGCATCCTGCAGGCGGCTGCACAGCTGCGGGTCGGAGAGCGGCTGGTTGTTGGCATCGGTAATGAAGAACACATCTTCCACGCGTTCGCCCAAGGTGGCGATCTTGGCGTTCTGCAGCGACAGGTCGAACTGCAGGAAGATGAGGCCGATCCGCGCCAGCAGGCCAGGGCGGTCGGGGGCGTTCAGCTCAAGCACGGTGACCGGGCGCTGGGCATCGTTGTGGATGGTCACCTGCGGGGCAAAGTTGAAATGCTTGAGTTGGCGCGGTACTCGGCGCTGGATGATGGTCGGGTAGTCATCCGGGTTGCGCAGTGCTTCAGTCAGGCCGTCGCGGATTTGCTTGACCCGTTTTGGATTGTCGCCAATTGCACCGCCGTCGTTGTCGAGCACGATGTAGGTGTCGAGGGTGAATTGACTGCTGGAGGTGATGATCCGGGCGTCATGGATGTTCAGGTTGAGCTGGTCCATGGCCGCCACGGTCACGGCGAAGAAGTCATGCTGGTCGGGGGCATAGATGAAGATCTGGGTGCCGCCCTCGAACTCGCGTTGCGTGGTTTCCTTGATCAGCACCAGTGGCCCGCCATCCGCGGGTTGCTGCAGGATCGCATCGCTGTGCCAGGCCACATCGGCCGCGGTGTGGCGCAGGAAATAGTCGTCGCCCAGTTGTGACCAGAGTTGCTCGACGTCATCCGGGTCTGTGCCCTCTCGCACCAGGATGTCCAATGCGGCGCTCTGGGTCTGGCGGATCTGTTCCTCGCGGTCCAGCGGGTTCTCAAGGCCACGACGCAGGGCGCGCTTGGTCTCTGTGTAGAGTTGGCGTAGCAGGCTGGCTCGCCAGGAGTTCCACAGGCTCGGGTTGGTGGCATTGATGTCGGCCACGGTCAGTACATAGAGGTAGTCAAGGTGAACCTCGTCGCCGACCAACTGGGCGAAGTCGTAGATCACCTGCGGGTCAGAGAGGTCTTTTCGCTGGGCTGTGGTGGACATCACCAGGTGGTTCTGCACCAGCCAGACGATCAAGCGACTGTCCCAGACGGGCAACTGATGACGCTTGCAGAAGCTTGCGGCATCAATGGCGCCGATCTCGGAGTGGTCGCCTTTACGGCCTTTGCCGATATCGTGGTACAGCCCGGCCAGGTAGATCAGTTCAGGCTTGGGCAGGCGGCCCATGAGCTTGCTGGCCAGCGGGAATTTTTCCGATACAGGCGTGTACTGCAATTTTCGCAGGTGCTTGATCAGGTTCAGCGTGTGCGCATCGACCGTATAGATGTGGAACAGGTCGTGCTGCATCTGCCCAATGATCAGGCCGAACTCCGGCAGGTAGCGACCGAGGATGCCGTAACGGTTCATGCGGCGCAGGTTACGGTGAATACCGATCTCACACTTGAACAGCTCGATGAACAGGCTGGTGTTGCGGATGTCGTGGCGAAATTCGCTGTCGATCAGGTGGCGATGCTGGCGCAGCAAGCGGATGGTGTCGGCGCGTACGCCCTTGATCTCCGGGTGCTGGGCCATCAGCACGAAGATTTCCAGCATGGCGAATGGTGTGCGCTTGAACACATTCGGGCGCACCGCTTCGATGTAGCCGTCGTGCAACTGGAAGCGCGGATTCAGCGGCTGAGTGCTGCTGCAGCTGTCATCGGCGAGGATCACTTCCTCGAAGTGCTGGATGATCAGATCGCTCAGCTCGGCGATGCTCATGACCACCCGGTAATACTGCTGCATGAACTGTTCGATGGCGCGCTTGGGGTTCTCGTCGGTGAAACCCAGCAGCGCGGCAATGCTGCGCTGGTGATCGAACAGCAGGCGGTCTTCGGCGCGCCCTGCAAGCATGTGCAAGGCATAGCGGACCTTCCACAGGAACTCCTGGGAAGAAGCCAGCAGCTCGTTTTCGCTTTCCAGCAGGAAGCCTTCATCTGCCAGGGCGTGCAGGTTGAGCGTGCCGTACTGGCGGCGCGCAACCCAAAGTACGGTCTGGATGTCGCGCAGGCCGCCAGGGGAGCCTTTGACATTGGGCTCCAGGTTGTACTCGGTGTCGTTGTACTTGTGGTGCCGAGCTTTCTGCTCGGCGCGCTTGGCCAGGAAGAACTCCCGGCTTGGCCACATGTGCGCCGTGCTGGTGACTTCGAGCATGCGCTGGCGCAGGCGCTCGGGGCCGGCAATGGTGCGGCTTTCCATCAGGTTGGTAATCACCGTCAGGTCGGCGCGGGCCTGTTCGGCGCACTCGTCGACCGAGCGCACGCTCTGGCCGACTTCAAGTCCGATATCCCACAGCAGGGTCAGGAAGCGCTCAATCGAGTCGCGGAACACTTCATGGTCGGCGCTGTCGAGCAAAATCAGCAGGTCGATGTCCGAGTAGGGGTGCAGTTCGCCGCGACCATAGCCGCCGACCGCAACCAGGGCGATATCGGCCTCGTCACTCCACTCGAAGTGGTTCCAGGCCTGCTGCAGGATATTGTCGACGAACCAGGCGCGGTCTTCGATCAGTCGGCGGATCTCGCGGCCATCGCGAAAGCGCTGATCCAGCACCTCTCGAGCCTGGCGGATGGCCTTCTTGAAGGCGGCGATGGGGCTTGCCTTGAGAGCCAGTTCCGCCTGGAACTGGCCTCGGTCGAACAGCTCGGGATCCACCTGGGGCATCGAATCAAGTTCCTACAGTAGGGCGGGTTCAGGCCGAAGTGCGGGGGATGGTGTCGTCTTTGCGCAGGGTGAAGATCTCATACCCGGTGGCCGTTACGACCAGGGTGTGTTCCCACTGCGCAGAGAGCTTGCGGTCCTTGGTGATGGCTGTCCAGCCGTCGCCCAGTACCTTGGTGTCGGCACGCCCCTGGTTGATCATCGGTTCAATGGTGAAGGTCATGCCTTCCTGAAGTTCCATGCCGGTGCCGGCACGCCCATAGTGCAGGATCTGTGGTTCTTCATGGAATACCTTGCCGATACCGTGGCCGCAGAATTCGCGAACCACCGAGAAACCGTTCTTCTCGGCATGCTTCTGGATCACTTCACCGATATCACCGAGGCGGCAGCCAGGCTTGACCAGCTCGATGGCCTTGTACATGCATTCCTGAGTGACCTTGGACAGCCGCTCGGCCCAGACCGGCACGGTGCCGACGTGGAACATGCGGCTGGTGTCGCCATGGTAGCCGTCCTTGATGACGGTGACGTCGATGTTCAGGGTATCGCCATCTTTCAGCGGCTTCTCATTCGGAATGCCGTGGCAGACCACGTGGTTGATCGAGGTGCAGATCGACTTCGGGTAACCCTTGTAGTTGAGCGGTGCAGGGATGGCCTGCTGGACATTGACGATGTAGTCGTGGCAGATGCGGTCCAGCTCTTCAGTGGTCACGCCGGGTTTGACGTACTCTTCGATCATCTCCAGAACGTCGGCGGCCAGGCGGCCGGCGATGCGCATCTTTTCGATGTCTTCGGCGGTTTTGATGGTGACGGTCATTGCAGGCTCTCTACAGCGCGGTGTCGCGCGAATAAACGGATAAAGGCAGGATTCTAACAGAGCGACGTAGCCAGCAGGCGCCAGCAGCGTGTTTGCTGCCACTATTAGGGCGCATAATGGCGTGATTGCGCAGGCGGTGCAAAAGTCGCCCGGTTGCGTTGGTATTTCGGGTTTCGCTGCGCGCGCTTCTGTGGTATAAAATGCGCCGCTTTCCGGGGATAGCCCCGAAAGCACTAACCCACACACGTGTCGACACGATGGCCTGGGTGCCTTCGATCTTAGGATCGCTGGTTGGTCATTGGGATGCGTGGAGGCCCAACCCGACTTATCAAGGAACTATCATGTCCCAAGTCAACATGCGCGATATGCTGAAGGCCGGTGTGCACTTCGGTCACCAAACCCGTTACTGGAACCCGAAAATGGGCAAGTACATTTTCGGCGCGCGCAACAAGATTCACATCATCAACCTTGAAAAAACCCTGCCAATGTTCAACGAAGCACTGACTTTCGTTGAGCGCCTGGCTCAGGGCAAAAACAAGATTCTGTTCGTCGGCACCAAGCGTTCCGCTGGCAAGATCGTTGCTGAACAAGCAGCTCGTTGCGGCTCGCCGTACGTCGATCACCGCTGGTTGGGCGGCATGCTGACCAACTACAAGACCATCCGTGCTTCCATCAAGCGTCTGCGCGAGCTGGAAACTCAGGCTGAAGACGGCACTTTCACCAAGCTGACCAAGAAAGAAGCCCTGATGCGCTCCCGTGATCTGGAAAAACTGGATCGCAGCCTGGGCGGTATCAAGGACATGGGCGGCCTGCCTGATGCACTGTTCGTCATCGACGTTGATCACGAGCGCATCGCGATCACCGAAGCCAACAAGCTGGGCATCCCTGTTATCGGCGTTGTCGATACCAACAGCAGCCCAGAAGGTGTTGACTACATCATCCCAGGTAACGACGACGCCATCCGCGCCATCGAACTGTACATGGCTTCCATGGCAGACGCCGTTATCCGTGGCCGTAACAACGTCGCTGGCGGTACCGAAGAGTACGTCCAAGACGCTCCAGCTGCTTCGGTAGAGGGCTGAGTCGGTAACGCTTTGCGTTGACTCAGTGCGCAAAAAGGGGGCTAGGCCCCCTTTTTGCCACCTTGAAATCCGCTTGTCAGCATTGTCGTTGCATCATCTTTGTCTGTGTGTGCAGTTGGCAGTGGATTTCCACAGAATTGAACGCCCGTTCCGATCGGGTGGAATGGTTGAAAACCTATCCAAGAGGATTTTGAAATGGCAGCAATTACTGCAGCGCTGGTAAAAGAACTGCGCGAGCGTACTGGCGAAGGCATGATGGACTGCAAGAAAGCCTTGGAAAAGGCTGGCGGCGACATCGAAAAAGCCATTGATGACATGCGTGCTTCGGGCGCCATCAAGGCTGCCAAGAAGGCTGGCAACGTTGCCGCCGAAGGCGCCATCGCCATCAAGGCTGACGACAAGTCCGCCGTCCTGCTGGAAGTGAACTCGCAGACCGACTTCCTGGCTCTGCAAGATGACTTCAAAAACTTCGTTGCCGAAAGCGTTGAACAGGCTTTCGCTGAAAAGCTGACCGATGCCGCTCCGCTGATCGCTTCGCGTGAAGCTGCTCGTGAAGCCCTGGTTGCCAAGTGCGGCGAAAACGTCAACATCCGTCGCCTGGTGCGCGTTGAGGGTGACGTTGTCGGTACCTACCTGCACGGTAACAAGATCGGTGTTGCTGTTGTCCTGAAGGGCGGCGACGTCCAGCTGGCCAAAGAAATCGCCATGCACGTTGCTGCCAGCAACCCTGAGTTCCTGCTGCCATCGCAGGTTTCTCCTGAGGCCATCGAGCGTGAGAAGAACGTCTTCATGACCCTCAACGAAGACAAGATGAAGGGCAAGCCAGCTGAAATCGTCGAGAAGATGATTGCTGGTCGTATCACCAAGTTCCTGGCTGAAGCCAGCCTGGTCGAGCAAGCCTTCGTGATGAACCCAGAAGTCACCGTTGGTGCTCTGGCCAAGAAAGCTGGCGCTGAAATCGTTTCCTTCACCTACTTCAAGGTCGGCGAAGGCATCGAGAAGCCAGTTGACAACTTCGCTGAAGAAGTTGCCGCTCAGCTGGCTGCTGCCAAGCAATAAGACGGATTCATCTGTCTGCCCCAAAGAGGCTGCCCGCTCACGCGCGCAGCCTCTTTGTCAAAGCGGGGGTGGTTTACGAGACCTGTTCCCGCAGGCGCTGTAGCAGCGCCACGCTAGAGTTAGAGCCGGCTGAAAACAGCCCGCCAAGAATTTTATACAAACGCCGCAGGAGAGATTCGCAATGGCTCAGCAGGTGAGTGGTCGTCAACCTCGCTATAAACGCATTTTGCTCAAACTTAGCGGCGAGGCCCTGATGGGCTCGGAAGAGTTCGGCATCGACCCGAAAGTCCTGGATCGCATGGCCCTTGAAGTCGGTCAGCTGGTTGGCATCGGTGTTCAGGTTGGCCTGGTCATTGGTGGCGGTAACCTGTTCCGCGGCGCCGCCCTGAGTGCTGCGGGCATGGATCGCGTTACTGGCGACCACATGGGGATGCTGGCTACCGTGATGAACGCCCTGGCCATGCGTGATGCGCTTGAGCGCTCGAACATCCCGGCAATCGTCATGTCGGCTATCTCCATGGTCGGTGTGACTGATCACTACGACCGCCGCAAAGGTGTGCGTCATCTCAATTCCGGCGATGTGGTGATCTTTGCCGCCGGTACCGGTAACCCGTTCTTTACCACCGATTCGGCCGCGTGCCTGCGCGCCATCGAAATCGATGCCGATGTGGTATTGAAGGCGACCAAGGTCGATGGCGTGTACACTGCCGATCCATTCAAGGATCCGCATGCTGAGAAGTTTGACCGTCTGACGTACGATGAAGTGTTGGATCGCAAACTCGGCGTGATGGACCTCACCGCAATCTGCCTGTGCCGTGATCACAAGATGCCATTGCGGGTATTTAACATGAACAAGCCTGGCGCTCTGCTGAATATCGTAGTGGGCGGCGCTGAAGGAACTCTGATCGAGGAAGGCGAAGAATGATCAACGAAATCAAGAAAGACGCTGAAAGCCGCATGGGCAAGTCCCTGGAATCGCTGGCTCGTAACCTGGCTTCCATTCGTACTGGCCGTGCGCACCCAAGCATTCTCGATAGCGTCAAGGTGCCGGCCTATGGCAGCGACATGCCATTGAATCAGGTCGCCGGTATCAGCGTGGAAGATGCGCGTACCCTGAAAATCGTTGCGCACGACAAGACGCTGATCGCTGCCATTGAAAAGGCGATCATGACCTCTGATCTGGGCCTGAACCCAAGCAGTGCCGGCACCACCATCCGTGTGCCAATGCCTGCCCTGACGGAAGAAACCCGTAAGGGTTACACCAAGCAGGCGCGTGGCGTTGCCGAAGATGCCAAGGTCGCCGTGCGTAACGTGCGTCGTGATGCCCTGGCAGACCTGAAGAAGCTGTCCAAGGACAAAGAGATCAGCGAAGACGAAGAACGTCGTGCGGCCGATGAGTTGCAGAAGCTGACCGACAAGTTCGTCGCGGAAGTCGACAAGGCGCTGGAAGCCAAGGAAAAGGATCTGATGGCTGTTTGAGGCCGGGACTTTTTCATGGAAAAGAGCAAGCAGGGTGTGTCCCCGTCGGTGCCGCGCCATGTCGCGATCATCATGGACGGAAACAATCGCTGGGCGAAGAAACGTCTGCTGCCCGGCGTTGCCGGGCACAAGGCTGGTGTTGATGCCGTCCGTGCGGTGATCGAGGTGTGCGCCGAAGCCAAGGTCGAGGTACTGACCCTGTTCGCGTTCTCCAGTGAGAACTGGCAGCGGCCGGCTGATGAGGTCGGTGCGTTGATGGAGCTGTTCTTCTCGGCCTTGCGCCGCGAAGCCAAGCGCCTGAACGAGAACAACATCAGCCTTCGGATCATTGGCGATCGGTCGCGCTTTCATCCGGAGCTGCAGGCTGCCATGCGTGAGGCTGAAGCGCTGACTGCGGGCAGTGGTCGCTTTATCCTGCAAATCGCTGCCAACTACGGTGGCCAGTGGGATATCGCCCAGGCTGCCCAGCGCTTGGCGCGGGAAGTTCAGGCGGGGCATTTGCGCCCGGAGGACATCACGCCGGAGCTGCTGCAACCCTGCCTGGCTACCGGTGATCTGCCGTTGCCTGATCTGTGTATTCGCACAGGGGGGGAGCACCGTATCAGCAACTTCCTGCTTTGGCAGTTGGCCTATTCCGAGTTGTATTTCTCCGACCTGTTCTGGCCGGACTTCAAACACGAAGCCATGCGCAAGGCGCTGGCCGATTTTGCTTCGCGTCAGCGCCGCTTTGGTAGAACCAGCGAGCAGGTCGAAGCAGGAGCCCGTGCTTAATGCTTAAACAACGCATCATCACTGCGCTGATCCTGTTGCCGATCGCTCTGGGTGGTTTCTTTCTGCTCGAAGGTGGCGATTTCGCCTTGTTCATTGGTGGAGTTGTGACCCTGGGCGCTTGGGAATGGGCGCGTTTGTCGGGGCTGGTCGCCCAGGCATTGCGTATCGCTTACGCCGCCGTGGTAGCCGGTTTGCTGATGCTGCTGCACCTGATGCCGGATCTGGCCCCTTGGGTGCTCGGTGCGTCGGTGTTGTGGTGGGGGGTGGCAACCTGGCTGGTCTTGACCTATCCCGCGAGTAGCGAGTTGTGGGCCAGTGCCGCCTGCAAGCTGCTGATCGGTTTATTGATCCTTCTGCCGGCATGGCAGGGGCTTATCCTGCTCAAGCATTGGCCGCTCGGTAACGGGTTGATCATGTCGGTCATGGTGCTGGTGTGGGCTGCCGATATTGGGGCCTACTTCTCCGGTAAGGCCTTTGGCAAGCGTAAGCTGGCACCGCAGGTCAGCCCAGGCAAGAGCTGGGAAGGCGTTTATGGTGGTGTAGCGCTGAGCCTGGCCATTACCGTGGCGGTCGGCGTGAATCGTGGCTGGTCGGCCACTGAGTTGCTGTTGGGGGTGCTTGGCGCGGCATTGGTTGTTGCTGTTTCGGTCGTGGGTGACTTGACCGAGAGCATGTTCAAGCGCCGTGCAGGGATCAAGGACAGCAGCAATCTGCTGCCAGGTCATGGCGGTGTGCTGGATCGTATCGACAGCCTGACGGCTGCCATTCCGCTATTTGCTGTGCTGCTTTGGGCAGCTAACTGGGGCGCGATGTGAGCGGTCTGCAACGTATTACCGTGCTTGGGGCCACTGGCTCCATCGGTCTCAGCACGCTTGATGTAATTGCTCGTCATCCCGAGCGATACCAGGTGTTCGCATTGACCGGTTACTCGCGCTTGAGCGAGTTGCTCGCACTTTGCATTCGCCATGCCCCGTCCTATGCCGTGGTGCCAAGCGTCGAAGCCGCGCAGCAGTTGCGTGCTGACCTGCGCGCAGCCGGCTCGGCTACCGAAGTGCTGGTTGGCGAAGCGGGTTTGTGCCAGGTTGCGGCTGCCTCTGAAGTGGATACCGTCATGGCGGCCATTGTCGGTGCGGCGGGTTTGCGTCCTACCTTGGCAGCTGTCGAAGCTGGCAAGAAAGTGTTGTTGGCCAACAAGGAGGCGCTGGTCATGTCCGGCGCACTCTTCATGCAGGCTGTGCGTCAGAGTGGCGCAGTGTTGTTGCCGATCGACAGCGAGCATAATGCGATATTCCAGTGCCTGCCGGGCGATTTCTCCCGCGGCCTGCCTCAGGTTGGCGTACGGCGAATCCTGTTGACTGCGTCAGGTGGCCCGTTCCGGCAAACCCCGCAAAGCGAACTGGCTGACGTGACGCCAGAGCAGGCGTGTGCGCACCCGAACTGGTCGATGGGGCGGAAAATCTCTGTCGACTCGGCAAGCATGATGAACAAGGGGCTGGAATTGATCGAGGCCTGTTGGCTGTTCGATGCCCGGCCGGCCCAGATTGAGGTGGTCGTTCACCCACAAAGCGTAATCCACTCTCTGGTCGATTATGTGGATGGCTCTGTGCTGGCGCAGTTGGGCAATCCCGATATGCGTACACCGATTGCCAATGCGCTGGCCTGGCCTGAGCGGATTGACTCAGGGGTTGCACCACTGGATCTGTTTGCGATTGCCCGGTTGGATTTTCAGGCGCCGGATGAGCAGCGTTTCCCTTGCCTGCGCCTGTCGCGTCAGGCTGCTGACGCTGGGGGTAGTGCCCCGGCGCTGCTCAACGCAGCCAATGAGGTGGCGGTGGCTGCATTTCTTGAGCGGCGCATCCGCTTCCCGGAGATCGCGAGTATGATCGAAGATGTACTCGATCATGAGTCGGTGGTAGCGGTCGATACGCTTGAAGCCGTGTTTGCGGCTGATCACCAGGCGCGCCTTTTGGCCGGTCAGTGGTTGAGCCGTCACGGACGCTGATGCGCCGCGCTTCATGGCGCAGCGTCAGCGTCCGATGAACGTCATTCGGAGAGAGACATGAGTGCGCTCTATATGATTATCGGCACCCTGGTTGCATTGGGTGTGCTGGTCACCTTTCACGAGTTCGGTCACTTCTGGGTGGCGCGCCGCTGCGGCGTCAAGGTTTTGCGTTTTTCAGTGGGTTTCGGTCTGCCACTGTTTCGCTGGCATGATCGGCACGGCACTGAGTTTGTGGTCGCGGCGATCCCGTTGGGTGGCTACGTCAAGATGCTCGATGAGCGAGAGGGTGAGGTGCCGCCCGATCAGCTGGATCAGTCGTTCAATCGAAAGTCGGTGCGCCAGCGCATCGCTATCGTCGCAGCCGGCCCAATTGCCAATTTTTTGCTCGCCATTCTGTTTTTCTGGGTGCTGGCCATGTTGGGCAGCCAGCAGGTGCGCCCGGTCATTGGTGCAGTCGAGGCCGATAGTATTGCTGCGGCTGCCGGTCTGGGCGCCGGTCAGGAAGTCATTGCCGTAGACGGCGAGTCGATCAACGGTTGGGCTGCGGTCAATCTCCAGTTGATCCGTCGCCTTGGTGAGACCGGTTCGCTGCAGGTGACGGTCAGGGAAGAGGGCAGCAATGCTGAGAGCACCCATGTGCTCAAGCTCGATAAGTGGCTAAAGGGTGCTGATGAGCCGGACCCGATCAATTCCCTGGGGATTCGTCCGTGGCGTCCTGCGTTGCCGCCAGTGTTGGCCGAGCTCGACCCTAAAGGCCCCGCTCAGGCTGCGGGCCTGAAACCCGGTGATCGTCTGCTGGCACTCGATGGTCAGGCGGTGAATGAGTGGCAGCAGGTGGTCGACAAGGTGCGCAGTCGTGCCGGCGGTCGCGTAACGCTGAGCGTTGAGCGCGATGGTGCCACGCTGGAGTTGCCGGTGAACCTGGCCACGCGTGGCGAAGGCAAGGCTGCCAGTGGTTATCTTGGTGCTGGGGTGAAGGCAGTCGAATGGCCGCCAAGCATGCTGCGCGAGGTGCGTTACGGGCCGCTTGCAGCGGTTGGCGAAGGGCTTTCTCGCACGTGGAACATGAGTGTTCTGACCCTGGATTCGCTCAAGAAAATGCTGTTCGGCGAGCTCTCGGTAAAAAACTTGAGCGGACCGATAACCATTGCTAAAGTGGCGGGCGCTTCGGCCCAGTCCGGTGTAGGTGATTTCCTTAATTTCCTCGCCTATCTGAGCATTAGCCTGGGGGTTCTGAATTTGCTGCCTATTCCAGTGTTGGATGGGGGGCATTTGCTGTTTTACCTGATCGAGTGGGCGCGTGGTCGCCCGCTCTCTGATCGGGTGCAAGGTTGGGGAATCCAGATCGGTATCAGTTTGGTAGTCGGGGTGATGTTGCTCGCCCTGATCAACGATTTGGGTCGTCTGTAACGCTTCGCTCAATTGCGAACCCGCCGTCTTTCGCGGAGGGTCGTTTATTGCCAGTTGGAATAAGAAAGGACTTCATGAAACGTCTGCTGCTAACTGCGGTTCTCGCCGTACTGATGATCGCTGAAGTTCACGCCGAGTCCTTCACCATCTCCGATATCCGTGTCAATGGCCTGCAGCGGGTTTCCGCTGGCAGCGTATTTGGCGCATTGCCGTTGAACGTCGGTGACGACGCCGATGACCGCCGCTTGGTGGAGTCCACCCGTGCGTTGTTCAAAACCGGCTTCTTTCAGGACATCCAACTGGGGCGTGAAGGCAACGTTTTGATCATCAACGTGGTCGAGCGTCCTTCGGTTTCGAGTATCGAGATCGATGGTAACAAGGCCATCAGTACCGAGGACCTGCTCAAGGGCTTGAAACAGTCCGGGCTGTCCGAAGGTGAAATCTTCCAGCGCGCAACCCTCGAAGGTGTGCGTAACGAGTTGCAGCGTCAGTATGTTGCCCAGGGTCGTTATTCGGCTGAGGTTGACACTGAGGTTGTACCGCAGCCGCGTAACCGCGTAGCACTGAAGATCAAGATCAACGAAGGCACCGTTGCGGCGATTCAGCACATCAACGTGGTTGGTAATACCGTCTTCTCCGATGAAGAGCTGGCCAGCCTGTTCGAGCTCAAGACCACCAACTGGCTGTCGTTCTTCAAGAACGATGACAAGTACGCTCGCGAAAAGCTCTCGGGTGACCTGGAGCGTCTGCGCTCCTACTACCTGGACCGCGGCTATATCAACATGGATATCGCCTCCACCCAGGTATCCATCACCCCAGACAAGAAACATGTCTATATCACGGTGAACGTCAACGAAGGCGAGAAGTACACCGTGCGTGACGTCAAGCTGTCCGGTGACCTGAAGGTGCCGGAAGACCAGGTCAAGGCACTGCTGCTGGTGCAACCAGGGCAGGTGTTTTCGCGCAAGGTGATGACCACCACCTCCGAGCTGATCACCCGTCGTCTGGGTAACGAAGGCTACACCTTCGCCAACGTTAACGGCGTACCCCAGCCGCACGATGATGACAAGACTGTCGACATCACCTTTGTAGTCGACCCGGGCAAGCGTGCTTACGTCAATCGCATCAACTTCCGTGGTAATACCAAGTCCGAGGATGAGGTACTGCGTCGTGAAATGCGTCAGATGGAAGGTGGTTGGGCATCGACCTATCTGATTGATCAATCCAAGACGCGTCTGGAGCGTTTGGGCTTCTTCAAGGAAGTGAACGTTGAAACCCCGGCAGTTCCGGGTACCGATGACCAGGTAGACGTCAACTACAGTGTAGAAGAGCAGGCTTCCGGTTCGATTACCGCCAGCGTTGGTTTCGCTCAGAGTGCCGGCCTGATCCTTGGCGGTTCGATCAGCCAGAACAACTTCCTCGGTACCGGTAACAAGGTTTCCATTGGCCTGACCCGTAGTGAGTACCAGAGTCGTTACAACTTCAGCTTTGTAGACCCTTACTGGACTGCCGATGGCGTCAGCCTGGGCTACAACGCGTTCTATCGCACCACTGACTACCAGGATCTGGATGTCGACGTTGCCAGCTATGCCGTGGACAGTCTCGGTGCCGGTGTCAGCGTTGGTTACCCGATCAGTGAAACCTCGCGTTTGACCTTCGGCCTGACTGCGCAGCAGGATGAGATCAAGACTGGTCGTTACACCGTTGACGAGATCTTCGATTTCGTCAAACAAGAGGGCGACAAGTACCTGAACTTCAAGGCATCCGCAGGTTGGTCCGAATCGACCCTGAACAAGGGCGTGCTGGCTACCCGTGGCCACTCACAAAGCCTGGTGCTCGAGGCGACCACGCCAGGTAGCGACCTGTCGTTCTTCAAGCTGGACTACCGTGGCCAGATGTTCAAGCCGATCACCAACGACTACACACTGCGGCTGCATACCGAGCTCGGCTACGGAGACGGCTTCGGTTCTACCGAGGGCCTGCCGTTCTACGAGAACTACTATGCAGGTGGCTTCAACTCGGTTCGTGGCTTCAAGGACAGCAGTCTTGGCCCGCGTAGTACGCCAAGTACCGGCAAGAACCCAGGCACGATTGCTGACCCGGATCAGGATCCCTTGCCGTTCGGTGGTAACGTCCTTGTACAGGGTGGTGTCGAGTTGCTGTTCCCTCTACCGTTCGTCAAGGATCAGCGCTCCCTGCGCACCTCGGTTTTCTGGGATGTGGGTAACGTGTTTGACACGCAATGCGGTTCTCAACCGGACTGTGAAAAGGTTGGCCTTTCCGGGCTGGCCAGTTCCGTTGGTTTGGGCGTGACCTGGATCACGGCGCTTGGCCCGCTGAGCTTCAGTCTGGCGATGCCGGTCAAAGAGCCGGACAGCGCCGATACCCAGGTGTTCCAATTCTCTCTGGGCCAGACCTTCTAAGGGTCTGATCCTTGTAACGACAACGGATTCTGTAGGAGTGCATCGTGCGTAAGTTGACTCAACTGGCTGTTCTGGCCGCAGCCCTGGTTGCGACCCCGGCGTTCGCCGAAATGAAAATCGCCGTGCTGAACTATCAGATGGCATTGCTGGAGTCGGATGCGGCGAAGAAGTACGCCGTTGATGCCGAGAAGAAATTCGGCCCTCAGTTGACCAAGCTGAAAAATCTGGAGAGCAGCGCCAAGGGCATCCAGGACCGCCTGGTCAAGGGTGGCGACAAGATGCCTCAGGGTGAGCGTGAGCGCCTGGAGCTTGAGTTCAAGCAGAAAGCACGTGACTTCCAGTTCCAGTCCAAGGAGTTGAACGAAGCCAAGGCTGTCGCTGATCGTGACATGCTCAAACAACTGAAACCTAAGCTGGATGGTGCTGTTGAGGAAGTCATCAAGAAAGGTGCTTTCGACCTGGTGCTTGAGCGCGGCGCGGTAATCGATGTCAAACCTCAATACGACATCACCCGCCAAGTCATCGAGCGCATGAACCAGTCCCGCTGATATGGCATTCAGTATGAAGCTGGGGCAACTGGCAGAGTTTCTCGGGGCGACGCTCAGTGGCCCCGCTGAGCTTGAAATCGTCGGTCTGGCAACCTTGCAGGATGCCGGTCCGGGGCAGTTGAGCTTCCTGGCCAACCCTCAGTACCGCAAGTACCTGGGTGAGAGCAATGCCGCCGCGGTGTTGCTCAAGGCAAGCGATGCTGAAGGTTTTGCCGGTCACGCACTGATCGTGCCTGACCCTTATCTTGCGTATGCGCGCATTTCCCACCTGTTTGATCCCAAACCAAAGGCTGTGGCGGGAGTTCATCCCAGCGCCGTGGTGGCTGCGGACGCTCAGGTGGATGCGAGCGCCAGTATTGGAGCCTTCGCTGTTATCGAAAGCGGTGCGCAGATCGGCCCGGGTGTGACCGTTGGCGCACAGTGTTATATCGGTGCACGTTGCGTGATTGGCGAGGGTGGTTGGCTCGCACCCAAGGTGACCCTGTATCATGACGTGCGCATTGGCAAGCGTGTCGTGATTCAGTCGGGTGCCGTGTTGGGTGGCGAAGGTTTCGGATTTGCCAACGAGAAGGGTGTCTGGCAGAAAATCGCGCAGATTGGTGGTGTGACGATCGGCGATGATGTCGAGATTGGTGTCAACACCGCTATTGATCGTGGTGCCTTGGCCGATACCTGTATTGGCAATGGCGTCAAACTCGACAACCAGATCCAGATTGCGCACAACGTTCAGATCGGCGATCACACGGCCATGGCTGCTTGTGTCGGCATTTCCGGCAGTACCAAGATCGGCAAGCATTGCACGATCGCAGGCGGCGTCGGCATGGTCGGTCATATCGATGTCTGCGATGGTGTGTTCGTTTCCGGTATGACGATGGTCACCCGCTCAATCACTGAGCCGGGCGCCTACTCCTCCGGTACGGCCATGCAGCCGTTGGCAGAGTGGCGCAAGAGCGCGGCGCGAATTCGCCAGTTGGATGAGATGGCAAAACGCCTCGTCCAAGTGGAAAAGCGCGTCGACACCGTGACCTCGGACGGCAAAGCTTCATCAGAAGGCTGATACCATTTCCTGATCAGGCGTGCTCAACTGCTGGATAGCCGCCTTGATTTGCAAAAGGAGCGTTAAACCAAGGTTTACGCTCCCTATCTTTACTACAGGCTTCCCCCCGAAATGATGGACATCAACGAGATTCGCGAATACCTGCCTCACCGTTACCCGTTCCTGTTGGTGGACCGGGTAGTGGACTTGGACGTAGAGGCTCAGCGCATTCGTGCCTACAAGAATGTCAGCATCAACGAGCCTTTCTTCAATGGTCACTTCCCGGCGCACCCGATCATGCCGGGCGTATTGATCATCGAGGCCATGGCCCAGGCAGCCGGTATCCTCGGCTTCAAGATGCTCGACGTCAAACCTGCGGACGGCACCCTGTATTACTTCGTGGGCTCCGACAAGCTGCGCTTCCGTCAGCCAGTTCTGCCGGGCGATCAGCTGATTCTTGAAGCCAAGTTCATCAGTTGCAAGCGCCAGATCTGGAAGTTCGATTGCCAGGCTTCGGTGGACGGCAAGCCTGTCTGCTCGGCTGAGATCATCTGCGCGGAACGTAAACTATGAGTTTGATTGACCCTCGGGCAATCATCGACCCTTCGGCCAAGCTGGCCGAAGGCGTTGAGGTCGGCCCCTGGTCGATTATCGGCGCAAATGTCGAGATCGGGGAGGGGACCGTTGTCGGTCCGCATGTGATTATCAAGGGGCCAACCCGTATTGGTCGGCATAATCGCATCTATCAGTTTTCCTCTGTTGGCGAAGACACCCCTGATCTGAAATACAAGGGTGAACCTACCCGTCTGGTCATTGGCGATCACAATGTGATTCGCGAGGGTGTGACGATCCATCGTGGTACCGTACAAGACCGTTCGGAGACCACCCTGGGTGATCACAACCTGATCATGGCCTATGCTCACATCGGTCACGACAGCGTAATTGGCAACCATTGCATTCTGGTTAACAACACTGCATTGGCCGGCCATGTGCATGTCGATGATTGGGCGATACTCTCCGGCTTCACGCTGGTTCACCAGTTCTGCCATATCGGTGCTCACAGCTTCTCCGGTATGGGTACGGCAATTGGCAAGGATGTACCGGCTTTCGTGACGGTGTTTGGTAACCCTGCTGAAGCACGCAGCATGAACTTCGAGGGCATGCGCCGTCGTGGCTTCAGTGACGACGCCATCCATGCGCTACGCCGCGCTTACAAGGTGGTCTATCGCCAAGGACTGACGGTCGAGCAGGCTATCGTCGAGCTCACCGAGTCGGCCAGTCAATTCCCTGAAGTCGACCTGTTCCTCACGTCGATCAAGAACTCCACTCGCGGCATCACCCGCTGACCATGGCGCAGCTTTGTGTAGCGCTGGTGGCAGGTGAGGCCAGTGGCGATATCCTGGGTGCGGGCCTGATGCGCGCATTGAAGACCCGTCACCCGGATATCCGCTTCATCGGCGTAGGCGGCCCATTGATGCAGGCCGAGGGCCTGGATTCGTATTTCCCGATGGAACGCTTGGCTGTCATGGGCCTGGTTGAGGTGCTTGGGCGTCTGCGCGAACTGCTCAAGCGGCGCAAGGCGCTGATCCAGACACTGATCGCCGAAAAGCCCGATGTGTTCATCGGTATCGATGCCCCGGACTTTACGCTCAATATCGAACTGAAGCTGCGCCAGGTCGGAATCAAGACGGTGCATTACGTCAGCCCGTCCGTTTGGGCCTGGCGTCAGAAGCGTGTGTTGAAGATTCGCGAAGGTTGCGACCTTATGCTCACCCTGTTGCCCTTCGAGGCGAAGTTCTACGAAGAGCAGGGCGTGCCGGTGCGTTTCGTCGGTCATCCGTTGGCCGATACTATCGATCTTGAGTGCGACCGCAGTGCTGCTCGCGCTCAGTTGGGGTTACCGGATGGGCCGCTGGTGGCCTTGATGCCGGGTAGCCGTGGTGGTGAGGTGGGCCGTCTGGGCGCGTTGTTCCTGGATGCCGCGCAACGCCTGAGGGAGCGTGTCCCGGATGTGCGCTTCGTCTCCCCTTGCGCCAACGCGCTGCGTCGTGAACAGCTCGAGCAAATGCTGGTTGGTCGTGATCTGCCGGTAACCCTGCTCGACGGTCAGTCGCATCAGGCCTTGGCGGCCTGTGATGCCGTGTTGATTGCTTCCGGTACCGCCACCCTTGAAGCGCTACTGTTCAAGCGGCCAATGGTGGTTGCCTATCGCCTGGCGCCGTTGACCTACTGGATTCTCAAGCGTCTGGTGAAAAGCCCGTACGTCTCGCTGCCTAACTTGCTGGCCCAGCGCCTGTTGGTGCCGGAACTGTTGCAGGATGCAGCGACGCCCGAGGCGCTGGCAGAGACGTTGCTGCCGTTGCTTGCCGATGGCCGTGGACAGACCGACAGCTTTGATCAGATTCACCGTACGCTGCGCCGTGACGCCTCCAATCAGGCGGCTGAAGCGGTGCTGGCCTTGCTGGAAAAACGATAAATGCAAATGGGACTGGACTTCAATCTGGTCGAGGACCTTGTCGCCGGTGTTGACGAGGTCGGTCGTGGGCCTCTGTGTGGCGCGGTGGTCACCGCTGCGGTGATCCTGGACCCGAAGCGGCCGATTCTTGGCCTGAATGACTCGAAAAAACTCACCGAAGCTCGTCGTGAAAAGCTCTTCGACGAAATCTGTGAAAAGGCGCTCAGCTTTTGCATTGCCCGGGCCGAGGTCGAAGAAATTGATCAACTGAACATCCTGCATGCCACCATGTTGGCCATGCAGCGTGCGGTAGAGGGGTTGCATATCACCCCGAAACTGGCGTTGATCGACGGTAACCGCTGCCCCAAGCTCGATGTACCGGCGGCGCCGGTGGTCAAGGGTGATAGCCAGGTGCCTGCAATTGCGGCGGCCTCGATCCTGGCCAAGGTCACGCGCGACCGCGAGATGGCAGCCTTCGAGAAAGTCTACCCCGGCTACGGCATTGGCGGGCATAAGGGCTACCCGACACCCGTGCATCTTGAAGCACTGGCCCGGCTGGGCCCGACCCCCATTCATCGGCGCTCATTCGCGCCGGTGCGTGCCGCCTTCGAGGCCCGCGAGATACAGGCTGGCGGTTTCCCGGATATCTGACCGCTTGACCATTCATTTTTGGCCAGTGTTCTGCACTGGCTGATGTTTCGCTCAAGGCCCGGTACAATCCGGGCCTTGTTGTTTTGCGCTGCTATAGGATCATCATGTCGGCTTCCTTCGTTCATCTTCGCCTGCACACCGAATACTCGCTGGTCGATGGCCTGGTGCGCATCAAGCCGCTGGTCAAGGCGTTGGCCGGGATGAACATGCCGGCAGTCGCGGTCACTGACCAGAGCAACATGTGTTCGCTGGTCAAGTTCTACAAGGCAGCCATGGGCGCGGGCGTCAAGCCGATCTGTGGCGCCGACCTGTGGCTGGCAAGCGCGGACCCGGATGCGCCTCTGGCACGCATCTGCTTTCTGGCGATGGATGCCCAGGGTTATCGCAACCTCACCGAGTTGATTTCCCGCGGTTGGATGGACGGGCAGCGCAATGGTCTGGTTATCATCGAGCGTGACTGGATTGCCCAGGCCAGCGAAGGTCTGATTGCCCTCTCTGCGGCCCGCGAAGGCGATATCGGCATGGCATTGCTCGCGGGTAATCCCGACGAGGCAGAACGCCTGCTGCGTGACTGGATGGCAATGTTCCCGGAGCGCTTCTATGTGGAAGTGCAACGCACTAACCGCACGGGTGACGAAGAATACCTGCACGCTGCGGTGGCCCTGGCTGACAAGCTCGGCGCGCCGCTGGTGGCGACCAACGATGTACGGTTCATCAAACAGTCGGACTTCGATGCGCATGAAACGCGCGTCTGCATCGGCGAAGGTCGGGCGCTGGATGACCCGCGCCGCTCGCGTAACTACAGCGATCAGCAATACCTGAAAAGCCCGGCGGAAATGGCCGAGCTGTTCAGTGATCTGCCTGAGGCGCTGGAGAACACGGTTGAGATTGCCAAGCGTTGCAACATCCAGGTGCAGCTGGGTAAATACTTCCTGCCGGACTTCCCGACGCCCAATGGCATGTCCATCGACGACTACCTGCGTCATGTATCACATGAGGGCCTGGAAGAGCGTCTGGCGGTGTTGTGGCCCAAAGAGACCACGCCCGACTATGAGACGAAGCGCCAGACCTACCTGGACCGGCTGAAGTTCGAACTCGACATCATCATCCAGATGGGGTTCCCGGGTTACTTCCTGATCGTTATGGACTTCATCAAGTGGGCCAAGAACAACGGCGTGCCGGTAGGCCCAGGCCGTGGGTCGGGTGCGGGCTCACTGGTGGCTTACGTTCTGAAGATCACCGACCTCGATCCGCTGGCTTACGACTTGCTGTTTGAGCGGTTCCTCAACCCTGAACGGATCTCCATGCCCGACTTCGACGTCGACTTCTGCATGGACGGTCGTGACCGGGTGATTGACTATGTGGCCGAAGCCTATGGGCGCAATGCGGTAAGCCAGATCATTACCTTTGGCACCATGGCGGCAAAGGCGGTAGTGCGAGACGTGGCGCGGGTGCAGGGCAAGTCTTACGGCCTTGCCGACCGGTTGTCGAAGATGATCCCGTTCGAAGTCGGCATGACCCTGGAAAAGGCCTACGAGCAGGAGGAGATGCTGCGCGACTTCCTCAAGAGCGATGAGGAAGCCCAGGAGATCTGGGACATGGCCCTGAAGCTTGAAGGGGTTACGCGCGGCACGGGCAAGCACGCCGGTGGTGTGGTGATCGCCCCGACCAAGCTGACCGACTTCTCGCCGATTGCCTGTGACGAAGAGGGCGGCGGCCTGGTAACCCAGTTCGACAAGGACGATGTCGAGGCGGCGGGCCTGGTGAAGTTCGACTTCCTCGGCTTGCGTACCCTGACCATCATCAAATGGGCGATGGAGACGATCAACCGTGAGCAGGCCAAGAACGGCCTGGACGATCTGAACATCGATTTCATCCCGCTTGACGACAGAAAGACCTTCGAACTGCTGCAAAAAGCCGAAACGACGGCAGTGTTCCAGCTTGAATCGCGGGGTATGAAAGAGCTGATCAAAAAGCTCAAGCCCGACTGCCTGGAAGACCTCATTGCACTGGTTGCGCTGTTCCGTCCCGGCCCGCTGCAGTCGGGCATGGTGGACGACTTCATCAACCGTAAGCACGGCCGCGCCGAGCTGGCCTATCCGCACCCGGACTACCAGTACGAAGGCCTGAAGCCGGTACTGGCGCCTACCTACGGCATCATCCTGTATCAGGAACAGGTGATGCAGATCGCTCAGGTCATGGCGGGTTACACCTTGGGTGGCGCGGACATGCTCCGTCGGGCCATGGGCAAGAAAAAGCCCGAGGAGATGGCCAAGCAGCGCGGCGGTTTCATCGAAGGGTGTGCGAACAACAATATCGATGCTGAACTTGCCGGTAACATCTTTGACCTGGTAGAGAAGTTCGCCGGTTACGGCTTCAACAAATCTCACTCGGCAGCCTATGGCCTGGTGTCGTACCAGACCGCCTGGCTCAAGACCCACTACCCGGCACCGTTCATGGCGGCGGTGCTCTCGGCGGATATGCACAACACCGACAAGGTGGTCACGCTGATCGAGGAAGTGCGCAGCATGAAGCTGCGTCTGGACGCCCCGGACGTTAACACTTCGGACTTCAAGTTCACGGTCAACGACGACGGTCGGATTGTCTACGGCCTGGGCGCGATCAAGGGTGTTGGTGAAGGGCCGGTAGAAGCCATTGTCGAGGCTCGCGGCGACGGTCCGTTCAAGGATCTGTTCGATTTCTGCGAGCGCGTGGACCTCAAGCGCATCAACAAGCGCACCCTCGATGCATTGGTTCGTAGCGGTGCGCTGGATCGCCTGGGGCCTTATTTTCACGACGAGCTCAAAGCCTACCAGGCCAACATCGACCGCAACCGTGCGGTACTGCTGGCGGCCATGGAGGAGGCAATCAAGTCCGCGGAGCAGACTGCGCGCACCCATGACAGCGGCCACGCCGATCTGTTTGGGGGGCTGTTCGTCGAGGAAGACGCCGACGTTTATGCCAATCACCGCAAGGCCCGAGAACTTACCCTCAAGGAGCGCCTGCGGGGCGAGAAAGATACCCTTGGCCTCTATCTGACCGGGCACCCGATCGATGAGTATGAAGGTGAGATTCGTCGTTTTGCGCGCCAGCGGATCATTGATCTGAAGCCTGCCCGTGACACCCAGACCGTCGCGGGCATGATCATCGCCCTGCGGGTGATGAAGAACAAGAAAGGCGACAAGATGGGCTTTGTGACCCTTGACGACCGTTCCGGACGGATCGAGGCGTCCTTGTTCGCCGATGCATTCCATTCTGCTCAGGCATTGTTGCAGACCGACGCAATGGTCGTGGTTGAAGGGGAGGTCAGTAACGATGACTTCTCCGGCGGCTTGCGCCTGCGGGTCAAACGCGTCATGAGCATGGAAGATGCGCGTACCAACCTGGCCGAAAGCCTGCGCCTGAAGGTGCGTAGTGACGCGCTCAAAGGTGATCGGTTGACCTGGTTGGGTGAGCTGTTCAAGCGTCATCGTGGCGCCTGCCCGATCACATTGGAGTACACCGGAACCGATGCCAAGGCCTTGCTGCAGTTCGGCGAGGGCTGGCGTATCGATCCGGCCGATGGCTTGATCCAGGCACTGCGTGACCAGTTCGGACGTGAGAACGTCTTTTTGCAATATCGATGAATTTTTAATCTCGACCTGAATGCGCCCGATCCCTTAAGGTAGGGCGCCAAACGGATCAACCGGCCGGCCGCCTGGCCGTCGACCCAAGACGGAAGCCTATGAACCCGAATTTTCTGGATTTCGAACAGCCGATTGCTGACCTGCAAGCCAAGATCGAAGAGCTGCGCCTGGTTGGTAACGACAACTCGCTGAACATTGGCGAAGAAATTTCGCGCCTGCAGGACAAGAGCAGCGCCCTGACTGCCAGCATCTTCAACAATCTGACCAGTTGGCAGATTGCACGAATGGCTCGTCATCCGCGCCGTCCTTACACCCTGGACTACATCGAGCACATCTTCACCGAGTTCGACGAACTGCACGGTGACCGTCACTTCTCCGACGATGCCGCCATTGTTGGTGGTGTCGCTCGCCTGGACGGTCGGCCAGTCATGGTCATCGGTCATCAGAAAGGCCGCGAAGTGCGCGAGAAAGTTCGCCGCAACTTCGGTATGCCGCGCCCTGAAGGCTACCGCAAGGCGTGCCGCCTGATGGAAATGGCCGAGCGGTTCAAGATGCCGATCCTCACCTTCATCGACACGCCAGGTGCTTACCCGGGTATCGACGCTGAAGAGCGCAACCAAAGCGAAGCCATTGCCTGGAACCTGCGCGTCATGGCACGTCTTAAAACCCCGATCATCGCCACCGTTATCGGTGAAGGTGGTTCCGGTGGTGCGTTGGCCATTGGTGTCTGCGACCAACTGAACATGTTGCAATACTCCACCTATTCGGTGATCTCGCCAGAAGGCTGCGCGTCGATTCTCTGGAAAACCTCCGAGAAGGCCGCTGATGCTGCCGAGGCCATGGGCATTACCGCCGAGCGCCTGAAAGGCCTGGGTATTGTCGACAAGGTCATTGCCGAGCCACTGGGTGGTGCTCACCGTGATCCAGCGGCGGCGGCGGCTTCGATCCGTGGCGAGTTGCTTGAGCAACTGGACATGCTGAAGAAGTTCGATAACGACGCGCTGCTCAAGCGTCGTTACGATCGTCTGATGAGCTACGGGCTCTGATCTGAAGGCATCGGTGCCCCGCTTGCAGGTATGCCAGGCTTCTTTCAGGGGCTGGCATGCCGGTGAACGCGTGCAGAACGCTCGCTGACGAGGTGCCCCGATGACTGATCTCCCTACCAGGCTGCTTGCCAGCCTGGCACCCTGGCGCAACGCACCGTCCTGGTGTGTTGCGCTATCCGGTGGGCTGGACTCCAGTGTCCTGCTTCATCTGCTGGCGCTGTTGTCCCGCCAGCATGCCTTGCCCCCTCTACGTGCCATCCACATCCATCACGGCCTTCAGGCCGCTGCTGACGCGTGGCCGCAGCTTTGCCAGCAACGCTGCGACGCGCTTGGTATTGAGCTTCAGGTCATTCATGTCACGGTAGCGCCGGGTGCGAGCCTGGAGCAGGGCGCAAGGGATGCACGCTACCGGGCGTTTGCTGAAGCATTGCGCCCTGCTGAGGTGTTGTTGACGGCTCAACACCGTGAGGATCAGGCTGAAACCGTACTGTTTCGGTTGCTGCGTGGCGCTGGTGTGCGAGGGTTGGCGGCGATGCCGGTGCAGCGCCCATTGGGTGCGGGGCGCTTGGTGCGTCCACTTTTGGCGGTTGGGCGCGAAGAACTGGAGCGTTATGCGGCGCAGCAGGGGCTGGAGTGGATCGACGATCCCTCCAACACCGATTGTCGCTTCTCACGTAATTACTTGCGCCATGACGTGTTTCCGGTGTTGACCCGGCGCTGGCCTCAGGCGGCACAAAGCCTTGCACGCAGCGCTGCTCACCTCGAGGAAGCCCGCGTATTGCTTGAGGAACTGGCGCAGCAGGATCTGCTACAGGCCCGAACGGCTAGTGGTTTTGAATGGCTGGCATTGCCTTCGTTGGATTTGCCGACACTCCGGGCGCTTTCCCCGGCGCGCCAGCGCAACGCGTTGCAGTCCTGGCTGGCTGAGTACACTCGTTTACCCGACAGCCGGCACTGGGCTGGGTGGGAGAGCGTGCGGGATGCGGCCGACGGCAGTCGTGCCCTTTGGCGTCTCACCGATGGTGAGTTGCACCGTTGCGGCGATCGGATCTGGTGGTTGGCAGGTGACTGGCTTAAACCGCAGCCACCGACTCAGCCCTGGCGTGATCCTGGTCTACCACTGGCGTTGATCGATAACGGCTGTGTCCGTATAAGTGGTGGAGTGCCGCAGGGCTTAGTGCAGATTCGCTATCGTCAGGGCGGTGAAATGCTTCAGGTGCCAGGCCGAGGCCAGCGCGATCTCAAGCGTTTGCTCAACGAGCAGCATTTGCCGCTGTTCGTGCGCGCTCGGCTACCCTTACTGTTCGAGGGTGAGCGTCTGTTGGCAGTAGCGAACCTGCCTTCGCTGGCGCAGGACCAGTGGCAATTGCACTGGTCAGCACCGACGAACGCGCAAGGTTTGAGATGAAGGGCAGTTTCGGGTAGACTACGCTCCCTTCTTGATACAGCTTCTGTGACTTCATCGAAATCACGGGAGTTGCCGATTACCAAGCAGTTTTTTGCTGGGCGATTCTAAAAATGTTTAGCGAGCTCCTTACCGGGTTTTTTACCCCCGGTCTGTCCAGACGCGGCAGTTTTTTAAGATGCACTGTGATTGACGCAGGTGATCGGGGGCTTCGGCCTTCCTTCGCTTTCCCCGGCGGCGCAGACCGCTTTAACGCAGACTTCTAGGGTTTTTCATGACGCGCTACATATTCGTCACGGGCGGTGTTGTTTCTTCATTGGGGAAAGGCATTGCCTCGGCTTCATTGGCGGCCATCCTGGAGGCGCGGGGGCTCAAGGTCACCATGCTCAAGCTGGACCCGTACATCAACGTCGACCCGGGCACCATGAGCCCGTTCCAGCACGGTGAGGTGTTCGTCACCCACGACGGCGCCGAGACCGACCTGGACCTGGGCCACTATGAGCGGTTCATCCGCACGACCATGACCCAGAACAACAACTTCACCACCGGGCGTGTCTACGAGCACGTGCTGCGCAAGGAGCGCCGTGGTGATTATCTGGGCGCGACCATCCAGGTCATTCCGCACATCACCGACGAGATCAAGCGTCGCATCATCAAGGGCGCCGGCGATGCCGACGTGGCCCTGGTGGAAATCGGCGGTACTGTGGGTGACATTGAGTCGCAACCGTTCCTCGAAGCGATCCGTCAGCTGCGTGTTGAAGTAGGCTCCAAGCGCGCCATGCTGATGCACCTGACGCTGGTTCCGTACATTGCCACTGCCGGTGAGACCAAAACCAAGCCGACTCAGCATTCGGTCAAGGAGCTGCGCTCCATTGGTCTGCAGCCAGACGTACTGATTTGCCGCTCCGACCACCCGGTCGATGTGTCTTCTCGTCGCAAGATTGCCCTGTTCACCAACGTTGAAGAGCGTGCGGTGATCTCCCTGGAAGACGTCGACACCATCTACAAGATCCCGGCCGTACTGCACGCCCAGGGTCTGGATGATTTCGTCGTCGAGCGTTTCGGCCTGCAATGCAACGGTGCCGACCTGTCCGAGTGGGAAAAGGTTGTCGACGCCAAGCTCAACCCCGAGCATGAAGTCACCATCGCCATGGTCGGTAAGTACATGGAGCTGCTGGACGCGTACAAGTCGCTGATCGAAGCGATGAGCCACGCCGGCATCCAGAACCGCACCAAGGTCAACCTGCGCTACATCGACTCCGAAGACATCGAGAACCAGGGCACAGGCCTGCTCGAAGGTGCTGACGCCATCCTGGTACCCGGTGGTTTCGGTTTGCGCGGTGTCGAAGGCAAGATCACTGCCGTTCAGTACGCCCGTGAGAACAAGGTGCCTTACCTGGGCATCTGCCTGGGCATGCAGGTTGCCGTGATCGAATTCGCGCGTAACGTCATGGGCTGGAAAGACGCCAACTCCACCGAGTTCGATCGCAACAGCGGTCACCCGGTTGTCGGTTTGATCACCGAGTGGGCTGACGCTACCGGGGCCGTCGAAACCCGTACCGAAACTTCCGACCTGGGCGGCACCATGCGCCTTGGCGCTCAAGAGTGCCAGTTGGAGGGCGGTTCCAAGGTTCATGACTGCTATGGCAAGGACGTCATTGTCGAGCGTCATCGCCACCGCTATGAAGTGAACAACAACCTGTTGCCGCAGTTGATCGAAGCTGGCCTGAAAGTGTCCGGTCGTTCCGGCGACGGCGCACTGGTTGAAGTTGTCGAGGCCAAGGATCATCCATGGTTCGTCGCTTGCCAGTTCCACCCGGAGTTCACCTCCACGCCACGTGATGGCCACCCACTGTTCAGTGGTTTCGTGAAGGCGGCACTGGCACAACGGAACAAAGGCTGATCCATGACCCAGAAGATCATTCGCGTCGGTAACATCGAGATCGCCAACGACAAGCCAATGGTGCTGTTCGGCGGTATGAACGTGCTGGAAAGTCGTGACCTGGCACTCAAGGTCTGCGAAGAGTACGTGCGGGTGACCGAGAAGCTCGGTATCCCTTACGTGTTCAAGGCCAGCTTCGACAAGGCCAACCGTTCTTCGATCAATTCGTATCGTGGGCCGGGCCTGGAAGAGGGCATGCGGATTTTCGAGGACGTGAAGAAAGCGTTCGGCGTGCCCGTTATCACTGACGTGCATGAGCCGGACCAGGCTGCCACGGTGGCCAAGGTCTGCGACATCATCCAGTTGCCGGCCTTTCTGTCGCGTCAGACCGATCTGGTCGTGGCCATGGCCAAGACCGGCGCTGTGATCAATATCAAGAAAGCCCAGTTCCTCGCACCGCAGGAGATGAAGCACATCCTGACCAAGTGCGAGGAGGCCGGTAACGATCAGTTGATCCTCTGCGAGCGTGGTTCCAGCTTCGGCTATAACAACCTGGTGGTGGACATGCTGGGCTTCGGTATCATGAAGCAGTTTGAATACCCGGTGTTCTTCGACGTCACCCACGCCCTGCAAATGCCGGGCGGCCGCGCCGATTCGGCCGGTGGTCGTCGTGCTCAGGTCACCGACCTCGCCAAGGCTGGCATCAGCCAAGGCCTGGCAGGTCTGTTCCTGGAGGCCCATCCGGATCCGGACAATGCCAAGTGCGATGGTCCATGCGCCCTGCGCCTGGACAAACTGGAGCCATTCCTGGCCCAGCTTAAGCAACTGGATGATCTGGTTAAGAGTTTTCCGACGGTAGAAACCGCGTAATCCTCATTTCTCCGGTAAAGTACCGCACGCTCAACCCCTGACCAACCGGTCAGGGTTCTCTCCCCGCCAGGCTTGCCTTGCCTGTTTTTCCTTGTCTGGCGGCGGGCAAAGATTTTTCTCAGCTGCGTTGTTTTCGTCAATTTTGGAGTGCTTACAACAATGGCAAAGATCGTCGACATCAAAGGTCGTGAAGTTCTCGATTCGCGTGGTAACCCCACCGTCGAAGCGGACGTACTGCTCGACAACGGCATCATCGGCAGTGCCTGTGCGCCGTCCGGTGCTTCCACTGGCTCGCGTGAAGCGCTCGAGCTGCGTGATGGCGACAAGAGCCGTTACATGGGCAAGGGCGTGCTGAAAGCCGTTGCCAACATCAATGGCCCGATCCGCGACCTGCTGCTGGGCAAAGACCCAAGCGACCAGAAAGCCCTCGACCACGCGATGATCGAGCTGGACGGTACCGAGAACAAGGCCAAGCTGGGCGCCAACGCCATCCTGGCTGTCTCCCTGGCTGCCGCCAAGGCCGCTGCTCAGGACCAGGATCTGCCGCTGTACGCGCACATCGCCAACCTGAACGGTACCCCAGGCCAGTACTCCATGCCTGTGCCAATGATGAACATCATCAACGGTGGCGAGCACGCGGATAACAACGTCGACATCCAGGAGTTCATGGTTCAGCCGGTTGGCGCCAAGACCTTCTCCGACGCACTGCGCATGGGCACCGAGATCTTCCACCACCTCAAAGCCGTGCTGAAGGCCCGTGGCCTGAACACTGCGGTAGGTGACGAAGGCGGTTTCGCACCAAACCTGGCGTCCAACGAAGATGCACTGTCGGCTATCGCCGAAGCTGTGGCCAATGCAGGCTACAAACTGGGCACCGACGTGACCCTGGCACTGGACTGCGCTTCCAGCGAATTCTTCGAAGACGGCAAGTACAACCTCTCGGGTGAAGGCAAGTCGTTCGACGCCAACGGTTTCGCCGACTACCTGAAAGGCCTGACCGAGCGCTTCCCGATCATCTCCATCGAAGACGGCATGGACGAGTCCGACTGGGCTGGCTGGAAAGCCCTGACCGACAAGATTGGTGAGAAGGTACAACTGGTCGGTGACGATCTGTTCGTTACCAACACCAAGATCCTGAAGGAAGGCATCGACAAGAAGATCGCCAACTCCATCCTGATCAAGTTCAACCAGATCGGCACGCTGACCGAGACCCTGGAAGCCATCCAGATGGCCAAGGCTGCAGGCTACACCGCCGTGATTTCGCACCGCTCCGGTGAAACTGAAGACTCGACCATTGCCGACCTGGCTGTGGGTACTGCTGCGGGTCAGATCAAGACCGGTTCGCTGTGCCGTTCCGATCGCGTCTCCAAGTACAACCAACTGCTGCGTATCGAAGAGCAACTGGGCGCCAAAGCGGTATACCGCGGCCGTGCCGAGTTTCGTGGCTAAGCAAGAAATGGTAAAAAGACAGCAGTGTGCCGCCGATCGGTCATACTGATCGACAGCAACATGCTTGTTGCAGGCAATTGCCCACAAAGCCTGGCTTCGGCCAGGCTTCGTGCCATCAGCAACCTGCATTAAGCAGCGGTCTTTTCCACTGGATACCTCGATGCGCAGTCCCTATTGGTTGTTCCTCGTTCTGCTCTTGTTGCTTGCCGGCCTGCAGTATCGTCTGTGGGTGGGTAATGGCAGCCTGGCGCAGGTCACTGAGCTCAAGCAGCAGATCGCTGATCAGCACGCCGAGAATGAACGGTTGCTGGAGCGTAATCGCGTGCTCGATGCTGAAGTGCTGGAGTTGAAAAAAGGTATGGAGACCGTCGAAGAACGGGCGCGCCACGAACTGGGTATGGTCAAAGAGGGCGAAACCCTCTACCAGTTACCGCAATGAGCCAGTCCCTGCCTGCCTTCTGGGCAGTGATACCTGCTGCGGGCGTTGGTGCCCGAATGGCAGCCGATCGCCCCAAGCAGTACTTGCAGTTGGGCGGCCGGACAATCCTCGAGCATAGCCTCGACTGTTTTCTAGACCACCCCTGCCTCAAGGGCGTGGTTGTCAGCCTCGCCGCTGACGATCCTTATTGGCCAGGTCTTCGCTGCGCCGTTGATGCTCGTATCCAGCGTGCAGCCGGTGGTCGTGAGCGGGCCGACTCGGTGCTCAATGCGTTGCTGTTGTTGCATGCTCAGGGGGCTGACGACGCCGACTGGGTGCTGGTGCATGACGCTGCGCGACCGAACCTGGCACGTACCGACCTGGATCGGCTACTGGCCGAACTTGCCGATGATCCTGTGGGTGGATTGCTGGCCGTACCTGCGCGAGACACGCTTAAGCGTGCAGATGCTCAGGGCCGGGTGGCCGCAACCATCGACCGCAGTACGGTCTGGCAGGCCTATACACCGCAGATGTTTCGCCTGGGTGCCCTGCACCGTGCGCTGGCCGACAGCCTGGTCGCGGATGTGGCGATCACTGATGAAGCCTCTGCTATCGAGTGGTCGGGGCAGGCGCCGCGACTGATCGAAGGACGTAGTGACAATATCAAGGTCACTCGCCCAGAAGACCTTGAGTGGCTGCGTCAGCGCTGGGCGCTGCGCGGCTGACTGCCAACCGCCAGCCAGGCTGGCTTCTACGGGGTGCGGTACTCCGGCAGATTTGCCAATCCTTCTCGTAAGTAATCCACCAATTGACGCACCTTGGGCGACAGATGCCGTTGCTGTGGATACAGCGCCCACACGGCGGTGTTGGGGGGTTGGTGCGCTTCAAGCAGCGAAACCAGCGCACCGCTGCGCAGGTGCTCTTGCACGTAGTAGTCCGGTAGTTGGCATAAGCCTACGCCCTGCAGTGCTGCATCGAGCACCGCCTGGCCGCTGTTGCAGCGCCAGTTGCCCTGTACGCGCTGTGCGATTTCACGCCCATCCTGCTGCAAAGGCCAGCTGTCCGTACTGCCGATCAAGCAGTTGTGTCGCGCCAGTTCCGAAAGGCTGTGCGGGCGACCATAGCGCTCCAGATACGCGGGCGAGGCGCAGAGGTACATGCGCCGGGGCGCCAGGCGGCTGGCCACCAGTCGCGAGTCCTGCAGGCGCCCCAGTCGAATGGCCATGTCCATGCCTTCATGCAGCAGGTCCAGTGTACGGTTGGTCAGTTCGATATCCACCCGCAATTGCGGGTAAAGGGCCATGAAGCGGGTCACCAGCGGCACAATGAAACGCTCGCCATAGGCCACTGCGCAGGTCATGCGCAGCAGCCCCTTGGGTTCGCTACCAAGGTCGCCCATGGCTCGCAGCGCTTCGTCCCGGCCATCTTGCAAACGCTGGCAATGTTGCAGGAACGTCTGTCCTGCCTCCGTCAGGCTGACCCTTCGGGTGCTGCGATATAGCAGGCGGGTCTGCAGGCGCTCTTCGAGGCGGGCAATTTGGCGGCTGATATGGGAAGACGAAACCCCAAGGTGCTCTGCTGCTGCGGTGAACTGCCCTGATTCGGCGACGGCGACGAACTCATCGAAGCCTTCCCAGTGACTGCTTGCCATCGATTATCCCTGCTCAGCATTAATGTTTTGCGTTTGCCTGGATTATTCATCAAATGTTGATGAATTACACTTCAAGGCTGGAAACCGAACCTTTGCTGGAGAAGATTCATGATCAAGTCCCGTGCCGCCGTTGCCTTCGAGGCCAAGAAACCACTGGAGATCGTTGAGGTCGATGTGGCCATGCCCAAGGCGGGCGAAGTGCTGCTGCGCGTAGTGGCGAGTGGTGTCTGCCACACGGATGCCTACACCCTGTCCGGCGCCGATCCGGAAGGCATCTTCCCCTCGATTCTTGGCCATGAAGGCGGTGCTATCGTCGAAGCCATCGGTGAGGGTGTCACCTCGGTCGCTGTAGGTGACCACGTGATCCCGCTGTACACCCCGGAGTGTGGCAAGTGCAAATTCTGCCTCTCTGGCAAGACCAACCTGTGCCAGGCCATTCGTGCCACTCAGGGCAAGGGCCTGATGCCTGACGGCACCACACGCTTCTCCTACAAGGGCCAGCAACTGTTCCACTACATGGGCACCTCGACGTTCTCCGAGTACACCGTACTGCCGGAAATCTCCGTGGCCAAAATCCAGAAGGAAGCACCGCTGGAAAAAGTCTGCCTGCTGGGCTGCGGTGTCACTACTGGTATTGGTGCAGTGCTCAACACTGCCAAGGTCAAGCCAGGCGACACCGTCGCGATTTTCGGCCTCGGTGGCATCGGCCTGTCGGCGATCATTGGTGCAGTCAAGGCCAAGGCTTCGCGCATCATTGCAGTGGACATCAACCCGGCCAAGTTCGAGATCGCCCGTCAGTTGGGCGCAACCGATTGCGTCAACCCGAAAGACTATGACCGCCCGATTCAGGAGGTCATCGTTGACCTGACCGATGGTGGTGTGGACTTCTCCTTCGAGTGCGTTGGCAACGTGCAACTGATGCGTGCAGCGCTGGAGTGTTGCCACAAAGGGTGGGGCGAGTCCGTGATCATCGGTGTGGCCGGTGCGGGTCAGGAAATCTCGACGCGTCCGTTCCAACTGGTCACCGGTCGCGTGTGGCGCGGCTCGGCCTTCGGTGGCGTGCGTGGCCGTAGCGAACTGCCAAGCTATGTCGAGATGGCTGAAAAGGGCGAAATCCCGCTCGATACCTTCATCACCCATACCATGGGGCTTGAAGACATCAACAAGGCTTTCGACCTGATGCATGAAGGCAAGAGCATTCGCAGCGTCATCCATTTCTGAGGTCAGCCATGAGCCTGGAAAACCTATCCTGCCAAAAGAGCTTTGGTGGCTGGCACAAGCGTTATCGGCACCGCTCTGAGGTGCTGGGGTGTGACATGGTCTTTGCGGTCTACCTGCCGCCACAAGCGGAGCAGGGCGGCAAGCTGCCAGTGTTGTACTGGCTGAGCGGCTTGACCTGCACGGACGAGAATTTCATGCAGAAAGCCGGTGCGCACAAGCTGGCTGCGGAACTAGGGCTGATTATCGTTGCCCCAGACACCAGCCCGCGAGGGCCGAAGGTACCGGGTGATCCGGACGGCGCCTGGGACTTCGGTCTTGGCGCGGGCTTCTACCTCAACGCCACCGAGCAGCCGTGGGCGGAGCACTACCGCATGCACGACTATGTGGTCGAGGAGCTGCCCGCACTGGTCGAAGCGCATTTTCCCGCCTCCGACAAGCGCGGTGTCAGCGGTCACTCCATGGGAGGGCACGGGGCATTGGTTTGCGCCTTGCGCAATCCGGGTCGTTATCGCTCGGTCTCGGCGTTTGCCCCGATCAGCAACCCGATGGATTGCCCTTGGGGGCAGAAGGCGTTTTCCCGTTACCTGGGAGAGGAGCGCGCGCGTTGGCGTGAGTGGGATGCCAGCGTCTTGATTGCCGAGGCGAGCGAGCGGCTGCCATTGCTGGTCGATCAGGGTGATCGTGACGATTTCCTGGTCACTCAGCTCAAGCCGGAAGTCTTGGCCCAGGCTGCGCGTGCTGCGGATCATCCCCTGACGTTGCGCCTGCAGCCGGGGTATGACCACAGCTACTACTTCATCGCCAGCTTCATCGATGACCATCTGCGTCATCATGCCGCTGCGTTGCGCTAGGGGCTGCGGACAAATCAAGCCCAAGCCCGGGTAAAGCAGGTAGAATCACGCCCTGACTCAATCAGGGCGTTTTTCTATGCGTATTGGCCACGGCTACGATGTACATCGCTTCGCACAGGGCGATTTTATTACCTTGGGCGGTGTGCGCATTGCCCACTCTTCCGCGCTGTTGGCTCACTCCGACGGCGACGTGCTGCTGCATGCCCTGAGCGACGCCTTGCTTGGTGCGGCAGCATTGGGCGATATCGGCCGGCACTTTCCCGATACGGACCCGCAGTTCAAGGGCGCAGACAGCCGCGTGCTGTTGCGTCATGTGCTGGCCAAGGTCCAGGCCAAGGGGTGGAAAGTCGGGAATGTCGACGCAACCATCGTTGCCCAGGCTCCGAAAATGGCGCCCCATATCGAAACCATGCGCGCCCTGATTGCTGAAGACCTGCAGGTCGATATCGACCAGGTCAACGTCAAGGCCACCACCACCGAGAAGCTCGGTTTCACCGGGCGTGAAGAAGGCATTGCCGTTCACGCTGTTGCCTTGTTGCTGTCAGCATGACCGAACTTGAATTGCTTGGCCCGTGCGCATCGGGTCCATCCTTGGGGCATGCCGTGCTCAAGGCGACCGCGGAAGATTTTCAGGTCGACGAAGTACTCGATATCCCGCTCTCCGGTGACGGCGAGCACCTGTGGCTGTGGGTCGAGAAACGCGACCTCAACACCGAGGAAGCTGCCCGCCGTCTGGCTCGTGCAGCCGGCGTGCCGGTGCGTAACATCAGTTATGCCGGCCTCAAGGATCGTCAGGCCCTGACGCGCCAATGGTTCAGTCTGCACCTGCCGGGCAAGGCCGATCCGGACCTGTCTGGCGCAGAAAACGAAACCCTGCGAATCCTCAAGCGTGCCCGGCATAAGCGCAAACTGCAGCGCGGTGCGCACTCTGCCAACGGCTTCACCTTGCGCCTGACTCAACTGTCTGCAGACCCCGCTGCTCTCCAGGCTCGCCTGGAGCAGTTGCGCAGTGAGGGTGTTCCCAACTACTTCGGCACGCAGCGCTTCGGTCATAACGGCGGGAACATTGTTGATGCCCGTGACTGGGCGGCCCGCCAGGCCTTGCCGGAGCAACGCAATGTGCGGTCGCGGCTGCTTTCGGCTGCGCGCAGCTACCTGTTCAACCGGGTGCTGGCGGCCCGCGTTGCCAATGGCACCTGGAACCAGGCGCAGGTCGGTGACTTGCTGGCCTTCACCGACAGCCGCAGTTTTTTCCCGGCAGGGGAGGCTGAGTGCCAAGATCCTCGTCTTTCGATACTTGACCTGCATCCAACCGGTCCACTGTGGGGTGAGGGGCACTCTGCCACAGGTGGTGCTGTTGCTGAGTTGGAGCAGCGCATCGGCGAAGAAGAGGCGGCGTTGTGCCAATGGTTGAGCAAGGCCGGCATGAGTCACGAGCGACGCATTCTGCGGCTGCCCATTGGCGGTCTGACGTGGCATTATCCCGAGCCTGATATCCTGCAACTGGAATTCGTCCTTCCGGCCGGATGCTTCGCCACCGTTGTGGTGCGTGAACTCATCGACCTGGCGCCGGCAGGGCAGACGGACAGCCCATGCGTATTCTGATTTCAAACGATGATGGGGTTACTGCCCCCGGACTTGCCGCACTGCACGCTGCGTTGGCGGATTATGCCGAGTGTGTGGTTATTGCCCCGGATCAAGACAAAAGCGGCGCGAGCAGCTCGCTGACCCTTGACCGGCCGCTGCACCCGCAGACCCTGGCCAACGGTTACATCAGCCTCAATGGCACACCCACCGACTGCGTGCACCTGGGCCTTAATGGTCTGTTGCCGTATACCCCCGACATGGTGGTTTCGGGCATCAACCTGGGCGCCAACCTGGGCGATGATGTGTTGTATTCGGGTACGGTCGCTGCCGCACTGGAAGGGCGCTTCCTCGGTGGAACCTCGTTTGCGTTTTCGCTGTTGTCGCGTCTTCCCGACAATCTGCCAGCGGCTGCCTATATTGCCCGCAGGCTGGTCGAGGCGCAGAGCCGCCTGACATTGCCCCCGCGCACAGTGCTTAACGTCAATATTCCGAACCTCCCGCTGGAGCACATCCGTGGTATCCAGCTGACGCGTCTCGGTCACCGTGCGCGTGCAGCTGCGCCGACCAAGGTGGTTAACCCGCGCGGCAAGGAAGGCTATTGGATCGCGGTGGCTGGCGATGCTGAGGACGGCGGCCCGGGCACCGATTTTCACGCGGTGATGCAGGGCTATGTATCGATTACCCCGCTGCAGCTCGATCGCACCTTCAATGAGGCGTTTGAACAACTCGATGGTTGGTTGGAGGGTGTGCTCTGATGCGTGAGGACGATCTGGTGCGCCGCGGTATTGGCATGACCTCTCAGCGAACCCGTGAGCGACTGATCCAGCGGTTGTGTGAAGAGGGGATCTCCAATCCGCAGGTGTTGGAGGTCATTCGCCGCACGCCACGCCATCTGTTCGTCGACGAAGCGCTGGCGCACCGCGCCTACGAGGATACAGCGCTGCCGATTGGTAACAACCAGACCATCTCCCAGCCCTTTATTGTGGCGCACATGAGTGAGTTGTTGCTCGAAGCGGGTCCGTTGGACAAAGTGCTGGAGATTGGCACGGGTTCTGGTTACCAGACCGCGATTCTGTCGCAGTTGGTTGAGCGAGTGTTTTCGGTTGAACGCATCAAGGTGCTGCAAGACCGGGCCAAGGAGCGTTTGCTCGAACTCAATCTGCGTAACGTGGTGTTCCGTTGGGGCGATGGCTGTGAAGGTTGGCCAGCCCTGGCCCCTTACAATGGGATCATCGTCACTGCGGTTGCTCCCGAGGTTCCGCAAGCCTTGCTTGATCAGCTTGCGCCCGGTGGGCGCATGGTCATTCCGGTGGGCGCTACAGGAGAGTTGCAGCAGTTGATGTTGATCGTTCGTGAGGAGAACGGTTTCTCCCAGCGCGCGATGGGGGCGGTGCGTTTTGTGCCATTGCTCAACGGCCCGGTGGCTTGAGCCAGGCTTTTTTCTGCGTGAGCGAATTCTGCTGCAGGCTGCAGGTCTATTTGCCAGGCCTGAGCAAACATCCTGAGTAAATTTGTGCTGCGTGAGCCCGCCGCAATAGGCGCACGCTCAGTTATAATTGCAACATTATTTCATTTTTCTTATCGGTCACCATTAGAGGGAGCGGCGGGTGAGTCACACAGTCATTCGGCAGCGTATGGGTCTATCGAGCTTCAGGCTTCTGGTGATTGCACTTGCCTTTGGTACGCTGGTTACGGGTTGTTCCAGCACTTCTTCGAGCAGCGTTGGCGTGGTGGACCGCAATAATGCGGCGCCCAAGCGTCCTGCCGTGACCACAGGGCAGTACGTCGTACGTCCAGGTGATACCCTGTTCTCCATCGCTTTCCGATACGGTTGGGACTACAAGGCGTTGGCTGCGCGCAACAATATTGCGCCGCCCTATACCATTCGTCCTGGGCAGGCTATTCGTTTCGATGGCCGTTCCGGTGGTGCGTCGGGTACTCCCTCCCAGACCGTGGTCAGCAGCTCCTCGTCGTCAAGTAAAACTACGGTTACCCGGCGCCCGGTGGGTACCCCAGCGCCTTCCACAAGCACCTCGTCGAGTGCCGCCAGCAGCGCGCCTGCGCCCGTTCAGGTGCCGGCATCGGAGCGTGCAGTGGGGGGCTGGGCGTGGCCTGCGAGTGGTGTGTTAATTGGTAAATTTGCTTCAAACGGTAGTTTGAATAAAGGCATTGATATCGCCGGTGATTTGGGACAGCCTGTTTTTGCTGCGTCTGATGGTTCAGTGGTGTACGCCGGAAGTGGCTTGCGGGGCTACGGCGAGTTGGTAATTATCAAGCACAGCGACACCTACGTCAGTGCTTACGGTCATAACCGTAGGCTGTTGGTTCGGGAGGGGCAGCAGGTCAAGGCAGGGCAGACAATTGCCGAGATGGGGTCCACGGGTACTGACCGGGTGAAGCTTCATTTTGAGATTCGCCGTCAGGGGAAACCCGTAGATCCGTTGCAATTCCTGCCGCGTCGTTGACCGCTTGTGCCTTGCCTGTTCCTTCGCGTAGTGGGGACAGGCTCCAGCGCTACCAAGGATCAGGTGACGCTCGAGTCTGAGTTCGAACTCAGCAAAGGACTATAACAATGGCTCTCAGTAAAGAAGTGCCGGAGTTTGACATCGACGATGAGGTTCTCCTGATGGAGACCGGTATCGTTTTGGAAACGGATGTGGTGTCAGACGAACCTGCTGTATCTTCGGTTCGGACCAAAGCCAAACACGGCTCGTCACTCAAACAGCACAAGTACATCGACTACACCCGAGCACTTGATGCTACTCAGCTTTACCTGAATGAAATCGGATTCTCACCCCTGCTTTCGCCTGAGGAAGAAGTTCATTTTGCGCGGCTGTCGCAAAGTGGTGATCCTGCTGGGCGTAAGCGCATGATCGAGAGCAACTTGCGTCTGGTGGTAAAAATTGCCCGGCGCTATGTGAATCGGGGGCTTTCGCTGCTTGACCTCATCGAGGAAGGCAACCTGGGGTTGATCCGTGCTGTCGAGAAGTTCGATCCTGAACGTGGTTTCCGTTTCTCTACCTATGCCACCTGGTGGATCCGGCAGACCATCGAACGGGCGATCATGAACCAGACCCGTACCATCCGCTTGCCGATCCATGTGGTCAAGGAGCTGAACGTTTACCTGCGTGCTGCTCGGGAACTGACCCAGAAGCTCGATCACGAACCGTCGCCGGAAGAGATTGCCAGCTTGTTGGAGAAGCCTGTTGGTGAGGTCAAGCGCATGCTGGGCCTTAACGAGCGCGTGTCTTCAGTCGATGTTTCGCTGGGGCCTGATTCTGACAAGACCCTGCTTGATACCCTCACTGACGATCGACCGACTGACCCCTGCGAGTTGCTTCAGGACGATGATCTGTCCCAGAGCATCGACCAGTGGCTCAGTGAGTTGACTGACAAGCAACGTGAGGTGGTGATTCGCCGTTTTGGCTTGCGCGGCCACGAGAGCAGTACCCTTGAGGATGTTGGCCTGGAGATCGGTCTGACCCGGGAGCGGGTTCGCCAGATCCAGGTTGAGGGGCTAAAGCGCCTGCGCGAGATTCTGGAGAAGAACGGTCTGTCCAGCGAGTCGCTGTTCCAGTAACGCCGATGCAGTGAAAAACACCCCGACTGGTTCGGGGTGTTTTTGTTTGTGTTGAGCTAGCGCCGGGTCGCCCGGGGCTGAAACATGTTGGTATGAGCCAAAGACTACTCGTGTGTTGTTACTGTGCATGCTGTTGTAAGTGATCACTTACAGCGTGCGTAAGCCAAAGCTGTAGGCGCGAGTAAATCGTTGCCGCTTTCACAGTCGGTATTTGTTTATCTGTTTGATAAATAAGGATTTTTATTTTTGCTTGGGTAACCCTCAGGTCTTTTTTTGAGAGGTTTTGCCAGTTGCTCCAGGCGCTCCAGCGATTACTATCTGCCCTGTGTCCACGGATTTGGACACAGGCCTTCAAGGATGAGGGTCAAGGACATCGCAGGATGCGATTCATCAGGATGATGAAAGGGAATAAAGGGACTACGGAAAAAATGTGGGCGGGTCAAACCGCCCCTTTTTTTGTCCGCAAAAAAGAAAAGGCCCCTGTAGGGGCCTTTTGCGTAGAACGAGAGCGTTTAGCGCTCCAGATCCTTGATCTTGCCTTTGACACCGTCGAATTCCTCGGCATCGGGCAGTGCATCTTTCTTCTCGGTGATGTTTGGCCAGATCTCAGCCAGCTCAACGTTCAGCTGGATGAACTCCTGCATATCCTCAGGCACTTCGTCCTCAGAGAAAATGGCTTGTGCCGGGCATTCAGGCTCGCACAGCGCACAGTCGATGCACTCATCCGGGTGAATGACCAGGAAGTTCGGGCCTTCGTAGAAGCAGTCCACCGGACAGACTTCTACGCAGTCGGTGTACTTGCACTTGATGCAGTTGTCGGTGACGACGAAGGTCATTTCTAATTTTCTCCTCAGGCGACGGCAGCACAGCCCTTCCAGACAGGGCCGCGGGGTTTGGTAGATGGCTGCAGACCAGGCTAGTAATCTGCAGTGTCGCCAAACCGCGCGGGATTCTATCAGCTTGTGGGACGGTGCGTTAGATCAGAGTCTTTAGTGTATAGAGCATTTCGAGCGCCTGACGAGGTGTCAGGTTATCAATATCGGTTTTGCTGATTTCCTCCAGCACCGGGTGCGGCAGGCTGGCGAACAGATCGCTCTGGTGCGGCACCGCTGGCGCGCCTCTGTCGGCTACAGGCGCTGCGTCATGCGGCAGGCTCGCGGTTTCCAGGCGGCTCAGGTGTTCGCGGGCACGCTGAATAACCGGGCCAGGTACGCCGGCCAGTTGGGCAACCGCGAGGCCGTAGCTCTGGCTGGCCGGGCCAGGCAGTACATGGTGCAGGAACACGATACGTTCGTTGTGTTCGGTGGCATTGAGGTGCACGTTGGCTACCAGCGGTTCGCTCTCGGGTAGGACGGTCAACTCGAAGTAGTGCGTGGCGAACAGCGTATAGGCGCGCAGTTGCGCCAAGCGCTCGGCTGCGGCCCAGGCCAGCGACAGGCCGTCAAAGGTACTGGTGCCGCGCCCCACTTCATCCATCAGCACCAGGCTGCGTTCGGTAGCGTTATGCAGGATGTTGGCGGTTTCGCTCATCTCGACCATGAAGGTCGAGCGGCCGCCGGCCAGGTCATCGCTGGAGCCGATCCGGGTGAAGATGCGGTCAACCAGCGACAGCTCGCAACTGGCCGCCGGTACGAAGCTGCCGATGTGTGCCATGAGCACGATCAATGCGGTCTGGCGCATGTAGGTGGATTTACCGCCCATGTTCGGACCGGTTATCACCAGCATGCGGGTGTTGTCATCGAGTGCCAGGTCGTTGGCCACGAACGGGGTGGTCAGTACCTGCTCGACCACCGGGTGGCGCCCCTGGCTGATCCGCATGCACGGCTCGTCGACGAACGTTGGGCAGTTCAGATCGAGGTTCAGCGCGCGCTCTGCCAGGTTGCTCAGGACGTCCAGCTCTGCCAGTGCCGCGGCAGTGTCCTGCAAGGGCGGCAGATGGCTGATCAGGTTTTCCAGCAGCGCTTCATAGAGCATTTTCTCCCGCGCCAATGCGCGGCTTTTAGCCGACAGCGCCTTGTCTTCGAAGGTTTTCAGCTCAGGCGTGATAAAGCGCTCGGCACCTTTGAGGGTCTGGCGACGGATGTAGTCGGCAGGTGCCTGTTCAGCCTGCTTGCTGGGCAGTTCGATAAAGTAGCCGTGGACACGGTTGTAGCCGACCTTGAGGTTGGCCAGGCCGGTACGAGCTTTCTCGCGAGCCTCCAGGTCAATCAGGAACTGGCCGGCGTTTTCGCTCATCGACAGCAGCTCGTCCAGCTCGCTGTCATAGCCCGTCTTGAGGACGCCGCCGTCGCGGATCACCGCAGGCGGATTGTCGATGATCGCTTTTTGCAGCAGGTCAGCCAGTTCCGGGTAGGTGCCGGCGATAGCCGCCAGGCGTGCCAGGTGCGGTGCCTCCAGCTCGGCCATTGCGTTTTGCAGCTCAGGCAATGCACCCAGTGCATCGCGCAGGCGAGCCAGGTCGCGAGGGCGGGCATTACGCAGGCCAATCCGGGCCAGGATCCGTTCGATGTCGCCAATTTCCTTCAGCTGTGGCTGCAGCTTTTCAAAGCGGTAGCCATCGAGGAGGCAGCGAATGGAGCTCTGGCGTGCCAGCAGCACCTTCAGGTCGCGCAGGGGGCGGTTCAGCCAACGGGTCAGCAAACGGCTGCCCATGGCGGTCTGGCAGCGGTCGATGACCGATTGCAGGGTATTGTCGCGACCGCCTGCGAGGTTGACGTCCAGCTCAAGGTTGCAGCGGCTGGCACCGTCGAGTACGACAGTATCGTCAAGCCGTTCGTGTTTGAGGCTGCGAAGATGGGGCAGGGCGGTACGCTGGGTTTCCTTGGCGTAGCCCAGCAGGCAACCGGCAGCACCGATGGCCAGGGTCAGCTTCTCGCAGCCAAAACCTTTAAGGTCTTGGGTTGCGAACTGCTGGCACAGGCTCTTGCGGGCTGAGTCACGGTCGAAGTCCCAAGGTGCCCGGCGTCTGGCGCCACGACGCTTCTCGGCGGGCAAGCCCTGTGGCCAATCATCCGGGATCAGCAGTTCCACCGGGTTGATTCGCTCCAGCTCGGCCAGCAGGTTCTCCCAGCCCTTGAGCTCCTGAACGGTGAAGTTGCCGCTGGTGATGTCCAGTACTGCAAGGCCAAAGAGGCGTTCATCGCCCAGTACGGCAGCGATCAGGTTGTCACGGCGTTCATCAAGCAACGCCTCATCGCTGACCGTGCCTGGGGTGATAATACGTACGACCTGGCGCTCGACCGGCCCTTTGCTGGTTGCCGGATCGCCGATCTGCTCGCAGATCACCACCGACTCTCCCAGTTTCACCAGCTTGGCCAGGTAGCCTTCAGCTGCATGGAAGGGGATACCGCACATGGGGATCGACTGGCCCGCGGACTGCCCACGGGCAGTCAGGGTAATGTCCAGGAGTTTTGCGGCTTTCTTCGCATCTTCGTAGAAGATTTCGTAGAAATCGCCCATGCGGTAGAACATCAGCTGATCTGGGTGCTGGTTCTTCAGCTTCCAGTATTGCTGCATCATCGGAGTGTGTGCGGAAAGATCAGACATTCAAGGCCTTACAGCGAGCAGTCTTTTGGACAATTGCGAATCGTCTAATACTACAGGGATTTTTTCTGCATTGCTGGCGCTTGGGTAATGTCAATTGCATGCTGGGTCAGTGAGTTGGACGCTCTTTATGCTCATGCATTTTAAGTTCGTTCGGCTGCATTCATTGCTTAGCGCAGTCGGCCGTGGATGTCTTTGAAACTGCTGCGCGCTGCGACACTCGATACCGCAAGGGCGGAGCAGTAGTCGCGCGACCTGCCGCGAGCGTTTCTGCCAAACGATGCTTGGTGTAGGGTAGTGCAGACTTTCAAGGAGCTTGCCATGGACCCGATTACCGTTCTTGCTGCCCGGCTGGGTGAGCATCTGCGTCGCTTCAAAGCTCATGTGACCACCGCCGAGTCCTGCACGGGGGGCGGCATTGCCGAGGCGATTACCCGAATTCCTGGCAGCTCTGCCTGGTTCGAGGCCGGTTATGTGACCTATTCCAATGCACAGAAGACCCGCCAACTCGGGGTTCCTGCGGCGTTGTTCGGCCAGGTTGGTGCAGTCAGTCAGGAGGTTGTCGAGGCCATGGTGCGAGGTGCGCAGGCCGCCAGCGGGGCACGTTTTGCCGTGGCAGTCAGTGGTGTGGCCGGCCCGGAGGGTGGTTCTGCTGCCAAGCCGGTGGGCACTGTATGGCTGGCGTGGGCCGACGGCGAGCAGGTGACGGCCGAGCGCAGGCACTTCGAGGGTGACCGCGAGGCGGTTCGCCGACAAGCGGTAATCGCCGCGCTAGACGGCTTGTTACAGCTTGGGGCGGAGTAAATCGCTATTCGGGGGTAGGCGGAAACAAAACCCTGTGAAATAATACTGGCTACTTATACAGGTGTTCTGGCCGTCAGGGCCTATCGATTACGTGAGGACTTCAATGGACGACAACAAGAAGCGTGCCTTGGCTGCGGCCCTGGGTCAAATCGAACGTCAATTCGGTAAAGGCGCGGTCATGCGCATGGGTGACCATGAGCGCCAGGCGATCCCGGCCATCTCCACTGGCTCGCTGGGGCTGGACATTGCCCTGGGTATTGGCGGTCTGCCAAAAGGCCGTATTGTCGAGATCTACGGTCCTGAGTCGTCCGGTAAAACCACGCTGACCCTGTCGGTGATCGCTCAGGCCCAGAAAATGGGTGCTACTTGCGCTTTCGTCGACGCCGAACACGCACTCGACCCGGAATACGCTGGCAAGCTGGGCGTCAATGTCGACGACCTGCTGGTTTCGCAGCCTGACACGGGTGAGCAGGCACTGGAAATCACCGACATGCTGGTGCGTTCCAATGCAGTTGACGTGATCATCGTCGACTCCGTTGCCGCATTGGTGCCAAAGGCTGAAATCGAAGGTGAAATGGGCGACATGCACGTGGGTCTGCAGGCTCGCCTCATGTCCCAGGCACTGCGTAAGATTACCGGCAACATCAAGAACGCCAACTGCCTGGTGATCTTCATCAACCAGATCCGCATGAAGATCGGTGTGATGTTCGGTAGCCCGGAAACCACCACCGGTGGTAACGCGCTGAAATTCTACGCCTCGGTTCGTCTGGACATCCGCCGTACCGGCGCGGTCAAGGAAGGCGACGAAGTGGTCGGTAGCGAAACCCGCGTCAAGATCGTCAAGAACAAGGTGGCCCCGCCATTCCGCCAGGCCGAGTTCCAGATCCTCTACGGTAAGGGCATCTACCTCAACGGCGAGATCATTGACCTGGGTGTGCAGCACGGTCTGCTGGAAAAATCGGGCGCCTGGTACAGCTATCAGGGCAGCAAGATTGGTCAAGGCAAGGCCAACTCGGCCAAGTTCCTGCAGGACAACCCGGAGATCGCTGCCACCCTTGAGAAGCAGATCCGCGACAAGCTCCTGAACCCGGGTGCGGTAGAGGCTGCTGGCAAGGCTGCGGTCGCCGATGCCGCTCCTGAAGACGATCTGGTCGACGCTGACGCTGACTTCTGATCCCGCCCATGTCCGTCGTACTCGATACCCCCGTCGCCGTAAGGCGGACAGCCATGGACCTGCTCGCGCGCCGCGAGCATGGTCGTGTCGAGCTGACGCGCAAGTTGCGTCAGCGCGGCGCATCTCCCGAGATGATCGAACAGGAACTTGACCGTTTGACGGACGAGGGGCTGCTCAGTGAGGCTCGCTACCTGGAAAGCTTCATCAGTTACCGCTCTCGCTCCGGCTATGGCCCTGCTCGCATACGAGAGGAGTTGAGCCAGCGCGGTTTGCAGCGCTCGGATATCGAGCAGGCCCTGCGTGAGTCAGGGGTAGACTGGCAGGCGCAATTGCTCGATGTCTGGCAGCGCAAGTTCGCAGGGCAATTGCCAAGCGATCCTCGCGGTCGCGCCCAGCAAACCCGCTTTCTGGTTTACCGGGGCTTCCCCATGGACTTGGTCGGCCGCTTGCTGAGCGGCCGAGGTCTGGATGACTAACGTTCCGGGTACTCAGCCTCGATCACATAGCTTCACGTGACCTTCAGCGCTTCCCGTGCATGCTGTGTGGTGTGCATGGGTTGGGGTTTGGCCCAGTTTTCCGGATGGTTGATGAAGTCCACCAGTTCGCGTAGGCGACCGTAATCGCGACCATTGAAGGCGAATGCCAACCGATGCAAATGGCTGAATTGCGGGTCGTCAAGTTCCACACAGCTGTGGGTGTGTTGATGGAAATGACCATGCTGGCGTAGATCTGCAAACACTTCTGCAATATCGAGCATCGCAGCGTCGCTGAGGCGATGATGCATGCGAATGATGAACTGGTTCTTCATCCAGCGACTGGAGTGGTAGTTACTGTAGAACTGGTTGATCTCTTCGACCGCTTCCTCTGTGCTGTGCACCAGGCGCAGCAACTTCATGTCGCTTGGCAGGATGTAGCGGTTTTCTTCCAGCTGATGGGTAATGAATTTCAGGGCGTCCTGCCAGAATGAGCCGCCAGGGGCATCCAGCAGTACCACGGGTACCAACGGGCTCTTGCCCGTCTGGATAAGGGTCAGGACCTCCAGTGCTTCATCCAGCGTGCCAAAGCCACCAGGGCATAGCACCAGCGCATCGGCCTCTTTCACGAAGAAGAGTTTGCGGATAAAGAAGAAGTGGAACGGCAGCAGCTTGTCTGTGCCTTCGACTGTTGCGTTGGCGTGTTGCTCGAATGGCAGAGTGATATTGAAACCCAGGCTATGTTCCACGCCAGCGCCTTCATGGGCGGCAGCCATGATGCCACCACCAGCACCTGTGATGACCATCATGTCCGAGCGAGCCAGTGTGGCGCCCAGTTCTTTTGCCAGGCCATACATGGGGTGTTCGATCGGGGTTCGGGCCGAGCCGAAGACCGTTACCTTGCGCTGGCCTTTGTACTGTTCCAGCACGCGGAAGGCATGATCCAGTTCGCGCAGGGCCTGGAGGGTGATCTTCGCATTCCAGCGGTTGCTGTCGTCATGCGCCATCCGCAGGACGGTCAGCATCATGTCCCGGTAGAGCGACAAGTTGGGGCTGTTGGGGGCGACCAGCTTCAGTTGTTCGTCGACGTTGTCGAGGTTGATTCCGTTGTTCTTGAAGTAGTTCGCAAGAAGCTCATTCGGTTTGTTAGGCATTCAACTTCTCCTTTTGCAGCAAAACTGCTGGCCAGAACGCGTATTTCGATCTGGCTGCAACACTCATGTGTTGCTGGCTGCTTCAGTCCGATTTGCGAGGTCGGCATCTCGATAGGCTCTCTGGACCTACTGGCAGCACTGATTATCGGTATGGCTATTGTTGCCGCCAGAGGCAGTAGTGTACCGGGTGTGGATACGCCTCCTTGTTGTGCCCGAAATAAAAGTGGTGGTTGGTTATTAATCTAGACCCTGTCGGGTGTTCATGCTGTCGTGATGGCCTGTTCTTCATAGCATAACGATCATGGATTCATGCCGTTTCAGGTGCAGATGTCGACCGCTCATCTGATCGGATCCAATTAGCAGGACAATCTGATTAACTTCAAGGACGATCACAGTGTTTGAGTGCAGGGAGGCATAACCTATGCGTCGGTTGATTCTGGATGTGGATACACAGTTGTATGCGTCGCTGCAAAGCGCAGCGCAGGCCGGTGACCTGAGCCTTGAGGAGGAGTGCCTGCGACGTCTCGAAGGGGGAGAGTGTCGTTCGCGTTACATCCAGGCACTCGTGTCCGAGTTGCGTGCCGATGAAGAGCAGCGGCGCGCCAGTGAGGGGTAACCTGATTATTTCTTTTTCTGGTTCAGGCCGCAGTCGGAGGCGCTGAAGCGCTGTACGGCTACCGGGCGATTGGTTTTGTACTCGGTAAACTCGTAGCGCAGAACCGCACCGCGCGCCAGTAGCTGACGGTAGCCCGTGTTACGACAGACGCTGGCGCCCAATTGGCCACGAACCATATCCGGATTCGCTCGCATTTGCTGCGCATGGCTTTCACGTACGCTCAAATGGTTGATCAGCTCCTTGCCGTCAACGGTATAACCCTGGTCGAGAATGTCCTCGTTGATCGCCCGAGGTGTGCCAACACTGCTTTCCTTGGCAACCTTGTCCAGCATTTTGCCAAGCTCATAGTCCTGCAGCGAAGCAGCATTTGCCGCCAGAGGCAGAGCCAGCAACAGGCCGAGGGTTGGGGCGATAAAGCGCAGCATGAATTTCTCCTGGTTCGGTAACTGGCGGTTGGACCTGCGCTCTGGCGTTGCGTTCCACCATCGGCAGGCCTGTTTGCGCCAGCGCGCATCGATAGGCTGGCGATTATAGGGGAGCACAGAGCCCGGCTCCATGGCAAAAACACTCGGTGGCTGACGGCCTCTGGTAAACTGCGTCAATTGTCTCCTGCCTTCGTTGTGCCATCCATGACCCATGCTGTCTCCCGTCTGCGAGCCGATCGACTGGCCCGCAGCGTCAAACCTTTTGTTGCACGTGGTTCGCGTGCGCCTCGTTGCCCAGGCTGTCGAGTCATTGACAGCCATTGCCTGTGTGCGTGGAAGCCACGGGTTGCCGCCGAGTCGGCCATGTGCCTGTTGATGCATGATACCGAGCCACTGAAACCGACCAATACGGGATGGCTGATTGCCGACATCATTGCCGACACGACGGCTTTTGGCTGGCAGCGCACCTCAGTGGATGAGCAGTTGCTGGCACTGCTGGAGCAGCCTCACTGGCAGCCTTACATTGTGTTCCCAGGGGAGTTTGTCGAGCCGCAACGGGTGGTGACCGAGGTTGTTCGTGAGCCTGGCAAGCGGCCGCTATTCATCTTGCTGGATGCGACCTGGACCGAGGCGCGAAAAATGTTTCGCAAAAGCCCGTACCTGGACCGCTTCCCTGTACTGAGCCTGCAACCTGAGCAACTGTCACGCTATCGTCTGCGTCGGTCCAAGCGCGATGATCATTTTTGTACCGCCGAAGTGGCAGCCATGTGTCTGGAGTTGGCCGCCGATCAGCGAGCTGCCGAGGCGCTTGATGCCTATCTGGATGTCTTCAGTGCGCACTACCTGGGCGCCAAGTTCCACCGTCCTGTCGATGAACAGGATGACGTGCATCAACGGCTGCAGCCCTTCCTATAGTACAAGGGCGTCCACAGTGTGTTCGGTTCATAATGAGCACGCAGGCAGCGCCGCAAGGTGCCGAACTTGACCACCCGGTCTGAGCTCGGCATCCTTGGCGCCGATTCAGTTGTGACGAAGCTTGAAACACTTTTATCGCCTCGTTACGCCATTTTGGCATGTGGTACTGCCTCCCAAGCCTTGAGTTGCTCCCCGCCAGGCGTCCGGTCTTTAGCGCGCCTGCATAGAACAGGATCATTAGATCGATGGCCACGTACGAAATCCTGATTGCCGATGACCACCCACTTTTTCGCAGTGCGATGCGCCAGGCCGTGACGTTGGGCCTTGGCCCGGACGTGCGGCTGGTGGAAGTGGCGAGCATCGCCGAACTGGAAACCCGATTGACTGAAAAGGCCGACTGGGATCTGGTGTTGCTGGACCTCAATATGCCAGGCGCCTACGGATTCTCCGGTTTGGTCCTGCTGCGCGGGCAGTACCCGCAGATTCCTGTGGTGATGGTTTCCGCGCAGGAAGAGGCATCGGTGGTAGTGAAGTCTCGTGAATTCGGTGCTAGCGGCTTTATTCCGAAGTCGAGCCCGCTGGAGACGATTCAGGATGCCGTGCGCAAGGTTCTGGATGGTGATGTCTGGTGGCCGCCTCAGGCGTTCGAGAAAGTTGATGTTTCAGCTGAAGCCAAGGCTGCCAGTGAAGGGCTTGCCAGTTTGACGCCACAGCAATTCCGGGTGCTGACCATGGTCTGCGAAGGTTTGCTGAACAAGCAGATCGCCTATGAATTGAGTGTTTCCGAGGCGACCATCAAAGCGCACGTCACGGCGATTTTCCGCAAGCTGGGTGTGCGCACTCGCACTCAGGCGGCCTTGCTGCTGCAACAACTTGAGTCAGTTTCGGGTAGCTAAAGCCGTCTGCCTTCACGCTTTTTTGACCCGAGCTGAACTAGCCTTCAGCGTTTTTAAGGATGAAGTGGTTTTTTATGTCGCCATTCAAGGGCCAAACAGGCCTCAAGCGTATTTTCAATGCTGCTGGTTATTCGTTCGATGGCTTGCGTGCTGCCTTCACCGGCGAAGCAGCCTTTCGCCAGTTGGTATTGCTCAATGTCGTGTTGATCCCGTTGGCGTTCTGGCTTCAGGTCAGCCGTGCCGAGCGGGCGATTCTGATCGCTGTCTGCCTGCTTGGCCTGATCGTCGAGTTGCTGAACTCGGCGGTGGAAGCAGCAATCGACCGTATCTCGCTTGAGCGCCACCCACTGTCGAAGAACGCCAAGGACATGGGCAGTGCTGCTCAGTTGGTGGCCTTGAGCATGGTCGGCCTGGTCTGGGCGGTAATCCTGCTTTAAGGAATGCGGGGTAGCACGATTTCGTCGCTGCGCTGCACCCCGGCCGTGAAGGTTCTGCATAGCTCCAGGAATTCGCGCATCGCCGAGGTCTGGTACTTCTGTTTATGCCAGATGAAGTAGAACTGTCGGGCGAGGTCAAGCTCGGGGGTTTCCAAGGCTACCAGGCTGCCTCGGCGAAAGGCGTCTCGCAGGGCCAGGCGGGAAATGCAGCCGATGCCCAGCCCTGATTCCACTGCACGTTTGATTGCTTCGGTATGTTCCAGTTCAAGGCGGATATTAAGTGCCGAGCGGTGGTGGCGCATCGCTTGATCGAAGGTCAGGCGAGTGCCTGAGCCTTGCTCGCGCAGAATCCATGCCTCCCGTGTCAGCTCGTCAAGGCTGGCCTGGCCGCGCTGCGCCAAGGGGTGCTGGGGGGCGCAGAACACTACCAGTTCGTCCTCGACCCAAGGCTGAACTTCCAGGTCCGGGTGGTTGCAGTCGCCTTCGATTAGACCCAGGTCAATTTCGTAATGCGCTACCTGATGCACGATATGCGCCGTGTTCTGCACGTGCAGTTTGACCTGGCTTTCAGGGTGAACCTGCATGAAGCTGCCGATCAGCAGCGTAGCGAGGTAGTTTCCGATCGTCAGCGTAGCGCCGACAGCCAAGGAGCCAAACCCGGACTTACCATTGAGCAGGTCCTCAATTTCCTTGGCCTGGTCGAGCAGTGCGACGGCCTGAGGCAGCAGTTGCTGACCCAGTGCGTTGAGGCTAAGGCGCTTGCCGGCACGGTCGAAGAGCTGGCAACTGGATTGACGTTCAAGCTCTGTGATTGACGTGCTGGCGGCGGATTGCGACAACGCCAGTATGCCAGCGGCGCGTGAGACGCTCTGGTACTGGGCTACGGCGACGAAGACTTGAAGCTGACGAAGCGTAAATCGCATATCTATATAACCGATAAGACATATCTTGATAATTCATTTAACAGATATTGTCGCTGCCACTAAACTATTGCGCAATCGCGCTCACGGTTAGCGCCGCGTTTTTCTTCAGGAGCCCTATACATGAGCAACATGAACCACGAACGTGTTCTCAGTGTCCATCACTGGAACGACACCCTGTTCAGCTTCAAGTGCACCCGCGATCCGGGCCTGCGCTTCGAGAACGGTCAGTTCGTGATGATCGGCCTGCAACAACCTAATGGCCGTCCGCTCATGCGCGCCTATTCGATTGCCAGCCCAAACTGGGAAGAGCATCTGGAGTTCTTCAGCATCAAGGTGCCGGACGGCCCGCTGACCTCGCAGTTGCAGCACCTCAAGGAAGGCGATGAGATCATCATCAGCAAGAAGCCTACCGGCACGCTGGTCCTTGACGACCTGAAGCCGGGCAAGCACTTGTACCTGCTGAGCACTGGTACCGGCCTGGCGCCGTTCATGAGCGTCATCCAGGACCCGGAAACCTACGAGCGCTTCGAGAAAGTCATTCTGGTTCATGGCGTGCGCTATGTGAACGAAGTCGCCTACCGCGAGTTCATCACCGAGCACCTGCCACAGAATGAGTTCTTCGGCGAGGCGCTGCGTGACAAGCTGATCTACTACCCAACCGTAACCCGTGAGCCATTCGAGAACCAGGGGCGTCTGACTGACCTGATGCGCAGCGGCAAGCTGTTCAGCGACATTGGTCTGCCGCCGATCAACCCGGAAGATGACCGCGCGATGATCTGTGGTAGCCCGAGCATGCTGGATGAAACCAGTGAAGTGCTCGACAGCTTCGGTCTGAAGGTCTCGCCACGTATGCGCGAGCCGGGCGACTATCTGATCGAGCGGGCATTCGTCGAGAAGTAATCTCGCGGTTTGAACGAAAAAAAGCAGGCTTAGGCCTGCTTTTTTCGTTTTTACACCTTGCTGGTTCGGGGCTATGGCTCGCGCACGACTTCCAGCACCCGGATCATGTCCGGGTGGGGATAGTGCCAGCGCACCTGCACATCCCAGAACTTTACGCCGTAGATTCGCTCGGCGGGGGGAACCTGGTACGCCGGGCGCGGGTCTTGCGCCAGGCATTGCTCGATCAGTTCTGCCAGCGGCTCGCTGAGACGCAAGGCGTGCTCTTGTGCCTGATGCAATGCCTGGTCGCTCCACTCCACCTGGATCGGTGCGGGCGGGGCGCTGGCCATCGTATTCACCGCATCGCCAATGCTGTCGGCATAGGGAACGTACGGCTTGATATCCAGCACGGGGGTGCCGTCCAGCAGGTCGATACCGGAGAGGAACAACCGACCCGGTTCAACCTTTTCCAGCCTGACAACCGACTGACCGATGCCGTTAGGACGATGGGTGGCGCGCGTTGCGAACACCCCCATGGACTTGTTGCCCCCCAGGCGTGGTGGACGCACCTTCAGCCGAGGTTTGTCCTCCAATGCCTGATGGAACAGGAACAGCAGCCAGACGTGGCTGACCTGCTCAAGACCGGCGACTGCATCGCCCTGATCGAACGGCGGCAGCAGTTCGAGCACCCCGCGCGCGGCTGGCGCCAGTTGGGGTTGACGCGGGATGGCAAACTTTTCCTTGAAGCAGGAGTGCAGGATGCCGACGGGGGCGACACTGTGGTTCATCGGCGCCTCAACCACGTACCCGCAGGGTCAGGCCCTTGAGGAAGTTGCGTAGCAACTGGTCGCCACAGGGGCGGTAGTTACTGTGCCCGACCTTGCGGAACAGTGCGCTGAGTTCTGGCTTGGAAACCGGGAAGTCGACGGCCTTGAGAATCGCGTGCAGGTCTTCTTCCTTGAGCTCAAAGGCGACACGCAGTTTCTTCATGACGATGTTGTTGGTCACTGGAAGCTCGATCGGCAGGGCTGGACGGCTTTCGTCCTTGCCGCGCTTGAAGTACACCAGACCGTCAAGGCAATGCGCCAGGACTTCATCCGGGCAGCGGACGAAGCCTTCTTCATCCTCTTTTTTCAGGTAGGTGGCGATGTCGGCCTTGCTGACGTCCAACCCGCCCAGCTTGATGAGTTCAATCAGCTTGGCGTCGTTGATTTCCAGCAGGTAGCGCAGGCTGCGCAGTACATCGTTGTGAATCATGAGAACAATCCTGATCGGGGGCGCCACCCGAGTGGTAGCGCCTGTGGTGCTAGAACTTTTCCTGAGCCGCCAGATAGCGCCATTGGCCCAGAGGCAACTTGCCCATGGCTACGCCGCCGAGGCGTAGCCTGCGCATGCTGACAACGCTCAGGCCGACACTTTTGCACAACTGCACGATGACGCCGGGTGCCGGGTTTTTCAGTGCGATGCGCAGGCGCGTTTCGTTCTGCCAGCTGGCCTTGACCGGCGGCAGTGTATTGCCTTGCCAGATCACCCCGCGGTTCAGTCGTTCAAGGCCGTGGGCGATGATCTCGCCACTGACTTCGACGACATACTCCTGCTCAAGCTTGGCAATGTCCTGGGTGAGCTTGCGCAATACCCGCCAGTCCTGGCTGAACACCTGCAACCCGCTGGCACCTTCCTGAAGCAGCGCGGCACTCGTCAGGCGGCTGAAGTGGCCCTTGAGTGGGCGCTTACCGTAACGGTGCAGTTCGGACAGGCTGAGCGCATTGATACTGGCCAATGCGCTGTCGAGGGTGTCTTCGGGCTGTTGATTGAGCAACAGGGTGACCGGTTCCAGTGCTTCGGCCTTGGCGCCGGGCAACAGTTCGACCTGCTCGCTGCTGACCTTGTGCTGTGGTTCGTCGACGATCTGGCCGTCCACTGTGACCCAGCCACCCTCAATGAACAGCTCTGCCTCGCGTCGGGAGCAGCCGACAACTTCGATAAGGCGTTTGGAAAGACGAATGGGTTCAGACATGACGACAGCCGTGGCACAGGGAAAGGCCACCATTGTACCCGGCTGGCCCCGGTTAATCCCGGCAACATTCGTCGATAGCGCGGTTTTGCCCTATTTCGGAGTAGTACTACGTTGGCTGTCAGCCTGAAGTTAAAGGCAGTGTATGAACAAGCCTTAAGTGGAGTAGGGGGTAAGGTTGTCCCATGCCGTCGGTTTCTGACCGGCCGATGATTTCAAAGCCTTGTTTGAGATAGAAGCCTAGCGCCTGGGGGTTTTGTTCATTGACATCCAGTTGCTCGGCATTCAGGTGCTCGATGGCGTAGCGCAATAGCTGTTTGCCCACGCCCTGGCCGCGGTAGTCCGGATCAACGAAGAGCATTTCCACGCGTCCGGCGGCAACCCCGGCAAAACCGCTGATACGCTGCTGGCGGTCTTTGCAGCAGATCAGCATGACGGCGTCGAGATACTGTTTGCGCATCTGCTCGCGCAGCAGGCAGATATAGTCGTTCGGCAGAAAGTCGTGGGTGGCGCGCACCGAGGCTTCCCAGACGCGGATCAGTTCTGGGTAGTCGTTGAAGCTGGGGGTTTGAACCCGATGAAGCTGGGGCATTTCAAGGGCCTCCTCTGTGGGATGAGGAAACCATAGCCGTAAAAAAGCCCCGCCATCGCTGGCAGGGCTTTTTCAGACGCGGTTGATCAGAGGGTTTCGGCCCACAGATCGTATTCGTCGGCTTCGGTTACGCGGCACAGCACCTTGTCACCTGGCTTGAGGTCGCGGTCGCTTTCGACATAGACCACACCATCGATCTCTGGCGCATCGAAGAAACTGCGGCCAATGGCGCCTTGCTCGTCGACTTCATCGATGAGCACTTCGATTTCCTTGCCAACTCGCAATTGCAGGCGTGCGGCACTGATTTGCTGTTGGTGGGCCATGAAGCGGTCCCAGCGATCCTGCTTGACGTCGTCTGGTACGACTTCAAGGCCCAGGTCATTGGCCGGTGCGCCTTCGACGGGCGAGTACTGGAAGCAGCCGACACGGTCAAGCTGTGCCTCGCTGAGCCAGTCGAGCAGGTACTGGAAGTCTTCCTCGGTTTCACCCGGGAAGCCAACGATGAAGGTCGAGCGAATAATCAGCTCTGGGCACTGCTCGCGCCATTTCTTGATGCGTGCCAGGGTCTTGTCTTCGAAGGCCGGCCGCTTCATCGATTTGAGCACTTTCGGGCTGGCGTGCTGGAACGGAATGTCCAGGTACGGCAGGATTTTGCCCTCGGCCATCAGTGGGATCACGTCGTCGACGTTTGGATACGGGTAGACGTAGTGCAAGCGCACCCAGACGCCAAGGCTGCTCAGTGCTTCGCACAGTTCGAGCATGCGGGTCTTGACCGGGCGACCGTTCCAGAAATCGGTTTTGTACTTGACGTCGACGCCGTAGGCGCTGGTGTCCTGAGAGATCACCAGCAGCTCTTTGACGCCGGCCTTGACCAGGCGCTCTGCCTCGCTCAGCACTTCGCCCACCGGGCGGCTGACCAGCTTGCCACGCATCGACGGGATGATGCAGAAGCTGCAGCTGTGGTTGCAGCCTTCGGAAATCTTCAGGTAGGCGTAGTGGCGGGGCGTCAGTTTGATGCCTTGTGGTGGCACCAGGTCGATCAACGGGTTGTGGTCCTGCTTGGGCGGAATCACTTCGTGGACGGCGTTGACCACTTGTTCATATTGTTGCGGACCGGTCACGGCCAGTACGCTTGGGTGTACGTCGCGAATGGCGCCTTCTTCGACACCCATGCAGCCGGTGACGATCACCTTGCCGTTTTCGGCAATGGCTTCACCGATCACTTCCAGCGACTCGGCCTTGGCCGAATCGATGAAACCACAGGTGTTGACCACTACCACATCGGCATCCTGATAGGTGGGCACGACTTCGTAGCCTTCCATGCGCAGTTGGGTCAGGATGCGCTCGGAATCGACCAGGGCCTTGGGGCAACCCAGGGAAACAAAGCCAACCTTGGGCGTGGTGGGCGTAGGGGTGGTGGACATGACTAACCTCGGTGTTGAAGAGGTTGCCAGGCCGAATGGCGCGACAACCTTGGCGGGCGTTTGGGCGCCTCTGATCAAAAAGTGCGCAATTCTAGCGAGCGTAATCCTACTTGACCAGCAGAAATACGACGAACGCTGCGCTATGCTTCGCGGCGTTGTGCCAGCGTTGATGTCAGTTGCTGCGGGTCACCGTTCGCGGATTGCGTAAATGCTAGCATCTGGCGCGAATTTCTCAGGCTTCAGGGTCTTGGTTGCGGGAGTGGTTGATGGTTCAGGCAAGCAGTCATGCCGATACCGGGCAGTCGGCGGCAAAACCGCTAAGCCTGCTGGTGGCAGCGGTCGGGGTGGTTTACGGTGATATCGGGACCAGCCCTTTGTACACCCTCAAGGAAGTCTTCTCCGGCGGCTATGGGGTGCCGGTCAACCATGATGGAGTACTGGGTATTCTGTCATTGATCTTCTGGTCGCTGATTTGGGTTGTGTCCATCAAGTACGTGCTGTTCATCCTGAGGGCTGATAACCAGGGTGAAGGCGGGATCATGGCGCTGACGGCGCTGGCCCGACGAGCAGCGTCTCCGTATCCGAAACTGCGCACGTTACTGGTGGTATTTGGTTTGTTCGGTGCGGCGCTGTTCTACGGCGACAGCATGATCACCCCAGCAATCTCGGTACTGTCGGCTGTCGAGGGGATGGAGTTGGCCTTCGAGGGCATCGGTCATTGGGTCATTCCTGTGGCGCTGATCGTTCTGGTGGGGCTTTTCCTTATTCAGCGGCATGGCACGGCGCGAATCGGCATTTTGTTCGGTCCTGTGATGGTTGCCTGGTTTCTGGTACTGGCTGCGCTTGGCGTGCATGGCATTGTTCAGCGGCCTGAAGTGCTTCAGGCGCTCAATCCCCTGTGGGCGGTACGCTTCTTCATTGTGCATCCCGGTATGGGCGTAGCGATTCTTGGGGCGGTGGTGTTGGCGTTGACGGGCGCTGAAGCGCTGTATGCCGACATGGGGCATTTTGGTCGCAAGCCCATTGCACGGGCCTGGTTTGCCCTGGTGTTGCCAGCGCTGGTGCTCAATTACTTTGGTCAGGGTGCCTTGATCCTGGAGACGCCGGATGCCGCACGCAATCCGTTCTATCTGTTGGCACCGGACTGGGCACTGATACCTCTGGTCGGTTTGGCGACGCTGGCGACGGTCATTGCCTCCCAAGCGGTGATTTCCGGGGCATTTTCCCTGACTCGCCAGGCGATCCAGCTTGGCTATGTGCCGCGTATGCACATCCAGCACACCTCCAGTGACGAGCAAGGGCAGATCTATATCGGCGCCGTGAACTGGTCGCTGATGGTCGGTGTGATTTTGCTGGTGCTCGGTTTCGAGTCCTCGGGTGCCCTGGCCTCCGCTTACGGTGTAGCCGTGACCGGGACCATGCTGATCACGACCTTGCTGGTTTCTGCTGTCATGTTGCTGTTGTGGAAGTGGCCACCGGTTCTGGCTGTACCGGTATTGGTCGGCTTTCTCTTGGTCGATGGGCTGTTCTTTGCCGCCAACGTGCCGAAAATTTTCCAGGGTGGCGCATTTCCGGTCCTGGCGGGTATTGCCCTGTTCATGTTGATGACCACATGGAAGCGCGGTAAACAGATTCTGGTTGAACGGCTGGATGAAGGAAGCCTGCCGCTGCCGATCTTTATCAGCAGTATCCGCGTGCAGCCGCCCCATCGGGTTGAAGGTACTGCAGTGTTCCTCACTGCACGGGCGGATGCCGTGCCCCATGCGCTGCTGCATAACATGTTGCACAACCAGGTGTTGCATAAACAGGTCGTGCTGCTGACTGTAGTCAACGAGGATGCGCCGCGCGTGCCTGCCCAGCAGCGCTTTGAGGTCGAGGCCTACGGTGAGGGCTTCTACCGGGTCATTCTGCACTTCGGCTTCATGGACGAGCCAGATGTGCCTGCAGCACTGAAGTTGTGTCATCTCGAGGAACTGGACTTCAGCCCAATGCGCACCACCTACTTCCTCAGCCGGGAGACCGTGATCGCTTCGCGTCTTGTGGGGATGGCGCGGTGGCGTGCGACGGTGTTCGCGTTCCTGCTGAAGAATGCCAACAGTAACTTGCGCTTCTTCAACCTGCCGCTTAACCGTGTGATTGAACTGGGAACCCAGGTCGAAATGTAACGGGCAAAAAAACGGGCTCCGCTGGGAGCCCGTTTGCACAGTCGACTTACTGTTGTTCGGCGACGCTGGTTTTACCTTGACGGTTTTCGATGCCGTCGATCAGGCGTTTGGCCAGGGCCGGGTAGTTCTCGTCGAAGTGATGGCCGCCCGGCAGCTTGAGTCGCTCGCCGACGGCCGTATTTTCGGTACAACCACTTTCGTCGGTTTCCTCCAGGCCATAGACACAAAGCACCTTGGCTGCGGGCAATTTGGCCATTTCCGGGCCGGTTGGCGCCTCTTTGCCAGCATTGCCCAGCCAGCCTTCGACTTCGATTTCAAAGCTGCCGCTGCGGGCAAAGGCCAGCAAAATCACTGCGTCAATGCGCTTTTGATCTTCGCTGGGTAAGCGGTTGTAGATTGCCGGCAGCACGTCGGCGCCGAAGGAGTAGCCCGTCAGTACGAAGCGCTTGGTGCCCCATTTCTGGCGATAGTGTTGCATCAACTCGGACAGGTCGACGGCGCTTTGCTCTGGAGTTTTGTGCTGCCAGTAGTAACGCAGGGTATCGATACCTACCACCGGGTATCCCAGTTTGGCCATTTCACCCGCGACGTCCCGGTCCAGGTCGCGCCAGCCGCCGTCACCGGAGAGGAACAGCGTTACGGTGTCAGCCGTTTGCCCGGCAGGTACTTCAACAACCGGGATGCTCATGGCGTTGCCGTCCTGACCAATCAGTGCTTGGGTCAGTTGAGCCTTGAGTACTTGAGGCAAGTGGACGTCGTAGTCGCTGATGCTGGTTTCTGCATTTTGCTGATCACGGACGAAGGCCGCACTGGCGTCATCCGGATTGTCGTTCCAGGCCACGCTCCAGTGGCCGTGCGCGGCTGACTTCGGCAGAGGGGCAGGGCAGCCTGCCTGCTCAAGGGTGAAATCGACCGAAATCGCCTGAGCCTTGTCGTTTGTCTGTTCGGACAGCCAGCGCCATGCCTGTGCGGCGCCAGGGCCGATGCCCGCAACCAGAGTGGCGTCGCCCTGAAGTTGCTTGAGCGCCTCCTGCACAACCTGCTGCTGTTTAGCGCAGTCGGTGACCGGTAGGATCACTTGAACGAGTTGGGCGCTGCCACTCTGGCTCAGGTCGAGCAGTTGTTTATCACTCAGGGTTTGATCCTGAGGGACGGCTACGAGCACGCGGGCCTTGGCTTGGGTGCCAGGCGTTGTACGGGTCACGGGGCTACCGTCCTGCAGTGACAGGTGTTCCAGTTGTGCCTGTGGTGCTGGTCGTGTCCAGAGCCAGAAGCCCAAGGCGGCGGCAATCAGGGCTGCCACCAAGGTTGTCAGTGCGTACAGCCAATAGCGTCGAATCATTAGCGTTTCACCAATCCAGTCAGGCCGCCGGCGATCAGGGCGGCAGTGTCGGCCAGCGCTACCAGCGGATCAAGTCCTGCGGGTACGGCCATGTAACGGGGTTCCCAGTCGGGCTGGAACTTGTCTTTGAAGCGGCGCAGGCCCTGAAAGTTGTAGAGTTGTTCGCCGCGCTGAAAAACCAATGAGCCCAATCGTTGAGTCAGTGGTGCGCCACGCCGTGGTTGCAGCCCGGACAAGGGCACCATGCCCAGGCTGAAACGAGCGTAGTCATGTTTTTTATAGTGTTGGATCAGGCCGATCATCATGAACTCCATGGTCAGCTTCGGTGCTTCTGGGTGTGCGCGCATCAGGTCAAGGCTGGCCAGTTCATGGCTGTGGGTTTCCAGCAGGTTGGCGAACGCCACCGGACGGCCTTCGAACCGGATCAAGGCAATGCGAAAGTGCTGCAGGTAATCGGCGCTGAAGCGGCCCAGTGAGAAGCCTTTCTCACGTACGTTCTTACCGGTCAGCCACGCATCGGATATGACCTTCAGTTCTTCCAGCGGTGCTTCTCCTGGTTCATGAATTTCCAGGGTCAGGCCGTCCCGACCGCCGCGGTTCCAGGTGTAGCGCAGATCCTTCATTTCCTTGCCCTTGGCTTCAAGGTCGAAGCGCTTGAGGTCGACGCGTGCTTCTTCGCCCAGCTTGAGTGCGGTCAGGCCGATGTCCATATAGAACGGCAGGTTCTCCGCGCGTACCTGATAGAACACTGGACGGGCGTGGTGAACATCGCAGAGGTCGCGGAACTGCCAGATCATCTCGGCACGTTGTTGAGCAGGGCCGATGGGGTCATACAAGGCGACCAGGCTGCGGCCGCGACGTGCATACATGAGGAAGGCATTGTTATCGGGGTGAAACAGCAGGGCCTTGTCGCCGGTCAGGGCCAGGCCACCGTCGGGCTGATCCGAGGCGAGCAGGATGTGTTTGGCGCGCTGCAGTTCGTCGTCGTTTGGCAGGTGAATGACAGGCCTGGCGGTGCGCAGTAGCCACGTGAGTGCCACGATCACCAGCAGTACTGCGCTGCCCAGCGCCGAGCGCAGGCCTCGCGGTGCATCAGCATCCAGGGTGAATTGCCACCACAGTTGATGGCTGTAAGGAACGTCCTGATAGGCGAATAGCAGAAGCCAGATCGAGGCGCCCAGTACGCAGGCGCTGGCGACAACGTAGACAGGTGAAAACGGTAACTCCAGAAGGCGACTGGGGCGATAGAACGAGCGACGAAACAGCGCCAGCAGGCATGCGGTGAGGATCAGAATGCTGGCCTCTTCCCAGTCGAAACCCTTGAGCAAGGACAGCAAAGCGCCCACCAGCAGCAGGATGGTGGTTAGCATCCAGGCTGCCGAAAGGCGCCGACGCAACCCTTGGGCCAGCAGTAGGCAGAGTACGCCAACCAAACTGGCACCGAAGTGAGATGCGTCGATTAGCCGATGGGGTACCAGGAAGCCCATGTGTTCCAGGCGGGTGTCAATCTCAGGGGTAGCACCCGAAAACAGCAGGACCACACCGGAAAGGAACACCAGAACCGCCAGTACTGGCGCGGCAAGGCCGGAGGCCGCCCGCATGGCTTGACGGGCAAAAAGAAAGCGTCTCGCCTCGGTGGCCAGCAGCGCTACGCAAGCCAGCAGCAGAGGAAGCACTACATAGATCAGTCGGTAAAGCAGCAGTGCTGCAGCCAGTGGGGCAGCACCCAATTGGTTGGCGAAGGCTGCCAGCAGAATGGCCTCAAATACACCAACGCCGCCGGGAACATGACTCAATACACCAGCAGCCAGTGCGATGAGGTAAACCAGCAGGAAGGCACCAAAGGGCGGTGCTTCTGGCAGGAGCAGATAAAGCACTGTGGCTGCAGCGGCGACATCCAGTGCAGTAATGACCAGTTGCAGTGCGGTCAGTCGAACGCCAGGCAGGCGCAAGGTGCGTCGACCAATCTTAACCAGCAGGTTATCGGTAATGGGCTGTTCGGGCAGGCGTCGACGGTAAAGGCCAAACGCAAGGAGCGCGCTTAGCGCGAGAACCAGTACCGCAAGGCTCGCCAGCAGGCTCGCTGGCAGGCGCAGCGCCGTAGACGCAGCGTGCAGGTCGCTAAGGGTCGCGAGCGCGGCCAGCGGCGGTAGCGCGCAACCCAGGGAGAGGCTGGCGAACAAGGTCATGCGCGCCACCTCGGACGCTCCCAGACCATGCCGCGCATAGAGGCGATAGCGCACGGAGCCACCAGACAGCAGCGACAGGCCAATGGCGTTGCCAATGGCGAATGCAGTAAAACCGCCCAGTACCAGGGTTTGGGGGGCGAGCTTCACATTTGCATAGCGGCTGGCCGACCACTCATAACCGAGCAGGATGATAAAGCCGATCAGGGTGGCCAGCAGTGCGCCACCAAGTGATGGCAATGGAACACTCAGCAGTGAGTCGTGCAGCGAATAGATATCCAGCTCATTGAGCATGTGCCGACAGGCCACCAGGGCAATGCCGAACAGCAGCAAGGTTACGGTCAGGCCAATGGGCTGGCGGTACTTGCTGACCCGCTCAAGCCAGCGCAAGCGCTGCGGCGCAATTGGCTGGGCTGCAGTTACCGAAGTCTCGACGTCAGTGGTGTGAGTGCGCATCAATCACCTATTGGATTGTGCGCGACAGGATGGAAGTACCCAGTCAAGTTACCAATCCCTGTGGAATAGATTTACAGAATATTACCCTGTGATGACGCTTATGCGATGCACCGGGTTGGTTAAAGAAGTTTCATGCTGCCCTGGAGTAGGGCGGAGAAGGGTTGCGTATGAGGAGCGCAAAAAAAAAGGCCACTTTTTTCAAAGTGGCCTTTTTCAGACGTTTGGTTGCGGGAGCCGGATTTGAACCGACGACCTTCGGGTTATGAGCCCGACGAGCTACCAGGCTGCTCCATCCCGCGTCTGTGGGGCGCATTCTACAGCGTTGGCTATTGCTGTCAATGCTTAATTATTGAATTTCAATGGAAAACCCTGTGGGGCTTTTTTCGGCGCAAAGAAAAAGGCCACTCTTTCGAGTGGCCTTTTCTTAATCTGGTTGCGGGAGCCGGATTTGAACCGACGACCTTCGGGTTATGAGCCCGACGAGCTACCAGGCTGCTCCATCCCGCGCCTGTGGATTGAGATTCTACAGTTTTGCGCGATGCTGTCAATAGCGATGTGGAAAAAAACCTTTTCGTTCAACTATTTAGCCAGCCTGTAATGCCCTGCGAGGCAGGCGGGCCATGGCCTGTGCCGGGTTTTGCATCCTGTCGGGTGCACGGCTCGGCAACAGGGTGAGATACTGCGAGCACTCTTTTTACGGGTTGCTTGGCCAATCATGCCTCAACGCAAGATCATCCATATCGACTGCGATTGCTTTTATGCCGCCATCGAAATGCGCGATGACCCCCGCTTGGCGGGTCGGCCTATGGCGGTCGGCGGCGCTGCCGAGCGGCGAGGGGTCATTGCGACCTGTAACTATGAGGCCCGGGCCTTCGGTGTGCGCTCTGCCATGTCATCACGGCATGCGCTAAAGCTGTGTCCAGACCTGTTGATCGTCAAGCCGCGCATGGATGCTTATAAAGAAGCATCGCGTGAGATACAAAACATCTTCCGCGACTACACCGATCTCATCGAGCCCCTGTCTCTGGATGAGGCTTACCTGGATGTGTCAGACAGCCAGCACTTTTCCGGTAGCGCCACGCGCATTGCCGAAGATATCCGTCGGCGGGTTTCCCAGCGTTTGCACATCACGGTCTCGGCGGGGGTGGCGCCCAACAAGTTTTTGGCCAAGATCGCCAGTGACTGGCGCAAACCCAACGGTTTGTTTGTGATTACGCCTGCGCAGGTTGAGGAATTTGTCGCGGTGTTGCCGGTGAGCAAGCTGCATGGTGTCGGCAAGGTAACGGCGGACAAGCTCGGTCGGCTGGGCGTTGTCAATTGCCTGGAGTTGCGCGATTGGAGTCGCTTGGCGCTGGTGCGCGAGTTTGGCAGTTTTGGCGAGCGACTTTTCAATTTGGCGCGGGGCATTGATGAGCGCGCCGTGCAGAATGATTGTCGGCGTCAGTCGGTCAGTGTTGAGAACACCTATGATGCCGACTTGCCCGATCTGGCAAGTTGTCTGGATAAATTACCCGCATTGCTGGATGCATTGGCAGGTCGCATGGCGCGTATCGATAGCAGTTATCGGCCGGGTAAACCGTTCGTCAAGGTCAAGTTCCATGACTTTACCCAGACCACGCTGGAGCAGGCGGGGGCAAGCCGCGACCTGGAGAGCTATCAGCATCTGATGAGCCAGGCATTTGCCCGTGGCGGCAAGCCTGTGAGGCTACTTGGGATTGGGGTGCGCTTGCAGGATTTGCGCGGGGCGCATGAGCAACTAGAGCTGTTTTCGCTCGATTGAGGTGGGGCACGTCAGGCACGTACCCACTGCTCATCGGTCAGGTAATCAGTGAGCGCCAGGATCGGCAACCAGACGGCCGGCTTCGGTGGTCAGTGACTTGAGGAACTCCTGCTGCAGTTCTGGATCGTTGCGGGTCAGCTCGATCAGGCTCTGCTCCAGTTCGCTCGCCTCTTCTTCCATGCCCAGTTCTGAAAGACGCTTGACGCGATGAACCCATTGGCTGACTTCATCGTCTTCCAGGTCGTCGAAAATCAGGTCGTGGGCTTCTACCAATTTGCCACGCAGCGTACTGCTGAGCAGCAGGCTGGCATCGGCACGGACGTTGTTTTCCTCATCGGTTACTTGCAGATGCAAGGTGCCGACATGGCTGAGGTTTTGGTCGGTGAAGGGGTCGTCAAGCAGGTTCAGGCGCAGAATACCGTTACGGTCGGTAGTCAGCTCATGTGTCAGCTTGCCTGCCTTGATCTCCACGGGGCGTTCGCTCCAGGGCAGGCTGGTTTTTTCCTGGCGCTTGTCCTTCTGAACCTCATCGATAGCGGCCAGGTTCTGCTGGGCGCGACCGTTGGATTGTGTGTTCATGAATGGGTTCAGGCCAGCGAAGCCATAGCTGAGCCAGTCGTGAGTAACGCTGTCTGGCAGATTGCCCAGTGTGAAGACGTTGACGATGTTAGCGCCTGCACCGGCTACCACCGCGACCGCACCCAGCGGGATCTCATAGATTTCCCGCCAGGGCTGATAGGGGGTGTAGCGATCGTAACGACGCGTCACTTCAAACTCGGTGACTTCGAAGTTTTTCTGCTCTTGAATGCGCACGCGGCGTTGTGGCAGCTCAAGCACCTTGGGCTCCCCGACATCGATCTGCAGGCTATGCTCGAGCAATTTGCGCTCGATGCGCTCCTCGTGCTCGCTGCGCTGGGACATCTGATTGGCGCAGCCGCTGAGGAGCAGGGCACCGCACAGTGCGGTGCCCCCCAAGGTAAAGGTACTTCGCTTGAACATGATTACTCTTGCGTTGGCTGTCAGCGACGGATACGAGCTTGCAGGAACGACAGGGCATCGGCCAGCGCCAGAGGCTGAGCGTCGCGTTCGGTGCGGTGCTTGTACTCCAGGTTGCCTTCGGCCAGGCCGCGATCACTGATTACGATCCGGTGTGGGATGCCGATGAGTTCCATGTCGGCGAACTTGATGCCAGGGCTGGTCTTCTTGTCACGATCGTCCAGCAGAACCTCGAAGCCGGCAGCGGTCAGGTCGGCATACAGTTTGTCGGTCGCTTCACGAACCTGCTCAGTTTCGTAGCGCAGCGGTACCAGTGCGATCTGGAACGGTGCCAGGGTATCGCTCCAGATAATGCCGTTTTCGTCATAATTCTGCTCGATTGCGGCCGCAACGACACGGGATACGCCAATGCCGTAGCAGCCCATCGTCAGGGTTACAGGCTTGCCGTTCTCGCCCAGCACCTGGCACTTCAGGGCTTCGCTGTACTTGGTGCCGAGCTGGAAGATATGCCCGACTTCGATGCCGCGCTTGATGACCAGAGTGCCTTTGCCGTCAGGGCTTGGGTCGCCTTCCACGACGTTGCGCAGGTCAGCGATCTGCGGAACCGGCAGATCGCGCTCCCAGTTCACGCCGAAGTAGTGCTTGTCGTCGATGTTGGCGCCGATGGCAAAATCGCTCATCAGGGCTACGGAGCGGTCGATAATGCACTCCAGTGGCAGGTTCAGCGGGCCCAGGGAGCCGGCGCCAGCACCAATGGCGTCGCGCAGTTCGGCGTCGCTGGCCATGACCAGCGGGTCAGCGACCTGCTCAAGTTTGGCGGCCTTGATTTCGTTCAGTTCGTGGTCGCCACGTACAACCAGGGCAACCAGCTTGCCTTCTTCGGCGCCATGAACGATCAGGGTCTTGATGGTGCGCTCAATCGGCAGTCCGTGGCCTTCGACCAGTTGGGCGATGGTCTTGGTATCTGGCGTATCGACCAGGCGCAGTTCCTGGGTAGGGGCAGGGCGAGCCGTTTCCCGTGGAATCGCTTCGGCTTTTTCGATGTTCGCTGCGTAGTCGGAGCTGTCGCTGAAGATCACATCGTCTTCACCCGACTCGGCCAGTACGTGGAACTCGTGGGAGTAGGAGCCGCCGATGGAGCCGGTATCGGCTTCTACCGGACGGAAGTTCAGGCCCAGGCGGGTAAAGATATTGCAGTAGGCCTGGTGCATGCGGTCGTAGGTCTGCTGCAGGGAAGCCTGGTCGGTATGGAAGGAGTAGGCATCCTTCATGATGAACTCACGGCCACGCATCAGGCCGAAGCGTGGGCGGATCTCATCACGGAATTTGGTCTGGATCTGGTACAGGTTAAGTGGCAGCTGTTTATAGCTGTTCAGCTCGTTGCGGGCCAGATCGGTGATGACTTCTTCGTGGGTTGGGCCGACGCAGAACTCACGGTTGTGTCGATCCTTCAGGCGAAGCAGCTCTGGGCCGTACTGCTCCCAGCGGCCAGACTCCTGCCACAATTCGGCAGGCTGGATGCTTGGCATCAGCACTTCCAGGGCTCCGGCAGCGTTCATTTCCTCGCGCACCACGGCTTCGACCTTGCGCATTACCCGCAGGCCCATCGGCAGCCAGGTATAAAGGCCGGATGCCAGCTTGCGGATCATGCCTGCACGCAGCATCAGTTGGTGGCTGATGACGACTGCATCGGAAGGGGTTTCTTTCTGGGTGGCGAGCAAATATTGACTGGTGCGCATGGTAGGCCGTTGTCGGTTGCTTAACTGAAATGACCCGCATTGTACGGGCGGGATTCGGTGACGTACAGGATGGTGGCGGCTGAAACTGCAGCTATCTGTTTGCAATAAAAGAAAAAGCCCGGCAATGCCGGGCTTTTTCGTACTGATTACCGGTAGCCGAAGGGCTTACAGGATGCTCAGCGGGTACTCGACGATCACACGTACTTCGTCGATGGATGGCGAACCGTAGTAAACGCCGTCTGCGGAGCGGTAGGTCGCCTGGCGAACACGGAAGCTCAGGTCTTTTGCTGGGCCTTCCTGCAGGACGTACTTCGCTTCGATGTTACGCTCCCACTCTTTGCCGTTGTTAGTACCTTCTACGTTAGCATCGGTACCACGGATATAGCGGGTCATGAAGCTCAGGCCTGGAACGCCGTAGGTGGCCATGTTCAGGTCGTAGCGAGCTTGCCAGGATTTTTCGTCTTCAGCGTTGAAGTCGGAGCGTTGTACCGAGTTGGCCAGGAAAATGGTACCGCCACCATCAACGCCATAAGCGTAGTCACCGTCACCGGTTACACGCTGATGGGCAAGGGTGAATGTATGAGCGCCAATGTTGTATGCAGCCGAAAGGCTGAACGCACGGTTGTCAAGTTTTTGACCGTCATACGCCGTGACGTTGTTAGCGCCTTCGCCTTTGGTGTCATAGATGTTGAAGTCGAATACCAAGCCTTGCGCGTCGCTGATCGGCAGGCTCCAGTTCACGTTGGCGTAGTACTTGCGCCAGTAATCTTCTACTTTCGAGTAGTACAGGCTGGTGCTCAGGGTGTCGGTGATTGCGTAGGTGCCACCGAGAACATCGGCTTTTTTCAGGTGCAGGCTGTCACGGTCGGTTTGATCTTGGGCGTTGATGCCAGTGAAGTGACCGGCGTGCAGGGTCAGGCCTTTGATTTCGTTGCTGGTGATCAGGGCACCCTCTGCAACTTCAGGCAGCAAGCGGCTGTCGTCGGTAGCGAGAACCGGCAGCGCGGTGAACTGGTCGCCGACTTTCAGAACGGTGTCAGAGATGCGGAGTTTGACTGCGCCACCACCCTCGGAGTAGTCGTCTTGCGAGCGACCATCAGAGCCCGTCGGGAACAAGCCGGTGCCTGCACGGCCTTTGCCGCTGTCCAGTTTCAGACCCAGCAAGCCAATGGCGTCTACACCAAAACCAACGGTGCCTTGGGTGAAGCCCGATTCAAAGGTACCGATGAAGCCTTGGCCCCACTCTTCGCGGCGGCTCTGGCCGCTGTCGTTATTGCGGAAGTCACGGCTGAAATACAGGTTGCGAAGTTTGACGTTCAGCGCGCTGTCTTCAACAAAACCCTTGGACTCATCCTGGGAAGATGCCATTGCCAGTTGTGAGGTACCCGCGGCTACGGCCAGGGCGATAATGCTCCACTTCATCACGCGCATCGTGACTTGCTCCTTTGGTTTTTAGGAAGAGTTGCTGCCAGCCCAACTGGTTTTTTTATGCGGGCGGCTCTTTCTTTTTTTGCGTCGGCGGAATGTATATCACGCTGACGCATGTTGGCGATACTTGCGAAATGAACCTTTCGGTAACTTTACGGTCATGTCGCAAACAGTGTTGTCCCTGTCGCAAATCACGTCCCGGTTTTACGGGGCGTAGAACTCCAGCGCTGTTTTGGGCGGCTTAAGGATAGGTAAAAATAATCTAACCCTCGGCGCCAGCAACTCCCTGGTTACCCATGCAGCTGTTGTTATCTGTCGCACTCACCGTGTTCAGGATGGTGCTGTGTCGACTATGGTCAGCAATGGATGCAACAAGCGTGCACAAATCAGTGCCGGCCTCACAAATTTTTCACCTTTTTTTACGAAAACGCCTGCAAATGCCGAAAACGCGGGGGGCTAAGATCGCTTGGTTTGATCGGTTCTGCACTAATGACATAAGGCTTTTTTCGGGTTTTCACGTGGGCGTTACTGTCGGCGCAACGGGTGTTGGGTAGATTTTGGATACTCGCTGCATTCGGCTGGAGCGGGTGGCGTCATTTTGGTGCGAAAAGTAGCGCTTCTGTTACCGTTAGATTGTTAGCTATGTAACTAAGGGGCTTTTGTTTCAATAAATTGGCGCTGCTGATGCGTGTGGCCTTGATCGGTCGTGCTCTGTCGGGTGAACAGCGGTATTCTGCGTGTAGTGGTCTGCTTGGTGTCAATGCAAGTGAGACGGGTTATCGACTGTCGGGAGATGTGCCGTGTTTGTTCTGGATCCGCGCCTTGAACAGGATACGTATGTGCTGGGTGATTTTCCGCTCTGCCGTCTGTTACTGAGTAAGGATGCGAACTACCCTTGGTTTATTCTGGTGCCTCGCCGTGCTGAAGTCAGTGAGTTGTTTCAGCTTGATGGGGGTGATCAGCAGCAGCTCTGGAAGGAAACGACTGAGCTGGCTGAAACCCTCAAAGACAGCTTTGCCGCAGACAAGATGAATGTGGCAACGCTAGGGAATGTGGTCAGTCAGTTACACATGCACGTCATTGTTCGGCGTCGGAGTGATCTGGCCTGGCCTTCGCCGGTGTGGGGGCATTCGCCTGCCAGTCAGTACACGGCAGAGCAGCTTGCCGAAATTCGCCAGCGCCTGAAGATGGCGCTGGATGATGATTTTCAAGTCGTGGAGGGTTGAGCCATGTCGCTTGAGTTAAGAATCATGGAGCTGGAGAGCCGCCTGGCATTTCAGGACGACACCGTTCAGGCATTGAATGATGTGCTGGTCGAGCAGCAACGTGTGGTTGAGCGCCTGCAGTTGCAAATGTCGGCGTTGCTCAAGCGCTATGAGGAGATGGTAGGTCAGTACCAGAGCGCTGAAGAGGAAGCGCCGCCTCCGCATTATTGAGAGCACCGTTCAACGGGTACAAAAAAACCGCGATCAGCCAGGCTGTCGCGGTTTTTTATTGTATGCAATCAGCGGCGTGGTGCGGCAATCACGTCTTCTGCCTGGAGGCCCTTGTCGCGGTTCATGACCGAGAACTCAACACGCTGGCCTTCGACCAGTACTCGGTGGCCTTCCCCGCGAATGGCGCGAAAGTGAACGAAGATGTCATCGCCAGAGTCGCGGGAAATGAAGCCGAAGCCTTTGGAGGTGTTGAACCACTTTACGGTGCCTGTATCACGATTGCTCATGTCGTAGTTGGGGGCTTGATTGTGAAGGGGGCGGGTTTTTACCAGGTTTGCGATCAGGTGGGTAATGACCGCAAGCACTGCGCAGATCAGGGCGGGCAGGCTTCCCATGTCCTGGCGGGCAAACAGGGTGATGGTTTGCAGAACCACTGCCAGTACCAGCAGTGCGCTTGCCAGTTGTTGCAGGTGCTGACGAGGACGCGGCAGTGTTGCCACTGGAGCCAGGGTCAGGTTGAGCAGGCCGAAGAGTGCCAGGTAGACGGCGTCCGGTTGCTGCAGGAAAGGTGCCGCATCGGCTCTCAGGCTGGGTATTAAGGACAGCAGCAAAGCGGCTGCGCCCGTCAGGATGTGGACGATCTTGAACATGGTGGTTGGCTCACATTGTATAAGGAGGATCACAGGAAGAGCTGGCTCCATGGCGCGCAGGTGCACATTAGGGCGCAAAAACATGGAGGAGCAGCCTATGCGTCATGGCCTGGATGATTGGTAATGACAACACGCTACCTATTTAACAGCAAAGCTTGGGGGTTCTCAAATCGGCGGTCGGCGGCGGCTCATATGGCATGAGGTTTGGCTGATTCTGCCGCTGCAATCTGTCGCAGGGCTGCCGGGAAGGCTGCAGGGGTAGGCGAGTCTTGGTAGAGTGGCAAACATACCTGCTTGATGAGCAGGCACCATAGGAAGGGGAATGACATGGCAATTGATATCGGTATCAGTGAAGAAGACCGCAAATCTATCGTGGAAGGTTTGTCCCGTCTGTTGTCGGATACGTATGTCTTGTATCTGAAAACGCATAACTTTCATTGGAATGTCAGTGGTCCAATGTTTCGTACGCTACACCTGATGTTTGAAGAGCAGTATAACGAATTGGCCCTGGCCGTGGACTTAATTGCCGAGCGTATTCGTGCGTTGGGCTTTCCTGCACCGGGAACTTATTCCACCTATGCGCGCCTTTCTTCCATCAAGGAAGAGGAAGGCGTGCCGTCGGCTGAAGAAATGATTCGTCAGCTGGTGGAAGGCCAGGAGGCGGTCGTGCGGACCGCGCGCGGCCTCTTTCCGCTGCTCGACAAGGTCAGTGATGAGCCGACCGCCGACCTGCTGACTCAGCGTATGCAGGTGCATGAAAAGACCGCCTGGATGTTGCGCGTGTTGTTGGATAAGTAATGTTTGGGTGTTAATCAGGCAATATTTCCTTGTCTGATTAAAAAGCCTGGCCCTTTAGGGGTCAGGCTTTTTTATTTATAACGCTGTTGTCGGCGCGCAGGGAAGTGTTTCGTCGGTAGAATTTTTATCTCGTGTCTGGCGGATTGCTCCTACGGCAATAGCGTTTTGTTCTTCTAGAATGAAAATTATGTTGGGCGCTTTATAAGAGGGCGTGCGGCGTTAGTCGCTTATTTGTTCTCTTATTTATAAAGCGTGGTACTGATATGTCTCGAATGTTGAGTCGCGATGCTCGAGGAGCACTTGGCTTTCACGGGGTGGCCGTTGATCCGTTCGAAGCGGATTTCAATATGAATCTGGCACAACCGCTGTCGCGCTCGGTGCGCTTGAATGGCTTTGCGACCTGCCTGCGACTGGAGGAGGTCTACTGGAAGATTCTTGAGCGTATTGCGGTTGCCAATGGTTGCACGGTCAATTGCGTGCTCTCTTATGTGGATCGGGAGGTGCACCTGCGCCATGGTGGCGTGAAAAATTTCAGCGGTCTGGTGCGGGTCATTTGCGTGGTCTACCTGCTTGGCAGGGCTGCCGAGGTCTAGAATCATTCGCCCAGTGGGATGCTGGCGGGCTGCACAGCCTTCCTTAACCATATATAATCGCGCTTTTTACTGCGAGGCGTAGGCCCGCAGCGTAGTTAGCGAGACGTCCTCATGCCCCTGTACGACTATCAATGTGCTTCCTGCAATCATCAGATGGAAGTGCTTCAGAAGATCAGCGCTGCCCCACTGACCGACTGTCCGGCCTGTCAGGCGCCAGCGCTGAAAAAGCTGCTGTCCGTGCCAGGCTTTCGCCTGAGCGGTACCGGTTGGTACGAAACCGATTTCAAGACCGGCGCGAAAAAGAATCTTGCAGGCGGCGACAAGGCTGACTGAGTTGAACTGCACCGGCAGGGTCTTGCACTATTAGCCCCTTGCGGCGCCAAGACCTCCACTGAATTTTCGAATGACGAGAAGCGAAACCACCATCATGATGCGCAGCCATTATTGCGGCCAACTGAACGAGAGCCTGGAAGGTCAGGAAATTACCCTTTGCGGCTGGGTCCATCGTCGCCGCGACCACGGCGGGGTGATTTTCCTCGATATCCGTGATCGCGAAGGCATGGCCCAGGTCGTGTTCGACCCGGATCGCGCAGACAGCTTTGCTGCCGCCGATCGCGTGCGCAGCGAGTACGTGGTGCAGATTACCGGCAAGGTACGTCCGCGCCCGGCCGGAGCGGTCAACCCAAACATGGCCTCCGGTGCCATCGAAGTACTGGGTTACGAACTGACCGTGCTGAACGAAGCGGAAACCCCGCCGTTCCCGCTCAACGAGTATTCCGATGTTGGTGAAGAGACGCGCCTGCGTTATCGCTTTATCGACCTGCGTCGTCCGGAAATGGCCGACAAGCTGCGTCTGCGTTCGCGCATCACGTCCAGCATCCGCCGTTTCCTTGATGAAAACGGTTTCCTTGACGTCGAAACGCCAATCCTGACCCGTGCCACCCCTGAGGGTGCGCGTGATTACCTGGTGCCAAGCCGTACGCATGCAGGCAGCTTCTTTGCCCTGCCGCAATCGCCACAACTGTTCAAGCAGCTGCTGATGGTGGCGGGTTTCGACCGCTACTACCAGATCGCCAAGTGCTTCCGTGACGAAGACCTGCGTGCCGACCGTCAGCCGGAATTCACCCAGATCGACATCGAGACCAGCTTCCTCGATGAGTCCGAGATCATGGGCCTGACCGAGAGCATGATCCGCAAGCTGTTCAAGGAAGTGCTGGACCTGGAGTTCGGTGAGTTCCCGCACATGACCTTCGAAGAGGCCATGCGTCGTTACGGTTCGGACAAGCCAGACCTGCGTATTCCCCTGGAGCTGGTCGATGTTGCCGACCAACTCAAGGAAGTCGATTTCAAAGTGTTCAGTGGCCCGGCCAACGATCCGAAGAGCCGCGTTGCCGCGCTGCGTGTCCCAGGTGGCGCGAGCATGCCGCGTAGCCGTATCGACGAGTACACCAAGTTTGTCGGTATCTACGGCGCCAAGGGCCTGGCCTACATCAAGGTCAACGAGCGCGCCAAGGGTGTCGAGGGCCTGCAGTCGCCGATCGTCAAGAACATCCCGGAAGCCAACCTGAACGTGATCCTCGATCGCGTCGGTGCGGTCGATGGCGATATCGTCTTCTTCGGTGCGGACAAGGCCAAGGTGGTCAGTGAAGCGCTGGGTGCCCTGCGTATCCGCGTCGGTAACGATTTCAACCTGCACACCTGCGAGTGGGCACCTATGTGGGTTGTCGATTTCCCGATGTTCGAGGAAAACGAAGACGGTAGCTTCAGCGCGCTGCACCACCCGTTCACCGCGCCTAAATGCACCCCTGAGGAGCTTGAGGCGAACCCGGCGACTGCGCTGTCGCGTGCCTACGACATGGTCCTGAACGGTACCGAACTGGGCGGTGGTTCGATTCGTATCCACCGCAAGGAAATGCAACAGGCGGTCTTCCGTCTGCTGGGTATCGAGGCGGCGGAACAGGAAGAGAAGTTTGGCTTCCTGCTTGATGCACTGAAGTTCGGTGCACCGCCACACGGTGGCCTGGCCTTCGGCCTGGACCGTCTGGTGATGCTGATGACCGGCGCCCAGTCGATTCGTGAAGTGATCGCCTTCCCGAAAACGCAGAGTGCGGCCTGCGTCATGACCCAGGCGCCTGGCGTGGTCGATGCCAAGGCCCTGCGTGAACTGCACATCCGACTGCGCGAACAGCAGAAGGCTGAGTAAGGCGAAAACAGGGCGCATCTTCGGATGCGCCCTTGCGTTTCGGTAGTAACAAAGCTGCTGGGCATGCCCGGTAAGTGTTTCAAGCAGAATTCGGAGTTGCGTTATGGCAGGTCATTCCAAGTGGGCGAACATCAAGCACCGCAAAGAGCGCCAGGATGCCAAGAGAGGCAAGATTTTCACCAAGTGGATTCGTGAGCTGACGGTTGCTGCCAAACAAGGCGGTGGCGATCCGGGGTCCAACCCGCGTTTGCGTCTGGCACTGGACAAGGCGCTCGGTGCCAACATGAGCCGTGACATCATCGACCGCGCCATTGCGCGGGGTGCCGGTGCCACTGAGGCCGACAACGTTGAAGAGCTCAGTTACGAAGGCTACGGTCCGGGTGGCGTGGCGATCATGGTCGAGGCCATGACCGATAACCGTAACCGTACGGCTGCAGCAGTGCGTCATGCCTTCAGCAAGTGTGGCGGCAACTTGGGCACTGATGGTTCTGTGGCGTACCTGTTTGAGCGCAAAGGGCAGATATCCTTCGCTGCCGGTGTCGATGAAGACGCGCTGATGGAGGCGGCCATGGAGGCCGACGCCGATGATGTGGTCGACAACGGCGATGGTTCCTTCGATGTCTTTACCTCCTTCGCCAGCTTCTATGCTGTGCGCAGTGCGCTTGAAGCGGCGGGCTTCAAGGCCGCAGATGCGGAAATCGTGATGCAGCCGACTACCAGTGCCGAGCTGGATCTGGATGGCGCGCAGAAGGTGTTGAAGCTGATTGATATGCTGGAAGACCTGGATGACGTGCAGAACGTCTATTCCAATGCGGAAATTCCTGACGAGATCATGGAACAGCTCGCCTGAGTCTTTTGTTACGAGCTTTGTTCGAAGCCGGACCGCAGCCATTGCCTTGCACTGGCTGCGGTCCGGCTTCTGTCTTTTGACCGGCGCATCAAGGCGTCATTGTGCATGCGGGCGTTATGACTCTGATTCTTGGTATCGACCCAGGTTCGCGGATTACCGGCTACGGTGTGGTGAGACATACCGGGCGTGGCTGTGAGTATGTCGCCTCGGGTTGCATTCGCACTGGCAATGGAGAGCTGCATGAGCGCTTGCACATCGTTTATCGCGGCGTTCGCGAGATTATCCAGGCGCATGGGCCGGTAACGATGGGTATTGAGCGCGTATTCATGGCACGCAATGCCGACTCGGCGCTAAAGCTTGGCCAGGCGCGTGGCGCGGCCATTGTCGCCGCCGCCGAGGAGGGGCTGGAGATTGCCGAGTACACGGCGACTCAGGTCAAGCAGGCGGTTGCCGGTACGGGCGGGGCGAACAAGGAACAGGTGCAGATGATGGTCATGCACCTGCTCAAACTGACCCAAAAGCCACAGATCGATGCCTCCGACGCCTTGGCAATTGCACTGTGCCATGCGCACACCCGATCCAGTCTGGTGCCGCATGGGTTGGGTAGCGCCCGCAGCCGCAGCGGGCGTCTGAGGCTCTGAACGCCACATGGGTTCAGGTAGATTTTGCCGGTGCGGTGCCCCGTGCTGCTGTCTGTGCTGTTAAGGTGAGCAGCGTGTTGCTGTCACCCTTGGAAAGGATCGAAACGTGATTGGACGTTTGCGCGGGACGTTGGCTGAAAAGCAGCCTCCGCACTTGATTATTGACGTCAACGGCCTTGGCTATGAGCTGGAAGTGCCGATGACGACCTTGTATCGCCTGCCCAAGGTGGGTGAGGCGGTGACATTGCACACCCATCTGGTGGTGCGAGAGGACGCTCATCTGCTCTATGGGTTCCATGAGAAGCGTGAGCGCGAGTTGTTTCGCGAGCTTATCCGGCTCAATGGTGTGGGGCCCAAGTTGGCGTTGGCACTGATGTCAGGGCTGGATGTCGATGAACTGGTACGCTGTGTTCAGGCGCAGGATGCTTCAGCGCTGGTCAAGGTCCCGGGGGTCGGCAAGAAGACGGCCGAGCGATTGCTGGTTGAGCTCAAGGACCGCTTCAAGGCCTGGGAAACCGCGCCGAGCCTGTTCGCCTTGGTGCCCAATGGCCCGCTGCCGGTTGCGCCAGTCTCCAGTGCCGAGTCGGATGCTGTCAGTGCGCTGATTTCCTTGGGTTACAAGCCGCAGGAGGCCAGTCGGGCGGTGGCCGCTGTGGACGCCAAGGGACTGAGCAGTGAAGAACTGATCCGCCGCAGCCTGAAGGGAATGATCTAAGTGATCGAAGCAGACCGTTTGATTGCAGCCACCGGGCGTGATCGAGAAGAAGTTCAGGATCGGGCTATCCGTCCATTGCGCCTGGCCGAGTACATCGGTCAGCCGGTTGTGCGCGAGCAAATGAGCCTGTTCATTCAAGCTGCTCGTGGGCGCAATGAGTCGCTGGACCATACCCTGATATTCGGCCCGCCAGGGCTGGGTAAAACCACATTGGCCAATATCATTGCCCAAGAAATGGGGGTTTCGATCAAAAGCACCTCGGGCCCGATTCTGGAGCGCCCCGGCGACCTCGCGGCGCTGCTGACCAACCTTGAGCCGCATGATGTGCTGTTTATCGATGAGATTCATCGGTTGTCGCCGATCGTGGAGGAGGTGTTGTATCCGGCAATGGAAGACTTCCAGCTGGATATCATGATCGGTGAGGGGCCGGCTGCTCGCTCGATCAAGCTCGATCTGCCGCCGTTTACGCTGGTTGGCGCTACCACGCGTGCGGGGATGTTGACCAACCCGTTGCGTGATCGTTTCGGTATTGTGCAGCGCCTGGAGTTTTACAGTACGGAGGACCTGGCGACGATCGTCAGCCGCTCCGGTGGCATTCTGGGTTTGCCTATCGAGGACGAAGGCGCATTCGAAATCGCTCGGCGCGCGCGTGGTACCCCGCGGATTGCCAACAGGCTGTTGCGTCGGGTGCGTGACTATGCCGAAGTACGTGGCAAGGGGCATATCACCAAGCCTGTCGCGGATATGGCCTTGAACCTGCTGGATGTCGACGAACGTGGCTTTGATCATCAAGACCGTCGTCTACTGCTGACCATGATCGAAAAGTTTGATGGTGGGCCAGTCGGTGTCGACAGCCTTGCCGCGGCGATCAGTGAAGAGCGGCATACTATCGAGGATGTGCTGGAGCCATATCTGATTCAGCAGGGCTATATCATGCGAACGCCGCGTGGGCGGGTGGTGACCCGGCATGCTTACTTGCACTTTGGCCTCAACATTCCGGCTCGTGCGGGTGAGGCGGGTCGTGACGACGGTTTCGCCGCTCCGGCTGACGAGTGACAGATTTATCTCGCGTTTTCGTGGTCCTATTGCCAGGCATGGAAGGGTTGAGCTGGCAATACGACATATTCGATGAAAAACAGTTGCCGGCGCGGATTGGCAAGTTCAGGAGTAAGCACTAGAGTATGCGCGCGCAAAATGGGGTTGAGCCATTCGCACATCGCTGTCGCGTCTATTACGAGGACACCGATGCGGGTGGCGTGGTGTATTACGTCAACTATCTGAAGTTCATGGAGCGTGCCCGCACTGAGCGGTTGCGTGACCTGGGGTTTGCCCAGTCGGAGTTGGCGACACAGAACATGTTGTTTGTCGTGCATTCCAGCGAGGCGCGTTATCACGCGCCAGCGCGTCTGGACGATGAATTGCGGGTGACGGCGCAGGTGCTCGAGCTGAATCGAGCCAGCTTGCGCTTCGTGCAGCAAGTCTGGCGCGAAAACGATAATACGCTGCTCTGCGAAGGGCAGTTTCTGGTGGCCTGTGTGCGCGCCGATACGTTCAAACCCAGGGCCATTCCCTCCGAGCTGCGAGCGGCATTTGTTGAAGCGGGCGGCCCGGGTACACATTCAAATGCAGGAGATTAAGCGTGGAAGCTAACGTCGTCGACCATACCTCCATGTGGAGCCTGGTCAGCAATGCCAGCATCGTTGTACAGCTGGTCATGCTGGCTTTGGTGGCCGCATCGGTAACCTCATGGATCATGATTTTTCAACGCAGCACCATGCTGCGTGCCGGTCGCCGTGCGCTGGAAAACTTCGAGGAGCGCTTCTGGTCAGGTATCGACCTGTCCAAGCTGTACCGCCAGGCTGGTAGCAACCCGGATCCGGACTCCGGCGTAGAGCAGGTTTTCCGTGCCGGCTTCAAGGAATTCTCGCGTCTGCGTCAGCAGCCGGGTGTCGATCCTGATGCGGTCATGGAAGGTGTGGGTCGTGCCATGCGCGTCGCCATCTCCCGTGAAGAGGAAAAGCTCGAGCAAAGCCTGCCGTTCCTTGCAACCGTGGGTTCCACCAGTCCTTACGTCGGCCTGTTTGGTACGGTCTGGGGGATCATGAACTCCTTCCGCGGTCTGGCTTCCGCTCAGCAAGCCACACTGGCAACCGTTGCGCCAGGTATCGCCGAAGCACTGATCGCAACCGCGATCGGCCTGTTTGCTGCGATCCCGGCGGTTATCGCCTACAACCGTTTCGCTGCGCGCAGCGAAGTGTTGATCGGTCGTTACTACACATTTGCCGACGAGTTCCAGGCCATCCTGCACCGTAAAGTGCATACCAGCGAAGAGTGATCAGGTAAAAACCAATGGCCCGAGTTCGTCATAAACGCAAGCCGGTCGCCGAGATGAACGTGGTGCCATACATCGACGTGATGTTGGTACTGCTGGTCATCTTCATGGTCACCGCACCGATGCTCAACCAGGGCGTGAAGGTCGATCTGCCCAAGGTTTCCAGTGAAGCCTTGCCGCAGGACAACAATGTCCAGGTCCTGACCATATCGATCAAGGCTGACAAGACCTATTACTGGAACCTTGGCAGTGAAGTCGACACCGACAAGCAGATGGACAAGGCAATGACCTTGCCGCAAATGACCGACGCGGTGACCAAGATCATCGCTGCCGGACGTGACCAGGGGAAACAGACCCAGGTCTTCATCCGTGGCGACAAGTCCGTCGATTACGGCGCGGTCATGGGCGCCATGGGCGGGTTGCAGAAAGCGGGTGTCGGTAACGTTGGCCTGATTACCGAGGCGCCCTGATGCAACAGCGAGAGCCATCCGCCTCGGAAAGCTATTTCTGGCCCAGTGTATGGGCCATCGCGCTGCACGTTCTGGTGTTCGGCATGCTGTTTGTCAGTTTTGCCATGACCCCGGAGCTGCCGCCGGCCAAGCCTATCGTCCAGGCAACCCTGTACCAGCTCAAGTCCAAGAGTCAGGCGACCACCCAGACCAATCAGAAGATTGCCGGGGAAGCGAAGAAAACCGCTTCGCGCCAGACCGAAGTCGAGCAGATGGAGCAGAAAAAGGTCGAGCAGCAAAAGCAGGAAGCGGTGAAGGCTGCGGAACAAAAGAAAGAAGAAGCTGCTCAGAAGGCTGAAGCGGCCCGTGAAGCGGCTGAGGCGAAGAAAGCCGAGGAAGCTGCGAAGGCGGCCGAGTCGAAGAAAGCCGATGAGGCCAAGAAGGCCGCCGAGGCGAAGAAAGCCGAAGAAAAGCAGTTGGCTGATGTCGCCAAGAAAAAAGCCGAAGAAGAAGCCAAGAAAAAGGCTGAAGAAGAGGCGAAGAAACAGGCGGCTGAAGAAGCCAAGAAAAAAGCGGCTGAGGACGCCAAGAAAAAGGCAGCCGAAGACGCCAAGAAAGCCGCTGCCGCCGAAGAGGCGAAGAAAAAGGCAGCTGAAGAGGCCAAAAAGAAAGCCGCAGCTGATGCGGCCAAGAAGAAAGCAGTGGAAGCAGCTCGCAAGGCGGCAGAAGACAAGAAGGCTCAGGCGTTGGCCGAGCTGTTGTCCGATACCACCGAGCGGCAGCAGGCGCTGGCCGATGAGCAGGGTGACCAGGTAGCCGGTAGCTTCGATGACCTGATCCGTGCCCGTGCGGCCGAGGGATGGGCGCGTCCGCCTTCTGCTCGCAAGAACATGACGGTGGTCCTGCAGATCGGCATGTTGCCGGACGGTACCATTACCTCTGTGAGTGTTTCTCGTTCCAGTGGTGATGCACCTTTCGACAACTCGGCTGTGGCGGCGGTCAAGAACATTGGTCGCTTAACCGAAATGCAGGGCTTGAAACCGAGCGAATTCAATCCCTATCGTTCATTCAAGATGACATTCACACCTGAGGATCTAGCCTTGTGATTAACCTTCTTAGAGGACTGCTGGTCGTTCTCTGCTGTGCGGCGGGAATGGCCGTTGCAGAGGAAAAGAACATCATGGTCACCAGTGGCAGCGACCGTGCCACGCCAATCGCCGTCGTACCGTTCGGTCTGCAGGGCGGCAGTGTGCTGCCCGAGGACATGGCCGACATCATTGGCAACGACCTGCGCAACTCCGGCTACTACTCGCCGATTCCACGTCAGAACATGATCAGCCTGCCGACCCAGGCCGGTGAAGTGATCTACCGTGACTGGAAAGCGCTGGGTGCCCAGTACATCATGGTCGGCAGCATCGTGCCGTCCGGTGGTCGTCTGCAGGTACAGTACGCGCTGTTCAACGTCGCCACCGAGCAGCAAGTGCTGACCGGCAGCGTTTCGGGCAGCGTCGACCAGTTGCGTGACATGTCGCACTACATCGCCGATCAGTCGTTCGAGAAACTCACCGGTATCAAGGGTGCCTTCTCGACGCGCATGCTCTACGTGACGGCCGAACGCTTCTCTACCAACAACACCCGCTACACCCTGCAGCGTTCGGACTATGACGGTGCCCGCGCGGTGACCCTGTTGCAATCGCGTGAGCCGATTCTGTCGCCGCGTTTCGCGCCAGATGGCAAGCGCATTGCCTATGTGTCGTTCGAACAGAAGCGTCCGCGCATCTTCGTTCAGCACATCGACACTGGTCGTCGTGAGCAGATCACCAACTTCGAAGGCCTCAACGGTGCACCAGCCTGGTCGCCCGATGGCTCTCGCCTGGCCTTCGTGCTGTCCCGTGACGGCAACCCGGAGATCTATGTGATGAACCTGGGTTCGCGTCAGCTGACCCGCGTGACCAACAGCCCGGCCATCGATACCGAACCTTTCTTCGGTAAAGACGGTTCGACCCTGTACTTCACCTCCGATCGTGGCGGCAAGCCACAGATCTATAAAACCTCTATCGGCAGCGGTGGCGCCGAGCGTGTGACATTCATCGGTAACTACAACGCCAACCCTAAGTTGTCGGCTGATGAAAAGACATTGGTGATGATTCATCGTCAAGATGGTTTCACCAATTTCAAGGTGGCGGCTCAGGATTTGCAGCGCGGTAGCGTAAAAATCCTCTCAGAGACCAGTCTTGATGAGTCTCCTACTGTTGCGCCTAACGGCACCATGCTAATCTACGCCACCCGCCAGCAGGGCCGGGGAGTCTTGATGCTCGTGTCGCTAAATGGCCGCGTGAGGCTCCCGCTTCCTACCGCTCAAGGCGAAGTTAGAGAACCGTCCTGGTCCCCTTACCTGAACTGACGCGGCGCTTTACGTTGTACTTAACACATTGGGGTTCATTAGGAGTTTCACGATGGAAATGTTGAAGTTTGGTAAGTTTGCTGCGCTGGCTCTGGCCATGGCCGTAGCTGTAGGTTGCTCCTCGAAAGGCGGCGACAACGCTGGCGAAGGCGCTGTCGATCCAAACGCTGGCTACGGTGCCAACACTGGTGCTGTTGACGGCAGCCTGAGCGAAGAAGCTGCTCTGCGCGCAATCACCACCTTCTACTTCGAATACGACAGCTCGGACCTGAAGCCAGAAGCCATGCGCGCTCTGGACGTTCACGCCAAAGACCTGAAAGGCAACGGCGCTCGCGTCGTTCTGGAAGGCAACACCGACGAGCGTGGTACTCGCGAATACAACATGGCTCTGGGCGAGCGTCGTGCGAAAGCCGTTCAGCGCTACCTGGTACTGCAAGGCGTTTCCCCAGCCCAACTGGAACTGGTTTCCTACGGCGAAGAGCGTCCAGTTGCTACCGGCAACGACGAGCAGTCCTGGGCTCAAAACCGTCGCGTCGAACTGCGTAAGTAATTCGATATGCGTACGTGCCGTCGTGCTGTAACCGTCCTGGCTCTCTCCCTGCCTTTGCTGGCCTGGGGTGAGGTTCCTGTTGTTGATGACAACGCTGGCTATAACGGCGCAAGCAGTTATCCGCCCGCGGGTTATGGTACGAACGGCGCCTATGCCGGGGGAGGGGTTTCGGCCCCTGCCTCGGCACAGGGTCAGCTCTTCATGCAACTGCAGCAGATGCAGGAGCAGATAGAGCGTCAGCAGAACAGTATCGAGATTCTGCAAAATGAAGTAGCGCGTTTGAAACAGGAAGGCCTGGAGCGTTACCAGGACCTGGATCGACGTATTGGAAGCGGTGCTGCACCTGCCGCGACTCCTGAGAATTCTGCTGCCGGTGGCGCCAGCGCCGCCGTCGACAATAGCGCAGCGCCGGCTTCTCAGCCTGCTGCCAGCTCCGAGCCGGGTGATCCGGCGAAGGAGAAGCTGTACTACGACGCTGCCTTCGACCTGATCAAGGCCAAGGACTTCGACAAGGCCAGCCAGGCATTCAATGCCTTCCTGCGCAAATACCCGAATAGTCAGTATGCCGGCAATGCCCAGTACTGGTTGGGTGAAGTCAACCTGGCCAAGGGCGACCTGCAAGGTGCAGGTCAGGCCTTTGCAAAGGTCAGCCAGCTGTATCCGAAGCACAACAAGGTGCCGGATTCACTGTATAAACTGGCCGACGTAGAGCGTCGACTGGGGCATACCGATCGCGTCAAGGGCATTCTGCAGCAAGTGGTCAATCAATACCCTGGTACCTCGGCCGCACAATTGGCCCAGCGTGACCTGCAGAAGCTCTAAGTCAACGGCTTAAAAGAAAACCCGCGCTTGTCGCGGGTTTTTTCGTTAGAATTTGCGCCCTTTATTTGAATACGCTGCTGCGAACTACGCGATGACGGGTTCGTAGCGGTGCCTGACGGAGGCGGACAGCCTGTTTAGCTGTTACGCCCGTGGCGACTATGCAAGACACACTACGTATTACCGAAGTTTTTTACTCGTTGCAGGGTGAAACGCGTACCGCTGGCCTGCCCACGGTGTTTGTTCGTCTCACTGGCTGCCCTTTGCGCTGCCAATACTGTGACAGTGCCTATGCTTTCAGTGGCGGCACGTTGCGTACCCTGGACTCCATTCTCGAGCAGGTTGCCGGCTTTCGTCCGCGCTATGTCTGCGTTACTGGCGGTGAGCCTTTAGCGCAACCGAATGCCATACCGTTGCTACAAAAACTCTGCGATGCCGGCTACGAGGTCTCCCTGGAGACCAGTGGTGCACTGGACATTTCAGCCGTCGACCCGCGTGTTAGTCGCGTCCTTGACCTGAAAACCCCCGGCTCCATGGAAGTGGCGCGCAACCGCTACGAGAACATCGAACTGCTGACGGCCAACGATCAGGTCAAGTTCGTGATCTGTTCGCGCGAAGACTACGACTGGGCCGTTTCCAAGCTCATTCAGTACGGTCTTGATCAGCGGGCGGGGGAGGTGCTGTTTTCGCCAAGCCATCATCAGGTGCGGGCAACTGATCTGGCCGACTGGATCGTGGCTGACAATCTGCCGGTACGTCTCCAGTTGCAGCTGCACAAACTGCTCTGGAATGACGAGCCCGGACGCTGACAGGGGAGTAATGCAATGACTGAGAAACGTGCGGTAATTCTATTATCCGGCGGCCTGGATTCTGCCACGGTGGTCGCGATGGCCAAGGCAGAAGGCTACAGCTGCTACACCATGAGTTTCGACTACGGTCAGCGCCATCGCGCCGAGCTTGATGCGGCGGCACGGGTTGCCCGTGATCTGGGAGTGGTCGAGCACAAGGTGATCGGCCTGAACCTCAACGGTATTGGGGGCTCAGCCCTGACCGACAGCAGCATCGACGTACCTGAGGCACCGAGTGAAGGTATCCCGGTGACCTATGTGCCGGCGCGCAATACCGTATTCTTGTCGCTTGCACTGGGCTGGGCCGAGGTGCTGGAGGCGCGGGATATCTTCATTGGCGTCAACGCGGTGGATTACTCCGGCTATCCGGATTGCCGGCCCGAGTTTATTGAGGCGTTCGAGCGCATGGCCAACCTGGCGACCAAGGCCGGTGTTGAAGGTCAGGGCTTTAGAATTCAAGCGCCGCTGCAGAACTTGAGCAAGGCGCAGATCGTCCAGGCCGGTATTGCCCGGGGTGTCGACTACAGCCTTACCGTTTCTTGCTATCAAGCCGATGAGCAGGGGCGTGCCTGTGGAAAATGTGACAGCTGCCGCCTGCGCGCCGAAGGCTTCAAGGCTGCCGGTGTAGCAGACCCAACGCATTATTTTTGATTTTTTTTACATGAGGTGTTGATTTCTCGTTAGAAATCAGTATTATACGCCTCATCCAACGGGTCGTTAGCTCAGTTGGTAGAGCAGTTGGCTTTTAACCAATTGGTCGTAGGTTCGAATCCTACACGACCCACCACATACAGTCTGATATGTTAAATCCAATTATTGGTTTAACTGGTCAGGCACGAAAAGCCCGCTTCCTTAAAAGGAGCGGGCTTTTTCGTTTCCGGATCTCAGTAGCCTTTTGCATATGCAGGAGCGATCTGCCTGCCAGAGCGCCACGGTTTCTCGTCGCGTATTTACCTTCCCCCTCCGATGTTGATGTTATCGCTGGCGCCCAGCTCGCCTTGAGGCGTTCATCTGGCAACGTTCTTCTGCACATGACGGGCGTTGAGAGGCATCGGGAGTGCACGGTGGCCTGAGCAAGTTCACCCAGGAAAAATCCCTTTCAGTTTTGCCTAGGTCGTCCGGTGTAACTCACCAGGCCTATGAGATTTTTTAAGATTTGTTTAATCAAAGTGGCTCTGCAGATCAGTCTTCAATTGAAGTTTGATTGAATGCGGCGCGAGCAAACAAGGTCGTGTGCGTGAAGGGCTTTCGGCGTACATGCGGGATCTATTTGAGCGTTCCTGTGCCGCAGTTCCAACATGAATACTTGCTTTGAGCTGGAACCCTGACGTTTCCAACACTGGCTTTTCATCTCTCTTTCATATTTTCGTGCTTACGCTTCACTCGGCTTGCATTGAGTCGCTGAACTATTCCCACCCGTCGGTCCCGTCTACTAACGTCAATGAATGAGTTTTTCTATTGCCGCTGGCTAAGCGGTTGATAGGGTTTTCATTTCTTGAACTACGCTGTTATGGATGATGCATCGCTGGTGTAGTTGTCGTGTTGATTCGAGGGGGGTGACAGCTGCTGTTGTTTACTGACCCGAGGTACACATGAATCAGGCTTTTCTCCCGTTCTCGCGTCCCAGCATTGGCGACGAAGAGGTTGCTGCTGTAGAGCAAGTACTGCGCTCTGGCTGGATTACTACCGGACCGAAAAACCAGGAGTTGGAGCAGCAGTTCGCCGCCTATGTGGGTTGCAAGCATGCCGTAGCGCTGTCCTCGGCTACCGGCGGTATGCACATCGCGCTACTGGCACTGGGTATTGGCCCAGGTGATGAAGTGATCACACCCTCCCAGACGTGGGTTTCCACCGCCAACATGATCTGTCTGCTAGGGGCCACGCCGGTATTCGTTGATGTCGACCGCGACACCCTGATGACCGACGCTGTGGCGATTGAAGCCGCCATCACCCCGCGCACCAAAGCAATCATACCGGTACATTATGCCGGCGCCGCGTTTGACCTTGATCCGCTGTATGCCCTGGCCGATAAGCACGGCATTGCCGTTATCGAAGACGCCGCCCACTCCGCCGGCACCCGTTATCGTGGGCGAGCCATCGGAGCCCAGGGCACGGCGATCTTCTCGTTCCACGCGATCAAGAACATGACCTGTGCTGAAGGTGCGATGTTCGTCACCGACGACCAGAAACTGGCGGACCGGGTACGCATGCTCAAGTTCCATGGCTTGGGTGTCGACGCCTACGACCGCCTGACTGGTGGCCGCAAGCCTCAGGCCCAGGTGGTCGAGCCTGGTTTCAAGTACAACCTGGCCGACATCAATGCCGCCATTGCCCTGGTGCAACTGCAGCGCCTGGAAGCAATCAATGCCAAACGCACTGAATTGGCCCAGGCCTACCTGCAACGCCTGGAAGGCCTGCCGGTGCAGCCGCTGAGCATGCCGACCTACCCGCAACAGCACGCCTGGCACCTGTTTATCCTGCGTATCGATCCCGAGCGCTGCGGCATGGACCGCGAGGCATTCATGAAAGCCTTGCAGGAGCAGAACATCGGCACGGGCATTCATTTTATTGCCACGCACCTGCATACCTATTACCGCCAACGCTTCCCGGGCGTCCACTTGCCAAGTACCGAGTGGAACTCGGCGCGCCTGTGTTCGATACCGCTGTTCCCTGACATGACCCCCGATGACGTCGAGCGCGTTGTCGGTGCCATTGAAACTAGCCTGGCCCTAGTCCATTGAAGCCCTATCCAATTAATTGCGTGTCGGTCGTCATACCGGTCTACAACGAAGAAGAAAGCCTGCCTGAACTACTGCGTCGTACCGAAGCGGCCTGCAAGCAGCTCAAGCAGGCGTATGAAATCGTCTTGGTGGACGACGGGAGTCGTGACAGTTCGGCCGAGCAACTTGAAAACGCGGCGCAGCGCGAGGGCAGCCAAATCGTTGCGGTCATCCTTAACCGCAACTATGGCCAGCACGCGGCGATCATGGCCGGCTTCGAGCAATGCAGGGGCGACCTGGTGATTACGCTCGATGCCGATCTGCAGAACCCGCCGGAAGAAATTCCGCGGCTGGTAGAACAGGCTGAACTGGGCTACGACGTGGTCGCCACCGTGCGCAACAATCGCCAGGACTCCGCCCTGCGTCGCTACCCGTCGAAGCTGATCAACCTGGCCGTGAAGCGTTCCACCGGCGTGGCGATGAGCGATTACGGCTGCATGTTGCGGGCGTATCGCCGCACGGTGGTCGACGCGATGCTGGCTTGCCGCGAGCGCAGTACCTTCATCCCGATTCTGGCCAACAGCTTCGCACGCCATACCACCGAGATCCTGGTACAGCACGCCGAGCGCGAGCACGGTGACTCGAAATACAGCCCGATGCGCCTGATCAACCTGATGTTTGACTTGATCACCTGCATGACCACTACCCCGTTGCGCCTGCTGAGCATCATCGGCTTTGGCATGGCGGTACTGGGCATCCTGTTCGCCGTGCTGCTGATCATCCTGCGTCTGGCCTTTGGTGCGCAGTGGGCCGGCGGCGGGACCTTTGTGTTGTTTGCGGTGCTGTTCGTGTTCACCGGTGGCCAGTTCATCGGTATGGGCCTGCTAGGCGAGTACCTGGGGCGTATGTACGGCGATGTCAGGGCCCGTCCACGGTTTTTCATCGAAAAAGTCTTACGTAACCAACCCGCATCGCCTGCTCCTGTCGCAACTGTCGATGGACTGACTTCCACTCCTACTGACCAGGTTTCGTCATGAGTTCAAATGCCGTTGTCTTCGCTTATCACGATATTGGCTGTGCAGGCATCGAAGCACTGCTTGATGCGGGTATTGAGATTGCTGCCGTGTTTACTCACGCCGACGATCCGAAGGAAAACATCTTCTACGGCTCGGTCGCTCAACTCTGCGCCCGTAAAGGCATTGCGGTGCATGCACCGGAAGACGTCAATCACCCGCTGTGGATCGAGCGTATCGCCAAGCTCAACCCCGACTATCTGTTCTCGTTCTACTACCGCAACCTGCTGGCTGAACCGCTGCTGGCCGTGGCCCGTAAAGGTGCGTTCAACCTGCACGGTTCGCTGCTGCCGACTTACCGGGGGCGTGCTCCGGCCAACTGGGTGCTGGTCAACGGTGAGAAAGAAACCGGTGTGACCCTGCACCGCATGGTCAAGCGTGCCGATGCCGGTGCCATCGTCGCCCAGCAACGCGTGGCCATCGAGCGTTCCGATACTGCGCTTACCCTGCACGGCAAGCTGCGCGAGGCCGCTTCCAGTCTGCTGCGCGACACACTACCGCAACTTATCCAGGGCAAGATCAACGAGACCGCCCAGGACGAGTCCAAGGCCACCGTCTTTGGTCGTCGCACTGCCGCCGATGGCAAGCTGCTTTGGGACAAACCGGCGGAAACGCTGTTCAACCTGGTTCGCGCCGTGACCCAGCCCTACCCAGGTGCCTTCTGTGCAGTGGGGGAGCACAAGCTGATCGTCTGGAGCGCAGAGGTAGTCAAGGGCAATGAGGGGCAGGCCCCTGGTCGCGTGATCAGTATCGATCCGTTGCGCATTGCCTGTGGCGAAGACTCGCTGGTGATCACCTCGGGCCAGCGCAACGATAACGGTCTGTTTCTCAGCGGCGCGCAACTGGCTGCCGAACTGGGCCTGGTCGACGGCTCGGTACTGCGTGGTGCCGAATCGGGCCGCGCACCACGTCGTACCCGTGTGCTGATCCTGGGGGTCAACGGCTTCATTGGCAATCACCTGTCCGAACGCCTGCTGCGCGACGGCAAGTATGACGTCTATGGCCTGGACATCGGCTCCGACGCCATTGAGCGTCTGCGCAGCCACCCGAACTTCCACTACGTCGAGGGCGATATCAGCATCCACTCCGAGTGGATCGAGTACCACGTCAAGAAATGCGATGTGGTCTTGCCGCTGGTGGCCATTGCCACGCCAATCGAATACACCCGTAACCCGCTTCGTGTGTTCGAGTTGGACTTTGAAGAGAACCTGAAACTGGTTCGCTACTGCGTCAAGTACAACAAGCGTGTGATCTTCCCGTCGACCTCCGAAGTCTATGGTATGTGCCAGGATCGGAACTTCGACGAAGACACCTCCAACCTGGTCGTCGGCCCGATCAACAAGCAACGCTGGATCTACTCGATTTCCAAGCAACTGCTGGACCGCGTGATCTGGGCCTACGGCGCCAAGGGCCTGAATTTCACCCTGTTCCGTCCGTTCAACTGGATCGGGCCGCGGCTGGACCGCCTGGGCTCGGCACGTATCGGCAGTTCGCGAGCCATTACCCAACTGATTCTCAACCTGGTGGAAGGCACGCCGATCCGGCTGTTTGATGGGGGTGAACAGAAGCGCTGCTTCACCGACATCGCCGACGGTGTCGAAGCCTTGGCACGCATCGTCGACAACGAAAACGACGTCTGCAACGGCCAGATCATCAACATCGGCAACCCGGACAACGAAGCCAGCATCCGTCAGTTGGGCGAAGAACTGCTGCGTCAGTTCGAAGCTCATCCGTTGCGCGCCAACTTCCCTCCGTTCGCCGGTTTCCGCGATGTAGAGAGCAAGGCCTTCTATGGTGCCGGCTACCAGGACGTGGTGCACCGCAAGCCAAGCATCCAGAACGCCAAGCGCCTGCTGAACTGGGAACCAACCGTTGAAATGAGCGAGACGATCGGCAACACGCTGGACTTCTTCCTGCGCGAAGCCATGCTCGAAATTGCGGATAAGCGCTGATGCAGGCAGGTCTTCGAATCGATGTAGACACGTATCGAGGCACCCGTGAGGGGGTGCCTCGGCTGTTGGAAATACTCGATGAGGCGCAGGTCAAGGCAACGTTTTTTTTCAGCGTTGGCCCGGACAATATGGGGCGCCATGTGTGGCGCCTGATCCGCCCTCAATTTCTCTGGAAAATGCTCCGTTCCAACGCTCCAGGCTTGTACGGGTGGGACATTTTGCTGGCCGGTACCGCTTGGCCGGGCAAGCCTATTGGCCGTGACCTGGGGCACTTGATGCGTCAGGCCGCAGCGACTGGCCACGAAGTCGGCTTGCACGCGTGGGATCACTATGGCTGGCAGGCCAATGCCGGACGCTGGAGCGATGCCCAATTGACCGAGCAGATTCGCCGCGGCGTAGACACCCTCAGCGATATTCTCGGCCAGCCCGTCAACTGTTCGGCGTCTGCTGGATGGCGGGCGGACGAGCGCGTCATTGAGGTCAAGGAGCGCTTCGGCTTTCGTTACAACAGCGACTGCCGTGGGCAAAGCCTGTTTCGGCCACGGCTGACAGATGGTAAACCCGGCACGCCGCAAATTCCGGTCGACTTGCCAACCTACGATGAGGTGGTAGGGCCGGTCGTCTCTGCCGAGGCTTTCAACGCCTTCATTCTTGGTCGGTTCAGCCCCTCGGCGCTGAACGTCTACACCATCCATGCTGAAGTCGAAGGTATTCTGATGGCTGACCATTTCCGTCAACTGCTGATTGCTGCACGCTCGCATGAGATCCGGTTCCAGCCCCTGGGTAACCTGCTGCCCTTCGACCCGAGCAGCCTGCCTCAGGGCGGTGTGCTGCGCGGAACCCTTGAGGGGCGTGAAGGTTGGCTGGGGGTGCAAGGGGCATGAGCAAACGTTGGGCCCTGCCCCTATTGTTGATTGCATTCGTCTTGGCCTACCTGGTGCCGCTGGGCACCCATGGCCTATGGATCCCGGATGAAACCCGTTACGCCCAGATCAGTCAGGAAATGCTCCTGAGCGGTAACTGGGTGTCGCCGCATTTCTTGGGGCTGCGCTATTTCGAGAAGCCGATTGCCGGCTACTGGATGATCGCCATCGGCCAAGTGGTGTTCGGTGACAACCTTTTCGGTGTGCGTATTGCCTCAGCCCTCACCACAGGCCTGAGCGTTGTCCTGACTTACATCATTGCCCGCCGATTGTGGAACGACCCGCGCAAGAGCGTTGCCAGTGCTCTGCTCTACATGAGCTTTGTGGTGGTGGCGGGGCAAGGTGGCTATGCCAACCTCGATCCGCAATTCACCTTCTGGGTCAACCTGAGCCTGGTGGCCCTGTGGTTTGCCCTCGACCCGGCATCCCGTGGTTCACGCTTGATTGGCTGGGCCGTGCTAGGGCTGGCCTGCGGCATGGGCTTCATGACGAAGGGGTTTCTTGCCTGGTTGCTGCCGGTGCTGATCGCGCTGCCCTACATGATCTGGCAGAAGCGCTGGCGCGAGCTGTTGGTCTACGGGCCGATAGCCATCGCTGTAGCGATTGTTGTCAGTTTGCCGTGGGCGCTGGCAGTGCATGGTCAAGAGCCGGACTATTGGCGGTTCTTCTTCTGGAATGAGCACATTCGTCGTTTCTCTGCCGATGACGCCCAGCACGCCTCGCCGTGGTGGTTCTATCTACCGTTGCTGGTGGCCTTCAGCTTGCCATGGGTGGCGTTCCTGCCAGCCTCGCTCCAGCAAGCCTGGAGCACCCGGCGTCAGGCAGGCACCGGTTTCCTGTTGCTATGGTTGGTCCTGCCGTTGGCTTTCTTCAGCCTGAGCAAGGGCAAGCTGCCGACCTATATCTTGCCGTGCCTGTTGCCACTGGCACTGTTGATGGCCAACACGCTGGTGGACCGTCTGAAACAGGGGCAAAGCCGCCTGTTCAAGGTCAATGGCGTGCTGAATCTGGCCATCGGCCTGCTGACGTTGTTGGCGATTGTCTACCTGCAACTGAAAAAGCCGGTGTACGTCGATGAGATGAACAACCTGGTCCTGGTGTTCATTGTGATTCTGGCCTGGGTCCTGGCCAACCTGATGCAAATCGTCCGACCTTTGAGCACCTGGGCTGCGCCGGCCATTGGCAGCCTTTTGCTGGTGGCTATCTTGCCGGCCGCGTTACCGCACTCAGTGGTCTACAGTAAGACGCCAGACCAGTTCGTCCTGGAACACCTCGAAGAGTTGAGCCAGACCAAGCATCTGTTGAGCAACGATCTGGGGGCGGCTTCGGCCCTGGCTTGGCGTCTACAACGCCCGGACGTTGCGTTGTACAACACCATCGGCGAAGTGAAGTATGGCCTGCAGTACCCGGATGCTGCCACACGTCGGGTCGACGTCGACCAAGTACAACAGTGGATGAGCGAGGCTCGCAAGATCGGCCCGGTGGGTGTGGTGATGCGGGTCAAGGGTGAGGATGAAGTGCGTGAAGCCGAATTGCTGCCTAAAGAGGGCAAGCGTTACGAGCGCGGCAGCATCATCATTTTGATAATCCCGCAGAGTGCGCCATGACCTGGGCCTTGCTGTTGGGGGCATGCCTGCTGACCTGCATAGGCCAGATCGCCCAGAAGTATGCCGTGGAAAGCTGGCGCGGCGTCGAGTCGGGCCTGGGCGCGAAACTGCTCTCGCCCTGGTTATGGCTGGCGCTGGCCTGCCTGGGTACTGGCTTGCTGGTGTGGCTGCTGGTGTTGCAGCGTCTGGAAGTCGGTATCGCTTATCCGATGCTCAGTCTCAACTTTGTACTGATTACCTTGGCCGCCCGTTTCGTGTTTCACGAGACTATCGATCGTCGTCATGGGATCGGTATGGTACTGGTGATTGCCGGCGTCGTGTTGCTGGGGCAGCACGCATGAGTCAGGGGCGTGGAGTCGCTTTTGCCATGGGCAGCGTGTTGCTGGTCAGTGGCGCCCAGTTGGGCATGCGTTGGGGCATGAGTCACCTGCCGCAACCGGATCAATGGTTGATGGCGTTGGGCAACGACACGGTGGATGGGCTGGCACTGGGCGTGGTCATGTTGTCGATCTTCGCCTACGCGCTGTCGATGCTGTGCTGGCTGGCGGCCCTGCGGGACTTGCCTTTGGCCCGAGCCTATTCGCTGTTGAGCATCAGCTACGCGCTGGTGTACCTGCTGGCAGCCAGCTTGCCGTTGTTCAACGAACAGTTCAGTTTGTTCAAAACCCTGGGTGTGGCATTCGTCGTGCTGGGGGTCATTACCATTAACTCGTCACGTGTAACTCGTCCTCGAGACTCCGTATGAAAATCAGCGTAATTGGTAGTGGTTATGTAGGCCTGGTTCAAGCAACTGTCCTGGCTGAAGTGGGTCACGATGTTGTGTGCATGGACGTCGATAAGCACAAGATCAAAATGCTGCAAAAGGGCCATGTCACGATCTTCGAGCCCGGTCTTGAGAGCATGGTGCGGGACAACCTGGACAGCGGTCGCCTGCAGTTCACCAGTGATCAGAAAATGGCTATCCAGCATGGTCAGGTGCTGTTCATTGCTGTCGGAACGCCGTCGGATGAAGACGGTTCGGCTGACCTCAAGTACGTATTGTCGGTGGGCGATGCAGTGGCCCGCTACCGGGTCGAGCCATTGATCCTGGTGGAGAAGTCCACCGTGCCGGTTGGCACCGGCGACACCTTGCGCGCCCACATCGAAGAGGCCTTGGGCAAGGCCGGACGCAGCCTTGAGTTCGACATTGTTTCCAACCCCGAATTCCTCAAGGAGGGCTCGGCCGTCAGCGACTGCCGTCGTCCAGACCGCATTGTGATCGGTTGCGACCGTGAAGAAGTACGCGAGGTCATGCGTGAACTTTATGCGCCATTCAACCGCAACCACGACCGCACCATTTTCATGGACCTGCGCAGCGCCGAACTGACCAAGTACGCCGCCAACTGCATGCTGGCCACCAAGATCAGTTTCATCAACCAGATCGCCGAGCTGGCCGAACATCTGGGCGCCGACATTGAAGCCGTACGTATGGGCATTGGTGCCGATCCGCGCATTGGTTACCACTTCATCTACCCAGGCTGTGGCTATGGCGGTTCGTGCTTCCCCAAGGACATGCGCGCGCTGATCCACAGTGCTCAGTTGGCCAACTGCTCCAGTGACCTGTTGCAAGCGGTCGAGGCCATCAACCAGCGGCAGAAGCACAAGCTGTTCGAGCGTATCAATGCGTTCTACAAGGGCGACCTGCGCGGCAAGACCTTTGCCCTGTGGGGGCTGGCCTTCAAACCTAACACCGATGACATGCGCTATGCACCAAGCCGGGTGCTGATGGAAGCCCTGTGGGCGGCCGGTGCACAGGTGCGGGCCTTCGACCCTGAAGCCATGCAGGAAACCCAGCGCCTTTATCCGGACCAGCCTAACCTGTCGCTGATGGGGACCCCGGAGTCAGCCCTGGCCGGTGCCGACGCCCTGATCGTGTGCACCGAATGGCAACAGTTCAAGGCTCCTGACTTCAATGCCATCAAATCGCGTCTGAAGGCACCGGTGATTTTTGACGGCCGCAACCTCTACGACATTGAGCGCATGGCACGTGCAGGCTTCACCTACTTTCCGATGGGCCGTGGTGAGTCGCACAATCTGCCGGTTCCTCAGCAGCAGGTTCCGGCTCCAACCACTGTCGCCTAGGAGGCTGGGTATACCCCTCTTCACCGGCAAGGGCTCGTCAGCTAGCGTTACGGAGGGACGCTGTTCCGGCTTATTGGCATTTCGATGTAGCCCGGTGTGAGGCCAAAGACTTCGACACCTTGAGGAACAGCGCGTCCGGTTGTGACAAAGACCTTCTGCGGTATCTGTTCACGATGCGGTTGGTGGCGTACGAACGTCCGCCCTTCATGATCACGTCTAAGTGCGGCCACCGGTATCGCGATCGCGTTTTCAGCGTGATAGGTGACGATTGCCAGGCGCGCACTCATTCCCAGGCGCACGCGTTGCTGTTGGGCTTGAGTCAGTGGGTCGAGGGTCGCGACCACCCCGTAGCTGGCGCCGGCTCCATACGTTTCTGACGGTAGGCGCTGTGCACTGATGGCTGAGATCTTGCCTGTCAGCGTCATGCCGAGAAAGCCATCACCGGTGATCCGCACACGCATGCCTTCGCTCAACTGGTGCAGGTCGGCTTCTTCAACTCGGGTCACGGCGTTGATTTGTTCGAGGCTGACCAACTCGAACAAGGGCATACCCTGAGTGGCGCGGATGCCTTGCTGGATAGCGGTGGTGGTGTTTTCGTCCTGTTTGCGTGGGCGCAGGATGATCCCCGCGAACGGTGCGCGTAGCTCGCGTTGAGCATGCAGCGCAACCAGTGCCTGGTAGCGTGATTGGGCGTTGGCACACTCCATTTCGGCGATCTGTCGATGTTCGCCTTTGCCCTTTTCGAGTGTGGCGCTCAGTTCGGCCTGTGAAGCGGCCAGGTCGAGTGTTTGCATGCGGGCTTGTTGCTCAAGGGCTTCGACTTCCATTCGGGCCACGATGCCGCGATCGAACAGGCGCCGGGTGTCGGTGAGCTTGTTGCGCGTATCGCTCAGGCTCAGTTGGGCGTTGGTCACGGATCGACGGGCGCGGGCCACATCGGCGCTTTGCGGCCAGTTCTGCATTTCTTCCAGGGCGCGCTGAGCGTTGAGTTGCACGGCCAGTGCCTCGCGTAACTGAATCTCCAGTTGCGAGCTGTCGAGCGTCAGCAGGAGCTGGCCTAGCTCGACGCGCTGGCCTTCGGTAACGGAAACGCTGTGTACTAACCCTTCAAAGGGCGCAGCAAGGGTCAACCGTGTCGCGGCTTCCAAACGCCCGATGAGGCCCAACTGGTTTTCTAGTATTTGCGGTTTTACTTGCAGCCAGTCGCTTTCAGGCGGTGAGCCCGGTGGCCTTGCGTGGTACACGAGTGTGATTGCCAGCAACATCAGGCTCAGTGCGCCCGCCAGCCAGTATCGCGCCTGACGTGTGCGTGGAAACAAGTAGCGCTTAGTCGTTGAGGTCAATGTCCCAGCTCTCCAGCGTTGTGCCCAGTGTCTGGTCCAGTTGGGCTTGTGTGTTGAGATAGGCAATCAGTGCATTGAGGCGTGTGCTTTCCGCTGTTCGCAAATCGGCTTCAAAACTCAGTACCTGAAAGTTGCTGGAGCGACCGGCTTGCAGTTTCTCGCGTTCGATATCGAGTTTTCGGCGTGACAGCTCGCGCGCACGTTGTGCGATTTCATACTGGCGCCAGCGGGTGCCGAGGTTGCGCACAGCATCGCCGACATCGCGTTCGAGCAACTGGCGCGTTTCGCTTAGGCGAATGTCCTGGGTTTCGACGTTGACTCGGGCGCGCACTTCAGCTTGGCGTCGGCTCAGGTCGCCAATGGGGATCTCGACCTGTAGGCCGGCATAACCCTCCCAGGTGTGGTCGGATGCGTAGCCGCGTTCACCCGGGTAGCGGCTACGGGCCTGGGTGGCAGCACCAATGAGCGATAGGTCCCATAGTCGTTCATTGCGGGCCACCGTGAGGTTGACAGCGGCTTGCTCGATTGCGATCAACTGGGTGAGGTAGGTGGGTTGCTGGTTTTGTGCAACCGCTAGAGCCTCGGCCAGCCCGAAGTCTGTGCGTGTCACGTCAAGGCGTTCAATGGCCTGTACCGGTGTTTGCAGATCGAGCGCCAGCAGGTGCAGTAACTCGAGCCGGCTAGCGTCGAGTTGGTTGGAGGCTTCTTCGACAGCGAGTTCCTGTGTCGCCACGTCCGCTTCGGTCTGCACGAGTTCGAACTCGGCCATGCGCCCAGAGGCGATCATGACCTTGTTGGCATCCAGTAGCTGGCGTGAGCGCGCCAGTGCTTCGCGGGTGATGCGCAACTGTTCTTGTGCACGCAGCAGTTCGCGGTAAGCAGTGATGATCTGGGTGACGGTGCTTGAGACGGTTGCTTTCAGGTTGAGGCGATTGACCTGCTCGGCAAGTTCGGCCAAGCGTATGGGCGCGGTTGCCACCTCGCGCCCTGCGCCGCGGAGCAGGGGCTGGATGACGCTGAACGTTGCGCCATCGTTGTGTGTGCGACCAGCGTGGTTCGCCTGGGTAAGGTGATGACGCCATGACAGGCTGAACTGTGTTCCATATTCGCCAAGCAGCGTGGTTGAAGGGGCGACTTCGTTTTGCCGGTAGTGGTCATCCTGGTTGCGCGTAGCCAGGTGGCGGCTGCTTAGCACCAGTTTTGGCGTGAAGCGGTCTTTTTCCACATGTAGGTCGAATTTCTGCACGATGCGTTCGAAGTACGCGCTACGGATCGCGTGATTGTTACGCAGACCTAGCAGTACCGCTTCGTTCAAGGCCAGCGCTATCGTTTGTTCATTCGCGGAAAGGCTCTTGTCGGGGTGGCTGGCTTGCGTGGGTGACAAACGTTCGGCGCACGCGTTTGTCGTAAACAGCAGCAGGTGGACCACACCAGCCAACAGGTAACGGGTCGCAGTGCTGGGACGTGCGCACATGTCAGTCATCACGCAGCGCCGTCACGGGTTGTAGGGCGGCCGCACGCCGTGCCGGATGGAGGCCGAAGACCAGTGTACTCAGTAGCGAGCTGGCGATGCCCAGTGGCAGCGAGGTCATTGATAGCGAAAATGACCACCCCGATAGCGTCACAAACATCCAGGCAGCGGCCACGCCGAAAAGGGCGCCAGCCAACGCGCCGACCACGGCCAATGCCATGGCCTCCAGTAGGAAGAGGCTGGCGATATCGCGTGGGCGGGCACCGATTGCCATGCGTATGCCGATTTCTTGCCGCCGTTCGGACACGTTCATGACCATCACGTTCATGATGCCCACACCACCGACCAGCAGTGAAATACCGGCCAGCCCGAGGAGCAGGTAGGAAAAGGTTCGGGCCTGGCGTTCCAGCCCATCCAGCAACTGCTGGGGAATCTGTACCTGTACGGTGTGGCCTGGCGCCTTGGGGGCCAGGTAATCACGCAGCGCGTTGGCATCTTCAGCCAGGCGCTCACTCTGCAGCCCCTTGGCGATGATGCTGTTGATCTCGGGGGTGGGTGTTATCCGTCTCATCCCCTCGATAGGCAGGAGGATCGCCTCGTCCACGGGAATGGGTATGAGTGGGTTGTGCCCATGCTCGGCCAGGATGCCGATGATCTCAAACAGGTAGCCCTCAATCGCCACGGGATCCTGATTGTTCAGCGTGCTTACGTTCAGCGCTCTGGCTGCTTGTGCACCCAGCACCGCGTAGGTGCTCTGCTGATCGTAAGGGGAGAGGAATCTACCGTGACTGAGCTGCAGGCCCAATACACCTTCCAGTTCGTGGGAGGTGCCGATGACACTCAAGGGATAGGCTTGGCCGCCGATGTGGACGGTCGTCGAATAGAGTATGGCCGGCGCGATTTCACGAAGACCTGGGACGGCGTGTTTCACAAGCTGGGTGTCCAGTGTGGCAGGTGCGGGGCGCGTGACCGTGCCGGGCGTGGCGGTGAAGCTGCCTACCATTACATCGCTACCCAGGCCCTTGAATGTGCGGATGGCTTCGTGGGCCGCGTTGTGGCCTATGTTCAGCAGTGCGACCACCGAGGCGCAACCTGCTGCGATCCCTAGCAGGGCCAGCAGTGCGCGGCGCCCAAGCAGGCGCAGGCTGCTCAGGGGTTCGCTCAGTGTTTGGCGCAAGGATGGCCCGTAGCTGTTTGGCCGTGCGTCAGGCATGTGCTGGGTTCGGATACTGTTCAAGCAGATGCCCGTCTTTGACCAGCAGGCAGCGCTGCAGTGTCTGGGCCAGTGATTCGTCGTGGGTGACGATCACGAGGGTGACGCCCTGTTCTCGATTCAAGGCCTGTAACAGCGCTAGCACTTCCCCAGCGGTGGCGCTGTCGAGGTTGCCGGTGGGTTCGTCGGCCAGAATCAGGTCGGGGCGGCCGACCAGGGCCCGAGCAATGGCAATGCGCTGGCGTTGTCCGCCGGACAGCTCTGCCGGACGATGATGGGCGCGATTGGCCAGCCCGACACGCGTGACTTCCTGTAAGGCGAGGCGCTGTGCCTCTGCGTGCCCGTACCCTCGATAGCGCAGGGGCAGTGCCACGTTTTCCAGTGCGCTAAGGCGAGGGAGCAGGTTGAAGCTCTGGAATACGAACCCGATGCGCTGGTTGCGTGTTTGGGCACGTATGTGCGCCTTGGCGCGGGTCATGTCGTGCCCGTCGAGTAACAGGCGACCGGATGTGGGCTGGTCAAGCAGGCCAATGATATTGAGCAGCGTGCTTTTCCCTGAACCGGAAGCGCCGACGATTGCGCAGCTTTGTCCTCGCATGATGGACAGCGACACGTTGTGAAGTGTTGGCCGAAGCCCGGCAGCTGTTGAGTAGGTGTGGCCGATACTTTCCAGCTGTAGAAGGTGTTCGCCTGGCAAGGCGGTTGTGTGGTTGTTTCCGTTGCTCGGCACGGCCTGCTCCAAAGTATTTATCTAGTTTTCTATGGTTTTTGTGAGTCAGGCAATAAACAAAGTGTTGATGAGTGGTGGGTCGAATTATTCAAAAGGTTAGCGAAGGTTTAATTGATGATGTGTGCTGTCTTGGTTTTGCTGGGTGTTAGGTGTTTATTTTATACTTGGTTGTTTGTATGAATATTCTGATGTTCGAGAATTTGCTTTGGTTATGAAAGGGTGTTGTTCGTGAAAAGGGTTGACGTTATTTATCGTGCCGACTAAGAATTGCAGCCGGTTACACTGCTAACAGCAGTTGCGGCAACGTTCTTTACGGTTGTGAGCGGCGTGATGAAGTGAGGCTGGAGTGTGGTCGGCTTATTTCAAGGGCGCATTGCAAGTGTGATAAGCCGAAGGCATGTCTGTGTCGCTGGAACGCTTCGCGTTAAATAAATACGCAGGGAGGGCCGCCATGGTTGGCGTTACAGGCTATACATCTTTTTCCAGTACCAGTGCGCTGACCCGGGCCAGCCCAAGCTTGCCCGTTAGCACCGACGACACAGCGTGCTCCGCTGCAGTCATCCCGCCAGCGAGTGATGCAAGCACGGTGTCTACGCTGGCTCGGCAGCTCAGCGAGGCGGCTGCTCGCGCCGAGGCGCGCGATGCTGGGCTTGATCGCAAGGCGCTGGGTGAGGCGGCAAAAGTGCTGTTGAATCAAATATCGGGTGATAGCTATACACTCAACAAGGCTCGGCACGATGCGGAGCTGCCGAACAGTGATGACCCAGAACTGCTGGAGCGGGCCAGGCAGGCAACCGATTTCGTCAACAGTCGTTACCCAGGCTCCAACATCGTCGGCAAGAATCCTTTCGCGGGCATGTCACGAGATCAACTGGCTTTGATTGCCTATGACGATAGCGGTGCTTTCACAGTCAATGAGCGACGCGCAGCACTGTGCGAGAGTCTGAATCAGGAATACGAGTGGCGTCGGATGGTGCTGGCAAAAGGTGACGCTGAATACAATAGCACCGGCAAACTTACCAACTTTTTTACCGAGGTGCTTGAGCATTATGAAGGTCTGCCGGCTATCGAGCAGGCACAGTACCCTGGCAATTATGTGAGCCAGTTGCAGGGATGGATTGATAGCGGTTTCAACTACATCACTCACCAGTCTGAGGGCAACGCTACGACCTTGGTCGGGTTACTCGAAGAGTGGATGGCTTCAGCGTCGTACCAACAAAATGATGCAACGGATTACCTGCCCGCTAGAACAGGTGATGAGGCTGCGAACAAACGCAGTTGAGTGAACGGCGCAATCAGGCGCAGTCAGTTGGGTTTATCGAGAAATCATCAGTTCAGCATTGCTTTTGGCGTCGCTCCAAGAGGAGTCGCTGTAATTTAATAATGCCTGTTCAATCACGTGGAGACATAAAGTATGAATTTACATAAGGTAGTACTTGCGCTGCTCTCGGTCGTTACTTTGTTTGCTGCAGGTGCGGCGCATGCTGGGCCTAAGGTTATGGTGACCTTTAAGAATAACGCTATCTCAGATGCTGCATATGTAATAGAGACGTCAAATGAGGCTAGTACCAATGTAAATGCTTCGCCAAAGCCGGCTGCTTTGGTTGATTATGGAGGGGCGGATACCTACTATGTTCAAAGCAATGTCTCTCCTGATACAAATTTCGCTGCTGTCCGCTACAAGGTTGGCGGCAAAACCTGTGCATTTACCACGACGTATGTGAATACATACAACTCAAGCGGTATCAAGGTGCCGTCCTGGAACAAGACGTCTACCCCCAGTGGCGGTGCCACGTGTACCGCGACTATCACATCGACCAATTACACGAGTCACGAGTGGTCTGTAGAGTTTGCAATGAAGTAATCATCCCTATGGCCGGCGCTGTATTAGCCGGCCTTTTTTTTGCAATACCTATTCGTCAGTCAAAGGAAGACCGCTATGGTCGGCGTTACAGGGTATACATCCTTTTCCGGTACCAGTGTGCTGACCCGGGCCAGCCCAAGCGTGCCCGTTAGCCCAGACGACACAGCGTGCTCCGCTGCGGTCATCCCGGCAGCGAGTGAGGCAAGTACGGTGTCTACTCTGGCGCGGCAGCTCAGCGAGGCGGCTGCGCGTGCCGAGGCGCGGGATGCCGGGCTTGATCGCAAGGCGCTGGGTGACGTCGCGAAAGCACGGTTGAATGAAATTTTGGGTGACAGTTATTTCTTTAACAAGGCGAAGCATGATGCCGAGCTGCCAAACAGTGATGACCCGGAGCTGTTGGCACGGGCCAAAGACGCGACGGACTTCGTCAATGGCCGTATATATGGCTCCCGTTCCGGGACCAATCCTTTTGCGGGCATGTCACGAGATCAATTGGCCTTGATTGCCTATGACGATAGTGGTGCTTTCACGGTCAATGAGCGGCTTGCTGCAGTGTACGAAACCCAAGAGCAGGAGTACGAATGGCGCCGGATGGTGCTGGCAAAGTCGGATGTTGAATACAACAGGACCGGCAAGCTCACGGGCTTTTTCATGGAAGTGCTTGAGCATTATGAGGGGCTACCTGCCATCGAGCAGGCGCAGTACCCCGATACCTATGTGAGCCAATTACAGGGATGGATTGACAGCGGTTTCAACTACATTACTCATCAGGCCGAGGGCAATGGCATGAGCCTGAGCGGGTTGCTCGAGAAGTGGCTTGTGGAAAGCCCGGATGGCCGCAAGGGCGTGTTGAACAGTACCGACCCCGCATAGTGTGAAGCGCCTCATGATCCTGGTGAAGTACTGGGGGAAAGGGCGGGCAAAGTGATATTCTTCGCGCCTTCGGTCAACCCGTGTCGTCGCGGCATGCCGGTTTGGCTGAACAGTCATACTTCCCCCATTATGGATATCGTTCGGGTCAGTTCATGAAGAAATCAGTAGGCGTACTTTCCGGTCTTGCGGTACTCGCGGCCTTGACGAGTGCAGGTACCTGGTACACCGGCAAGCAGTTGCCTGACGCCTTGAAGGCCTCTATTGCGCAAAGTAACGAGCAGGCCCAGAAGGCATTGCTTGGCACGGGCGCCAGTGCCAGCGTCGAGTTGGTTTCGCTGGAGCAGCACTTCTACACCAGTACCGCCCATTACCGTGTGAAGGTTGCAAACCTGGATGCCGGTGACGAGTCGGTGAGCCTCGAGTTGAACTTCGTTGATCGCATCGAGCACGGCCCGCTGCCATGGTCGCGCTTGAAGGCGTTCAAGCTGATGCCGGTCATGGCAACCAGCAACTATGCGCTGGAGAAGACTGAAGGTACCGCCAAGTGGTTTGCCGCGGCCAAGGAAGTTGCGCCGCTGCAGGGTCAGGTCAGCCTGGGTTATGACCGTTCGGTACAGGGCAGCATGAAACTGTTGCCGCTGGACGTTACCGGTGACGACGGCTCGGTGGTGAAATTCTCCGGCTTCAACCTGGATGTCGACAGCAGTGCCGATGCCGAGAAGGTCAAGGTCAATGGCACCATGGGCAGCCTCGCCATGTCGCTGGTGTCGCCTGACACTGCGCCGGTCAAGATCGACCTCAATGGCATGAATATTACTGGCGACCTGACCAAGACCACCTATGGCTTCTATGTGGGGCAGGTTGACTTCGGGTTGGCCAGCAGCCAGTTCGTGTTCGGTGATCAGCAGTCGACGTTGCTGCTCAAGGCGCTTGAGCAGCGCAACGATTACCGCGCTGAGGGCGACAAAATGTCGGGCCGCCTGACCTACAAGGTCGGCGACATCAGCTACGAGGGCAAGTCGGTCGGCAGTGCGCAGATGGTCATGAGCGTGAAGAGCCTGGATATTCCGGCGCTCCAGTCGTTGATGAGCTGGTATGAAAGCCATCTGCCCGAGATTCAGCAGGCCGCCGCCGAGGGGCGGTCCATGCCGCAGTTGGCGATGAGCCCTGAAGAAGAGGCGAAGGTACGCGAGGATATCCTGAAGATGCTCGCGGCCAAGCCGCAGGTCGCGCTGGAAGACTTGTCGTTCAAGACCGCCAACGGTGAAAGCCGTTTCAGCCTGGCGGTTGAGCTGAACAAGCCGACCTCGTTGGAGTTGCCGCCTGATCAGTTGGGTCGCCAATTGATCTCCCAGCTCAAGAGCAACCTGACGCTGTCCAAGCCGATGATCGTTGATCTGGCGGTTCTGCAGGCTGCCTTCCAGGGTGAAACCGACACCCAGGCGATTGCCCAGCAGGCGTCCATGACCAGTGAAATGGTCGGGCAGATGGCGCTGCAGACGCAGTTGGCCAAGCTGCAGGGCAGTGATGTCGTTGCCAACTTGAACTATGTCGATGGCCAGGTGGAGTTCAATGGGCAGAAAATGACCCTTGAAGAGTTCGCCGGGCTGGTCATGGCCAACCTCGGTGCCATGGGTCAAATCGGCGGTTGATGTGATGCAAGGGGCGGGCAGCCGAGGCTAAGGTTGCCTGTCCTTGGCCGCTTCAGGCCAAAAAAGCCTTTAGAATTCATCTGATTATCTGTAGCCTTCGGCCTCCTATGAAGCCGAGGCCGCAGAGGCTTTACGGTCCTGCCGCAACTGCCGTTCGGGCACTTGCCGACGGAACCTGTAGCCGATTTGCCGGGGCTCGGTGATACACTCGACTTACGCGTATCAGCGCCTGCAGGTCTTGCCGAACATGACGCATATCTCCGAACGCCTTCTGGTTCAAGCTCACTTGGATGCCAAGCAACCCAAGCCACTGACACCGGAAGAAGAAGCCCATTACCGTGCCGCCATCGCTGCTGAGCTCAAGGCGCAGGATGCGGTCCTGGTGGCGCACTATTACTGTGACCCGGTCATCCAGGCACTTGCCGAGGAGACGGGCGGCTGCGTGTCTGACTCGCTGGAAATGGCTCGCTTTGGTAACAAGCACCCGGCCAAGACGGTCGTCGTTGCCGGTGTTCGCTTCATGGGCGAAACCGCCAAGATCCTCAACCCTGAGAAGCGTGTGCTGATGCCAACGCTTGAAGCGACCTGCTCGCTCGACCTGGGTTGCCCGGTGGACGAGTTCTCGGCGTTCTGCGACAAGCACCCTGAGCGTACCGTAGTGGTTTATGCCAATACGTCGGCAGCGGTCAAGGCGCGGGCTGACTGGGTGGTAACCTCCAGTTGTGCACTGGAAATCGTTGAAAGCCTCATGGATAACGGCGAGACCATTATCTGGGGGCCGGACCAGCATCTGGGGCGTTATATCCAGAAACAGACCGGCGCCGACATGCTGCTCTGGGACGGCGCGTGCATTGTTCACGAAGAGTTCAAGTCGCGACAATTGGCGGACATGAAAGCGCTGTACCCCGATGCGGCGATTCTGGTTCACCCTGAATCCCCTGAGGCAGTGATCGAGCTGGCCGATGCGGTGGGTTCCACCAGCCAGTTGATTGCCGCTGCGCAAAGCATGCCGAACAAAACCTTTATCGTCGCCACCGATCGCGGCATTTTCTACAAGATGCAGCAGCTGTGCCCGGACAAGGTCTTTGTCGAAGCGCCTACCGCAGGTAACGGTGCCGCATGCCGCAGTTGCGCCCATTGCCCATGGATGGCCATGAACACGCTGGAGCGCACCCTGCAGTGCCTGCGTGAGGGCAGTAACGAGATTTTTGTGGACGCTGCGTTGATTCCGCAGGCCATTCGCCCGCTCAAACGCATGCTGGATTTCACCCATGCCGCGCGGATGAAGTTGTCCGGTAACGCCTGATACACGCCGAATCCTGCGACGGCAGGGCAGCCCCATGTGCTGTGGGGCTGCTGCCGTACGTGGGTTAGGCTCTGTACGAAAAGCCTTGATACTCGGTGATGCTGCGTTGAAAACAGCCTCGGAATGCTCATTTACAACCCGTAAACTCCGCTTCCTCGGCTGTTTTCGCCTTGCCTGACCTTCGTCTCAAGACTTTTCATACAGACCCTAGCGCATCATTTCCTTGACCATGCGTTGCTGCTCAAGCATTTCCCGTTGCCGTGCATCGAGGCGCGACGCCAACTGGAAGTTGTTGCCGGCACGGCGCTTGGCGTAATCAAGCTGCTGAATTGCCTGGTCGTAGTCGCCGACCAGGGCAAAGTACTCTGCGCGAGCCTGGTGCAGGCCTATCGTGTTGCCTGACAGGCCGCGTGCCTCGGCCACTTCATACCAGACATCCGGATCGTCTGGGCGGTTCTTCAGCAAACCGTCCAGCGCCTTTTCCGCTTCGGCTGGGCGATTCAGTTTCAGCAATACATCGGCCCGGGCCTGCTGCAGTGGGTAGCTGCCGGGGTAGAGGGTGAGCATCTTCGCCACCCGTTGTTCGGCGTCGGCCAGTCGATTATTGGTAATGTCCAGGTCGATTTGCGCCAGGTTGTAGGTGATGTCGTTCGGTGCCTTGGCCAGCAAAGGCTTGAGATTTTCGCGGGCTTCGTTCAGTTGGCCGCCCTTGGTTTGGGCGATGGCCAGGCCATAGCGCGCGGCATCGAGTGTGGGGTTTTCCTCGAGCATGGCGCGGAAGCGTTTGGCCGCAAGGCCGGGGGTGCCCTCGTAGGTCAATTGCACCCGAGAACGCATCAATTGGTAGCGCAGGCTGTCTTCGGTGCCGCCGGCAGGTGCCTGTTCGGCACGGTTGCGGGTGTCGGCAATACGCGACTCGGTCACCGGGTGAGTCAGCAGGAATTCTGGCGGCTTGGCGTCGAAACGGTACTGGCGCATCAAACGCTCGAACATGCTGGGCATGTTCCGTGGGTCGTAGCCAGCCTTTTCCAGGTTGATGATGCCGATACGGTCGGCTTCCTGCTCGTTCTGCCGGGAGAAACGCCGCTGCTCCTGGATCGCGGCAGCCTGGGAGCCGGCGATGGCGGCAATACCGGCATCCCCGGCACCGGAAGCTGCAACCACGATCCCCGCCAGCAGGGCCGCCATCATCGGCAGTTGCATGCGTTGCTGGGCTTCAACACCACGGGCAAAGTGGCGCTGTGACAAGTGCGCCAGTTCGTGGGCGAGTACCGAGGCATATTCGCCTTCGTTCTGGGCGTTGAGGAACAGCCCTCCGTTGACCCCGACAATGCCACCGGGCGCAGCAAAGGCGTTCAGCTCTTTGCTGTCGATCAGGATGAACTCCAGGCGTCGGTCCTGCAGTTGGCTGGTTTCGGCAAGCCGGTAGACACTGGTCTCGACATAATCCTTGAGCTGGGGGTCGGACAGTTGGCCGACATTGCCCCGCAACAGGCTGAGCCAGGCGCGGCCCAGTTGGTGTTCCTGTTGCGGCGAGACAATGGCCGAACTGGCGTCGCCGAGTGACGGAAGGTCGTCGGCATGGCTCGGTAGCGCCAACAGGCAGGCCAGCGTCAGCAAGGTGGGGCGCAGAAAATTCATGCACGAAGCTCTGGTCGACAAAGACCTTACTGTAGCCCGCTCGCACGTCTGCGACCAGAGGCGGTATTCTACCGGGCTTGCTTTGTATCAATGCCCTTGACCGGGCGCCTGCCAGGAGAGAACCGATGACCGATAGCCTGCCCTGTGACGCCGAGCTCGATGCCAGTGGCCTGAATTGCCCGCTGCCTCTGCTCAAGGCCAAGCTGGAGCTGAATCGGCTTGCCAGTGGCGCGGTGCTCAAGGTGATCGCCACCGACGCGGGTTCGCAACGTGATTTTCGCACTTTTGCTCAATTGGCAGGTCACACGCTGCTACTCGAAAAGGCCGAGGCCGGGGTTTTCAGCTATTGGCTGAAGAAAGCCTGAGTCTTCCCCCGTATTTAAGGATTGTTGATGTTCAAAGTGCTTCGCGACTGGATGCAGCGCTATTTCTCCGATGAAGAGGCAGTGGTGCTGGCGGTGCTGCTGTTCCTGGCGTTTGCCGCGATATTGACCCTTGGCGGGATGCTTGCGCCCGTGTTGGCAGGCATGGTCCTGGCGTTTCTCATGCAAGGCCTGGTCAATGCCCTGGAGCGTTTCAAGGTTCCCAGCAAGATTGCCGTGGCACTGGTGTTCACTCTGTTCATGGGGGCGTTGGCAGTGTTCCTGCTGGTGCTGGTGCCGTTGCTGTGGCATCAGTTGATCACCTTGTTCAACGAACTGCCCGGCATGCTTGGCAAATGGCAGTCGCTGTTGTTGCTGCTGCCGGAGCGTTATCCGCACCTGGTCTCGGACGAACAGGTCTTGCAGGCCATTGAAGTGATGCGTGGCGAGATCGGCAAGTTCGGCCAGTGGGCGCTGACCTTCTCGTTGTCCAGCCTGCCACTGTTGGTCAACGTCATGATCTACCTGGTACTGGTACCGATCCTGGTGTTCTTTTTCCTCAAGGACCGTGAACTGATCGCGCGTTGGGTCAGTGGATACCTTCCGCGTGAGCGGGCCTTGATGACCCGTGTGGCCGAGGACATGAACCGGCAGATCGCCAACTACATTCGCGGTAAAGGTATCGAGATCCTGATTTGCGGGGTCGCGACCTACATCGCCTTTGTCGCCCTTGGGCTGAACTACGCGGCGCTGCTGGCACTGCTGGTCGGTCTGTCGGTGGTAGTGCCCTATGTCGGGGCGGTGGTGGTGACCGTGCCGGTGACATTGATCGCCTTGTTCCAGTGGGGCTGGGGAGACCAATTCATTTACCTGATGGCGGTGTACGCGATCATTCAGGCGCTGGACGGCAACGTGTTGGTGCCGTTGTTGTTCTCCGAAGCCGTCAGCCTGCACCCGGTCGCAATCATCTGCGCCGTGCTGTTGTTCGGCGGGCTGTGGGGGTTCTGGGGGATCTTCTTTGCGATTCCGTTGGCGACCCTGTTCAAGGCGGTGCTGGATGCCTGGCCTCGCCGGGAACCGCCTGTGGCGCCATTGCTGTAACGTCAGGCAGGGTTGATCACCGGCAAGGCCAGATCCATCAGGAGCCGGCCTTGCCGACGATAGCGCTTCAGGCCTTGTTCAACGCCTGCGCTTGGGCCAGCACGGCTTCAACGTGGCCCGGTACTTTCACGCCACGCCACTCCTGGCGCAGTACACCATCCTTGTCGATCAGGAAGGTGCTGCGGTCTACGCCCAGGTATTCCTTGCCATAGAGCTTCTTAAGCTTGATCACGTCGAACAACTGGCACAACGCCTCGTCCTTGTCGCTGATCAGCTCAAACGGGAACGCCTGCTTGCACTTGAAGTTCTCGTGCGATTTGAGGCTGTCGCGGGAAACGCCGAACACCTCGGTGTCGGCCGCCTGGAAGGCCGCGTAGTGATCCCGAAAACCCTGGCCTTCGGTGGTGCAGCCCGGGGTGCTGTCCTTGGGGTAGAAGTACAGCACGACCTGACGGCCTTTCAGGGCTTCCAGGTTGATCTGCTTGCCGCTGGTGGCCTCGGCCTGGAAAGCGGGTACCGATTGATCGAGTTCAACAGCCATGGTGCATTCCTTACATGGGGTTTTGTGGGCGCCAGGGTTCGATCAGCGCATCCAGGTTGAGTGCGTCGGCGAAGTCCAGGAACTGGTCGCGCAGCCAGCTGATCTGTGTGCCCGCAGGCAGCGTCACGGTGAACGTGGCGTTGAGCATGGTGCCGCCGGTTTGCGGTGCCTGATAGGTATCGCAGGTCAGGTTCTCCAGCTCGACCCGGTGGTCGAGGAAGAACTGGCACAGCTCATTGATGATATCGGGCCGATAGGCGGCGCTGATGTAGGCGACGTACGGCAAGGATAGTGGGCGAACCTCCAGGCCTGCGCTGCGCACGACATTGACCGTGAAACTGTGCTTCTTGGCCAGGCTTGGGAGTGCAGCCTCGAGCCGCGCCAGTGCGTCCCAGCTGCCCGATACCTGGAGCACCAGTGCGCTGCATTCCCCGTGGCGTGTCAGGCGCGAGGTTACGACAGAGCAACGGTTGTCGTTGCTGGTGCGGCACAGGATGTTGGTCAGCTCCATGGGATTGGGGCCCAGGGCGCTGATGACAAGGAATTGTTCGCGAACGGTGGGGGTGGACATGCAGCATTCCTAAAGCGATGAGCGGTCGGTACGTGACGTGGCAAGAGGCTGTGCTGTATACCGTTCCGCCGCTCAGAATCGAGGGTCAGGGCGCAGCCGAGGTGCATCATCAGCAAGCCAGGGGGCTGCTGCGTACCGATCAAAGAGGGAAGGGTAGCGAAAACTGCTGCCGAGGGGAATGCTCCGGCCACCTGCTTCGCTTGTGCAAGCCCGATGGCGCCAGTACCATTACCGCTCTCTTTTTCCGGCAGGAGCAGTTTCATGATTGCGGGCAGTATGGTGGCATTGGTCACACCCATGGATGCACAAGGGCGTCTTGACTGGGACAGCCTCAGCAAACTCGTGGACTTTCACCTGAAAAACGGTACTCATGCCATCGTTGCCGTCGGTACGACCGGCGAGTCTGCGACCCTTGATGTCGAAGAACACATCAAAGTCATCGAGGCTGTAGTCAAACAGGTCAACGGGCGTATCCCGGTGATCGCTGGCACCGGCGCCAACTCCACGCGTGAAGCGGTCGAGCTGACCCGCAACGCCAAGAACGCCGGGGCTGATGCCTGCCTGCTGGTGGTGCCGTACTACAACAAGCCTACCCAGGAAGGCTTGTACCAGCACTTCAAGCATATCGCTGAAGCCGTAGACATCCCGCAGATTCTCTACAACGTGCCCGGCCGTACTTCCTGCGACATGCAGGCAGAGACCGTCATTCGTCTTTCGACCGTACCGAACATCATCGGTATCAAGGAAGCCACAGGCGACCTGAAGCGCGCCAAGGCCATCCTGGATGGCGTCAGCAAGGACTTCATCGTCCTGTCCGGCGATGATCCAACCGCCGTTGAGCTGATCCTGATGGGCGGCAAGGGCAATATCTCGGTAACCGCCAACGTTGCGCCACGCGAAATGGCCGACCTGTGTGAAGCCGCCCTCAAGGGCGATGCCGAAACGGCCCGTGCCATCAACGAAAAACTGATGCCGCTGCACAGGGACCTGTTCATCGAAGCCAACCCGATCCCGGTGAAGTGGGCGTTGGTGGAAATGGGCCTGATGCACAAAGGCATTCGCCTGCCGCTGACCTGGCTGAGCGAACCTTGTCATGAAACGCTGCGGCAGGCCATGCGCCAGTCCGGCGTACTGGTTTAACTGAGGAAGTACACCGCATGAAGCGATTGGCTGGTCTTTCCGCCCTTGCCTTGATTATCTCCAGCACCAGCGGGTGCGGCTGGCTGTGGGGTGAAGACGGTTACTTCCGTGACCGTGGCAGCGACTATCTGGAGGCTACCCAGAAGCCGCCGATGCAACTGCCACCGGATGTCAGCAGTGCCAAGCGTCTCGACCCGCTGCTGCCGATCCCGCGTAACGTCGCGGACAGCAGTACCAAGGGCGAGTTCGACGTGCCGCGTCCGCTGCCGTTGTCGGCGGCGGGTGAAGCCAGCGACTTCAGCCTGCAGAAGAGTGGTAACTCGCGTTGGGTACTGGCCCAGCGTGCACCGGCTGAAGTCTGGCCAGTGGCTCGTCAGTTCTTTGAAGACAACGGTTTCCGTATTGCCGAAGAGCGTCCGCAAACCGGTGAGTTCACGACCACCTGGCAGCGTTCCGACGAGCTGTCGGCCGCCATGGCAAAACGCTTGGCAAGCACCGCCACCAGCGGTGACAGTGAAATGCGTGCGCGTGTACGCATCGAGCCAGGTGTACAGCGGGGCACCAGTGAAGTCTATGTGGTGACTGCTGAGCGTCCGGCCGGCAGCACCGCCGAGGTTGATTTCCCGGCGCGTTCCGTCAATACCGCCGCTGATGCCCTGCTGGTCGATGAAATGCTCGCCAGCATGACCCGTAGCGCCGAGAAGGGCGGTTCCGTCTCGCTGCTTGCTGCTCGTGATTTCGATGCCCCTAGCCGTGTCAGCCTGAGCGAAGACGGCAGCGGCAACCCGGTATTGAACCTGGGCGCCGACCTTGATCGTGCCTGGTCCAGTGTGGGCCGCGCCTTGGAACACGGTGAGTGGCGTGTCGAAGACATAAACCGCAGCCTGGGCCTTTACTACATCAACCTGGCCGAGAAAGCCGAGAAGCACGACCAGGAGCCTGGTTTCTTCGGCAAGCTGTTGGGCAGCGAGCCGAGCAAGGAAGAGCGTGAAGCCCGTGCCGAGCGTTATCAGGTTCGCCTGAGCAAGGTGGGTGACAGCGTCCAGGTTACGGTCGAGAAAAACATCAACACCGTCGCGCCAGCTGATGTCGCTCGTCGTGTGTTGAGTGTCATTCAGGACAACCTGGGTTAAGTGCGCTTCGCCGTACTAGGAAGCGGTAGCCAGGGCAATGGTACGCTGATCGCCAGTGACGACACCTGTGTGCTGGTCGATTGTGGCTTTTCCCTGCGGGAAACCGAGCGGCGCCTGGCGCTGCTCGGCGTAGCGCCAGATCAATTGAATGCCATCGTCGTTACCCATGAACATGCCGACCATGTTCATGGCGTTGGTTTGCTGGCGCGGCGCTACAATCTACCGGTCTACCTCAGCCGTGGGACGCTGCGCGGGATGCGCAAGCCCGTCGAGGTCGCAGGCTTCCTGGCCGGTGACGAGCGGTTGCAGGTGGGAAGCTTGAGTATTACCGCTGTTGCTGTGGCGCACGATGCGCTGGAGCCACTGCAGTATGTGTTCAGTGACGGTCATCGGCGATTGGGTGTGCTGACCGACCTGGGTTCGTATGATGATCGGCTGTTGACTCACTATCAGGATCTGGACGCCTTGTTGATCGAGGCCAATCACTGCCGTGATCTGCTGGCCAGAGGGCATTACCCCTATTTCCTCAAGCAGCGGGTGGGTGGTGATCTAGGACATTTGAACAACCATCAGGCCGCGCGCCTGGTGGCCGAGTTGGGTTGGCACAAGCTGCAGCATCTGGTGCTGGCCCACCTCAGTAGCAAGAACAACCAGCCACAGCTGGCCCGGCAGTGTTTTGTCGACGCCTTGGGGTGTGACCCGGGCTGGCTACAGGTGGCCAATCAGGATTCAGGGCTCGACTGGCGCGAAATCGCCCGGCCCATCTAACTTAGCAAGCGGAGCCCATCATGGAAAAACGTGAAGAACTCTACCGCGGCAAAGCCAAGTCGGTTTACAAGACCGATGACGCTGACCGCTTGATCCTGCTGTTTCGCAACGACACTTCGGCGTTCGACGGCAAGCGTATCGAACAGCTCGACCGCAAAGGTATGGTGAACAACAAGTTCAACGCCTTCATCATGCAGAAGCTCGAAGAAGCGGGTATCCCGACTCAGTTCGACAAACTGCTGGGTGACAACGAGTGCCTGGTCAAAAAACTCGACATGATTCCGGTCGAGTGCGTCGTGCGTAACTATGCTGCTGGCAGCCTGGTCAAGCGCCTGGGCGTTGAGGAAGGCATCAAGCTGGAGCCTTCGACCTTCGAACTGTTCCTGAAGAACGACGAAAAGGGTGATCCGTTCATCAACGAATCGCACGTTGTTGCGTTTGGTTGGGGCACTGCCGAGCAACTGGCGAAAATGAAAGCGCTGTCGCTGAAGGTCAATGAAGTACTGACCAAGCTGTTCGACGACGCTGGCCTGCTGCTGGTGGACTTCAAGCTGGAGTTCGGTGTATTCCACGGCGAAATCGTGCTGGGTGACGAGTTCAGCCCGGACGGCTGCCGCCTGTGGGACAAGGAAACCCGCAAGAAGATGGACAAGGACCGCTTCCGTCAGGGCCTCGGTGACGTCATCGAAGCGTACGAAGAAGTGGCCAAGCGCCTGGGCGTACCGCTGTAAGCTGGCGTTTTAACGCAAGCGCCTGATACCACGCGAATTTTTTTCGCAAGGCGCTTTGCCTTTTGGCAAACTGCTGGTATCATGCGCGCCACTGGAGAGATGCCGGAGTGGCCGAACGGGACGGATTCGAAATCCGTTGTACTGGCAACAGTACCTAGGGTTCAAATCCCTATCTCTCCGCCATACATGAAGTACACGAAACCCCTGAAAGCGTTAACGCTTTCAGGGGTTTTGTGCTTTTGGGTGTCGGTTTTTCAGGCCGCTGCGGTGCAACGGCCCTCCGCGGGTTCAATGCTCGCTCTTCGCTCTTTTTATCCGGATCAGGATGAGCAGGAGAATGCTGATGGCCAGTGGGCTCATGGTCAGCATGGCTTCTTTTGGGGACATCTCCAGCCCCAGGGTGTGTGCGCCCGAGTAGAGCAGCTTGAGCAGACTCAGCAGGTAGTAGGTGATGGCGATGATCGACAGGCCTTCTACCGCGCGTTGGATCTTTATTTGAGTATCCGCGCGATTGCTCAGGCTCTTGAGGATTTCCGCGTTCTGCTCTTCCATTTCGACTTGTACGCGCGCCTGCAGCAGGTCGCCGAGGTTGGCGACGCTTTTGGCCAGTTGATCCAGGCGTTGTTCGGTGACGGCGCAGTATCTGACGGTGGGCTTGAATCGTCTTTCGATGAAGATACCGAGCCGCTGGCAGTCTCCGACATGGCTTTCCCGTAGTTCGCTCAAGCGCTCAAATACCAGTTGGGCATAGGCTTGTGTGGCGCTGAAGCGGTGCCGGGTTTTCGCGGTACTGCTGACCACTTGTGCCGACAGGTTGGCGATGTCGGCCAGCAGCGCCTTGGCATCGCCGGTCTCGGCGCCGGCGTTGCGCTCTGAGAGGTTGACCAGCGTTCTGTCGAAGGTATTGAGTTGAGTACTCAGGTTTTTCGCGGTGGTGAGTGAAAGCGAGGCCATCATGCGGTAGGTCTCGATTTCCAGCAGGCGCCGGATCATGCGCCCTTGACGGTACGCATTCAGGCGTTTGTTCACGAACAGAAAGCGATTGGTGCCATCTTCGCTCAAGCGGAAGTCGCTCCACACCACCGCATCGCCGCCACCTATGCAAGAGCCGCAGGGGTCTTTGAAGCCGAAGCTGGAAAGGTCACCGTTAAAGGACGTATCGGCGCGCACCACAATTTGTACGGCGTTGATCATATGCTGCAAGTAAGGCGCAACCCGGTCCATGAGGGCCTTTGGCGGCGGGCTCCAGCCAGGCTCGGGGTCGGATGAGGTCACCACCACTGTCAGGGTCAGAAACTCGGCGTGCCGCTCCCATTTCAATGCGTGACCTTCTAGCTGGGTGATGCCCTGAACAGTATCGGGATCGATGGGGTCGCGGCAGAAGCTGCTCAGGAGGGTGTCGCACGGCACCTCGTGGGTGAGGAATGCCATGTGGTAGACGTTCGCGGGCTCGTCGAAATACAGCGACGGACGGGCGTGCAACTCATTGTGCAGGGTCTTTCTTTGCGGGTGCATGTCGTTCAAGCCATCTTGGAATTGTTCTTGGCGCTCTCGATGATGCCGGTGACGAAGGTGGCCAGTGCTTGTGTCAGGTTCTGCTCACTCACCTGCACCTCACGCCCCTGGCGTCCTCACTCGTTAGCAATGATCGGGTTGAGGATTGATGCGTGGCTGCTTTTCAGTGCATCAATCTGCTGCTGTTCTTGGGACAGGCTGATGTGCGCCCGAGTCACCCGTTGCGGGCGATGAGTTTCCAGAACTGAAGCTGACAACGGCCTGGGTGACGGGTTGTCCGCGATCTATTGAAGCTGCATGTCAGCGTTATCCAGCAGCCAGTCCCTGAACGCCTGTAGCGCGGGCAGTGCCTTGTTACGGGGCGGGTACACCAGGTAGTAGCTGCGTGAACTGGCATAAGGCAGCGCCGGGCTGCTCAGCTCGCCACGGGCCAGTTCGTCGGTGATCAGGATCCTGGGTACCAGGCCGATACCGATGTCGGCGCGCACGGCCTGGATAAGGTGCGAGGTCAGTTCGAAGCTCGGCCCCAGGCGCATGGCCTGATGCGTCAGGCCATGGTGGATGAACCACTCGCCCCAGGCGTTGAGGTTGTTTGCGACGCTGAGCAGCACCTGTTTGCTGATGTCTTCGGGTGTCCAGCAGGGCCGTGTGGCGGCTAGGGTTGGCGAAAGGATCACCATCAGTTCTTCGGCATGCAAACGGTGGCAGATCAGCCCCGGCAGGTCGCTGGCCGCGACTACGATGGCGGCGTCGATGCCGCTGGTCGCGAAGTCGATGGGTTCGATCCGCGAATTGATATGCACCAGTACCTCGGGGTGGCTGCGGTAGAACTCATGCAGGCGCGGCAGCAGCCATTTGGAGCCAAAGGTTGGCAGGGTCGCCAGGCGCAGGCTGCCGCCGCCGGCTTGATGGGCAATCGCGTGCAGGGTGGCGCTGCGTACACGGCCCAATGCTTCGCTGATTTCTCGCTGGTACAGGCGCCCGACATCGGTGAGCTGGACGGCGCGGCCTTCACGACGGAACAGTGTCACCCCCAATTGGCGTTCCAGGATCTGGACCTGGCGGCTGACGGCGCTCTGGGTCAGCGACAGTTCTGCGGCTGCGCGGGTGTAGCTCTCGTGGCGGGCAGCGGCCTCAAAGGCCAGCAGCAGGGACATGGATGGGGTGAGGTTGCGGTAATTCATTCGTAAAAGTCATCGAAGGCTGCGTGAGTATCCGTTTGTGTCTGGCTTGAAGCTCCGGGATCATGGTCATCATCCCCTACCTGATGGTGTGCCAGCCATACCGTTTTAGCAGGTATTCATGATTAAACCGATATAAATGAGGCCATCCCCAATGATCGCCCGATTGACTGGTGTCACGCCGGCCACCCTGTATGCCGATTTCCTTGATGCGTTGCGCGCTGCCGGCTTCCGTGGCCAGATCAGTGCCGACTACGCCACCCGTACGGTACTGGCAACCGACAACTCGATCTATCAGCGCTTACCTCAGGCGGCGGTATTCCCGCAGGATGCCGAGGACGTGGCGCGTGTCGCTGCGTTGATGGCCGAGCCGCGCTTTCGGCAGGTCAAGCTGACGCCACGTGGCGGCGGCACCGGCACCAACGGCCAGTCGTTGACCGATGGCATCGTTGTCGACTTGTCGCGGCACATGAACAACATTCTCGAAATCAATGTCGAGCAGCGTTGGGTGCGGGTTCAGGCGGGGGTGGTCAAGGACCAGCTCAACGCCGCCCTCAAGCCCCACGGGCTGTTTTTCGCGCCAGAGCTGTCCACCTCCAACCGTGCGACCGTGGGCGGCATGATCAACACGGATGCCAGCGGGCAGGGCAGTTGCACCTACGGCAAGACTCGCGATCACGTACTTGAGCTGCATAGCGTGCTGTTGGGTGGCGAGCTATTGCACACCAGGCCCATCGATGATGAGGCGTTGGATCAGGCCTGCGCACAGGCCGGGCGCAGCGGTGAGGTTTACCGTATGGCCCGACAGATCCATGAAACCCAGGCTGAATTGATCGAGTCGACCTTCCCCAAGCTCAACCGTTGCCTGACAGGCTACGACCTGGCACACCTGCGCGACGAGCAGGGGCGCTTCAACCTCAATAGCGTGCTCTGCGGCGCCGAAGGTTCCTTGGGCTACGTGGTAGAGGCCAAGTTGAACGTGTTGCCGATTCCCAAGTATTCGGTGCTGGTCAACGTGCGTTACAGCAGCTTCATGGACGCCTTGCGCGATGCAAACGCGTTGCTGAGCCACAAGCCGTTGTCCATCGAGACGGTTGACTCGAAGGTGTTGCTGTTGGCCATGAAGGATATTGTCTGGCACAGCGTTGCCGAGTACTTTCCTGCCGACCCAGAGCGCCCGACACTGGGGATCAACCTGGTGGAGTTCAGTGGTGATGAACCGGACGAAGTGAACGCCAGGGTGCAGGCGTTCGTCAAACACCTGCAGGCTGACACCAGTATCGAGCGTTTGGGCCATACCCTGGCCGAAGGTGCCGAGGCGGTGACCCGTGTCTATACCATGCGCAAGCGCTCGGTGGGTTTGCTTGGCAACGTTGAAGGCGAAGTGCGCCCGCAGCCGTTTGTCGAAGACACCGCCGTGCCACCTGAGCAGTTGGCCGATTACATCGCCGAGTTCCGCGCCTTGCTGGACAGCTATGGCCTTGCCTATGGCATGTTCGGGCATGTCGATGCTGGCGTGCTGCACGTTCGACCGGCGCTGGACATGAAAGACCCTGCCCAGGCGGCACTGGTCAAGCCGATTTCCGATGCCGTGGCGGCGCTGACCCAGCGTTATGGTGGCCTGCTCTGGGGTGAGCACGGCAAGGGCTTGCGTTCGGAGTACGTACCGAGCTTTTTTGGCGAGCTGTACCCGGCGCTTCAGGCGCTCAAGGGCGCATTTGACCCGTACAACCAACTCAACCCCGGCAAGATCTGTACGCCGGACAGCAGCGAGAGCCTCCTCAAGGTTGACGAGGTGACACTGCGCGGTGACCTGGACCGGCAGATTGACGAGCGGGTCTGGCAGAGCTTCGACAGCGCCATGCATTGCAACGGCAATGGCGCCTGCTACAACTTTGACCCCAACGACGCCATGTGCCCGTCCTGGAAAGCTACCCGCGAGCGTCAGCATTCACCTAAAGGCCGTGCTTCGCTGATTCGTGAGTGGTTGCGCCTGCAGGGTGCGGCCAACATCGATGTGCTGGCGGCAGCGAAAAAGAAAACTTCCTGGCTCAAGACGTTGCCCGCCCGGCTGCGCAACAACCGGGCGCGCCAGCGGGGTGAGGCGGACTTCTCTCATGAGGTCTACGACGCCATGGCCGGCTGCCTGGCGTGCAAATCCTGCGCGGGGCAGTGCCCGATCAAGGTCAATGTGCCGGAGTTTCGCTCGCGCTTCCTCGAGCTCTACCATGGTCGCTATCAGCGGCCACTGCGCGATTACCTGATTGGTTCGCTGGAGTTCACGATCCCGTACATGGCCTATGCGCCAGGGCTGTACAACTGGGTGATGGGTTCGCAGTGGGTCAGTCGACTGCTGGAGCGTCATGTCGGCATGCTCGACAGCCCGCTGATCAGTCGCTACAACCTGCAGGCGACGCTGACCCGTTGCAATGTCCGACCGGCCAGCGTTCCGGCCCTGCGCGAACTGACGCCGGCGCAGCGCGAGCGCAGTATCGTGCTGGTGCAGGATGCCTTCACCCGCTACTTTGAAACACCGTTGCTGGCGTCTTTCATTGAGTTGGCTCATCGGTTGGGCTATCGGGTATTCCTGGCGCCCTACAGTGCCAATGGCAAGCCATTGCACGTTCAGGGTTTTCTCGGCGCGTTCGCCAAGGCGGCGATTCGCAATGCCAGCCAACTCAAGGTTCTGGCCGATTGCGGTGTGCCTTTGATCGGCCTGGACCCGGCCATGACGCTGGTCTACCGGCAGGAATATCAGAAGGTCCCGGGCTTGAGTGAGTGCCCGAAGGTTGCGCTGCCACAGGAATGGTTGATTGACGCGCTACCTGAGCGGGCGGTTTCCAACCCGGAGACCTTCCGCTTGCTGGCTCACTGCACTGAGAAGACCAACGTTCCGGCCAGTACCCGGCAGTGGGAGCAGGTGTTTGCTCGTCTGGGGCTGAAACTGGTCACCGAGGCGACCGGCTGCTGCGGCATGTCGGGTACATACGGCCACGAAGCGCGTAACCAGGAAACCTCGCGGACGATCTTTGAGCAGTCCTGGGCCGGTAAACTGGATAAGCAGGGTGAGGCGTTGGCAACAGGCTACTCCTGCCGCAGCCAGGTCAAACGCTTGGCCGACCGCACGTTGCGGCATCCTCTGGAGGTGGTGTTGCAGCACCTCTGTCGCTAAGGGGAGGGTCGAGAGCGGCTTACCTCAAGCCGCTCCATCGGAAAGCGGGTGTCAGTCGACGTTGAACAATGGCTTTCCCTCCTGCGTACTCAGTTGGGTTTGCCTTTTTGCACGTGAGCAACAATCTCATCCTTGAGTTTCAGTCGCTCCTTGCGAAGCTGGGTGACCCGGTCATCCGAGGCGCCATTGCCCTCCGCCACGACGACTTCGGCATCCTTGGCATTGTACTTTTCATGCAGTCGGTCGAGTTGTGGGTCGGTTTTCCTGAGGGCATCGAACGCTTCCTTGGTCAGATTAAGGTCTGCGAGCAAATCGTGCTTAACCGGCATGTCTCCACCTCTGCGGGCTACTGAGTAAGGGCTTGAGTTATGAGGATAGCCGTCTTTGCCAGGTTCTGTGGCAGGGCTGGTCTGTAGCCGTATTTCTCAATCCTGATGCGCTGCAATGCCTTGTCTTGGCAGGAAGTGCGGCGTGTATGAGGCTGGCTGGCAAAAAGGCATCAAACCCTTTGTTGCCATCTTTTTCACGAAAGTTTTATGAGGCGGCGCCTAGAGTTTCGGCAGTTTTAAAGCCGTGCCAACGCGCACTCTCTCGAATTACTTTTCAAGCGAAGTCTCATGTTCAAGGTAAAGCCGCTGCGTCCAGAATGGGTCACACTGATCGCTAGTTTGTATCTGCTGTTCGGATTCAACTTCACGCTTTGGCAGCACCTGTTCACGATTATTCAGGGAGACGGGCAAGGCATGCTGCTGCGCATGGCCTTCGCATTGATGCTGCTGTGCGCCTTCAATCTGATCCTGACGTTTCTGGCCTTCAAAGTTGTGCTGAAGCCTGTACTGATTGTGCTATTCATGATCAGTGCCAGCGTTGCTTACTTCATGAATCAGTATGGTGTGCTGATCGATGTGGGCATGTTGCGCAACGCTGTTGAGACCAATGCGACAGAAGTACGTGACCTGCTGTCTCTGAAGTGGCTTGCATACGTCTTGCTGTTGGGCGGTGTGCCGTCATTCCTGCTGATCAAGACCCCGATTCAGTACCGTGCCTGGCACCGTGAGTTGCTCAGCAAGCTGGTCGTCAGCGTGGGCTGTGTTGCGGCGCTCGGTGGTGTTGCGTTGCTCAATTATCAGGGCCTTTCTTCGCTGTTTCGCAATCACCATGAACTGCGCCTGATGATTGTGCCCAGCAACTATGTAGGGGCGTCGGTCGGTTTGTTGAGGGAGCGCGCAGGTTCTGCGGTCAAGTCATTCCACAAGTATGGTGAAGATGCGCATTTGGCATCATCCTGGCAGCAGCATCCACGCAAGTCGTTGACCGTGCTGGTTGTTGGCGAGAGCGCTCGTGCGGAAGATTTTGGCCTGCTGGGTTATGGGCGTGACACCACCCCGCAGTTGAGCCATGAGGCCGGCCTGATTGCATTCAACAATGTAACCTCGTGTGGTACCGAGACTGCGGTGTCGGTGCCTTGCATGTTCTCGGGAATGACCCGCAAGGATTACTCGGCCAGTGAGGCCAAGAGCCGTGAAGGGCTGCTGGATGTGCTTCAGCGTGCCGGGCTTGCCGTGCGCTGGCGTGACAACCAGTCAGGGTGTAAAGGTGCCTGTGATCGGGTGATGTTCGAGGATGTCAGCAACCTGAAGGACCCGGCGTTGTGCGCCGACAGCGAGTGCCATGACGATATCCTGCTCAAGGGGCTGGAAGCTTCCCTCGACAATCTGCAACAGGACACCGTACTGGTGCTGCACCAGATGGGCAGCCACGGGCCTGAATACTACAAGCGTTATCCCAAGGCCTATGAGCGATTTACGCCGGTGTGCCAGAGCAACGCACTGAACACCTGTAGCCGTGAAAGCATCACCAATGCCTATGACAACACGTTGGTCTATACCGACCATGTCCTGGCATCGCTGATCGATATCCTGCGCAGCAAGTCAGACAAAGTGGATACCGCAATGATTTACCTGTCCGATCATGGTGAATCGCTGGGTGAATACAACCTGTTCCTGCATGGCACCCCCTATATGCTGGCACCGGAGCAACAGAAGCATGTGCCGATGCTGGCGTGGTTCTCCGAGGGTTATCAGCACAGTTTCGCTGTCGACACGGCCTGCCTTGCCAAGAGCAGCAGCCAGCCGCTTAGCCAGGACAACCTGTTCCATTCGATGCTCGGTTTGCTGCAGGTCCAAAGTGGCGTGTACAAGCCGGATCTTGATCTGTTTGCCGGTTGCCGCCAGGTGACGAGCCGCTGACGGTCGTACCGTTTCCCGACGGTGGCCCGCGTTGTATATACTGCGGGCCATTGTTTGTGGGAGAGCCTTGTGGCCATCGATATTCACTGGATTTGCGACGACCGCAGCCTGGCCGAGCACTGCCTGCAATGGCAGCAACTGCCCTTCGTGGCGCTCGATACCGAGTTTATGCGGGTTGATACCTTTTATCCCAAAGCCGGTTTGATCCAGGTTGGTGATGGGGCACGGGCTTTCTTGATCGATCCCCTACAGATTGGTGACTGGCAGCCGCTGGCGCGCCTGCTCGAGGATCAGCAGGTGACCAAGGTGCTGCATGCCTGTAGCGAAGACCTTGAAGTGTTGATGCGCTTGACCGGTAGCTTGCCTGCGCCCTTGTTCGACACGCAGTTGGCCGCGGGGTACCTCAACCTGGGGTTCTCCATGGGCTACTCGCGGCTGGTTCAGGACGTGTTGGGCATTGACCTGCCCAAGGGTGAAACCCGCTCCGACTGGTTGCAGCGTCCGTTGTCGGAAACCCAGGTCAGCTATGCGGCCGAAGATGCCGTGCACCTCGCTGAGCTTTACGAGCGCCTGCGTACGCGGTTGTCGGATGACAAGTACGCCTGGGTACTGGACGACGGTGCGGAGCTGGTTGCGCAGATGCGCCGCGAAACCGACCCGTACGAGTTGTACCGCGAAGCCAAGCTGGCCTGGAAGCTGTCTCGCCAGCAACTGGCGGTCATGCGTGAGCTGTGTGCCTGGCGTGAGCGAGAGGCGCGAGCGCGTGATCTGCCGCGCAACCGGATTCTGCGTGAGCCATCCTTGTGGCCGCTTGCCCGGACCCAGCCTGACAACCTCTCGGCGTTGGCGAAAATCGAGGATATGCATCCCCGGACCATTCGCCAGGATGGTGAATTCCTGCTCGCTCTGATCAAGCAGGCCGCGAGCGTTGCACCCGCCGAATGGCCGCCGGCCTTGCCCGAGCCGTTGCCAATCGAAGCCTCGGGGGTGCTCAAGCAACTGCGTGCCATCGGTCAGGCTGAAGCCGAGCGCCTGGGCATTGCCCCAGAGCTGATGCTGCGCAAGAAAACCCTGGAAGCCCTGCTCAAGAGCGGTTTTCCCAATGGCCCTTATCAACTGCCCGACTCCCTGCGCGGCTGGCGCCGCGAGCGGATGGGCCAGGCGCTGCTTGACTGCCTCGCCGGTGCCGGAGAACAACGATGAAACGAATCTGTTCGATCTACAAAAGCCCACGCAAGAACGAAATGTACCTCTACGTACTCAAGGCTGATGGCCTGGAGCGCGTGCCTGAAGGCTTGCTGCCGTTTTTTGGAACCCCTTTGCATGCCTTCGACCTGGTGCTGACACCCGAGCGCAAGCTGGCCCGTGAGGACATCGCCAAGGTGCTGGAAAACCTCGATCAGCAGGGCTATCACCTGCAGATGCCGCCCGCAGAAGATGAGTACATCGAGCACTTGCCCGAAGAGTTGCTGCGTCGCAACGACCCCGTCTGATTACTGCCCTGAACATCCCCTGAATGCGGCCCATGCCATCGTGCCTGGCCGCATTCAGCGCTTCTGCAAGGTTGTATAAAACATGCGTGTTCTGATCGCCGAACAGGATCATGCCCTTTACGCTCGTCTGTTGCGTGAGAGGGCTCCTGACCTGGAGGCTCTGACCAGTGGTGACTCCGCCGAGCTGGCGCGTCAGGCTGCAGATTGCCCCGTGTGGCTAGGGCAACCTGATCTGTTGGCGAGCCTGTTGCGCCAAGGGCACCAGCCTCAATGGCTGCAGTCGACCTGGGCGGGTATTACGCCACTGCTCGCCAATGAACTGCCTCGCCATTACCGCCTGACGCGGGCGGTAGGGATTTTTGGCCAGGTCATGGCTGAGTATGTGCTGACCTACATGCTGGTCCATGAACGTGAGGTGCTGGCCCGGCTGGTCAGCCAGGTAGAACGTAAATGGGATGGTCGCCCCGGACGTACGCTGGAAGGTCGGCGCGTATTGATTGTCGGCACCGGTGACATTGGTCAGCGGGTTGCGGAGTTTCTGTTGCCCTTTGGCGTCAAGCTGTATGGCGTTGCCAGCCAGGCGCGTGAGCAGGCACCGTTCATCGAGGTGGCGGGGTTGAACGACCTCGGCCGGCTGGTTGGCGAGGCTGACTATGTGATCAACCTGTTGCCAGATACGCCGGCTACCCATGATCTCTACAACGCAGCGTTGTTTGCCCGGTTCAATCCGGATGCATTGTTCATCAATGCCGGGCGTGGTGTGGCGGTGGTGGATGTCGATCTGGTCAAGGCGTTGGAGAAGGGGCATTTGGCGGGCGCGGTCATCGACGTTTGTCGCCAGGAGCCTTTGCCGCAGCGCCATCCGTTCTGGACAGCCCTGGGGTTGTTGCTGACGGGGCACAGTTCGGCACCGACCTCGCCAGAGGCGATGGTGCAGTTGTTCGTTGAGAACCTGAAGGCTTACCGAGCCGGTGAAGCGCTGCGCGGCGAAGTGGATTTCAACCGCGGCTACTGACGGATCGCGTCCTGCAGGTGTTGGGCAGCAAGGTTGCCCAACACCTGGCAAGCGCCGTGTTTACAGGCTGAAGTCGCCTTCGGCGGCCAACTCGCTCAGCGGGCGGCGTGGGCTTGGGACTTCGCGGGCTTGCAGGCCTTCAGCAAGGCTGGCCTTGTCGCCCAGCTTGCCGATCGCCACGGCGGCATGCAGGTCATAGCCTTCAGGGATCTTGAGCTCTTTGCGGGTCAGGGCCTGGTCGAAACCGGCCATGCCATGGGTGTACCAGCCGCTCAAGCTGGCTTGCAGGGCCAGGTGGCCCCAGGCCGAGCCGGTGTCGAAGGTATGCCAAAGTGCCGGGGTTTCTTCGCTGGCGCCAGGGGCGGTGAAGGTGGTCTTGGAGGCAATAATCACCAAGGCCGACGCGTGTTGTGCCCAACTGCGGTTGAATTCGTTGAGCAGGCCCAGGTAGCGCTCCCAGTTTGGCGTGTCACGGCGCGCGTAAAGGAACCGCCAAGGTTGTGAGTTGTAGGCCGACGGCGCCCAGCGGGCTGCTTCCAGGAAGCTCAGCAGGGTTTCTTCGCTGATCGGCTCGGCAGTGAAGGCACGTGGCGACCAGCGCTGGATGAACTGATCGTTGATGGCATAGTCGGCAACACGGGGATTGGCGCTCATGTAGGCGTTCCTGACGGGATTGAGAAATGGCAAGTAGGCTCAAGCTACTGTGCCGAGTCAGCGCTGACAAGCGGTCTGGCAATGAGTGATGACACGACCTAGACTGGCGCCGCCGCGCCGCTGCACATGAATTGAAACAGGAATCTGACACGATGGCTGTTAACGCCGCCCCCTTCTGGATGCGCAAAACCCTCGAGCAACTTGACCGCCAGGAGTGGGAGTCGCTATGCGATGGGTGTGGTCTGTGTTGCCTGCAAAAGCTCGAAGATGAAGACGACAACAGCGTCTACTACACGCGTATTGCGTGCAAACTGCTGGACCTGAAGAGCTGCCAGTGCCGCGACTACCCGAATCGCTTTGAGCAGGTGCCTGACTGCATCCAACTCACGCCGGGAACGGCCGATCAGTTCAAATGGCTACCGCCAACCTGTGCGTATCGCCTGGTCAGCGAGGGGCAGGACTTGCCGCAGTGGCACTACCTGGTGTGTGGTGATCGCGAACAGGTGCATAAACAGCGTATTTCCCAGTCTGGCCGAATGCTCAGCGAGACGACGGTGGCTGAGGATGATTGGGAAGACTATCTGATCTTTCGCGCCAGTTGAGGCGTACAAGCGCGCTGGGGCGCGGCATGGTGTCGTTGCAAGGAGTCGTTATGCGTGTGCGTTACCTGTGGGTGCTGGCCCTGCTGCTGTCGAGTGCGCCCGCCTGGGCCAAGAAAGTCGATCTGGATTATCACGTCCAATTATTGCCGCAGACGGGTCTGGCGCTGGTCAGCCTGACCCTGGCCGATGGGGCCGTAGTGCGCAGCCTGGATTTCGATCTGGGTACCCTGGGCAACTACAGCGAATTCAAGGGTGAAGGCCAGTGGCAACTCAAGGATAACGGTCGGCGTGGCCTGTGGCAGCCGGCGGCGGGCAAGTCCAGCCTGACCTACAAGGTGCAGTTGGATCACCGGCTCAAGGGCGGCATGTACGACAGTCGAATCACCCCGAACTGGGCGCTGTTTCGCGGCGATGACCTGGTACCGCCCGCACGTCTGGATCAACAGGACGGTACCGAATTGGTGGCGCGTCTGACCTTTGAGCTGCCCAGCGGCTGGAAGAGTGTCGAAACTGCGTGGCCACGCATCGGCAAGAATCGCTTCCGCATCGACCAGGTCTCCAGGTTGTTTGACCGTCCGACGGGGTGGATGCTGGCGGGCGACATCGGTAGCCGTCGCAGCCGACTCGGGGATACCGAGGTCACGGTAGCCGCCCCGAAAGGGCAGGGTATGCGCCGTCTTGACACCCTGACGCTGCTGACGTTCGTGTGGCCGCAGTTGCAAGCCGTGTTTCCGCGCAATCCGCCCAAACTGCTGATCGTCGGTGGCCATGATCAACTCTGGCGCGGTACGCGCGCGGCAAACAACTCGATCTACTCGCACAGCAGCCGGCCGTTGGTGAGCGAGAACGGCAGCAGCCCCTTGTTGCGTGAGCTGGTGCGGGCCTTCGCCGGGGTCAACGACATCCAGCACAGTGACTGGATAGGTGAGGGGCTGGCCGAGTACTACAGCATTGAATTGCTGCGCCGCTCCGGTGGGTTGGCCGATGACCGTTATCAAGTCCTGCAGGACAGCTTGACCAAGGCCTCAGCCAAGGTCACCAGCCTGCGTGGTGCCCAGGTCGATGGGCCGACCATTGCACGCGCCGTGCTGCTGTTGCAGGCACTGGACCGGGAAATCCGTTTGCAGACCCACAACCAGCGCTCATTGGATGACGTGAGCCGGGCCATGATGCGCCTGAACAGCGTCAGCACCCAGGAGTTCGTTCAGCTCAGCGAGAGTGTGCTGGGTGGTTCGTCGAAGGTGCTGCAAACCAAATTGCTGGACTAGTCGTTACTTGAATTTCGGCCCGGACCGGGTGTTGTTGCCTTTGGCCATGCGGTCGTAGAGCACCACGTTCACAGTGGCTGCCAGGTTCATGCAGCCCTCGGTCGGTATGTAGATGGTTTCTTCGCACCAGTCGCGCACGCTTTGGTCGAGGGATCCGTCTTCAGGGCCGAAAATGTAGATGGCCCGGTCCGGGTGGGTGTAGGTCGGCAGCGGGCGGGCGCCCTCGACCAGCTCCACCGCAACGGGCGTGCAGCCCAAGGGAATGATTTTCTGCAGATCGTCGATGCCGATCAGTGGGATGTCGTAATGTACGCGCTTGGTATCGGTGACGAAGTCGCGGGCGCGTTCATAGCGTTTTCCCGTGTAAAACACCGAGTTGACGCCATAGCAGCCTGCCGCACGCATGACCGAGCCGACGTTTTCTGCAGATTTGGGGTTGAACAGTCCTATGCAGCTGTACCGTTTGTTCGCCACGTGCCGGGGCCCTTGAGAAAAAACACGATTATACGGGCTTGCCGGCACAGGCGGGGACGATCAGTCTTTTTTCAGCAAGCTTGCCAGCCCGGCGAACGGGTTGTGGGTTGCCTTGGCGATCGTCGGGCTGCTGGTCGACCCTTCGCTGAAGTACTGCTGGTCGGTATAGCGTGCGTGTTCGTTGTCGTGGCAGAACAGGCACAGCAGCTCCCAGTTCGAGCCGTCCTGGGGGTTGTTATCGTGGTTGTGGTCGCGGTGATGCACGGTCAGCTCGCTCAGGCGCTTGCCAGAGAACTCACGGGCACAGCGTCCACAGACATGCGGGTACATCTTCAGGGCCTTGTCGCGATAGCCCATTTCACGGTCGCGTTTGGCATCGGCGAGGATGCGGTCCAGACGTGCGGTGGCGGAGGAGGGTGTTGCCGAGCTCATGGAGGTACCTTTTTATCGGGCTTGTTACGGTTATGCCCTTGAGTTTAGCTGTTTGCCAAGGGAATCGGGCAGGCGCATTTGCTGTCTTAGGCGTAGCCTTTAGACAAACGGCCCGAAGGAGCACTGGTATGCGCTATCTGATTGCAGCAGTAATGGTCCTGACTACCCTGGGGGCTGCTTCAGCCCAGGACCTGCAACCACGGCCCATCGCGCCCGTTCCGGGAGCGCCGGGAACGCCAACGCCGACCCCATACCCGCAGGTGGCACCATCAAGTATCCCCAAGGCTGGCGATAGCCGCAGCGGTTCGCCCTTGTTGCCACCGATGCCGCTGCCGAACCCGCCGAAAGATCAGCCACTACCGGGGCTGACCCCCGCGCCGGACGTCGACAAGCCGACCAAGGACTAGGTCGATGGGCGGCTTTGCTCAGGCGTGGTGCGGCAGTCAAAAACGGCGTTACGCCAGGCCCAGCACCTTGAAGACAAAACCGTACTCCAGCGCGACATCGCGCAGCCCCTGGTAGCGACCGCTCATACCGCCATGGCCTGCGCCCAGGTCGGTCTTGAGCAGCAGCAGGTTGTCGTCGGTCTTGGTTGCCCGCAGCTTCGCCACCCATTTGGCGGCTTCCCAATACTGCACGCGGCTGTCGTTGTAGCCTGCAATCACCAGCAGTGCGGGGTACGCCTGAGCCTTGACGTTCTCATACGGTGCGTAGGCCTTGATCCGCTCATGGACGGCTGGCTCTTCAGGGTTGCCCCACTCGTCGTACTCGGTAACGGTCAATGGCAGATCCGGGTCGAGCATGGTGTTGAGTACGTCGACGAAAGGCACCTCGGCGATGGCAGCCTTGAACAGTTCCGGGCGCTGGTTGAGTACCGCCCCGATCAGCAGGCCGCCAGCACTGCCACCACTGATGACCAACTGCTCGGCATGGGTGACGTTGCTGGCAATCAAGTGCTCGGCACAGGCGATGAAATCGCTGAACGTATTGCCTTTGTGCTCCTGCTTGCCTGCACGGTACCAGGCTTCGCCCAACTCGCCGCCGCCACGTACATGGGCGATGGCAAAGGCCACGCCGCGTTCAAGCAGGCTCAGGCGAGCGTGAGAGAACCAGGGGTCGAGGCTTTCGCCGTAGGCGCCGTAACCATACAGGTACAGTGGAACGGGCTTGCCGACGTCCTGGCGACGTTGAACCAGGCTGATCGGCACGCGTGTACCGTCGGCGGCGGTAGCCCACAGGCGCTGGCTGACATAGTCGTCAGCATCGAACGGGCCCAGTACGGGGGTCTGCTTGAGGACCTGTTGCGCACCGTTTGCCAGCTCCAGCTGCCTGACCTGTGCCGGACGATTGAGTGCCTCGTAGCGCAGGCGGACTCGTGTGCTGGTGAACTCCAGGCTGTCCTGCACGTAGAGGCTGTAGGCGGCATCGGGCAGTTCGACGCGGTAGGCAGCACGACCTTGAGGCTGCACTTCGATGATCGGCAGGCCGCCTTCACGCAGGCTCAGGGTCAGGGCGCTGGCATTAAGGCTGAAACCTTCGAGCATCACCTGCTCGCGATGGGGCACCAGCACCTGCCACTGGTCGCGTGTCGGGATGCTGTCGGCCACTGCGTGGAACAGCGCAAAATTGATGCCGTGCTGGTTGCTGCGGATAAACCAATGCCATTCACCGTCAAGTTGGCCGTGGTCAGGGTAGTACTCATGGTCTTCGACGCGTGGCGCCAGGCACGTGAAGCTCGCTTGCGGGTGATCGGCATCCAGCACCCAGGCTTCGCTGGTGGTCTTGCTGTTGAGCAGCAGGACCAGTTGACGTTCGGAGCTTGAACGGTAGCAGGTCAGGAAGAAACGCCCGTCAGCCTCCTCGAACACCGTTTCGGCCTGAGTGCTGCCCAGGCGATGACGCAGCAGCTTGTAGGGGCGGTGGGTGTCGTCCAGTTCGGCAAAGAACAGTGTCTGGCTGTCGTTGGCCCAGGTCATGCTGCCGTCGCAGTCGTCGAACGGCAGTGCCTGGACGGCGCCGTTGATCAGTTCTTTGACGTACAGGGTGTAAACCTCGTCGCCGCTGGTATCCAGGCTGTAGGCCAGGCGCTGGTGGTCGGGGCTGACATTGAACGCACCCAGCGACAGGAAGCCGCCATTGGCCAGGCTGTTGGGATCGAGCAGCAGTTCTTCGCGGCTTTCGTCTACGGTCGGCGAGTCGTCAGCCGGGCGTGGGCAGCGGTAGTGGCGGGGGTACTCGTCGCCGGCGGTGGTGCGGGTGTAGTAAAGGTACGGCCCCCATGGCGAGGCCAGCGACAGATCGGTTTCCTTGATCCGGCCCTTGATCTCCTGGAACAGCTGTTCGCGCAGTTCGGCCTGGTCAGCGAGCTGCGCCTGTTGATAGGCATTCTCGGATTCCAGGTAGGCCATGACCTCAGGCGTGTCACGTTCCTGCAGCCAGGCATAAGGGTCGCTGCCGGCAGCTTTGTGGGCCACGGGGGCGTTGGAAACGGGGGAAACGGTGGGCATTGGAAGTTCTCTTGGCAGATCGGCGGCGAGGCCGTCTCAGACAGGGGGCGCCGGCACGCGGAAAAATCGTTATCATAAGCGTCTATTTGCCTAGCTTGCCACGGACGTCATGACCGAGAACGATTATCTGCTCGCCTGGGGCCTTTATGCCTTCGCAGCCTTGGGCTGCCTGTTGGTTTGGTTTCGCCTGACTCGCTGGATGTGGCGCTGGCTGCGCGAGCCACTGCGGGTGGCCGTCGCGGTGTTGCTGTTCACCCCGACCATTGTCGATCCTGGCCGTGACCTGTTCGCACCGGCCATTGCCATCAGTGCCCTGGACCTGGCCTTCAAGGTGGGTAGTAATGTGCTGCGCGCCGCGTCTGACCTGGCCATGTACGGCATGTTTGCCTTTGTCGCCTATCTGCTGTTCGTACTGGTGCGCTGGCCGCTGGAGCGCAACGCCCGTGCTCGCCGTGAAGCTGCCGAAGCGGCTGCCCAGCAGCGTGCCAACGCGCTTGAAGAGCAGGACCAACCGTTCACCAGCGCCGACCCTGGCCGCTACCGCAACGAGCCACCAGCCAGCAGTGGTTCGGTCCGGGTTGAACCACGCCTCTAACGCCTGCCTCAGAAGCGAGAACCGAGCATGTGTGAATTGTTGGGCATGAGTGCCAATGTGCCGACTGATATCGTTTTCAGCTTCACTGGGCTGATGCAGCGCGGTGGCCGCACTGGTCCTCACCGCGATGGCTGGGGTATCGGTTTTTACGAGGGCCGCGGCCTGCGCCTGTTTCAGGACCCTGCGGCAAGTTGCGAGTCGGAAGTGGCCAACCTCGTACAGCGCTACCCGATCAAGAGTGAAGTGGTCATCGGGCATATTCGCCAGGCCAACGTCGGCAAGGTTTGCCTGTCCAATACCCACCCGTTCGTTCGTGAGCTGTGGGGGCGCAACTGGTGCTTTGCCCACAACGGCCAGTTGGCGGGCTTCCAGGCCTTGAGGACCTTCTACCGTCCGGTGGGTGATACCGACAGCGAGGCGGCGTTTTGCGATTTGCTTAACCGCGTGCGCGAGGCGTTCCCGGAGCCGGTCGACGTCGAGCAACTGCTGCCGGTGCTGGTTGCTGCGTGCGATGAGTATCGCAGCAAGGGCGTGTTCAATGGCTTGCTCAGCGATGGTGACTGGCTGTTCTGCTATTGCTCGACCAAACTGGTGCATATCACCCGGCGCGCGCCTTTCGGCCCGGCTCGTTTGAAAGATGTCGACATGATCGTCGACTTTCAGGCTGAAACAACACCCAATGACGTTGTCACGGTCATCGCCACCGAAGCGCTGACCGAGAACGAAACCTGGCACCGTTATGAGCCCGGGCAGTGGGGGCTTTGGCGGCGCGGGGAATGTATCGCTCAAGGCCGGACGGAATAAGGATCATCATGCTCAGGAGCTACTTGCGGCTGTTGTTGTTCACCTGCGGTTTGCTGTTGGGTGTGCAGGTGCCCGGTTTGATCAATGACTACAGCCAGCGGGTGCAGGCCCATCTGTTGGAGTCGCGTGAAGGGCTAAAGGGCTTTGAGCAGACGGCTCAACGTTTCTTCAACGGCGATCTGCAGGCCTTGGTGCGGCATTACCGGGCCAGTGACGACCCGGTGTTCCGCAGTGATGCAGACAGTATCGATAGCCTGCTCGGCCGCAACCGCCTGCTTGAGGGCGAATGGCAGATCCTGCAGGGGCCGTGGCTGGCCCGTACCTGGCATGTGCTGGTGGCTGCCGATGCTCAGTTACGCGACGAAACGCTGAAGGGCTACAGCTATCAGGTCTTGCTGGTTCCCGAGGCGATTGCCTGGGGCCTGGGGTGCGCATTGTTGCCGGCATTGCTGCTGGAGAGTTTCCTGTTGTTGATCGGCTGGGTATTGCTGGGCGGGCGGCGCAAGCCGGTGCAGCCGAGCTGGCGTTAAACCAGCACGATGTGCTGCGCTCCGGCATGGCTGGCGTAACGCTCGAGCACGTTACGGCACAGGGCGACGACCTCGTCCGTCCATTGCACCCCGGTTTGCCAGGCTACCACCAGTTCAAGGCTCGGCGGTTGTTGCTCAAGGTGCAGTTGGCTGAGCTCGCCCCGTGCCAGTTCTTCGCTGACCAGTGCCGGCGGTAAGGCGCCGATGCCGAACCCGTCGCGCAGCAGGCGTGTGATGGCGGCCACGGAGTTCACGCAGTTCAGCCGAGGCGTACTTACGCCTTCCGCCTGCAACAGGCTCAAGACTTCCTGATGGGGGCGCGAGTTCTTTGAGAAGGTGACGATGCGCTCACGGGCCAGGTCAGCCAGTGAGGTGTATGCCCGGTTGTAGATCGATTGACTGGCGACGATCCAGCCCATGGGATACCGCGCCAGGTCGAGGCTGCGGATTGAGGCTTCGCGGAGCAGGTCGGTCTGCAGGATGACATCGAGGAAGCCCTTCTGCAGTTGCTCGCGCAGGTTGAGTGCCGTGTCGGCGACCAGCTCGATTTCGACCTGCGGGTAATGCTCCATCAACTCCGACACCAGGGTACTCATCCAGGTGTGAATGACCGTGTCCATCACCCCCAGGCGTATGCGTCCGACCTTGGCTCGGTCGCTGTCCAGTGATTGCCTCAGGGCCTTGGCGGTGCCCAGCATCTGTTCGGCATATTCCAGCACCTTACTGCCTTCGGGCGTCAGGCTGACGCCGCGTGAGTCACGTAGCAGCAGCCGCACCCCGAGGTCTGCTTCCAGTGCAGCAATACGGCTGGAGATCGAGGCCTGCGTGGTGAAGAGTTTTTCGGCCGTCAGGCGAAAGCTCTTCAGGCGGGCCACCCAGACGAAGGTTTCGAGGAATTTGAGATTCATTGCAGGCTCGCTCAAGCAGGGCAATCAAATTTTTCTTATGCCAGACCGCAGCTTTTTCTCGTTGGACGGGCACCTGCCTGACGTCAAAAAATGTTCGCCAGGCTGCGACACAGAGCGTCGCCTTAAAAACAATACCAACAAGCTGAGGCAAGCATGAACCCATCTGGCGTGCAGCAACAGGTCAAATGCAGTGATGTGGCCGGGCCATTTGCCTGGTACCGCAACATCAACAAGCAAGAGCGTCGAACATTCTGGAGCTGCAAGATCGGCTATGGCCTTGATGGCATGGATACCCAGATGCTCAGCTTCGTGATCCCGACATTGATCGCGCTGTGGGGGATCACCACTGCCGAGGCGGGCCTGATTCATACCTCTACCCTGATCGCGTCAGCGTTGGGCGGCTGGATTGCCGGGATTCTTTCTGACCGTATTGGCCGGGTCCGTACCTTGCAGTTGACGGTGCTCTGGTTTGCGTTCTTCACCTTTCTATGTGGCTTTGCCCAGAACTACGAGCAATTGCTGATCGCTCGGACCTTGATGGGCTTCGGCTTCGGCGGCGAGTGGACTGCTGGGGCGGTGCTGATCGGTGAGGTCATCCGTGCTCAGGATCGGGGCAAGGCCGTAGGCATGGTTCAGTCCGGTTGGGCCATCGGTTGGGGGCTGACAGCAATCCTCTACGCTGTGCTGTTCTCGTTGCTGCCACCCGAAGATGCCTGGCGCGCATTGTTCCTGCTCGGGCTGGTTCCAGCGGTGTTTGTGATTTTCGTTCGTCGCCTGGTCAAGGACCCTGAGGTCTACCGTGCAGCCAAGGCGGTTGAATCAGCAGAAGCACCGTCGCACTTCTACGAAATTTTTGCTCCGGGCATGCGCTCGATTACCTTGCGGGCATCGCTGCTGACCACCGGTGCGCTGGGCGGCTACTACGCCATCACGTCGTGGTTGCCAACGTTCCTCAAGAACGAACGCGGCCTGAGCGTGCTGGGAACGGGTGGCTACCTGGCCATGGTGATTTTTGGCTCTTACGTCGGCTATGTGATCAGCGCATACCTCACTGATCTGTTGGGGCGTAAAAAGAACTTCATTCTCTTTGCCGTCGGCTCGTTCGTGATCGTGCTGTTGTACACCCAGATCCCGGTCAGTGATGGTGTGATGCTCTGGCTGGGTTTTCCACTGGGTTTCTTCGCTTCAGGTATCTTCAGCGGTATGGGGGCGTTTCTGACCGAACTCTTTCCGACGCGCATTCGTGGTTCGGGGCAGGGGTTCTGTTACAACATTGGTCGGGCGCTGGCGGCATTCTTTCCGTTGCTGATCGGCCTGCTTAGCCAGAAAGTCCCGTTGAGCCTTGGAATTGGTGGTTTTGCCGCAGTGTCGTATGGCGTAGTGATCCTGGCAGCATTGAGCTTGCCAGAAACGCGCGGCAAAGAACTTGAAGCGCGTTAAGGTAGGGGCCAGAAGAGATGGACGAAGGAGCAACGCGTGTGAGCCGCCTGTTACTCAATTGCGACATGGGTGAGAGCTTTGGTAGCTGGACCATGGGCCTGGATGCCGAGGTCATGCCCTTTATCGACTGCGCCAACATCGCCTGTGGCTTTCATGCCGGCGACCCAGGAATCATGCGCAAGACTGTGGCCTTGGCCGTTGCCCATGGCGTGACCATTGGCGCCCACCCGGCGTATCCAGACCTGGTGGGGTTTGGTCGCCGTTCCATGGCCTGTAGCGCCGAGGAAGTTCGCGACCTGCTGCTCTACCAGATGGGGGCGCTGGAGGGGATCTGCCGGGCGCAAGGCACCCGGGTGGCCTACATCAAGCCCCACGGGGCGCTCTATAACGACATGATGGCCGATCCGCGAACGTTGCGCGCGGTGCTGGAGGCCGTCGTTGCCTACGATCAGCAATTGCCCTTGATGCTGATGGCCACTGCCGATGATAGCGAGGCAATGGCGTTGGGCCGCGAGTATGGTGTGACGTTGTGGTTCGAGGCATTTGCGGATCGGGCTTACGACCCAAGCGGTCGGTTGGTGTCGCGGCGGTTGCCGGGGGCTGTGCATCATGACCCCGCGCGTATTGTCGAGCAGGCGCTGCGCCTGGCGCGCGGCGAGGCGCTAACGGCCAGTGATGGCAGCCCGGTGCTGCTCAAGGCCCAGACGCTTTGCGTGCATGGCGATAACGACAGCTCGGTGGCGGCTGTACGGCAGATCCGTCAGGCCCTCGATGCGCTGGTGACGTCATGAAGCTGCGGATCGAAGTGGTCGCTGTCGACAGCCTGATGGTGCGGTTGTTCGATGTCATTGATGAAGCCAACATGCCCTGGATGCTGGCGGCACGTCAGCGGTTGCAGGCCGCCTTTGGCGGGCGTCTTGTGGACCTGGTGCCGTCCTACACCACGTTGATGGTGCAGTTCGACCTGCTGCAGATGTCCCCCACTGAGGCGCGCAGCTGCATTGAACAGGCGCTGGCGCATGTGCAGCCTGACCCTGGCAGTGCTGGTCGGCGTCATGAAATACCGGTGTGGTATGACCCCAGTGTCGGTCCGGAACTGACAGTGCTGGCTCAGCGCATTGGCAAGTCGCCAGCTGAGGTGATTCGCCTGCACAGTGAGCGCGAGTATCAGGTGTTCGCGTTGGGCTTTGCGCCGGGTTTTGCCTTTATGGGGTTGGTTGATGAGTGCCTGGCGAGCCCGCGTCTGGCAACCCCGCGCAAGCGCGTGGCAGCCGGCAGTGTGGGGATCGCCGAGCGCCAGACCGCGGCCTACCCGGCCGTATCGCCAGGGGGCTGGAACCTGATCGGGCGTACGCCGAGCGCGCTGTTTGACCGTGATCGCGAGGGCTACAGCCTGTTGCAGCCTGGTGATCGGGTGCGTTTTGTGTCCGTCGATCATGCGACGTTCATGCGCCTGGGTGGTGACGATACGCCATTGGAGGTGCAGGCATGAGCCGACTGATGATTGAGGCCAGCACGCCATTGTGTCTCTTGCAGGATGCCGGGCGTTTTGGCGTGCGCCATTTAGGCGTCACTCAGGGCGGAGCGCTGGATTGGGTCTCGATGCGCTGGGCCAACTGGCTATTGGGTAATGCCTTTGATGCCCCGGTGGTTGAAATCACCTTGGGTGGGCTCAGCCTGATTGCTGAACAGGACGCTTGCCTGGCGCTGGCGGGTGCCGACCTGGATGCACGGCTCGACGGGCAAGCGCTGGCGCCATGGCGCAGCTTCACCATGAAAAAAGGCCAGCGCTTACGCTTCAATCAGCCGTTGTCGGGGGCGCGGGCTTACCTGGCAGCGCCAGCAGGCTTTGTCGCGCCGTTGGTGTTGGGAAGCTGTGCTTGCGTGGTACGTGAAGGGTTGGGTGGCCTTGAAGGTTTTGGGGCGCCCTTGGCCGAGGGCGAGTACCTGACCTACGCGGGCGTGGCGTCAGGCCCACGGGAAGTCCCTGTTCAGCAGCGCCCCGACCTGCGCAGCAATGCGCCGCTGGATATGGTGCTGGGCGCACAGATTGGCGACTTCAGTGGCCAGAGCTTGTTCGATGCGTTCAACTCAGCGTGGGCACTTGATCGTCGCGCCGACCGGATGGGTATTCGCTTGCTTGGCCCAGCCTTGCAGTACCAGGGAGAACCGATGATTTCCGAGGGTATTCCCTTGGGCGCGGTGCAGGTACCGCCGGACGGTCAGCCCATTGTGCTGCTCAACGATCGGCAGACCATTGGTGGCTACCCGCGCCTTGGCGCACTGACGCCGTTGGCGTTGGCACGACTGGCGCAGTGCCTGCCTGAAAACGTCGTCACTTTCAGGCCGGTGCTGCAGGTGCAGGCATACGAGCAGCAGCTGGCGTTTCTCCGTCAGTTTGAGTGAATGCCCATCGCCAGGCGTGGTTCCGGGCATTGTTCTCTTACTTGGACAGAAACCGCATCCCTTCCTCAAGCCCGCGCAGGGTCAGTGGAAACATACGGTCTTCGATCAACTCGCGGACAATGTTGGTCGAGGCCGTATACCCCCAAGTGTTCTTGGGGTAGGGGTTGATCCAGATGAGCTTCTTGTACTTCTCCATGAAGCGTTGCATCCAGACGTAGCCCGCCTCTTCGTTCCAGTGCTCGACGCTGCCACCGGGCTGGGTGATCTCGTAGGGCGCCATGGCCGCATCACCAACGAACACCACTTTGTAGTCGGCACCGTACTTGTGCAGCAGGTCCATGGTGGACGTGCGCTCGGAGGTGCGACGCAGGTTGTTCTTCCACACCGATTCGTAGATGAAATTGTGGAAGTAGTAGTACTCAAGGTGCTTGAATTCGGTCTTGCAGGCTGAAAACAGTTCCTCGCAGATCTTCACGTGGGCGTCCATGGAACCGCCGATATCGAACAGCAACAGCAGTTTTACGCTGTTGCGTCGTTCTGGGCGCATCTGGATATTCAGCAAGCCGGCATCACGGGCGGTGTGGTCGATGGTGCCGTCGATGTCCAGTTCGTCGGCCGCCCCCTGGCGGGCGAACTTGCGCAGCCGACGCAGGGCCAGCTTGATGTTGCGCGTGCCCAGTTCGACCTGGTCGTCGAGGTTACGGTATTCGCGTTGGTCCCAGACCTTGACCGCTTTGCCCTGACGTTTGCCTGCATCGCCGATGCGGATGCCTTCGGGGTTGAAACCGCCGGAGCCGAAGGGGCTGGTGCCGCCTGTGCCAATCCATTTGTTGCCGCCGGCGTGGCGTTCCTTCTGTTCTTCCAGGCGCTTCTTGAACTCCTCGATCAGCTTGTCCAGCCCGCCAAGGGACTGGATCTGTGCGCGTTCTTCGTCGCTGAGCGAGCGCTCGAATTCCTTGCGCAGCCAGTCTTCCGGAATCAGCGCCTCCAGGTGTTGATCGAGGTTTTCCAGGCCTTTGAAGTAGGCCGAGAAGGCGCGGTCGAACTTGTCGAAGTGGCGTTCATCCTTGACCAGAATCGCCCGTGACAGGAAGTAGAACTCGTCCATGTCGGCAAAGGTCACGCCCTGCTTGAGTGCGTTGAGCAAATCAAGCAGCTCGCGTACCGACACCGGTACCTTTGCCGCGCGCATTTCATTGAACAGGTTGAGCAGCATGGCAGTCGCCCCTGATTGGTCTGTGGCAGATCAGCGATTGCCGCGACGGCTCATGAACGCCAGGCGCTCCAGCAGTTGTACGTCCTGCTCGTTCTTGACCAGGGCGCCAGCCAGCGGCGGAATGGCCTTGGTTGGATCGCGCTCGCGCAGCACGGCTTCACCGATGTTGTCGGCCATCAGCAGCTTGAGCCAGTCGACCAGTTCAGAGGTAGAGGGTTTTTTCTTCAGGCCCGGTACCTTGCGCACGTCGAAAAACACATCGAGTGCTTCGCTGACCAGGTCCTTCTTGATGTTGGGGTAGTGCACATCGACGATCTGCTGCAGGGTGTCGCGGTCAGGGAAGGCGATGTAGTGGAAGAAGCAGCGACGCAGGAAGGCATCAGGCAGCTCCTTTTCGTTGTTCGAGGTAATGATGATGATCGGACGCTGCTTGGCCTTGATCGTCTCGTCGGTCTCGTAAACGTAGAACTCCATCTTGTCGAGTTCCTGCAACAGGTCGTTGGGGAACTCGATGTCAGCCTTGTCGATTTCGTCGATCAGCAGAATCACGCGCTCTTCGGACTCGAACGCCTCCCAGAGCTTGCCCTTCTTCAGGTAGTTGCGCACGTCGTGCACCTTGTCCACACCCAGTTGCGAGTCGCGCAGGCGGCTGACCGCATCATACTCATACAGCCCCTGATGGGCCTTGGTGGTGGACTTGATGTGCCAGGTGATCAGTTTGGCGCCAAAGGATTGGGCCAGTTGTTCGGCGAGCATGGTCTTGCCGGTGCCGGGCTCACCCTTTACCAGCAACGGGCGTTCCAGGGTAATCGCCGCGTTGACCGCCAGTTTCAGGTCGTCTGTGGCGACATAAGCGCTGGTGCCTTCGAACTTCATGTAGCGATCCTCTAACGTAGCCCCAAGGGTACGTGGCCCCTGGTGGAAAAATGGTTATCCCCGACTATAACGCGCTGCCCGCTTGGCTGGGAACGCAGACGGAGCATTCAGTCTCTGAATGCTCCGTCACCTGGTGACCGGTGTAAGAGGATTTGTCTTGCACAGGGCGTGCGTGGGGCTGGACGCACTTCAGGGGCAGGCTTACCCTTGAAGTTTTCGCACGGTGCCAAAAGGACCCCGCCATGAGCCGCATTTTTGCTGACAACGCGCATTCCATCGGTAATACACCGCTGGTGCAGATCAACCGTATCGCCCCGCGCGGAGTGACCGTTCTGGCCAAGATCGAAGGGCGTAACCCTGGCTATTCGGTCAAATGCCGAATTGGCGCAAACATGATTTGGGATGCTGAAGGCAGCGGAAAGCTCAAGCCTGGCATGACCATCGTAGAGCCGACCTCGGGCAACACCGGTATTGGCCTGGCGTTTGTCGCGGCGGCCCGTGGCTACAAGTTGGTGCTGACCATGCCGGCGTCGATGAGTATCGAGCGTCGCAAGGTGCTCAAGGCACTGGGGGCCGAGCTGGTGTTGACCGAACCTGCCAAGGGGATGAAAGGCGCCATTGAGAAGGCCAACGAAATTGTTGCCAGCGACCCTGCCCAGTACTTCATGCCACAGCAGTTCGATAACCCGGCAAACCCGGCGATTCATGAAAAAACCACAGGGCCCGAAATCTGGAACGATACCGATGGTGCGGTGGATGTGCTGGTAGCGGGTGTCGGTACGGGCGGCACGATCACCGGCATTTCGCGTTACATCAAGAAGACCAAGGGCAAGGCGATTCTGTCGGTGGCGGTGGAACCCATGGTATCGCCGGTCATCACCCAGGCACTGGCCGGTGAAGAGATCAAGCCCAGCCCGCACAAAATCCAGGGTATTGGCGCAGGCTTCGTGCCGAAGAACCTCGACCTGTCGATGGTCGACCAGGTCGAGTTGGTCAGCGATGAAGAGTCCAAGACCATGGCCCGGCGTTTGATGCAGGAGGAGGGCATCCTTTGTGGCATTTCCTGTGGTGCCGCGATGGCGGCGGCGATACGCCTGGCCGAAAAACCGGAAATGCAGGGCAAGACTATCGTGGTCATCCTGCCCGACTCCGGTGAACGTTACCTGTCGAGCATGTTGTTCAGTGACCTGTTCACCGATCAGGAAAACCAGCAGTAATACCGCTGCCTGTGCCGGTTTGCCTGATCCGCGGCAATATTCGCTGCCGCGCTTTGTTGCACAATCCTTAACAGTGATTGTCCGGCTCTGGTTGTTTTTACCAGAGCCGGATCGGTTTATCATGGCCGATTAATCGGCAGCGATGGCCTGATCGAAATTCCAAGGAGTGTTGCATGACCTTTTCCTTTGTCGCCAAGGCGGGTGTACTGCTGCTGTTTTTCGGCAGCACGCTCTATGTACATTTGCGCGGCAAGGCGCGTTTGCCGCTGTTGCGCCAGTTCGTCAACCATTCGGCATTGTTCGCCCCTTACAACGCCTTGATGTACCTGTTTTCCGGGGTGCCGTCCAAGCCCTACCTGGACCGCAACCGTTTCCCGGAGCTGGATGTGCTCAAGGACAACTGGGAAGTGATCCGTGAGGAGGCCATGCACCTCTTCGACGAGGGGTACATTCGTGCTGCCGAGAAAGACAACGACGCCGGATTCGGCTCGTTCTTCAAGAAGGGCTGGAAGCGTTTCTACCTGAAGTGGTACGACAAGCCGCTGCCGTCGGCCAACGCGCTTTGCCCGAAGACCGTTGAACTGGTCAGCAGTATCCCCAACGTCAAGGGCGCCATGTTTGCCCTGCTGCCTGGTGGTAGCCACCTGAACCCGCACCGTGACCCCTTTGCCGGTTCCCTGCGTTATCACCTGGGCCTGTCGACGCCCAACTCGGACGACTGCCGAATCTACGTCGATGGTCAGGCGTATGCCTGGCGCGACGGTGAAGATGTGATGTTCGATGAGACGTACGTGCATTGGGTGAAAAACGAAACCGACACGACGCGCGTGATCCTGTTCTGTGATATCGAACGGCCGCTCAGCAGCCCGCTGATGACACGCATCAACCGCAGTGTCAGTGCGTTCCTTGGCCGTGCGACGGCACCGCAGAACACCGATGACGAGCGTGTTGGCGGTATCAACCAGGCGTATGCCTGGAGCAAGCGTTTCAGTAACGTCATCAGTAACAAGGTCAAGCAGTTCAAACGGGCCAACCCAAAAGCCTATCGGGTCATGCGTCCGGTGCTGGCCGTGCTAGTTGCCTACCTGTTGTACCGCTGGTTGTTCTGACCCCTTGCGCTGTTACCGGGTGCTGACTATAGTCAGGCCCGGTAGGCCATGTGCCTTCTGCTATTCCCCTTAATGAAGAACTGATCATGCCAGCATTCTGTCCAGTCACTGCATACGCTGCCGCGCCCGACGCGGTAGTCGTCGTGCGTGGCGCGCAGCAGCCGGCCATGATTAGCCATTACCCACCACCTGTCAGTGGCGTTCCAGGGTGTGTCGTAGCACCCCCAGGCGTGGTTGTCGTAGTGGGCTGAGCAGCTGGTGCTGCGACATCCCCCGATTACGCCTGAACACTACTGAAAGCGGTTGACTGTCCTTTTGCGGCAGCACCGTTCGGCTTACTTGCCCGAATACAGGTGGCATTTCATGTCTGTTATTTCGAAAGAATCCGTGGCCGCGGCGGCCACGACCAGCCTGTTCGTCCTGCTCTGGAGCAGTGGCGCAATTGTTTCCAAGTGGGGGCTGGCCCACGCAAGTCCCTTTGCCTTTCTGCTGATCCGTTTTGTCATCGCCCTGGCAGCGTTACTGCTGCTTGGCCCCTTGTTGAAATTGCGTTGGCCGCAAGGCCGGCGCGCGTGGCTGCAGGCGATTTCAACAGGGTGCGTGCTGCTTGGCGCTTATCAGATTTTCTACCTGTTGGCCCTGGATGGTCACGTCACACCCGGGGTAATGGCCACCGTGATGGGTGTGCAGCCGATTCTCACCATCGTGCTGATGGAGCGTCAGCGCTCCTGGAATCGGCTGTTTGGTTTGTGCCTGGGCCTGGCCGGGCTGGTAATGGTGGTTTATCAGGGCATAGGCTTGGGAGGCGTATCGTTTGCCGGCATGTGTTTCGCGTTGCTAGCGCTGGCGAGCATGACCCTGGGCACGATCATGCAAAAACGTATTACCGCTAATCCATTGGGTACCCTGCCGTTGCAGTACCTGGCAGGGTTGCTGCTGTGTGGGGTGCTCGCGCCCTTTCAGCCGCTGCATATCGATCCGGGCAGTGACGTGCTGCTGTCGGTGCTATGGATGGGATTAGTGGTTTCGGTGTTCGCCACCTTGCTGCTCTACCGGTTGATTGCCGGGGGCAATCTGGTGAATGTCACCAGTTTGTTCTATCTGGTACCGGCGGTGACCGCCATCATGGACTACCTGATCTTTGGCAACCGACTGGCATTGCTGAGTGTACTGGGCATGGGGCTGATCGTTATCGGCTTGCTGTTCGTCTTCCGCAAGCCGGCCTATGCGCCTCAGTCAGGCAGGGTTGAAGAGGCCTAGCGGTAACTGAGCCTGGCACGGCGTACAGGCAGCCAGCCGTACGCCGCGCCTGGCAATGCGCTCAACGACGGGTACAGGTCTTTACCTGGTCACGCTGGGCTTGAGCACCAGCCACAAGGCCAGCGCAATCAATGCTCCACCGTACAGGTGGGCAGCAGACAACGGTTCGTCCAGTAACCAGGCTCCCCAGAGTACGCCAAACGCGGGAATCATGAAGGTCACGGTTGACGACTTGACCGGGCCGATCTCGCTGAGCAGGCGGAAGTACACGATGTAGGCAAAGGCGGTGCAGACCAGCCCCAGGCCCAGTAGCGATAACCAGACCTCCCAACCACCCCAACTGGCCGGTGGCTGGGTCATGACGTTGTAGCCGAACAGGGGCAACAGCAGCAGGGTGGCGCCGAGCATGCTGCCCAGCGCTGAAAGGCGGCTGTCCAACCCGCCCTGGTGGTCGAGCCAACGTCGGGCAAGAAAACCCGCGAAGCCATAGCAGGTGGTTGCCGCCAGGCAGGACAGGGCGCCTTGCAGCAGGTTCAGGTCGAAGGCTACCGGCCCGGCACCACTGAGAATACCGACGCCGAGCAGGCCGAGAAAAATGCCGGCGAGTTTGCTCAGGGTCATGGGTTCGCGAAAGAACAGCGCACCGATCAATACGCCCATCAAGGGCGTGGTGGCATTGAAAATGGCCGAGTAGCCGGCTGGCAGCACTTGCGCCGCGACGGAGTACAGGGTTGCCGGAATGCCTGAGTTCACCATTCCAAGCACAAGGCACGCCTTGAGTTTGCCGTGAAAATTCCACTCCACTCGCAGCAGTGCAAGGATCATCAGCAGCCCAGCACAGGCAATCGAAACACGGAAGAACGCCGTGGGCACAGTGCCCAGTACTGGCGCAATAATGCGCATGAACAGAAAGCTGGCCCCCCACACGGCAGCGAGGGTCAGCAGGCGGGTCAGGGCGATAGGGCTCACGAGGGTCTCCGGTCCGTGGTGCGGGCCGCGAGTTTACGGTAAATGCTTGATTGCCTCGCTCTGTTTCTTGCGCTTAATTCAGCCTTCGGAGGTGCTGCCTTCCACCATTAATTCAAAGGTGAGGGTGAAGCCTACTGCCAGGTGATCGGAAGGGCCGGGTGTATTCACAAGTCCCGGTGGTGTCGCCTGCGCGGTGCCATTGGTAACGGCGTAGTCGAGCATGTTCTGTGGTGCCGTGCTGGGGTGTGTATTACTGTTGGCTGGCTCGATACGTGCGATGTCCGGTGGTGATATCCAGTTGCCTCGCAGTGGCTGAGGGAGGTCAGGTTCTTGTGGATCGCGATTAAAATCACCTAGTACGGCAAACGGCGTGTCGGTATGCCAGGCAACCTCGCGGATGATGCGGGGGGCGTTTGGGCCACCTCCGGAAATAGCGTGAAAATTGAAAATTGTCACGGCATCTTCCCGGTGGCTTGACTGCGCTGAATTTCTCACCTGAAGGCCAAAGGCGGGGCGATACGGTGGGACATTGTCGGTGTTTGGTAGGCCATCGGAGATAATGACGGTGTTTTCAATATTGATGGTGTTGGCGTCGGCTACCACCAGTGCCAGATTAACGCGCAGGCGTTGAACATCCAGAAAGAACAGGTGGTAATCCTCCGGTCGACGAGCGGTCCCCGCATGCCATATGTAGTGCTCAACAGTATGTTCGACGCCAAACTGATCGTAGGTCGTAAGGTGGTTAACAAAGTCGGATGAAAACGGACGTACGCCAGCCTCCTGAATGAGGACCATGTCATTCGTGCGGGCCAGTTGCAGTACTCTTGTTCGCCACTTGGTGTCGCTTGTTTCTGAGGAACCTTGCATGTTCCACGTGGTGACGGTTATTTGCTGGTTGATGCCTATGCCGCGGGGCCTGCCAATTTCAATGTGTGGCGCAACGGCATCCAGATTGACCCGGGTATGGTAGTAGTCTCGGATGCCGCCGTGTAATCGCACATAGGCATTCCAAGGCCCGTATGCCGCATTGATGATGATTTGCAACATGCGCAGCGGTGAGTGGACGTCCAACGTAAAGGGGGCGTCGGGGGCTCTTAGTCCATTTAGGGTCAAGGCGTAATGAATGTTGTAGAGGTTGGCGAGTATTGGAAAGGTTTGTTGGGGGGTGAGTGTATTGAAGGTCTGGATGAACGACGCTTCGTTATAGAGGCGTTGAAACAGTGCGGTGAGCTGTTGGGCGTAAGCAGCTTGTTGTGCATCGTTGTTGCTTCGCATCAAACGGCTTGAAATAGTATAGGTCAGATACCGTGAGGTGTGATGGGCATCAGCAGGGTGAAGGGCGGTTAGTGTGAAAATATCAGTAATGATGACCTCTAGTTGTGTTTGGAAATCAGACTCAGATAGGTTTTGTGTGATGTGGTTTTCAATGTAAAGGCGAATGTGAGCGTTGACAGGCATAAGTGTACCTGGGCGTTAATGGGGAAAGAGTGGAATGCTGGAAATGCCCTTTACAGGGCGGTGTCCTGATGGTGCAGTGCGTACAGCTTTCCGTCCAGAACGCCTAGCCCCGGGCTTCGATTGGCCTTGATGTTTGAACTGATTGTGGCGAGGCTCATGCAGTTGCCGTCATAACAGTATTGGTAAATATTACCGTCGGCAACGTTTTCTTTATCGACAAAGGCCAGCTTCAGTAAGCCGTTATGTATGGTTATGCCGGGTGAGTGGATAAAGTGTTCCGGTATGATTTCGAGCGGCGTAGTCCAGGCATTAAGGCCATCAAATTTGGTGAGGAAAAACCCCCCATACATGGACTTGTAAAAAACATGGATCAGGCCTTGGTAGGTTATTGATGCGGGGCTTGAATAGGAGTAGGCGTTCTGGCCGCCGAAGTGGTGTACAATTTTTTCATCGCTCCAGTTCAATAAGTTGCTGGTTTCGATATAGCGAATGGCGTCGTACTCGTTCGTCTTGAAAAACATGTAAAGCTTGCCGTTTAGCGTGGCAAATGAAGGTGTTTGTGCGATTTTTTTGTTGAGTGGGCTGCTGGCGTGAAAATTTCCGAGCAAGTTGTTGTAGGTGGCGACCATTAACTTTCCATGGGCGGTACCGCCAATGATATGAAGCTCATCTTTGAAGGTCGTGATGCCGGGTGTATCAACACTCTGGGGGAAACCAAGGAGGGCGCGTGGCTGGCTCCAGTTTGAATCAGGTGTTTTCTCGATGTGCCGAATGTTGAATGTATCGTTCTCGGTCGAGAGGTAGGTGCAAATCAATTTGTTATCGAACGTTTCCACGCGACAGGCGCCTTTGGCGTTGGCGTCGATGCTGATCGAGTGGTTCAGTATGCCATGTTGGCTGGCGGTATAGTTCAGGCTCATGGAGGGCTCCTCATTTATTAAAGGTGTATTCAGTAGACCCTTTATAAATAGGCGGCGAAGTCAGGATAGCTTTGGCTTGAGGTGGGAAAATACGCAGGCATTGGCAGTACACCGGCGTGCGGAATCAGATCTGTTTGCTACCTTTTGGCCGAAGTATCGGTGCGAGGAGTCTTTTCGTCCTGTAGGAGACTGACCTAAGCTCAGGCTTTATCCACGACACCGAGGTCCCTGTATGCCCCAGCCATGGCCGGCCGCTGATATTGCCCGGATGATCCTCGAAGGTTTCGACGACTACCGTGAGCATTTCCGCTGTATTACCGACGGTGCCCGTAGTCGCTTTGAGCAGGCCCAGTGGCAGCAAACGCAGAGCGCCTCGGCGGCACGGATCAACCTTTACGAAGACAAGGTCAGCGAGGTCAGTCAACGCCTGCACCAGGCGTTTACCGATGAGGTGCTGCTGGATGTCGCCTATTGGCCATTGGTCAAGAGTGCCTATATCGACCTGATTGATCCACGACTGGACGATGAGCTCTCCGAAACCTGGTACAACTCGATTTTCTGCAGTCTGTTCAGCCATGACCTGATCAGCGATGGCTGCATGTTCATTCACACCACCCGGCCTTCGCTGCGCAGTCACGAGCGAGCCGCGCAAACGCGCATTTACCGTCCTGACGGGCACTTGGCGGCTATGCTTGCGCAGGTCTTTGCGGATTATTCGTTTGACGTACCCTATGCCGATTTGCAGGGCGATCTGGCGCGACTTGAAGTGCAACTTCGAGAAAACCTGCCGGACTGGGTGTGCAAGGACCCCCAACTGCAGGTCGAGTTGTTTTCCTCGGTGCTCTACCGCAACAAGGGTGCCTATCTGGTCGGGCGGATTTTTACCCAGGACGAGCAATGGCCTTTGGTGATCCCGCTACTGCACCGCGAAGGGCACGGTATCGAGATCGATGCACTGATTACCGATGAAGCGGATGTCTCTATCATCTTCTCGTTTACCCGTTCCTATTTCATGGTGGATGTACCGGTACCCGCCGAGTTCGTTGGCTTTCTCAAGCGTATTCTTCCGGGCAAGCACATTGCTGAGTTGTACACCTCGATTGGCTTTTACAAGCATGGCAAGTCGGAGTTCTACCGGGCACTGATCAACCATCTGGCCAGCACCGATGACCGCTTTATCATGGCGCCCGGGGTGCGTGGCATGGTCATGAGCGTGTTCACCCTGCCGGGCTTCAATACAGTGTTCAAAATCATCAAGGACCGTTTTTCACCCTCCAAGAGTGTCGATCGGGCCACGGTGATCGAAAAGTACCGCCTGGTGAAGAGTGTTGATCGCGTCGGGCGCATGGCCGACACCCAGGAATTTGCCGACTTTCGTTTTCCGCTGAGCAAGTTCGACCCTGAGTGCCTGGCCGAACTGCTGGAGGTGGCACCGTCTACCGTCGAGGTGCATGGTGATACCGTACTGATTCGCCACTGCTGGACTGAGCGACGCATGACCCCGCTCAACCTCTACCTGGAAAATGCCAACGATGCCCAGGTGCGTGATGCACTGGAGGATTACGGCTTGGCCATCAAGCAGTTGGCGGCGGCGAACATTTTTCCAGGTGACATGTTGCTGAAAAACTTTGGCGTGACGCGCCATGGTCGGGTGGTGTTCTACGACTACGATGAAATCTGCTTTCTGACCGAGGTCAATTTCCGCTACATCCCGCCGCCGCGCTTCCCGGAGGATGAGATGGCCTCGGAGCCCTGGTATTCCATCGGCCCGCTGGATGTATTCCCTGAAGAGTTTCCGCCGTTCCTGTTTGCCGACAGCGCCCAGCGTCGCCTGTTCAGCCAACTGCATGGCGAACTCTATGATGCCGATTACTGGAAAGGCCTGCAGGAAGCGATCCGTGCGGGTAAAGTGATCGACGTCTTCCCGTACCGGCGCAAATGCCGCGAAGCGTGAGTCAGGCGCCTGCCTTCAGGCATTTGAGCTGGCTGAAATCCTGGTGCACCTGTGCCAGCTTTTTCTCCAGGTGTTGCCGCTGGTAGGGGCTGCTTTGAGCCATCAGGTCGACCAACAGGCTGCGGGTAGCGGCTTCGTTCTGTTGGTAGGCCTGGCGGTACGCAGGGATCCAGAGACGTTCCCGGTCGATCAGCAAACGCTCCAGGCGCTCTGGAAAGTCTGCAGACTGCCGTTGCTCCACGGCGGCACTGAACTGCGCCTGCCATTCTGCGCGGTTGGTGATCCAGACATTACCCTGAGCGCCCAGTGAGTGTGCCCACTGGGTGATCCGCAACTGCTGTTGCGCGCTGAGCTCACCCAGCCAGGGTGTCAGACGCTTTTCCATGCGTCGGGTACGCTGGGCGATCTGTTTATCGAAGGGTGTGTTGGCGTAAATTTCCTGCTTTTCGCGGGTATCTTCGGTAAACGCCTGACGCATGGCGCGTACCTGATCATCATCCAGGGCGCGTAACAGTTCTACCGCCGAAGGCGTGATCTGCCTGGCTACGTTGTCGATCGCGTGCTTGATTTCGTTGGTGCGCGCCTGCAATTGCGCCTCGGACACCTGATTGCTGGCCACCATCGCCTTCACCCGATCGAGCCATTCAAGGTAACCCGGCAGTTGGGTGCGGCAGTGCCAGCTCAAATGTGTCGTGAGGCGCTGTTTAAGCCAGGTTTTCTGTTCGCGGTTCATGTCCAGGTAGTCGTTCAGCGACCAGGGCACGAGGATGTCGAGGTTGCGGTAGACCAGATCAATCCGGTTGCAGGCTATCAGTGCGGCACTACAGAGAACCGCTAGCAGGAGAGGGCGCAGGTACTTGGACAGGCGGCTGTACATGAGCGGATCCTTGCATGGGCATGCCCTTTCTTTATAGAACAGGCAGGCTCTCTTGCCGACCCCACAGGTACGAACGGTTGAAAGAGACCTTCAGTGACCGGGCGGTGTCTTCGGTTCAGGTGTAGAATACCGGCCTCGCAACGAGGATTTTCGGACATGGCTTTAGTTGGGCGTTACAACAGTTTGCAAGTGGTAAAACATACGGACTTCGGTCTGTACCTGGACGGTGGAGCAGACGGCGAGATCCTCTTGCCCAACCGCTACATCCCCAAGGACACGCCCACTGAAGTTGAAGATTGGCTCAACGTCTTCGTCTACCTGGACAGTGAAGACAAGCTGATCGCCACCACCGAGAAGCCCAAGGTGCAGGTTGGCGAGTTTGCCAGCCTGAAGGTGGTCGAGATCAACAGCATTGGCATTTTCCTCGACTGGGGCCTGCCCAAGGACCTGTTGATGCCGTACTCCGAGGAAAAGCATCCACTGCGTGCGGGCGACTACTGCGTGGTGCATGTCTACCTGGACAAACGCACCCGCCGCATTACGGCGACTTCACGTCTGGACCGTTACCTGGACAAGGTGCCGGCCAACTACAAGGTGGGGCAGCAGGTCGATCTGCTGGTCGCCGGCGAGACGCCCATGGGCTTCAAGGCGATCATCGACAACAAGCACTGGGGCCTTATCCACAAGAACGAAGTGTTCAAGTTCCTGCGTTCCGGCAAGCAGGAGAAGGGCTATATCAAGGAACTGCGCAGCGACGGCAAGATCGCCCTCAGCCTGCAGCCAATTGGCCAGCAGGCCGTTAACAGCCTGCACGACCTGATCCTCGACAAGCTCAAGGCGGCCAACGGCGTGTTGCCGGTCAGCGACAAGAGCGACCCGCAACTGATCAGCGACCTGTTCGGGGTCAGCAAGGGCAACTTCAAGAAGGCCATTGGCGCCTTGTACAAGGACGGCCTGATCGTGATCCACGCCGACCGTATCGAACGGGTCTGATCAGCTCTGCAGGAACCGGGCGAAACTGACATTGTTGCCGCCCGGACGCTGATCCTGCAGCCACGCATCGCGGTCGGCGCTCAGCGCCAGGCTGATGGTGGTACGGCGCTTGTGCGCATTACGCACCTCCATTTCCTCCAGGCGTGTGCGCAGGAAGCTGGTCGGCACCTTCAAGTGCTGCAACTGGTCGTTCTCCGGAGTGTGCAACAGCAGGTTGATCCAGTCACCCAGGCCGGTGTGCAGGCGCTTCACCGGTACATCAAACCACCAGATATTGCGCTTGTGATCGAGCGCGGCGAACAGGCAGTTGTCGGCGCTCAGCACCGGTGTGCCCAATTGCTGGTTGCGGCGGGCAATAGCGGTGGCTTTGTCGATTTTCATTGCGGGTTCCTACGGGTGACGCTTTGGCACGGTGTCAAAGATGCCGGGCATTTTACGCGTTCTGTGCGTTGCTGGGGTTAATTCCTGAGCCCTGATTGCTGCACTCTGGATGCCCATCGAACGATGATTTTCTCGGGCAAAAAACAGCCTGTTAATCACATTTTTTTGCATGATGGCTTTAGGCTATTGTGCGCAAGAAGTTGCGCACTGAAATGTGGATAACCCTGTGTATAGATTTGCGTAGGCCATATATTTCGGTGTGTACAGACGAGTGCGCAAGAAGTTGCGCAGCACTGCGCAACTTCTTGCGCACTTTTTCCTGATTATTTGTGCAAAAAACGACCAGTTCTGTTTGGTTTGTTTTTAAGCTTATGATTTTAAAGCATTTTAAAAAGTTGGCACGATCCTTGGCATTAGTCATTTCGTCGTGGGGCGGATTTCGCCCACGGTTTTAATGACTTTTTAGCAAGGAAAATACCAATGGCTACTCCTGCATACATGTCCGTCGTGGGCACCAAACAAGGCCTGGTTACGGACAGTGCCTTTACCGCAGATTCCGTCGGCAACACCTACCAGGAAGGTCATGAGCATGAGGTCATGGTTCAGGGCTTCCAGCACGAAGTGATCATTCCCCGTGACCCGCAATCTGGCCAGCCTACAGGTCAGCGCGTACACAAGCCCGCAGTCGTCACCAAAGTGTTCGATAAGGCTTCGCCGCTGCTGCTGGCGGCACTGACGTCCGGTGAGGTGCTTAGAAAGGTCGAGATCAAGTGGTACCGCACCTCGGCGTCCGGCACCCAGGAGCATTACTACACCACCACCCTGGAAGACGCGATCATCGTCTATATCAAAGACTACATGCACAACTGCCAGGACCCAAGCAACGCGCATTTCACGCATCTGCAAGACGTGCATTTCACCTACCGCAAGATCACCTGGACGCATGAGGTCTCGGGTACCTCCGGCTCTGATGACTGGCGCGCGCCAGTTGCCGGCTAAGGCTGATTGATCTTACTGCGCAGCGGTCGGCCTTCGTGTCGCCCGCTGCGCACTGCCTGGCGCTGCCGATACCCTGACGGGCGCTCGGAGTGGTTGTTTCGTGACGCAGCGAAAAATCTCATCTGCCATGTACACGCCGACGGCGGCAACGACTTCCACGGCAACCTGCTCAAACACATCCTCCCCCGACCACCGCATGGCGTATTACGCCTCATTAGTTTCGGCGTATAGGCTTGTTGATGGGGAGGGTAATATTTCTACTGACTTTGAATCGCAGGAGGTTGCGAGGAGGACGTTAAAGGCGCTAATTAAATATTTTTCAGATAACAATCTGTTGGTGGAAGGGGAGGGGGATTGTTGGTGGAGCCTATTATAGGAATGATTTTACTGATGATGGTATTGAGCTATTGAAACGTAAAGAGGCTGCGTGGCTAAAATCCAAGGCATCGAAAAAGTCCTCCTGATATGAGGATTTTGGACGCGGCGCTAGCGGAAATCAGAGCTGCAAAGTGACGTTGCCTCTAGGCAATTAATAGGGAACGACTTCGTAAGAAAGGAGGTAGCACGATGAAGGACATCATCCGCTTAGGCGACACCACCAGTCATGGTGGCACTGTACTTGAAGCCTTTACCCACACTAACGTCAACGGCAAGCCCATTGCGGGCGTTGGTCACAACGTCAGTTGCCCGCTCTGCAAGGGTATTTTTCCGATAGTCGAAGGCAGTAGCACTTATTCCGTTGAGGGTGTCCCCGTTGCACTCGATGGCATGAAAACCGCCTGCGGGGCCCATTTGATTGCCAGCGGCCCTCGTGGAGCAGTCATTCGCTAGTGTTAGTGGGGCGGATTATCCACTGGCTCTGCGAACCGCGCAGCGCTGTGTCAGGGGAGGTCATGCGAGATTTTCTTAGGTACTTCCTTTGATTCAAAGAAAATTCCTACAGCTCCATGGGAAGCGTCCTCTTTAAGGAAATATCTATTGGGGGGATATTCATTTCGGTGTCAGGTTTTTTACTTTCGGGTTGATATTTTTTACTGGCATGCGTGGCGCCTGCTTGCTGCTGTTTTTATTTTTAAGAATCAGTCCGCTCGGTTTGCAGTTGCGTGCATTCAGACGATTGATTCCTTTTTATGAAGTTGGTGGATGTCGTACTCATCTAAACTTTCTGCTCGTTATCTTGAACTTGCCAAGCGCTCTGTTTCACCTGGGGGCTTTGCGGGAGAGGATGTGCGCTTTTCGGTTGAGTTCGAGGCGCTGGAAGCTGAGCTGGGCAAGGCGCAGTCCATGCATGAAAGTGGTCAGGTCGACTGGATGGCAGTGCTTGAGCGTAGTGAAACGCTGTTGCGTGACCAGTCCAAGGATCTGCGGGTTGCGGTCTGGTTGACGTGGGCCTTGTATCAGCGTGAAGCCTTTCCGGGGCTTCTGGCGGGCATTGGTTTGTTGCGTGTGTTCTGTGAGCAGTATTGGACGGATATTCATCCACAGAAGCTGCGTACTCGCAGTGCCGCCATGCGTTGGTTGGTGCCGCGCCTTGATCAGGCTTTGAGCGAGACGATTCCGGTCAAGGAGCAGCAACCACTGTTCCGCTGCGTGCTTGAGCATCTGGAGGGCTTGGAAAAGGCGCTGACGGTACACCTGGGTGACGACGCACCGTTGCTGTTACCTGTCTGCCGACGCTTGAACAGCATGCTTAAGCGTGCCGACGATGATCGGCATGAGGCCGGCACTGTCGGTGCGGTAGTGGCTCAGGTCAAACAGGCGGCGGCACAGCTGTTTACGCCCGGCGCACCGATTGACAACGAGAAGGATGCCCACAAAGCGCTGCGTGCACAGCAGGAGGGTGCACGTCCGCTGTGTGCCTGGTGGCTGCGTCAGAAAGCGACTGATCTTCGTGCCTTGCGCCTGAACCGTACGTTGTTGTGGCTACCGATTGATGTAATGCCAGAGCGCAATGCCGAGCAGGTCACGGCTTTGCGCGGGCTGCCGGGCGACAAGTTGAGAGCTTATCAGGAGCAGTTTGAGCAGGGGCAGTACGCTGATCTTCTGCTTGAGCTGGAAGCCAGCCTGGCCAGGGCGCCATTCTGGTTCGACGGCCAGCGCCTGGTCTGGGAGTGCCTGCAGGCGCTAGGTGCTGAGCAGGCGATGCGTGAAGTGGAAGTTCACTTTGCCTTGTTGCTGCAGCGCCTGCCAGGCGTAGTCGAATTGCGTTTTTACGACAGTACACCGTTTGCCGACCCTGCCACTCGTAGCTGGATCAGTGCGCAGGTGATGCCTCATTTGCACAGTACTGAGGTGCCGCGCAAGGTTGAAGTTGGTAGCGATCAACCTGAATGGGAAGAAGCATTGGAGGCTGCCCAGCCGATCCTGCGCAAGGAGGGGCTGAAGGCTGCCGTACACCATCTCAAGCAAGGCTTGAGAAGTGCCCATGGAGGGCGCACGCGTTTTTTTTGGCAGTTGAGCATGGCTCGACTGTGCTTCATGGCCAAGAAATACGAGTTGGCCAAGACTCAGCTCGAAACCCTTGACCAGGAACTCCAGCGTTCGGGTGTGCATGCCTGGGAGCCTGACCTTGTGCTCGAGGTGTTGAACCTGCTGCACGGCTGCTGTGAGTTGTTGCCGCAGAACCATGCCGTCCGCGAGCGCAAGGACGAGATTTATCGACGGCTGTGCCATCTCGATCTTGAAGTGGTACTCGAATAGGCCCAAGGGCCGCAACCGAAAGGAGAAACACCATGGCCAAAGAAGGCTCGGTAGCGCCGAAGGAGCGCATCAACGTCACCTTCAAGCCTGCTACAGGCGGGGCTCAGGAGGAGATCGAACTGCCGCTGAAGTTGATGGCGATCGGTGACTATACCCAGCGAGTGGACGAGCGCAAGGTTGAGGATCGCAAGCCGATCAGTATCGACAAAATGACCTTCGACGAAGTGTTGGCCAAGCAGGAGCTGAGCCTGACGCTGAGTGTGCCTAACCGTCTGCAGGACGACAGCGACACTGATGAGCTGGCTGTGCAGTTGCGGGTCAACTCGATGAAGGACTTCAACCCGGCCAGCCTGGTCGAGCAAGTGCCTGAGTTGAAAAAATTGATGGAACTACGTGACGCACTGGTAGCCCTCAAAGGCCCGCTGGGTAACGCACCGGCCTTTCGCAAGGCTATCGAAGGCGTGCTTGCCGACGATGAGTCGCGTGCACGTGTACTGGGTGAGCTAGGGCTGAACACCGCCCCGGCCCAGGACGCCTGAGCCTCCCATTTGCCAAGGAAGTCATCACCATGAGCAGCACTGCGACACAACAGAACAGCCCTGAAAACAGCGAGTACAGCATTCTTGACAGCATCATCGCCGAAACCCGCCTGACGCCCGACGATGATGCCTATGGCATCGCCAAACGTGGCGTCTCGGCGTTTATTGAGGAGTTGCTGAAGCCGCACAATAGCGGCGAGCCGGTGAAGAAGGCCATGGTCGATCGCATGATTGCCGAGATCGATGCCAAGCTCAGCCGGCAGATGGATGAAATTCTTCACCATGCCGATTTCCAGTCGCTGGAGTCTGCTTGGAGAGGCCTGCAGTTGTTGGTGGAACGCACCAACTTTCGTGAAAACATCAAGATCGAGATTCTCAACGTTTCCAAGCAAGACCTGCTGGATGACTTCGAGGATTCGCCCGAAGTGATGCAGTCAGGCCTGTACAAGCATGTCTACACGGCTGAATACGGCCAGTTTGGCGGGCAGCCGGTGGGGGCGATCATTGCCAACTACTTCCTGTCACCCAGCTCGCCTGACGTCAAATTGATGCAGTACGTCTCCAGCGTTGCCTGCATGTCGCATGCTCCATTCATCGCGGCTGCCGGCCCGAAGTTTTTCGGCCTGGAAAGTTTTACCGGCTTGCCGGACCTGAAGGATCTGAAAGACCACTTTGAAGGCCCGCAGTTCGCCAAATGGCAGAGCTTCCGGCAGTCCGAAGATGCGCGCTACCTCGGTCTGACACTGCCGCGCTTCTTGCTGCGTAACCCGTACGATCCGGAAGAAAACCCGGTGAAGTCGTTTTTGTACAAGGAAACCGTCGCCAACAGTCACGAGCATTACCTGTGGGGTAATACCGCTTATGCCTTTGGCACCAAGCTGACTGACAGTTTTGCCAAGTTCCGCTGGTGCCCGAACATCATCGGCCCGCAAAGCGGTGGCGCAGTGGAGGACCTTCCATTGCACCACTTTGAAAGCATGGGCGAGATCGAGACCAAGATCCCCACCGAAGTGCTGGTGTCTGACCGTCGCGAATATGAGTTGGCCGAGGAAGGCTTCATTTCCCTGACCATGCGCAAGGGCAGCGACAACGCCGCATTTTTCTCTGCTAGTTCGGTGCAGAAACCGAAATTTTTCGGCATCAGCGCCGAAGGCAAGACGGCCGAGTTGAACTACAAGCTCGGCACCCAGCTGCCATACATGATGATCGTCAATCGCCTGGCCCACTACCTGAAGGTGCTGCAGCGCGAGCAGATTGGTTCGTGGAAGGAACGCACCGACCTTGAGCTGGAGCTCAACAAGTGGATTCGCCAATACGTCGCCGACCAGGAGAACCCCAGCGCGGAAGTGCGTGGCCGCCGCCCGTTGCGAGCAGCCCAGATCATCGTCAGCGATGTGGAGGGTGAGCCGGGTTGGTACCGCGTGAGCCTGAATGTGCGCCCGCACTTCAAGTACATGGGGGCTGACTTCACGTTGTCTCTGGTTGGCAAGCTGGACAAAGAGTAACCGGGGTTCGGGCCATGAATGGAAACGGCAGTCTTTTTGAGCGGTTGAGTGGTGAAGCTGACAAGCGCATCGGCTGGAGCCGTGAAGCGTGTGTCACCGCTTCAGTGGCCACCCATCTGGCGAAGATGCTCAGTACCCGTGCGGGCAGTGTGCAAACGCTATCCGATTATGGCCTCCCTGATCTGAACGACATGCGCCTGAGTTTGCATGATGCTCTGAGCCAGGCCCGTAGCGCCATCGAGCGTTTTATCGAGGCCTATGAGCCGCGTCTCTCCTGCGTGCGTGTTGTGTCCCAGCCGCGTTGTCACGATCAACTCAAGCTGTCCTTCAGTATTGAAGGGCTGCTTGACGTAGATGGCGTCAAGCGGCAGGCCAGTTTCTCCGCGCACATCAATGGCGGCGGACAAGTGAGCGTGACGTGATCATGGATGAAAAGCTTTTGAGAAGGACTGTCGTGTATGCGCCACGTGTTGCGGTCCTCGCACAGCAGGCTGAAAGGCGGGTAGATCATGGCCTTTAACCATTACTACCAGAGTGAACTGACAGCATTGCGCCAGTTGGGGCGCCGTTTCGCCGACCGTAGTCCGGCGTTGGCGCCTTTTCTGGGGCAGGCCGGGCGGGATCCGGATGTAGAGCGTTTGCTTGAAGGGTTCGCGTTTCTTACTGGGCGTTTGCGTCAGAAGCTTGATGACGAGCTTCCGGAACTCAGTCACTCCTTGATGCACCTGCTGTGGCCGAACTACATGCGGCCGCTACCGGCCTTCAGCATTTTGCAGTTCGAGCCCATGGAGCGGCCCGGTCCGGCGTTTCGGGTCGAACGTCACACGGGGGTGAAAAGTCTTCCCGTCGACGGCGTGCAATGCCGCTTTCGCACGTGTTACCCAACCGATGTCCTGCCGCTGAAACTGAGTGCATTGAACTACTCGGTCAAGGGTGATGGAGCGCTGTTGGGCTTGCGCCTGGAGATGAGCAGCGAGGGGCATGTCGGCGAGTTGAACCTGAGGCAGCTGCGGCTGTTCCTGACCGGTGATGATCGTTACATCGCCCAGATGCTCTACCTGAGCCTGTTGCGCAACCTGGACCATATCGAACTGGTACCGCTGGACAGTGATGGTCAACCGCTGGTCAATGCCGCTGGCGAATTGAACCTTAAATTACCCGGTGACCGGGTGCAGCCCGTAGGGTTTGCCGAAGAAGAGGCACTGATTCCCTATCCGCTGAATACCTTTCGTGGCTATCGCTATTTGCAGGAGTATTTTGCATTCCAGGACAAGTTCCTGTTTGTTGACCTCGATGGTCTTGAGGTGCTGCAGACGCTACCGCAGGAGCTGTTGGCACAGACGCGAGGCCTGGAGTTGCGTTTCGATATTCGCAAGAGTGGTATCCAGCGCCTGCGGCCGACCTTGGACAATGTGAAGCTCTACTGTACGCCCATCGCCAACCTGTTTGACCACGATGCATTGCCGATTCGTCTTGATGGCAAGGAGGACGAGTACCTGTTGTTGCCGGCCAGCTATGACCTTGAGCACTGTGGGGTGTTTTCGGTCGACCGTGTGGCGGGCTGGAGTACCGGAGGTGTCGGTTATCGGGACTATGTGCTGTTTGAGTCGTTCGAGCATGACGCCAGTTTCGACGTACCTCAGAGCCGCCCGCACTACAGTGTTCGGCAGCGGTCGTCGCTGCTGCATGAGGGGCTGGATACTTACCTGAGCTTTGCCATTCGTCAGGCTGAAGTGCAGGAAACACTGTCCATCGAGCTGACCTGTACCAACCAGAACCTGCCGCGTCGCCTCAAGTTGGGGGACATTTGCCTGACCTGTGAAGGGACCCCCGAGTTTCTCAACTTCCGCAACATCACACCTACGACCTCAAGTTTTGCGCCCCCGTTGAATCGCGATTTCCTCTGGAAGTTGATCAGCAACATGTCGCTCAACTACTTGTCGCTTGCCAACGTCGATGCGCTCAAGGTGATTCTCGAAACCTACGATTTGCCGCGTTACTACGACCAGCATGCAGAAAAGGTCAGCAAGCGGCTGCTGGGAGGGCTCAAGTCGATTCGTCATCAGCCGGTGGACAGGTTACACCGTGGGCTGCCTCTGCGTGGCTTGCGTACTGAACTGACCATTGACCCGGAGGGTTACATCGGCGAGGGCGATCTCTTTGTTTTCGCCTCGGTGCTGAACGAGTTCTTTGCGCTTTACGCCAGTCTCAATTCGTACCATGAGTTACGAGTGAAAAGTACACAAGGAGAGGTGTACCAATGGATACCGCGAATGGGGTTACAGCCCCCGCTTTAACCGGATTGAGCCGGGTAATTCGAGAGTACTCGCTGTTCCAGGCTGTGTTGTTGGTGATCGACCGGCTGCGGGAGTATCACCCAGAACTGAGCGACGACGAGCTCTACGAACAGATGGAGTTTCAGGCCAATCCAAGCCTGGGTTTTCCCGGCAGTGACGTCGAACAAGTGGTGTTCTTTTACGAGCACGGAAAGCTGCGCGCGCGTTTACGGTTCAACCTGATCAGCCTCTTTGGTTCCGGTTCGCCGCTGCCTGCATTTTACGGTGAGCAGGCACTGGGTGATGGTGAAGAGGGTAACGCGACCCGCCACTTTCTTGACCTCTTTCATGATCGCCTGCAGCGGTTGATGTTGCCCATCTGGCGCAAGTATCGCTATCGGGCGAGTTTCAAGAGCGGTGCGCTTGATCCGTTTTCCGAGCAATTGTTCGCCCTGATCGGTCTGGGAGGCCGGGATATTCGCGAGGCGCGGGAGCTGAACTGGAAGCGCTTGTTGCCTTACCTCGGCCTCCTCAGCTTGCGGGCGCACTCTGCTGCATTGATCGAGTCGGTACTGCGTTACTACTTCAAGCATGCGCATCTGGTGATCGAGCAATGCATCGAGCGCCGGGTCGACATTCTTGACGAGCAGCGTAATGGCCTTGGCCGGTGCAATAGCCGGTTCGACGAAGACCTGGTTCTTGGCGAATCGGTACGCGACCACAGTGGCAAGTTTCGTATCCATATCCGTCAGCTCGACTGGACACGCTTCCACGAGTTCCTGCCGATCGGCGCCGGCTACCAGCCATTGTGCGCGTTGGTGAGGTTCACGCTGCGTGACCCATTGGATTACGACATCCGCCTGGTGCTGCGCCAGGAGGAAATCCGCGAACTGCGTATCGGTGAATCGAACGTCTGCCACCTGGGCTGGACCAGCTGGCTGGGGCCTGAACACGCTGACGGCGTGGTCACCCTGGGCAGCAAAACTCATTAAGGACAGAGGCTCATGATTAACGTAGATCTGCAACAACTCATCCAGGCCCTGGACACCGAAACCCGCCGAGACCTTGAACGCGCGGCTGAGAGTTGTGTCTCCCGTGGTGGTAGCAAGGTTCTGGTTGAGGACCTGTTATTGGGGTTGCTGGAGCGTCCGCACGGCTTGCTTGCACGAGCCTTGAGAGACGCTGAAGTCGAAGCGGGTGAGCTGAGTGCCGTGTTACAGGTGCAGGCCGAGCACAGTGCTTCGCGTAATCCGGTGTTCGCTCCTGAACTGGTGCAATGGCTGCAGGATGCCTTGCTTGTGGCAAACCTGGATCTGGGGCAGAGCCAGGTCGAGCAGGCCGCCCTGATTCTCGCTTTGGTGCGTAACCCGCTACGTTATGCCGGTAGCCGCTACCAGCCTTTGCTGGCCAGGTTGAACATTGAGCGGCTGAAGTCATTCGCCCTGTCGCAACAGGTCACCACTACCCATGAAAAATCCGGTGTTCAGGGGGAGTCGTTGTTGCAGCGTTTCACCCATAACCTGACGCAGCAGGCGCGTGACGGCACGCTTGACCCGGTCTTGTGTCGCGATACTGCGATTCGCCAGATGGTCGATATCCTCGCCAGGCGTCGCAAGAACAATCCAATCGTGGTCGGTGAGGCTGGCGTCGGCAAGACGGCCATCGTGGAGGGACTGGCTTCGCGCATTGTTGCCCAAGAGGTGCCAGCGGCGCTCCAGGGGGTTGAACTGCTGTCGCTTGATATGGGCCTGCTGCAAGCCGGAGCGAGTATCAAAGGCGAATTCGAACGCCGCCTCAAGGGGGTGATCGATGAGGTCAAGGCTTCGCCGAAACCGATCATTCTGTTCATCGATGAAGCCCACACGCTGATTGGTGCCGGTGGCAATGCAGGTGGGGCGGACGCTGCCAATCTGCTCAAGCCTGCGTTGGCCAGGGGAGAGTTGCGCACCATCGCAGCGACTACCTGGGTCGAGTACAAAAAATACTTTGAAAAAGACCCCGCCCTGGCACGGCGATTTCAGCCGGTGCAATTGCATGAACCAACGGTCAGCGAGGCGGTGACCATTCTGCGTGGGCTGGCGCAGGTCTATGAGAAAAGCCACGGCATCTACCTGCGTGATGATGCCGTGGTGGCTGCCGCTGAATTGTCGGCACGTTACCTGGCCGGCCGACAGTTGCCGGACAAGGCCGTCGATGTACTCGATACCGCGTGTGCGAGGGTTCGGATCAGTTTGGCCGCAGCGCCAGAGCGCCTGGAACACTTGCGCGGCAAGCTGGCCGAAGGCAAGCGACAGTATCAGGCGTTGCGCCGCGATGCCGAAGCAGGGTTGCTTGTTGAGCAGTCGGCTCTGGACGCATTGCGGGTACATCTGGCAGAAGTGGACGAAGAACAGCAGGTATTGGCGGAGCGTTGGCATGAGCAGCGCAGCCTGGCCGAACGGCTTCTGGAGCTGCGCCAGCGATTGGCTGAGGCTCGCGAAATCGGTATGCACGAGCAAGCTCAGGACGCCGCCGCGGAGCAACACAGCATCGAGGCGCTGGAAACGCTACTTCATGATACCCACCAGGCGTTGTGTGAGGCTCAGGCTCAAGAACGCCTGGTCAGCTTTGAGGTGTGCCCTCGTTTGGTGGCGGAAGTGATCAGCGCCTGGACGGGCGTACCGTTGGCACAACTGGCCTGGGAGCACAACGCCAAGGTCGCTCGTTTTGCCACTGACCTGCGAGCACGCATTCGTGGCCAGGAGCAGGCTGTACAGGCACTGGACCGTGCCATGCGTGCCACTGCCGCAGGGCTGAACACACCCGATGCACCGGCAGGGGTGTTTTTGCTGGTGGGGCCCAGTGGTGTCGGCAAGACTGAGACTGCATTGGCGCTGGCCGACCTGTTGTACGGTGGCGAACGGTTCATAACCACCATCAACATGTCCGAGTTTCAGGAAAAACACACGGTTTCGCGCCTGATCGGAGCGCCGCCAGGTTACGTGGGGTATGGCGAGGGGGGCATGCTCACCGAAGCTGTGCGACAGAAGCCTTATTCGGTGGTGCTGCTCGATGAAGTCGAAAAGGCTGACCCCGATGTCTTGAATCTGTTCTATCAGATCTTCGACAAGGGCGTTGCCAATGATGGTGAGGGGCGCGAAATCGATTTTCGCAACACCCTGATTCTGATGACCTCAAACCTGGCCAGCGAGCGTATCAGTGCACTCTGTCTGCACGGCGAGCGGCCTACTGCCGAGGCGCTGGAAGACGCCATTCGGCCAACACTCAGTCAGCACTTCAAGCCGGCGTTGCTCGCGCGCATGCGTGTGGTGCCGTACTACCCGATGGACGCAACGGTGCTTCGTGAGCTGATTGAAATCAAGCTGCAGTACCTGGGCGAGCGTTTAACCAGGCGGCAATTGACGTTCAGCTACAGCCCTTGCCTGGTGGATCACCTGGCTGAGCGCTGTACCGAGAGTGATAGCGGTGCGCGCTTGATTGATCACCTGCTTGACCGGCACCTGTTGCCGCACGTGGCCGACCGTCTGCTGGCGTCGATGGCCACAGGTGAACGTCTCTCACGGGTGCATGCGACGTTCGACAATAGCGCAGACGTGGTGTGTGAGTTTGTCTGAGGGCGCGCAGATGTTTACGCGAGTAGCGCAACCCTTGATCTATGCCGAGGCGGTGCTGGCGCAGTTTGCCAGCTTGTCGCGTGTGACAGACGAAGGTGCGTTGTTGGCCGATTTCGTCCGGGCCACCGCTTCGCTCAGTGGTTGTGAGTTGAGCCAGTTGTACCTGCTTGATGCCACTCATACCACATTAGGGCTGAGTGCAGAGTGGCTGGACGGTGTACTCCAGCCTCGGGAAATGGCCACGTTGCCTGCAGACTACAACGGTGAGCAATTGTTGCAGTTTGCGCTGTGCCAAAACCGAGAGGTCAGTATCAGCGACCTGAGCGGGGGCATCCATGAAATCAGTTTTCTTCCACGGCACGCCAAGGCATGGCGCTCGTTGTTGTGTGTACCGCTGAGTGATCGCCAGCAGGCCGTTGCAGGTGTTCTGCTGTGTGCCAGTCGCAGGCCTGTCGATCTGCAGGGCTTTGCTAGTTCACTGAGCGTCCTTGGGCGCTTTGTGCTCGGCCAGTTGCATCTATTGCAACGGCGCCTGTGGTCCTCCAGTGATGTGCCACCGGCATCAGAGCCGGTGATCTGTTCGGGTGCTTATGGCCTGATCGGCAAGAGTGCCGGAATGCGCCAGACCTATCAGTTGATCAGCAAGGTGTTGCACACCCCGTACACCGTATTACTACAAGGCGAGACGGGTACCGGAAAAGATGTGGTGGCACGGGCAATTCATGATTATGGCCCGCGCCGATCAAAGGCCTTTGTCGCGCAGAATTGTGCGGCGCTTCCGGAGCAACTGCTGGAGAGTGAACTGTTCGGTTATCGCAAGGGCGCGTTTTCCGGTGCCAACAGTGACCGGGTAGGGCTGTTCGAGGCTGCTAATGGCGGCACCTTGCTGCTGGATGAAATTGGCGACATGCCGCTCACCCTTCAGGCCAAGTTGCTGCGCGTATTGCAGGAAGGCGAGATTCGTCCGTTGGGGGCCAATCAGACGCAACGGATCGACGTGCGGATCATTGCCGCGACCCACCGTGATCTATTGGCACGGGTTCGTGAAGGGGCGTTTCGTGAAGACCTCTATTACCGCCTGGCGCAGTTTCCAATCACGCTACCGGCCTTGCGCCAACGCGAAGGTGATTTGCGTGAGCTGGCTTTGCACTTCGCTGACAAGGCCTGCGCATTCCTGCAGCGTGAGCCACTGAAATGGTCGGATGCGGCATTTGAACGCCTTGGCGGATACAGCTTTCCGGGCAACGTCAGAGAGCTCAAGGGCCTGGTCGAACGGGCCGTATTGCTGTGCGACGGCGGTGAGCTGTGCAGCGAGCACTTCACCTTGACTACCGACACGTTGCCGCAGGCGCCTGCCCGTAGCCTGCGTGAATGCCTGGAGCAGGTTGAGCGCAAATTGTTGCTTGATTGCCTGCGCAAGCATGGCGGTAACCAAACCCTGGTGGCACGCGAACTCGGCCTGCCACGCCGCACCCTGTTGTATCGACTCGGACGCTTGAGCATCCCGCAGGGCGGTGTTGACGGTTAGCAGCACATGACCTTTTTACGCCTTTTTTCTTTCCGGTAGCCCTGAAAGGACAGGGGTTCTGCACGCTTTTTTCAAGGAGATTTTCTGATGTCTGTTCGTCACTGGCCACCGGTGTTGCTGGTCCTGATTGTTCTGGGCGGCTGCAGCGGTAACTACAAATTCAATGACAACGCGTATCGCCCGTTGGGTGACCCGCAGGCATTCAATCGCGGCAAGTGATCGCAAGGAGCCTCATCATGGAACTGATTTTCGATTGGCTGAATCCACCCCAGCCTGCCGCTGGAGTCTCTTGCAGTAGAACCTTTGGGGCGTTCGGCGGTGTGATCGGACGGGGTGTGAATTGTTACTGGCCCCTTTCGTGTGCTGCGTTGACGTTATCAAAGCAGCACGCGCTGATTACGTTCGACAACGGTAAGTTCATGCTGATCGATATCAGCACCAATGGCACGTTGGTCAAGGACACTGGCCAGCGCTTGCGCGCGGGCGAGTCGCTACCAATCGAGCATGGTTTTACGTATGTCGTGGGTGACGTCGAGCTCCGTGCAACCCTGGTGGGTGCTGATGTTGACGACCCCAGGCCGACTGAGCGTCCCCCGCAGGCAGACAATCACATTCCACAGGGGGCATTGTTCGGTTTCGATCTGTCTGGCTCCGACGATGACGACGACCAGATCTATGCAGAATTTCAACGGCTAGACGAGGGATCGGCCGTGTCTTATCCGGTGCATCCGGGTGCGGACTATGCCTCCATCACGCATGAGCATCTGCATGTACCGACGCTTCAGGCGCCGCAGGACATGGCCGCTCGTGAGGAGCTACCGCTCACTCCAGAGGTGCGTAGCGAAGGGTTCTGGACGCAGTTTGGCGTTGCTCTGGGCGTTGATGTCAACGCGCTCGATGAGTCGGGCCGGGAGGCGCTGGCGCTCAAGGTTGCGGCGCTGTTCAAGCAGAGTATCGACGGTATCCAGCAGGGCTTGCATACGCGCAGTGCGTTGAAGCGAGAGCTGCGTCTGGCTGTGACCACGGAGGGGGCCAGCCGTAATCCGCTCAAGCACACCGCGGATGCCAGTGGCGCGTTGAGCCTCATGCTGTCACCGGGAGCGCCAGGGCAACTGCCTGCTGACCAGGCGCTGGCGTTTGCGTTTCGCGAACTGCAAGCACATCAGGTGGCGTTGCTTGGGGCAACGCGAGCGGCATTGCGTGGCGCCCTTCAGCATTTTTCGCCCCAACAGCTGACCTTGTGTTTCGAGCGTGAGGGGCATCAGTCACTGTTTGCGACTGCGTTCAGTCGCTGGAAAGCTTTTGAGCGTTACCACCATGCGCTGTGTCGAGATGACGAGTGGAGTGAACGCTTGCTGGCGCGAGACTTCGCCCGTGCCTACGAAGAGCAGGTCCGCCTGATCACCACCCTCCATCACCCACACCAAGGATGATGCTTATGCCTCGCTTGACTTCATGCTTCAAGACGATTGCCGCGTTGACGGCACTGCTGCTGTTGGCGGGTTGTGCATCGCTCTCGCCGTATTCGAACCTGACCAAGCTGAACCTGAAGCTGACCGCCAGCGATCAGCTCAACCCAGACCTCCACGGACGCCCGTCGCCGATCGTCGTACGCCTGATGGCGCTCAAACATCCGGTGGCGTTTGAGAACGCAGATTTTTTCAGCCTCTACGAGCGTGCCAAGGAAAGCCTGGCGGTGGACTTGTTGGCCAGTGAAGAGCTGGAGCTGCGTCCGGGGGAATCCATTGAGCTCAAGCTCAGTGTCGAACAGGGCAGTCGCTATGTCGGCGTGGTGGCGGCTTACCGCGACTTGTCGCAAGCCCGCTGGAGTTACGTGGTTCCTCTCGCGCCAGAGGCCTTGACCGAGGTTGAGCTGGTGCTTGCTCAGGCAGGTATTCGCTCCCGTAACGACCCATTAGCAAGCACGGATAACTGATCATGAACAGGGACAAAGTCATTTGGCAGGAAGGCATGTTGCTGCGCCCGCAGCACCTTCAGCACAACGACCGTTACTACGACTATCAAATGAGAAGCCGAACCCACCTGCTGGGCAGTTACATGTGGGGATTTTTGCGATTGGAGATCGACCAGCAGTTTCTCAAGATGGGGAAGCTGGCGATTAGCCAGGCCTCCGGCATCTTGCCGGACGGCAGTCTGTTTGAACTGGGGGGCGAGGGGCAGCCGTTGGTGCTCGATGTTCCACCCAGTACGGGTAATACGCCGGTCTACCTGGCATTACCATTGATCACGGGGCATCACATCGAGGCACGTCGGCCGGAACAATCCGATGTGCTGGCGCGTTACACCCACTACGAAACCGAGGTCGCGGACTCCAATGCCGGTGCTGATTCCAGCCGGGTGATCAGCTGCGCACGTCCGGATTTTCGCTTGTTGCTGGGTGAGCAACAGAGCGATCAGGCCTATGTGAAATTGAAAATATGCGAAGTTTTCGACACCTCGGCGGATGGCGCCATCACGCTTGCAGAGGACTTTGTTCCGACCTTCATCAATGCCCAGGCGTCTGGCTATTTGTTGTCCTGCCTGAAGGAAGTCATCAGCCTGTTGGCCCATCGAGGGGACGTCCTGGCGGAGCGGATCCGCTCTAACGGCAAGGTGGGCGGCGCCGAGGTGGGGGACTTCATGATGCTGCAGTTAATCAACCGAACCGAGTTGGTGTTGCGCCACTTTCTGGATATTGAACAGGTGCATCCTGAGGTCTTGTACCGCACGCTACTGGCGATGCTCGGGGACCTTGCAACCTTCTCCAGTGAGCACAAACGCCCGCACCTGGACAGCCGCTATCAGCACAGTGACCAGGGCTCCAGCTTTCGCAGCGTGATGAATGCCATCCGTCAGGTGCTGTCGATGGTGCTTGAGCAGCATGCCATCGAACTTGAGCTGCAAGTGCGCCAATACGGTGTTCTGGTCTCCCCACTGAATGACCCTACGCTGCTGGACTCGGCCTCGTTTGTGCTTGCCGCCAGTGCCCATTGTGACGGCGACGAACTGCGCCAGCGTTTGCCTGCACACCTCAAGGTCGGCGCCGTGGAGCAGATTCGACAATTGGTCAACCTGCACCTGCCGGGTATCAAGGTCAGGCCGTTGCCGGTGGCCCCACGGCAAATTCCGTTTCACGCCAACAAGAGCTATTTCATCCTGGAACTGAGTGTTGAAGAGCGTTCCCAGCTGGAGAGCTCGGGTGGTTTCGCCTTCCATGTGTCGGGTGAGTTTGCCGAACTTGAACTGGCTTTCTGGGCGATCAGGAATTGAACGGTATGTCTGAAGAAAAGCACCGTTATCAGGACTTGACCGTTCTTGCCAGTTCCCACAATGGCAGCCTGCCAGAGGGGGCACCATTGACCGACCAGGCAGGCGCGGTACGTGTCGAGGCGCTTGCTGATCGGCTGGTGTTCAGCGCCACTGCGCGCCCAACCCACAGTTTTACCCTGAGTATCAACACGTTGGTTGCTGCGGCCTCCGAGCTGCTGTCCGAGGTCATCAGGATCAAACAGAGCCGTGTTGGCGAAGAGCTCACATTACTTAACAAACGCCTGCAGAACCATGTCACTGCCTTTGAGCAGCGTGCGGGTCAGCTTGGGGTGGAAAGCCGTCAGGTCTCGATGGCCTCTTATGTGCTGTGCACGGTGGCCGACGAAGCAGTGGTCACGACGTCGTGGGGCGTTAATAGCGACTGGTCTCAGAAGAGCCTGCTCAGCACTTTCCATAACGAAACCTTCGGTGGCGAGAAGTTCTTCTGGCTGCTTGAACAGTCGTTGAAAGCGGCTGCCGGACATTTGCAGATGCTGGAGTTGATGTACCTCTGCCTGGCGCTCGGGTTTGAGGGCAAGTACCGAGTGGCCGACCGCGGCATGCAGGGGCTCGATGGCATTCGCGATGACCTGTACCAGCGTATCCGTCAGTTGCGAGGCGATGTACCGCGCGAACTGTCGCCGCAATGGAAAGGCTTGGGTACCCAGCGGCGAAATCTGGTGCGCATCGTACCGACCTGGATGGTCGCGATGTTCACCTTGGTCTGCCTTGGGGTGATGTACTCGGGATTTGCCTGGGTACTCGGCGAACAGCGTGAGCGCGCGCTGCAGCCTTATTTGCCGACGGACTCGGCAGCGGTTCAGCTTCAACCGCCATACAGAGACATGCCATGAAAACCTTTTTCGAGAACATACGTACCTGGTTGTCCAGGACCTGGGTCTGGTCGCTTTTGCTGGTGCTGTGCCTGGCGCTGCTGGTGTGGTTTGTCGGGCCACTGTTGGCGGTTGATGACTACAAACTCTGGGCACCTGCGACGTCCCGTCTGCTGAGCATCAGTGTGTTGTTTCTGTTGTGGGGGCTGGGGCTGGTCTTCAGCAATTGGCGCGCCAGCGTACGCAAGCAATTGGCCGAAACCCTCGAAGACTCCGAGGCTCGTCGCAGCAGCCGCGAGGCGATGGATGCGCAGCGGCGTGAAGTGGTCCGCCGTTTCAAGCAGGCGTTGCGTACCTTGAAAGCGTCAAGCCTCTACCGTGGCCGTAGCGAACGATGGCGCAACGATTTGCCCTGGTACCTGCTCATCGGTCCCACGGCCAGCGGCAAGACCAGCCTGTTGGAGCTGTCGGGGCTTGAGTTTCCTCTCAACAGCGTTGACCGTAAGGCCAATGGCGATGTCTCCAGCACCCAGCACTGCGACTGGTACTTTGCCGATCACGGCATTCTGATTGATACCAGCGGGCGCTATCTGGAGCAATCCAAGGCTGCTGTCGATGGCGGTGCCTGGTCTACCTTGCTTGGCCTGCTACGTAACCGCCGGCGTAATCGTCCACTTAATGGCGTGGTCGTGACGGTGCCGGTGGGCGTATTGCTGAGCGTTGACAGAGATAACTTCACGACCGCCGTGCAACAGGTGCGTGGTCGACTTCATGAGATACATCAACGGCTGCAGGTCGACTTTCCGGTCTATCTGGTCCTGACCAAGGCTGATCTGCTACCCGGCTTCGACGCCTTTTTTAGTCAGTTGACCCACGAGGAAAGCCAGCAGGTGCTGGGGAGTACACTGCGTGCCGATCAGGACGGAAACGATGCAGGGGTACTGCGTGGGGAGTTTGAAGCGCTACTGCACCGGTTGAACAGCCAGGTGATTCAGCGAGTGCACCTGGAGCGTGATATCGAGCAGCGCGGGTTGATTCTCGACTTCCCCAATCAGTTGGGGGCACTGGGGGATGGGTTGTGCGAGTTCGTTCAGAAGGCCTTTGGCGGTAATCGCTATCAGCTTGCTATCCCCTTGCGCGGCTTTTACCTGACCAGCGCTGCAACCGCTCCGGCCGAGCCGAGTGCTCATGCAAACCAGCACGTGCCAGTCGATTCAGCTGCCGCCTCCATGGGGCGTTCATGGTTTATCCATCATTTGTTCAGCAAGGTCATTTTTCCCGAAGCCGATCTTGCAGGATTGGACTCGCGTGAGCGCCGTCGTATTCATTGGGGACAACGGGCGGTTTACCTCACCGCGTTGGCGGTGCTGGTCGGGCTCGGGCTGCTGTGGAGCAATGGTTTTTCGGCCAACCAGGAGCGTTTTGAACACCTGCGTGAACTGGCCAGGCAATCGGCTGCACAGGATTCACAGGCGCTGGCTGCGAATGACCCGGCAACCTTGCTCAAGGCGCTTGACCTGCGCTTTGCGGCAACCGAGGTATTCCCTGAGGCTGCGCAGGTCTCACCCTTTGAACGTACTGGGTTGTATCAGGGCCGCGCCAGCAAACCACTGCTCGATGCTGCATATGAGCGTGAGCTGGAGGAACGGTTGCTGCCTTGGCTGGCAGCGCAACTTGAAGGGCAGATTCGTGGCAGCCTGAAGGACCGCACACGCTTGCTCAACAATCTGCGTGCCTACCTGATGCTGAACCTGACGACGCGTCGCGATGCCGCGTGGCTCGAACAATGGCTGGCGTCGCAATGGTCTGCGCGTTATTCCGGCAACACGGCGCTTCAGCAAGGCCTCAATGCTCATTTGCAGCGTTTGTTGGCCCGGCCATTCAGCTACCCGCTCAACGACACGCTGGTTGGTCAGGCGCGCCATGTGTTGCGTGGCGAGTCGTTGGCCAATGTGGTCTACCGCGTGCTGCGCGAGCAGGCTCGGAGCATGCCGGACTATCGCTTAAGCCAGCACCTGGGTTCACAGGGCGGTTTGTTTGTTGGCGCGGACCATGTGATACCGGGCTTCTACACCCAGCAGGGTTATCAGCAGTACTTTGCGCCTCAGGGCGTTAACCTGGTGACCGATATCCTGCGGGACAATTGGGTGTTGGGTGAGGGCAGTGATATCAGCGCCATGGACCTGCGGCGGCTGATGGTCGAGCTTGAGCAGCGCTACTTCCGTGACTATGCCAACTATTGGGGGGATGCGCTCGGCCGGGTGGCGCTAAGGCCCTCGAACGATGCTGGCGAAGCCGCCGAGTTGCTGGCCGGGCTGATTTCGGCCAATTCGCCGGTGCTGCTACTGCTGCAAGAAGTCCGAGAAAACACCCGCTTTGCATTGGTTGCAGACACGCTGGGCAGCCTACCGACGCCTGCCGATCGTGGGGGCGACAAGGCCGGTGCGTTGGGCAAGCTGACTGTCGCTGCAGCAGGCCAGGCCCAGGGCGCGTTGGCCAAGGCGTTGCCGGACACGGCGAAACAGGCGCTGCAGCGGCGCTTCGAACCCCTGCACCGGCTGCTTGATAACAACAATGGCCCGGCTGGCGACCTGACGCCAGCCTTGCAAGCCCTTAACGATGTGCAGTTGCAACTGGCCAGCCTGGCCCGCGCCAGTGCCCCTGAGCAAGCGGCATTCGACATGGCCAAGGCCCGCATGAGTGGCCAGCGCGATGCCTTGAGCAGCTTGCGCAATGCGTCGGGGCGTTTGCCGCGACCGGTCAGTGCCTGGTTCAGTGTGTTGGCCGAGGACAGCTGGCGTCTGGTGCTTGACGATACCTACCGCTACTTGAATCAGCGCTACCAGAGCGAGCTGTACAGCTTCTACCGCAAGGCGGTCCACAAGCGTTATCCCTTTGACGCCCACAGTGCCAGTGATGTCGCGTTGGCGGACTTTCGCGAGTTCTTCAAAGCCCAGGGGATTGCCGAGCGCTTCTTCGAGACCTACATGCGGCCCTTCGTCAGTGGTGATCCGGGGCGCTATCGCCTACGCAGTATCGATGGCCAGAGCTTGCCTGCGTCCAATGCCTATCTGGACCAGATGGCTGCGCTTCAGGTCATTCGACAGAGCTTTTTTGCCCACAACCCGAACGAGCCCGAAGTTCAGTTCAAGCTTGAACCCTACACCCTTGATCCGTCGGTGAGCCGGGCCGAGTTCCGCTTTGGTCATCAGGTTGTCGAGTACCGCCATGGCCCCATCGTGCCAACGGCATTCAGTTGGCCAACCGATGCGCAGGATGGACGCAGCAGCCTGGTGCTCGAACGCGCGGTCGGACGGCCGATCGGCATCGAGAAGAATACGGGGCCTTGGTCATTGTTCCGCTTGTTTGACCTGATGCAGACCGAGTACCTCAGTGGCCGTGATGTGCTGGTGCTCAAGGCCGACGTTGGCGGCCTGCGAGCCAATTACCTGTTGATGAGCCAACGTACGCCGAATCCATTTGATATGGGCGTGTTGCGCACCTTCCGTATGCCGGTGCAGCTCTGATGGTGTCTGAAAGGGCGTGTTGTAGCGCGGGGCACACCGAGGTTGGCAAGGTGCGTGAACACAACGAAGACGCCTTTCTCGATTGCCCCGCGCAGGGGCTCTGGGTTGTTGCCGACGGCATGGGCGGTTACGAGCGCGGCGCCATGGCCAGCCAACTGATCGTCACCAGCCTGGCCGATCTGCCGGTGACTCTGAGCCTTGATGAGCGGATCAAGGCGGTACGCCAGTGTCTGCATTGGATTAACCGGCGCCTGAGCCAGGAACTGACGGTTACCGAGGGGCACTCTGAGCGCATCATGGGCAGCACCGTGGTTGCCCTGATGCTTGAGGGTAGCCGCGCGGCATGCATCTGGGCCGGCGACAGTCGCTGCTACCTGTGGCGAGAGCGGCGTCTGTACCAGTTGTCCAGAGACCATTCGCTGCAACAGCAACTGATTGAGCAACAACAGATGAGTGCCGAGCAGGCCAGCGCTCACCCGTCGGCGAATGCCCTGACTCAGGCCGTTGGTGCACGGGCGCAACTGACGCTGGATATGCTCGAGTTCACTGTCTATCCCGGTGATACCTTGCTGCTGTGCAGTGATGGCCTCTATCAGGCGCTGGAGTGTGAAACGCTGGGCAGTGCCCTAAGCCGTTCTACACCGCATATGGCGTTGCAACGGTTGTTCGAGGCCGCGCTGTGTGGCAGTGCTCAGGACAACCTGACAGCCGTGGTGATCCGTCGATGAGTGAACCGGAGAGCGACGCCAGCCTGTACTCGGGCTTTGCCCCTGTCGGCCAGGTTCAATGCACGCCTGCCAGCGTCCATGGCAAAGCGCTGCCTGATGTGGTTGCCGGGCGTTACCGCATCGAACGCCTGCTCGGTGTTGGAGGCATGGGGTGTGTCTACCGTGCGCGGGACTTGCTGCATGAACAGTTCGGCGATCCTGCGCCCCCTGTTGCGCTGAAGTTTCTCGCGGACAGCCTCGACGAGTCGCCGGATGGCGCGGCGCTGCTGTACAGCGAATTCGCGCTTACCCGGCACCTGCACCATCTGAATGTCGTGCGCCTGTACACCTTTGAAGTCGACACCGATTGCCAGCGTGCCTTTATCAGCATGGAGCTGATGCAGGGCCTGACGCTGGACAGGCTGCTTTGCGAGCATCCGCTGGGACTGCCGTGGCACATGTTGCGCAGTATTGCCTTACCGCTGCTCGATGCCCTGGCTCATGCACACCAGCGCGGTGTCGTGCACGGTGATCTCAAGCCCAGCAATGTGATGCTCTGTGACGATGGTCCGCGGCTGTTCGACTTTGGCCTTGGGCACGCCGAGGAAGGGATGCCTGGCCTTGCACGCTTGAGTCGAACCCGTTTCAACGCCTGGACCCCAGGGTATGCCGCCGCTGAATTGCTGGAAGGGGCAGCGCCTTCGGCCCGCTCCGACCTGTTTGCGCTGGCCTGTGTGCTGTATGAGTTGGCCGGGGGCAAGCATCCCTATCGTCGTTTGCCAGCAACCCAGGCCTGCGCCGAGGGCCTGGAGCGAGCACTGCGTGCGCCGAACAATCTGCCCAGGCATTGCTGGTCGGCCCTGCGCACCGCGTTGGCGTTGGATGCCTCACGGCGAACCATCAGCGCTTCTGACCTTCAGGCTGTATTGAGCCGTGTGCCGTTCTGGCGCCCGCGTTGGCAAGGGCAGTGGTGGTGATGCCACCGCAGACCGTGAGCTCACGCGGGAAACAGGCGGCATGCGGTGTGGCTGGAACGCACTTTCAGACGCGTCCTACATCCTTCTGGAAACGTCTCTGGTAGCGTTATTTCCTTTTTGAATTCGGGCCGTTTACGTACGCGCAAGCGCCCTGCTTATTGAACTTGCGAAAGGAACAACGGATGTTCGCTTGCGCCAATCAAACCGCGTTCAGCCTGACGTTCAACGACGTCGACCACGACTTTCAGGTGCTGGCGTTCAATGGCCAGGAAGCCATCAGCACACCCTATGCCTTCGAGGTGGAACTGGTCAGTGAGCGTGCCGATCTGGCGCTTGAGCACCTGCTGCACAGGCAGGCATTTCTGGCGTTCAATGATCAGGGCGCAGGCATTCACGGGCAGGTGTTTCGCATCGCACGGGGTGAGTCCGGCAAACGCCTGACCCACTACCACCTGACGCTGGTGCCGCAACTGGCCTACCTGGCGTTGCGTCGTAATCACCGGATCTTTCAGCAACGCACCCTGGAGCAGATCATCGCGCAGGTGCTCAAAGACCACGGCATTCTCAGCAACGGCTACCAGATGCACCTGGAGAAGACCGCCTCACCACGTGAATACTGCGTGCAGTATGGTGAGACCGATCTGTACTTCATTCAGCGGCTATGCCACGAGGAGGGCGTGAGCTACCGCTTTGCGCATGGCCCAGAGGGGCATGTCGTGGTGTTCAGCGACCATCAGACCTTCTTCCCCAAACTCGGCCGGCCCACGCCTTACCAGCAGGACAGCGGCATGGTGGCCGATGAGCCGGTGATCAATCGCTTCGAGGTCCGACTGGAGGCGCGCACTCGGCGGACTGCACTGCGCGACTATGACTTTGAGAAATCCAGTTATGTGCTGCAGGCCGAGGCTGCGGCGGATGCGTTGTTTCCAGAGCCGGACCTGGAAGACTACAGCTACCCCGGCGGCTTCCTGACGGGCGAGCGTGGCAAGCCGCTCAGTCAGCGGACCATGGAGCGTCACCGCGCCGACTACCGTCAGGCCGAAGGCCACAGCGATCAACCTGCGCTGGTCAGCGGCTATCTGCTGGAACTCTCCGAGCACCCGCGCAAGGCGTGGAACGGCCTATGGCTGCTGACCTCAATTGAGCATGAAGGCAAGCAGCCCCAGGTATTGGAGGAATACGTTACCCACGACGACGGGGGCGAGTTCTCGCAAGGTTACCGTAACCACTTTACCGCCACGCCCTGTGATGTGTTTTACCGCCCGCCGAAGGCCTATCCGAAACCCCGTATACCGGGCAGCCAGACCGCCCGGGTGACCGGCCCGAAAGGCGAAGAGATCTATTGCGATGCCTATGGCCGGATCAAGGTGCAGTTCCACTGGGACCGTGAAGGCCAGAACAACGACCACAGCAGCTGCTGGCTGCGGGTGGCCTCAGGGTGGGCGGGTGACCATTTTGGCAGTGTCGTCATTCCCCGTGTGGGCATGGAAGTGCTGGTCACTTTCCTGGAGGGGGATCCGGACCGTCCGCTGGTCAGCAGTTGCCTACCGAACAGCATGAATCCCGTGCCTCATGAATTGCCGGCAAGCAATACCCGCAGCGTCTTTCGCAGCCGCAGTACGCCGGACGGTAGTGGTTTCAACGAACTGCATATCGAGGATCGCAAGGGCCAGGAACTGATCTACCTGCGCGCCCAGCGTGATATGGAACAGAAGATCGAGCACAACAGCCGGCTGGACATCGGTCATGAGCGCAAGACCACCGTGAAAGGCAACTGCATCACGGTCCTGGATGCTGAGCAGCATCACCGTGTCAGTGGCGACCGCAAGGTACATCTCAAGGCCAATGACTACCGGCAAGTGGCTAACAGTTGTCATACGCAGGTCGGGCAGGTGTTGGTGGTCGAGGCGGGGCAGGAGGTGCACCTGACGGCGGGGGGCTCTGTGGTGGTCGATGCAGGTGCCTGCCTGGCCCTGAGAGGCGGCGGTCAGCAGGTGTTGATCAGCGCTGGCGGCATCTTCAGCAGCACGGACATTCAGTTGGGCGGGGCGCCTGTTGCCGCTATGCCCGCCAGCCCGCAGTTGCCGGGTGTGGTCAGTGCCTTGTCGGCGCCTCAGGTACAGGCACAACGGCAGGCGCTGTCGGGCGCTCCAGCGCGCTGCGAGGTCTGTGAGCAGGCCCGAGCACGGGCGCAGCAAGCATGATTTCAGAGCGCCCGGCTGACTACCTGTTGATTGATGGCGTGCTCAGGCCAGAAGCCCTGGCCAGGCTGCAGGGTTATCACGAACCATTGGAGGTTGTACCGCTTTACGCCGGAACGCGCTGGGCCGAGTTGTCGGACCTGGGGCCGATACTGGTGAGGGCCCCCGCGCATTCAACGCTCCTCCAGCACGCGAGCACTGCAGACAACGGCTGGGCCAACAGCGTCAGCCTGCTGTACAGCACCCAGCCGATGAAGGTGGTGGCAGAGCATCTGCGCCATTTCATCGCGCCGCCCGATACGTTGGGCGGCACTGGCCTGTTGCGTTTCGCCGACCCGTTGGTCGCGCACTTCTGGCTGGGCAGCTACCCCGCCGTGCATCTGGATGAGGTGCTGGGGCCACTCGATGCCTGGCAGGTGCCCGAACCCCATCATGCCTGGGTGGTGTGCGATGCCACTGGCTGGCGCACCTTTGTCCGTACAGCAGCGCCACCGACATGGGCGGATGACCACGCACGGCTCAGTCACGCGCAGCTTGAAGCACTGGGCAATGCCGGGCGCTGGCGGTTTATCGAACGGCTGTATGCACAGCTTGTCCAGTATTTTGCGCCATCGTTGACCGCGCGCGATCAACGCACCCTCGCGCAGTGGTTTGACGCCCGCCTGGATGACGGCGAGGCCTGGGGGCTGACGACAGAGCGGGGCCTGAGCACTTGGGTGCAGTACAGCCTGTGCTGGGGCGATGACTTTACGGAGCACCCCGACGGCCCTTATCGACGCTGGCTGGCGCACAGCCCTGAGGCGCTCAGGCTGCCTGCGGATCAACGCCTGGAACGGTTGGATGACCACTGCCTGGCAATCGAATTAGACAAGGATGCAACATGAATCAGGAAGCCAGTCCGGCAGAGCTTAGGC